>DATMQA010000209.1:0-6654 GCA_035566895.1 Binatia bacterium
TTTCCACGGTGGGCGCGGTTATGATCGCAGGGTCTCTCTCCACCACGAAGATAGTCGAGGCCCAGGCCGGTTACCGGGGCGGGTTGCCGCAATGGTACGTGCTAACGCCCTGGGGGTTTGCGGGGTTCATTCTCTTCCTGATCGCGGGCACCGCCGAATCGAACCGCTCTCCGTTCGACCTGCCGGAGGGCGAGTCCGAAATTATCGCCGGCTATTACATCGAATACTCCGGGTTCAAGTTCGCGCTGTTTTTCCTGGGCGAATACATTGGCATGTTCGCCATCAGCGGCTTGGCCATCACACTTTTCCTGGGCGGCTGGCAGGCACCCTTTCCATTCCTCGAATGGATTCCCTCCTACTTCTGGTTTTTCGGCAAGCTGTTGGCGTTGATCGGCCTTTTCATCTGGGTCCGCGGGACCCTGCCGCGCTTGCGCATGGACCAGCTTATGAACTTCGCCTGGAAATTCATGCTGCCCATGGCGCTGCTCGATGTTCTGGCTGCCGGCGTGTGGCATTTTATGCCGTCTGGCCTCGAACGCTGGCTGGTCTGCGCGCTGCTGATCCTCGGCCCCTATGCCTGGCTGGGATGGGCGTTGTTCCATCATGGGAATCTGGGCAGGAGAACGTATCGGTATGCGGAATAGATTTACATGACATCGGCCTTCGCCATCCTCGCGCTCCTGACTGTCGCCGGCGCAATCGCGGCCATGACCCTGCGCAATCTGGTGCATTGTGCTCTGGCGCTAGCGGTCACCTTCGCCGGGCTGGCCGCCATTTACTTGCAGCTTAATGCGCAGTTTGTGGGCTTTGCCCAGATCCTGATTTATATCGGGGCGGTCGCGATTCTGATTGTTTTTGCGATTTTGCTCACGCGCGGCAGCGAGACGCCCCGGCAATCTATATTTTCCTCTTCGTGGACCGTGGGCATTGTCATCGCGGTGGCTGTTTTTGGTGTGTTGGCGCGTATCGTTCTTTCAACCAGCGCCATAACTGAAAAAACTCCTTCGCCGTCGCAACCCACTGTCAACCAAATCGGCGAACAACTGATGACCAAATACATCCTCCCTCTGGAGGTCCTGGGTCTGCTTTTGACCGCTGCGTTGCTCGGGGCCGTGCTCATCGCGATGCAGGAACAGAACGCCGCGAAATGAAAATCCAAATTCCAAACCCCAAACCCCGGGAAAACTTCAAATCTCAAGTTTCAATGGCGCGAGCCGGAGTAGGTTTTGGAATTTGGAGTTTGGAGCTTTTCCGGAGCTTGGTGTTTGGAATTTGGATTTTTTGAACATGACCTCACTAAACTGCTACCTTTTGCTTTCCGCCCTGCTTTTTGCCATCGGCCTGGCCGGGGCGCTGACACGCCGCAGCGCCATCATCGTCCTGATCGGCATCGAACTGATGCTTAACGCGGCGAATCTCAATTTCATTGCCTTCTGGCGTTACGGCTCCAACCCGCAAGCGCTCACGGGCATAATCTTTGTGCTTTTCTCGATTGGGGTGGCGGCTGCGGAAGCTGCGGTGGGTCTGGCGCTGATCATCTCCATCTATCGGCACTATAAAACGGCGAACGTCGATCAGATTGATTCAATGAAAGGATAGCCCTTACCTATGAATCGCGTCATAGGACATCTCTGGCTCATTCCCGCCCTCCCTCTCCTGGCGGCGGGCCTGAGCGCTGTGGCCCGGCAGCGGCAACGTCGGTTCGCGGCTTCATTGGCGCTCCTCTCGATGGCCGGCGCGCTCGTCCTGTCCTGCTTTGCCTTTGCGGAGACACTCCGCTCCTCCGGTCACGGCGAAGTTTCGCGGCAAATCTTCAATTTTCCCTGGTTCCAAATCGGGAGCGACTGGGTGAAGCTCGGCTGGGTCCTGGACCCGCTCACGGCGGCAATGCTTGTCATGGTCTCTTTCGTCGGGCTGCTCATCTTCATCTACAGCGTCGGCTACATGGCTCCTGACGAGAATTTCACCCGTTTCTTTTGTTTCCTTTCGCTCTTTGCGGCCGCGATGCTGGGGCTGGTCATCGCCAACAGCCTGCTGCTGTTCTTCATTTGCTGGGAGCTGGTTGGCCTGACCTCTTATCTCCTGATTGGCTTCTGGTATCATAAACCCAGCGCAACTGCTGCCGCCAGGAAGGCTTTCATTGTAACGCGCATTGGCGACCTGGCGTTTCTTCTCGGCATAGTTTGGCTCTATTCCCAAACCGGCACGTTGCTTTTTTATGACGGGGGAAACGGCTGCCTCGAACAATCTGCCCTGACCAGTCTCGTGGCGCGCGGCGCCGGCGTCGGCATCGCCGCCTCTACCGGCATTGCTCTGTTGATTTTTTGCGGCGCCATCGGCAAATCCGGCCAGGTGCCGTTGCACGTATGGCTGCCGGATGCCATGGAAGGTCCCACGCCGGTCAGCGCGCTGATTCATGCCGCGACCATGGTCGCGGCCGGCGTGTTCCTGGTGGCGCGAGTGTATCCGTTAATGGCCGCACCCGGAGTTACCGCGACGTCATCCGGCGCGCTCCACGCGGTCACCTGGGTTGGGGCGATAACCGCCGTCTTCGCGGCCAGCATTGCGGTGGCGCAGACCGACATCAAACGCATTCTGGCCTATTCAACTGTCTCACAGCTCGGTTTCATGATGCTCGGGCTGGGGGCGGGGGGCGTGGCCGTCGGCATGTTCCATCTTATCACGCACGCCTTCTTCAAGGCGCTCCTGTTCATGGGAGCGGGCTCGGTCATTCACGGCTGTCATGACGAGCAGGATGTCCGTTGCATGGGAGGACTGCGCAAGTTTATGCCGGTGACCTTCGCCACCTATGCCGTCGGAATGTTGGCGTTGAGCGGGTTTCCGCTGTTGTTCTCCGGTTTCTGGAGCAAGGACGACATCTTGCATGCAGCTCATGCCTGGAGCGTATCTTACTGGCCATTTTGCTTGGGCGTCATTGGTGCCTTCCTCACGGCTTTCTACATGACCCGGCAGGTCTGCTTGGTCTTTTTTGGTAACTGCCGCCTGGAGTTGGGCAAAACGACCTCGTCCGAACAGGGGACAGTGGCTCATGCCGGGCTTCCCGCCAAAGAACATCCCCAGACCGAATTGCCATCGATTCCACATGAAAGTCCTCCAGTGATGCTCGTGCCACTGGTGGTCCTGGCGTTCTTCTCCATCTTCTTAGGCTTTATCGGCACGCCCGCATGGCCGTGGTTCCAAGCCTTCCTCAATGGCGAAACCGCCTCGTCGAGCATAGGCATGCTCCTCGAAAGCGATGTGCTGCGGGTGATGTCCATTTCCAGCACTGTCGTCCTGGTGGGCCTGGGCGTGGGTTACTGGCTGTATGGGCGCCGGCCCATAGCGGCCAGTGAAGAACAGGACGTGCTCCAGCGCGCTTGGCCGAATCTGTTCGTCCTGTTGCAGCGGAAGTTTTTTGTGGACGAGGTTTACGAGTGGTCGCTGGTTCGGTTCAACGCCGGGTGCTCAAGGGTATGTGACTTGCTGGACCGCGCGGTTTGGAACGGTGGGGTGCTTTTGCTTGCTTACGCGGTGATTGCGCTCTCCTGGGTAAACCGGATTATTGATGAGCGTGTGATCAATGTTGGCTTTGACGAAAGCTGCCGGGGGCTATCCAAAGGCGGAGGCATTTTCTCCCGCTTCCAGGACGGACAGGTTCAGCGCTATCTCCGTGTGATTGGCGTAACCTTGGTGGTTCTGGTGCTGTTATTCATCTGGGGCTGCCACGCGCCATGAATGCTTTGCCCCTGCTCACCATCTTGACCTTCCTGCCGCTCATCGGCGGGCTGCTCATTGTCGGCTTGGGCCCCGAGCAAAAACAACTCGCGCGCAAAACTGCCTTGGCTTTCAGCTTCGGAGCCCTGGCCGTGGCTCTGGTTTTGTGGGCCTTGTTCCGGCCCAGTCAGGGCGGACTTCAGTTTGAAGAGCAGTATGGCTGGATTCCCAGACTGGCCGTCCGATACCACGTCGGCCTGGATGGACTGGGCTTGCTGATGGTCGGGCTCACGGGAATCGTTGTGCCGATGGCGCTGCTGGCCTCGTGGAAAATCGAGGAGCGTGCGCACCTCTATTTTGCGCTTGTCCTCTTCCTCCAGGCAGGCCTTTTCGGCACTTTCACGGCCTTGAATTTCTTCCATTGGTTTCTTTTCTGGGAGCTAAGCCTCATTCCCGCGTTTTTTCTGATCCGATTGTGGGGCGGGCCTTTGCGCGCCTCGGCCGCAACCCAATTTTTTGTTTATACTATGGTCGGCAGCGTGGCGATGCTGCTGGCGTTTCTGGCAATTTTTTTAGCTACCCATGAGTTTGATTTTATCAAATTGGCGGAGATGGGACGCGACGGCTCGCTCATTTCGGCTCTCTCGGACCAACTGGGGTGGCGCGATTTGACGACCCGTCGCCTGGCGCTGCTGATTTTTGCCGGAGCATTTCTAGGGTTCGCGGTCAAAGTTCCCTTGATTCCTTTCCACACCTGGCTGCCCTTTGCCTATGCCGAAGCCCCCACCGGCACGACCATGCTGCTGACTGGCTTGATGTCGAAAATGGGCGTCTATGGATTCCTGCGCGTCCTGCTGCCGATCTTCCCTTCGGAAATGCGCTGGCTCATGACCCCGCTGCTCTGGCTTGCTGTTATTACCATCATCTTTTCTGCCTGTGCCGCCTTCGCCCAAAAAGATTTGAAACGGATGCTGGCTTATTCCTCGATTAACCACCTCGGTTATTGCCTATTGGGAGTATTCGCGGTGATGAGCTCCAGCACGATGGCAGCTTCACCCCTAACCGAAAAATCCGCGGCGCTGAACGGCGTGTTCCTGCAAATGTTCAATCACGGACTGACCGCCGCCACCTTGTTCTGGTTTGTCGGGTTCCTGGAGGAACGTGGCGGTGGAGTCCGCGGCCTTAACGAGTTTGGCGGCTTGCGCAAAGTGGCCCCCGTCTTCTGCGGCTTGATGGGCATTGCTCTGTTCTCTTCCCTGGGGCTCCCCGGGCTCAATGGATTCATTGGCGAGTTCTTGATTTTTAAAGGGGCGTTCCCTTTGGCAACCTGGGCCACCGCGTTTTCTGTCCTGGGCCTGCTGGTCACGGCCATTTTCATCCTGACGATTTTGCAACGGGTCTTTAACGGCCCGCTCAATGATAAATGGTCGAAGCTGCCCGACCTGACAGTGACCGAGCGGGCAATGGTGTTGCCGGCGCTAGCGCTGATGTTCGCGTTGGGAGTTTATCCGCAGGCTGTGCTCGGCACGATTAACAGCACTGTCGCGCAGATGGTGCAATATCTGAAGTTTTAACTAGCGATGCACATCGTCAAACACGAATATGCGAGCACTCCTGGCAGCCAATCTTGCCGCCACTCAGCACACTGACGATGCTCGCCTGGACGATCTACATTTCCTTCCTCGGAGTGGTGGTGCTGATGTTGCTGCCGCAAGGGGATGCGCGCGCGGCTCGCATCGTGGCCATGCTGACGGCCTGTTTAGGTTTCGTCTTTGCCCTCGGCGGCGCGCTCCAGGCCAAACTCGGTGAAATCCGAACGGTCACTCAAGTTTCCTGGATTCCTTCTCTCGGCATCGAGTACCATCTCGCGGCTGACGGCATCAGTCTCACGCTTGTGCTGCTCACCGGCCTCGCCGCACTCGCCGGCATTCTCTTTTCCTGGAACATCGAGCATCGGGCTAAAGAGTTCTTTGCCTTCTACCTCGCGTTGATTGGCGGCGTTTATGGCGTTTTTCTCAGCTTCGACCTCTTCCTGCTCTTCGTGTTTTACGAAATCGCCATCATCCCAAAATATTTCATTATCGCCATTTGGGGCTCGACCCAGCGCGAATATGGCGCGATGAAGCTGGCGCTCTATTCCTTCGCCGGCAGCGCGATGGTCCTCATCGGCCTCATCGCGGCTTTCGTTGTCGCCGGTGGCAAGACCATGAGCTTGCTCGAACTCTCCCAGTTTCCCTTCCCGCACAGTTTTCAGATGTGGGCCTTTCCGATGGTCTTTGTCGGTTTTGCGATCCTCGCCGGTCTGTGGCCATTCCACACTTGGGCTCCCACCGGTCACGTTGCCGCGCCGACTGCGGCTTCGATGCTGTTGGCTGGCGTGGTAATGAAACTTGGCGCTTATGGGTGCCTGCGCGTGGCCATGTCGTTGTTCCCGCAAGGCATGGACGCCTGGGGCTTCCGGGTTCTTGGCTTTGGCTCCTGGCGCGATGTCTTCAGCGTCCTGGCCGCCATCGGCATCGTCTATGGCGCCACGGTGGCCCTCGTCCAGAAGGACTTCAAATTCGTCATCGGCTATTCAAGCGTGAGCCACATGGGATTCGTGCTGCTGGGACTGATGACGCTGGACCAATTTGGGCTGAGCGGCGCGGTGCTGCAGATGTTTTCGCACGGCATTATCGCCGGGCTGCTGTTCGCGGTTGTCGGGCGGATGGTTTACGACCGGACCCACACGCGCGACTTGGATGCTCTGCAGAAAATGAACCTGAACAAACTCCTGCCTTTTGCCGCCGTGAGCTTTACGCTGGCCGGAGTGGCCTCGATGGGTCTGCCCGGGTTCAGCGGGTTTGTGGCCGAGTTGCAGGTGCTCATCGGCGCCTGGCACGCATTCCCGACGCTCGCCGTCATCGCGGGCTTGGGTATTCTTGTCGGAGTCGCCTACAC
>DATMQA010000210.1:0-5021 GCA_035566895.1 Binatia bacterium
GACGTCCGGTCAACAAGGACAGCCCGGCTTTGCGCATCGCCCAGAACAAGCCGGCCTCCGCCGGTGTCTTGAGAATGGTCTGACGCAACCCCAGCTTGCGTTCCAGCAGGGCCGCGAGGCGCTCCTTTACGTCCCCAAAAAACTCCACCGCCAGGATTGATTGGCAGGGCTTGTGTTCCAGCTCCAGCAAATCGCGCGCCGCCTGGAACTCGCGTTGCCCTCGGGTCTGGTCCAGCAGCACGCGGTCGAGGTGCTCGATAGCAGCCGGTTTCAAATCCAGCAACTCGACCGTCGCTTGCATCGCCTCGGCGACTGAGGCAAAGAAAATCAAACCCAGGCCTTTCTTTTTCGGCAGGGGGACAACCTTGATTTCGGCCGAAGTAATTGCCGCCAGAGTCCCCTCGCTGCCGCACAACACGTGAATCAGGTTGTCCGGCTCCCGGGCGCAACGGTCGATGCCGTAGCCGGGCCAGCGTTTCAATAGACCCGCCGGGAACCGCTCCTGAATCTCCAGCGAATGGAATCGGACCAGGTCCTGCACCAACTCACGCTGTTTCCGCAACGTGTCGTGAGCCGGACCCACCATCATGATGTCCCCCTCGGCCGTGACGATTTCCAGCTCCTGGAGGTGGTCCGCAGTCGTGCCGTAAACCGGGGCATGTGAGCCGCTGGAATTGTTAGCGATCATGCCGCCGAGCGTTGCCCGCGCGCTGGTCGCCACGTCGGGTCCAAAGCAAAACCCATGCGGCCGAAGGAAGTTGTTCAATTGGTCCAGCACCACACCCGGCCCGACGCGCACGGTGCGCCGGTCCAGATCGAGGTCGGTGATTTGGCGATTGTACCGTGAGAAATCGATGACCAAGCCTTCCCCCAGCGCACCGCCGACGAGTCCCGTACCGGCGCCGCGAGGGGTGACGGCCACGCCCGCCTGCGCCGCCGCCTGCAGCAACGCGCTGGCCTGTCGCGAATTCTTCGGAAACCCAACCGCCGCCGGCTCGATGCGGTAGATCGAGGCATCGGTGGCGTAAAGCTGGCGCGTTAGATTGTCGAAGGCGAGCTCGCAGTTTGATCCCACGAGCGTCGCCTGTTGTTGGGCCGAGGTCATCGCGCTGGCTCAGCTTATGAGCGGCCACGGGCCTTTTCAACGCCCAAAGACGGAGCGGCGGACAGCCAGGTCAATCGAGCAATCTCTCAGATCGCCAGCCCTGATTCCGGCTTTTTCGACTCCGCGCGCCGCTGGTACTTCCCCGAAACCTCCTCCAGCAAACCCTTCTCCTCCGCGCTCAGGCTTCCGATCCCGCTTTTGGCCAGCTTTTCGAGAATCCTGTCCACCTCCAGATTCTCTCGTCTGGGCTTCACCACACTTGCGCCGCGGTTTCTCTTCCACCAGCCCGTAAACGAGAAGTTTTCCAAGGGCAGCGGGTTGATCCACAGATACGCGAGCAAAACGCCGGCACTCGTCAGCACAATGAGAAACACGCTCAGGTTTTCACGCACCATTTCGGGGCGCAGGCCGGCGGCAATCAACAAACCCACCATCGCTCCGCCGAGATGCGCATCGTGGCCGACATTGTCCCGGCCCGCCCTCATCGCAAAGAAGGACAGGCTCATAAACCCGATCGCATAGAGCCAGCCCGGGACGAAAACCGGAATGA
Source organism: Binatia bacterium (assembly GCA_035566895.1). GTDB lineage: Bacteria > Verrucomicrobiota > Verrucomicrobiia > Limisphaerales > UBA8199 > DATMQA01. The sequence continues at coordinate 1,656 of DATMQA010000210.1, forward strand.
ACATCAAACTGATCCGGCTGCCGGGAAACAGAAGGATGTAGGCGAAAATAATCCCGCACACGCCCCCCGAAGCCCCGTAGGCGAGGTACTCATGATGACGATGGATATAGAGCGAAAGCAGGTTCCCGCCCACAATCGCTCCCAAATAAACCAGAAGGAAGTTGCTGTGCCCTAACTCCCATTCGACCCGGCCTCCGAAAAAATAAAGACTCATCATGTTCAGCAACAGATGGCGCCAGTCCGCGTGCAAAAACCCGGAGGTTAACAGCCGGTAATACTCCTTGCCTGCCAGAATGCTTTCCGGATGAAAAATGTATTTATCCTCGATCCTCCGGCTGCTGAATCCCAAAAACGAAACCAAGCCGGTAATGACCAGGATGAGGCCATTGCAGAGTCCGATTGGCGGATACATAAGCACCGTCGCTTGTCCCGTGTCGCCGTTTTCGGCAGGCGGGGCGCAGAACAATCCTAAAGCGAGACCGGGTCAAAAATCCAGCTCCATTTTGCGGGTTTCGCCCGTCACGGGCCTCAGGTGAAAGCGTCGCCGGAATGCGCCCGTCTTGGGAGCAGCGAGGTCGGCTGCTCCGTAAGGTGCGAATTCTCGGACGTTCTCATCCTTCACCGGGGCTCTGCCAGGCTGTTTGGATTGTTGTTGCTATATAGACAATCTCGTGATAAACAATTGCTATGAAAACGACAGCGGCCCTTGCCGGCCCACGTTACGAAGTTCTCCTTCAGCTTTTGCGCACGGCCGATACCATATGGAATGCCAGCCGCGTTTTCTTCGCGCGCTGGGACCTCAGTCCCAGCCAATTCAACATCCTGAACCTCCTTCACGCCCATCCCCACGGCCTGTCCCAAAGCGAATTGAGCCGCCTGCTCATTACCCATCGTTCGAATGTGACAGGGTTGGTGGACCGGCTGGAGAAACGGGCATGGGTCGAACGAAGGGAAGTCGCCGCCGACCGCCGGGCTTACCAGGTGGTGCTCACGCGCACCGGGGCCGCCCTGCTCAAGGAAATTCTTCCCCGGTATTATAAGGAAGCCCAACAAGTGTGCGGCCAGCTTCCGCCCGGGCGAACTCTGCAGTTTATCGCCGATTTGCAGGGCGTTGCGCAAAATGCGGAGCGCCTCACCGCCCGGCTGCCGGACTAAACTTTCATGATTACCGCCAGCAAAAGCGCCGCACCGGTGGAAAAAGACTTCCGGGCGTTTGAACTATGATAAAGACCTTCATCCGCTGGTGCCTTCGTTTGCTTTACAGCTTCCGCAGCCATAACGAAGCCGTGTTGCAGACCCCGGGACCAGTGTTGCTGCTGCCCAACCACGTGTCCTGGTGGGATTGGGCGCTAATCGGGGTGTGCCTTGCCGATGATTGGCGATTTGTCACTTCGGCGGCCACCGCCAAACTGAGTTGGATTCACAAACGCATCATGGTCAACCGGCGCACCTTCCCAGTTGACCTGAACTCGCCTTACGCCGTCAAACACATGGCCGAGTACTTGCAAAAGGGAGGCCGGTTGGTCCTCTTCCCCGAAGGTCAACTCTCTCGAACCGGTTCCTTGATGAAGCTTTTTGATGGCACGGGTTTCCTGATCTCCAAGACCCACCCCAAAGTCATCACGGCCTGCATTCGCGGCGCACACCGGCTCCCGTTTTCACCGAGCCCCAACCGCAAGCAATGGTTTCCTCGGGTTTCGGTGCATTTCAGTCCGATCCTGGTTCCGCCGGACCTGGGGCACGTCCCCGTTACCGACGCGCGCACCCGGTTGACGGACTGGTTGCGAGACCGAATGGTGGCACAAAAGTTCGAAACGGAAATGGAGTTCGGACCGGCGACAGTGTCCGAGGCGATCGCGGCCACCGCGCGGCAGCAACCGGGCCATGTGTTCTTGCAGGACGTTACGATGCAAAAGTTGACCGGCCGGCGATTGCTGCTGGGGGCGGACCTGCTGCGAGCAAAGTGGCAGGAGCGATTCGGCGGCGCCGAAGAGCGCATCGGCGTGCTGTTGCCCAACGTCAACGCAATGCCGGTCGTGGTCTTGAGCCTGTGGGCTGCCAATAAAATTCCCGCCATCCTGAACTACACTACCGGCCCCGCCGTGCTCCTGGGTTGTGCCCGCCTGGCCGGCCTTCGCCGCGTCATCACGTCGCGCAGTTTCATCGATCGGTTCAAGCTCGAGGTGGAACCCCTCCGGGGCGCCGGCATCGAATTGATTTTTCTGGAAGACGTGCGCGCTGGAGTCACCCGGGCGCAGAGGCTCATGGCCCTGGCGCTTTCCCTGCTTCGCTCACCTCTTATCAATCCACATTCATCGGCTGAAGCGACGGCCGTCATCCTTTTCACCAGCGGCTCCGAGGGCGACCCCAAGGGGGTTGAGCTGACTCACCGGAACCTGCTGGCCAACATCCGCCAGATGCTTTCGGTGATCGACCTTATGGATACCGACAGGTTCTTCAACGCGCTGCCGCTGTTCCATAGTTTCGGATTGACCGTCGGCTTGCTCTTGCCGTTGCTTACCGGCTCGTTCGTCTTCCTATATCTCTCGCCTTTGCATTATCGGGTCGTCACCGCGGCATTTTACAACCTGCACTGCACTGTCTTTTTCGCGACCAACACCTTTCTGAGAGGTTATGCCCGCAAAGCTCACCCGTATGATTTTCGCACGCTGCGCTACTTGTTTGCCGGAGCGGAAAAGCTCCAGGAAACGACCAGCGGAACCTGGATGCGCAAGTTCGGCGTGCGCGTTCTGGAGGGCTATGGCGCGACCGAATGCAGCCCCTGCCTCAGTGCGAATTTGCCGGTCCGCCTCCGGTACGGCTCGGCCGGCCAATTCCTGCCGGGCATCGAATACCGTCTCGAACCAGTTACAGGGTTGGAAGAGTTCAACGTCGCTCCGGAAAGTGACAAAAGGCCAGTGCCGAGTGACGAAGACCAGACGGCAGCGGCGTCCTCGTCACCCTTCACAGGTCATCCGTCACCTTCCGCTTCGTCACGAGTCACCCGTCACCCGTCAATGCCGGGGAGGCTTTTCGTGCGCGGGCCGAACGTGATGAAAGGCTACTTGAACGCGGAGGCGAACGCGAAATTCCGAGCTCTCGGCGGCTGGTATGATACCGGCGACATCGTGAGCGTGGACGCCGACGGCTACCTCCAGATCCGTGGGCGAATGAAGCGCTTCGCCAAGGTGAGTGGTGAGATGGTAAGCCTAACGGCGGTGGAGGAGGCTTTGGCTGGTGCCTTTCCGCGCTACGGCCTGCACTGCCAGATCGCCGTGATCACGCGTCCAGAAGAGAACAAAGGCGAAGCGCTCATCGCCGTGACCAACGAACCAAAGCTCACGCTCGAGGAAATCCGCGACGCGA
>DATMQA010000211.1:0-23556 GCA_035566895.1 Binatia bacterium
CGTGACGTTGCTCAGGCCGATGTGGCGGATCAGCCCCTTGCGCCGGAGGTCGGCCAGGACCGTCACCTGCTCGACAATGGACCCCTCCGCGGGGCCGTGGACGGCCCCCGTCGCGCGGTAGTTGACGATATCGAGCGCGTCCAGGGCCAGGTTGCGGAGGTTGTCCTGGACACCGGCGGTCAGGTCCTGGGGCGAGATCGCCGGCTGCCACGATTGATCAGGCGGGCGGCGGGCCCCAAGCTTGGTGACAATCACCAGCCCTGCAGGATACGGGTGCAGGGCGCGGCGGATGATCTGGTTGGTGATGTGCGGGCCGTAAAAGTCGGCCGTGTCGATATGGTTCACGCCAGCCGCTACGGCCTCGCGGAGAACGGCGACGGCACCGTCCGGGTCCTTCGGTGGCCCCCACACGCCAGGGCCGGCCAGTTGCATCGCGCCATAGCCTATCCGTTGCACTGTCAGTGGCGCGCCGGGGAACGTGAACCGGCCCCCGAGCGCGGCTTCACTCATGGTGTTGCTCGTTTCCATATTGTTTCTCCCTCTCCCCTTCATAAGGGAGAGGGAGGGGTCTCACGCGGGGAGGCTTGGATACACGTGTTTCCAATTACTGCTCCGAACCGCGGGTCAGGCGTTCGCCATTTCCGGCGCTCGTTCCTTCCCCATCTTCGCAAAGAAGGCCTTGGCGTTGGCGGCAATTTGGTCCTGCGTGAGGTCCTGTTTGTGCGTGGCAATCGCCCATTGGTGGCCGAACGGATCTTCCACCTGGCCGTAGCGGTCGCCCCAGAACTGGTCGCTCACCGGCATCTTCACCGTGCAGCCGGCCTTGACCGCGCGGTCGAACACCGAGTCGGTGTTCTCGACGTAAAGGTGAAGCGTGACGCTGGTGCCGCCGCGGCTTTTCGGCGAAAGACATGACGGCGGGAATTCATTGCCGAGCATCAACATCGAGCCGCCGATTTTCAATTGCGCATGCATGATGCTTTTGCCATCGGGCCCCGTGAAGCGTTCGATTTCCTGCGCGCCAAAAGCTTTCTTGTAAAACTCGATCGCCTTGGCGGCATCCGATACCACGATGTGCGGAGTGATCGTATTGAACCCATCTGGAATTGGTTTAGTCATAACTTCTTTACCTTTCGTTTAACCGACAAGGCTGAACTTTCATCCGACCAGCGAAGAATTCCAGTGAAATTTTAATATGTTTTCGGGTGCTGGATTCGGCCGAAATTGAACAGCAGGAAACAGAAGGGCTCGCAGAAGACGCTGATTGGGACAAGATAGCGGGAGGCAGGCGCGCGGAACTCTAAGTACCGGAGAGGCTACTTAGCGCCCTTTCGACACTTGCCGCTGCAATTGGGTGACATTGACCTTGGCGCCCAGTTGGTGCAAGAGGTGGTAAAGGCCGAGGTCAGCCCGCGAAGTAAAGGCAAACTCAGGGTTGATGAGTTTGTCGCGCAAAGTCTGCGCCATGCAACGGCCAAGCCATTCCAGCAATTTGGGCTGGCCGAAATCCACCACGGGGTTCGCGCGGGCGCCTTGCGGGTAAAGGAGGGAGGCCATCTCCTCGAGGGAGGAGAGCATCTTGCGGGCGCGGGCATAGGGAATACGCGCGCCAAAAATCAGGCCGAGAACGTGCCGGGTTTGAGCATCGCCTTGGAGCCAGACGTGCCTGGCGCAACAATTGATCAAATCGGCAGCATCAAAGGAGACGCGTTTAACGCAGCCGAAATCGACCAGGCCGATGCGGCCGTCAGGCTGAAACAGATAATTGCCCGGATGATGATCCGCGTGCAGCGCCTTGAGCCGGTAGAGCTGGGAATAATACATTTCGACCAACCGGGTTCCGATGAGGTTGCGCAGATCGGCCGAGGGTTTGTGTTTCAGGAAATCAAAAACCGTTTCCCCTTCGATGAACGACATCGTGAGGACCCGGTCGGTTGTGAAATCCCAATGCACTTCCGGAATGCTCAAGTAAGCGAGGTCTTTAAGGCGCGGCGCAAAGAATTCCAGGTTCTTGGCCTCGTTGAGGTAATCGGTTTCCTCCAAAAAACCTCTTTGAATTTCATCGAGGAGGGCGGCGGGTGCATGACCGGTCCACTGGCCGGGTAGGGTTGCCGAGCGCAGCAATTTGAAATCGTTCTCGATCGCGGAGCGGATGGCCGGGTATTGAATTTTGACGGCGACCTTTTTTCCGCTTCGCGTGCGAGCCCGGTGGACCTGGCCCAAGGAGGCGGCCGCAAACGGTTCGGGCTCAAACTCCGCAAACACTTCTTCCGGGTATTTGCCCAGGGAGGATTTGAACTGGGCCCGGGCCAGCGTAGGATGCATGCCGGGCGCGCGCATTTGGAGAAGAGCCAGTTCCTGGAGGACTTCCGGGGGCAAGGCCTGCGTTTGCAGACTGAGCAACTGACCCAGTTTCATGACAGCGCCCTTGAGCGAGCCGAGTTCCTCGCGGACGCGCCGGGAAGCTTGTTGTTGGAAGCGGAGCTGCCGCTGCGCCCGTTTTTCGGCTCCGAGAAAAAGATTTTGTGCCTGGTAACCGAGGTAACTGCCGGTAAGGCTCAACCCGAGTTTCCCGAGGCGCAACCCGCGGCGGAGCGTGCCCGTCTGGCCATTTTTGTTCACCAGTCCCAGCCGCCCTTCTTCAGCAGATGGGTCGCCAATTTCAAACAACGATCGAGCATCGCCAGGGTGGCTTCCTTTCCCCGGGAGCGATCGTGCAACCAATAAGTGATGATTGCCAGGTGAAAGAGACCAAAGGCATAGGCGCCCACATCGCCGACCTGCGGAATCTCATGGTCAGTTTCCGCATCAGCAAGAATCTGCCGGATGAACTGCAGGTAGCGCAGGTTGTGCTCCTGGGAGGCCAAACTCAATGGACTGAGCTTGGAGGCGGGCTGCAGGGCGCGCAAGTAAACGGCGCCGATGAACTCTTCGTAGGGCGCGAGCCGGTCGAGCAGATGGTGGACGACGGCGAACAGTTTTTCGGGCAGGGCGGCAGCCTTGACCCGCCTGTCACGGTGGTACCAGTCGATAATGCCGACCAGCTCCTGTTCGAAGAAATAGAGAGCAAGGTCTTCTTTGGTTTTGAAATAATTGAAAAGCGTACCTTCGGCGATGCCGGCTTTCCGGGAGATAGCTTTGGTGGTCGTGCGGTAAAAGCCTTTTTGGGCGAACAGGTCCAGAGCAGCGCGGAGGATGGCCCGGCGGTTTCTTTCCTTGTTTTCAAAGCGTTTGCGGCGCACGGGGGGCGGGGCGGCGCGTCTGGATTTGGGCGGCTTAGTTTTCATGGTATAAAAATGAGTGCGCTCATTTATAGTCCCACGATGGACCCGGCGGCGGGGCTTGTCAACATAAAAATGAGCACACTCATATTGGCGTGAAATGCGAGAGGATTCGCGATGGCCGAGATGCGGGCTGACAATCGTTCAGTAACGGCGGACACGCGCGGACCTGGCGGTCTGCCATTCCAGTCCGTGGCAAGGTGTTACGCGTGAGATTGGCGGCAAAACCGCGGCGCTGGCGTTCGGAAGTTGCTGCGGACAGGAATATCCGCGCTCCACTACGCCGGGCGCCGTCACTGACCGATTAGGGGCTGACGCCAAGCCCGCTGGCGGCGGAACGCTTTTAAGGCTACTGTGAGGCAAATGAAAGAGGACCCAACCCAACCGCGACCGGAACCTGCGGGCGCCCGGCAACGGCTCCAGACCCTGCGCTCCTCCCTGTTGGCCCTGCACAAAGCGCTGGTGGACTCGGAGCGTATCGAGTACGAAAAAGTTATCGGAAAGGTCCAATCGCCGAATCATTTTCTGCAACTGCTCACCAGCGATCCGTGGTTTGCCTGGCTAAGCCCGCTGTCGCAACTAATTGTCTCGATGGACGAAGCGCTGGACGCCAAAGAACCACTTACCGCCGCCAGCGTGCAGGCATTGGTAAAGCAGGCGCACCTTCTGGTGGCACCCTCGGAAAGCGGGGAGGGTTTTTCGCGGCACTATTTCGAGGCGATGCAACGTGACCCGGATGTGGTTTTGGCGCACGCAGAGGTGGCGAAGCTCCGGGAGGGGCGCAAACCGGCCAGTTGAGGGGTTATTAGTTCAGTTCCAGCTCGAAGGGCAGGCGTGCATAAACGCCGTGCGGGGCGTTGAAGCTCGAGAGCCAGCGCCAACCCTGCACCACCTGCTGCGTGATGCGACCGGCCAGGTCGTGTTTGGCCAGCGGCGGTCTTTCTCCACCGAGCGCCTCGGAGAGCCCTTCCAGGAGGGGTTTTTGTTCCGGAAACTCGACGACCGAATAGTTGGCGCCGAGTTTGGCTTCTTTGGCAGCAACGCCGATGGCGTCCCGGAGACCGCCGAGTTGATCGACCAAGCCGACTTTGAGAGCATCCGCTCCGGACCAAACGCGGCCCTGGGCGAGCTCGTCCACGCGATTGGTCGTCAGGTTGCGGCACTCGGCGACATGTTGGACGAACACGCCGTAGACGTGGTCCACGAAATTCTGCAACACGGCCTGTTCCTGCGGCGTCATGGGCCGGGAAATGGTGCCGAGGTCGGCCAGCGCGCCGGTTTTAACGGCATCGAAGGTGATGCCGTGGTCGTTGGCGAGTTTCTTGACGTTGAGGCCCAGGCCGAAGACGCCAATCGAGCCGGTGATGGTATTGGGTTCGGCGATGATGCGGCGGGCCGCGGTCGAAATAAAGTAGCCTCCGCTGGCGGCGACGGTGCCCATGGAAACGATGACGGGCCGGTCGGATTTGAACCGGCGGAGTTCGGCCAGCATGGCCTCGGAAGCTTCGGCGCTGCCGCCGGGGCTATTGACGCGCAACACAACGGCCTTCACATCTTTGCGCCGCTGCAATTTTCGAATCATTCGCGCGAAGGGTTCTGCGGCGACCTGTCCGTCGCTCATCGGCTCGCCTTCCCCATCCACGATGACGCCTTCGGCATAGACGACGGCGATTTTGTCTTTGCCATGCTGTTTCCTGGCGGCAAGTGCCTGGGCTTCGTCCGCATAATCGGCGAGGGAAACCTGCGGGAAGGGTTCGTCACCTGCGGTTTTACCGGTCAGTTGGCGCAATTTGTCGAGGGCCTGGCCCTCGGAAGCCAGTTCCGTCACCAAGCCGTTGGCCTTGGCGGTCTGGACGGTGATGAGGCCCTCCTGGTCGGCCAGCGCCTGGAGTTTATCGGGAGTGAGCTTACGGGAGGCGGCCACCGCGTTGAGCATTTCGCCCCAGAGGGTCTTGATGAGGGCGTCGAGCTGCTGGCGGTTTTCGGGGCTGAAGTCCTGCCTGATGAACGGTTCGATAGCGGACTTGTATTTCCCATGGCGGATAGGGGTGAACTCGATGCCGTATTTATCGCCTGCGCCTTTGTAGAAGACCCCGTGCGCCGACAAGCCACGGAAGGCGATCAGACCGAGGGGATTAAGGAGGATCTGGTCGGCGACTGACATCAGGTAGTAGTCGCGGTTGTCGGCCGCGGCGATGTAAGCAATGACCGGCTTGCCGCTTTTCTGGAAATCCTGGATGGCTTCGCGGAGTTCTTTGAGGGCGCCGTAGCCGGAGCTGTAGCCGGCGGCGACTAGATTGCCATGCAGATAAAGGCCCGAGATGCGTTTATCCTGGGCGGCCTCGTGGAGGGCGGTGGTCGCCGCGCGTAATTGAAGGCTTGACGCGCGGTTGCCGAAGAGCCGGGACAGAAAAGCGGCGCTTTCATCCGGCGGCCGGTTGGTGAGCTGGGTGTCGAGATTGAACACCAACACGGATTTATCGGCGATTTTATGCGCCGCCGGAGCCAGCAGCACAGCCCCGATGAGGAGCAGGATTCCGAGTACCAGCAGAGCGCCGATGGCAAAGAGGCCTACTTTGATAATCTTCCACACGATTCGCAGTAATGTTTTCATTCAAATCCTTTCCCTCAAACCGGTTCCATTGAAACTGGAGATATATTACACCCAACCCAAGCATTTTGTTTTAAAAACTGGCCTAAAAAGGTCTCGGACACGAATCCCACCTTGGCTCGCGACTGTAGCACCGCACGATGAGTTTGACCGGAGACAGGCCAGTGCGTCACGCCGCCGGCCACGCGTGATTTTCACGCAGAGGGCGTGAAAATCACGCGCAAAAACCAGAAAGCGCTTCTGCGCGATGCCCCTTTTCAGGCAAAACCGGTCTTGGCATTCGCGATGCTCTCGTGACGACTATGAAAAGTATCCGGGGAAACTTAATGTTCATCCGCATTATTCTAATCACGGCGCTGCTTGCCGGTGTCGCTGTAACTGGCCTGAATCTCTGCCAGCTCAGACAGAAGATTACGAGGCTTCAGTCTAGTCTCGCAACGCAGAACGCCGCGCGACAGAAAGCCGAAAGCGACTTGGCAACCACGGAAAGGAATCTGGTCAGAACCACCGCCGCCTTAACCGAAACCAAGTCGGCCCTGGAGACAACCACTTTGGAAAAACAACAGGCGCTCGCGACGGCGGCTTCGCAGACCAGGCGCGCCGATAAACTGAGCAGCGACCTGGCCTCAACCGCCAAGGAGCGCGACGAGGCGCAGGCCGGTTTGGCTCGTTATCGGGCTACCCATATGGAGCCGGAACAAGTAGCCTTTGCTGCCAGGCGAATCAAAGAACTGGAAAAAGACGTGGCCTCCAGCCAGGAAGCAATCAAAGGTCTGGAGCGCAAGGTGGATATGTTGACCGTCCGCTGGGATTCACAAACCCCAATTCTTTTGCCGGCAGGACTCAGGGCCAGGGTCCTCGCCTTTGATCCCAAGTGGCGTTTCATTGTTCTCGATGCGGGCGAAGAACAAGGGGTTTTGGCGCAAGGCGAAGTATTGATAAGCCGGCAGGGCAAACTCGTGGGGAGGGCCAAAGTGAGCCGCGTTGAAAAGCAGCGTTGCGTCGCCAACCTGGTCCCGGGATGGGAATTCGGGGAGGTAGCCGAAGGCGATGTGGTCATCCCGGCCTTCCCGCATTCGTAGGCGCGCGTTTCTCGGTCGTTGCTGCGGGATTAAGAGAAGGAAATGAAGACAGATCTTTCAGTGGAACATTACGACCACGAAACCTTTTTTGACGCCAAATTCCAAACTCCGAGCGTAGGAATTTAAAGTTTGAAGCTTTTCTGGAGCTTGGAGTTTGGAGCTTGGTGTTTTTCAAGCGTATCCAAAGGCGCGGCAGTAAGGGGCAAGTTTTTCCTGCAAGGGCGCTAAAGCTTCGGCGTAATGCTGCCAACGGCCAACGGCGCGGGTGTGGACGGGTTTGGTGACGTCGTTGTAAGTAGGGGAGAAAACGATTTTGCGGCCGGCGGCCTCGTGATGGTTGGCCTGGCTGGGATGCCAGGCCAGACCGAGAAATTCGGTCGCACGCCGGCCTTCGGCTTCCAGGTTGTCAACGACATCTTCGTAGCGGGTTTCCAGCCAGTCGAAGCCGCCGAGTTCGCGCATTCGCAACCAAACGTCCATCAGGTCGGTGTAATGTTTAACGGTGCGTTGGAGGGTGAGGAAATTGGCGTTGGTTGGGGTCAGCATCAGGTTTTGGAAGAAGCAACTGATGACGACATCGCGCGGGTCGCGCAGGGCGATGATCACTTTCAGGTTCGGGAAGATCCGCAGGCAGAGGTGGAGCGCCGAGGTGGGAGAGGGGTTCTTGTCGAGCAGGACGCGGGCGCTGGGTTCGCCTTGGACTTCGCGCAGGAGGCTCTTAAGGTAGCGGCGGCCTAACTCCGCACGGCGACCGGCGGGCACTGCGTCCAGCGCCTCGAGGCTGAGGGGTTGGGGCGTCCGCATCGGGGCAAGCTGATGCCAGATTTCGTTGGCGAAGGCCTCCGACTCGTCGAAGGCCAGGATTTCCGGATGGACGCCCAAAATCTGTTCGAGCAGAGTCGTGCCGCTGCGCGGGTGGCCGCCCAGCAGGGCGAGTTGCGATGGGCACGGCACGGCGGGCCCTTGTTCGCGCCAGCGCCGTATCGTTTCAGGAGTGAGAGAGGCGAGCAATCCGCGGCGCCGCTGGTCGGCGCGGTCATAGTCTCGTTCCATTGCCGCGGTGTTGCCCATCCGGCGGGCGAGACCTTTGGCCTCGGACAGCCAGCGGATGGCTTCGGTGTATTGCCCGAGTTCATCCATTACCACGGCCAGGAGGTGGCGGGAGGAAAACTGTACGTTGGGATCCGGCGAACCGCTCTTGATGACATCGCGCAACACAGTCTCGGCTTCGCTGTTTCGGTCTTTACGATGGAGCAGCAGCGCGCGCACACACAACACCTGTGGATTCTGCGGAGAACTCGCCATGCAAGCCTCGACGTTTTCCCAAGCTTCCTCCAGGCGGCGCTCGCGTTCGTACCAAGCGGCCAAGCTCAGCCGCGCGTGGATTGAAGCCGGGTCGGCCGCCGCCGCGCGTTCGAAGCAGGCGCGCGCCTGGACTGGCCGGCGCAGACGATGATATTGCTGGCCAAGCAACACCAACATGGACACATCCCTGGGCGCTAATTGCTCCGCGTGGCGAAAGGAATGCTCGGCGAGTGCGAAATCCAATTCCCCCATCGCCCCGATGCCCATTTCAAACCACAACTGGGGGATTCCCGGGAATCGCTGCACCAGCTCGCGATAGCTGGCCAGCGCATGACCGCGTCCGCCGCTCAGCAACGTCTGTTGCGCCCTCTGCCAGCGAGCCACCTCCCGGGGAATGCGCTGCAGTTTTGCCAAGTCAGTGGACACAAGCGCGTTGGTGAGATGGCGACAGTGGCTTCCGCATTAAATCAGGCGCTATTCCGGCCGGCGCCGAACGTGAGAAGGCGCAGGCATGTGGAGCGCCGAAGCTTCAAAGGAAGCAACTCACATCCCGAACCAGATCGGGAATGTCGGCCCGTACGTTTCCGGCCGGAATAGCTGAGACAGACGTAAGCTGAGATTATGCCAAGCCGCTTCCAGGAGCGTCGCCCAATGCTTTCCCCAAGGTCTAGATCTTTGGAATTCAACGGGAATCGGGTGTTTTCTTGACTGAGAAATGAATGCGGCTCTCCAAAACGGAAGAGATTGATTCATGGGCAATCTGCAAACTGAATATGCTGTGCAGCAAAAATAATATGCATATGGAAAGTCGCTTAACGCGGCGACAGAAGAAAAGGGCGAGCTTTAGGAGCTAATGGTGTGGAATGTGTGATGGTGTGATCCTAATCGTGATTGAGCCGGGAGGTTCTGGTAGCCAGCGACCGTGCGATTGAGTAAGCTGCTGAAAACCGATGACGAACCTCAGCATCAAGTTGCGATTGACAGCGTTGGGGGCGGTAGTGGCGGTGTCAGGCGTGCTGATTGCGGTGGTGGCGCTTGAATTACAGATTCTGGCCGGTCAATGGAGGGCCCGAGTGAGCGAGGTGGATCTGGAGAGCTTCCGGATCGCAGACCATTTCCGAGACAAGCTGCGTTATGCCAATGATAAGATGCGGCGTTTCGGCAGTACCGAAGACCCGGCTGCCTGGGTTGAGTTCCTGGCCGCCAGCGGCGGGCTCAAGGTGTGGATCGAACAGGAACGACCCCGGTTAACGACCGCGCCGGAGGGGCAGATTCTTAATCAGATGGAGACGGCGTACGCAACCTACATCCAAAAAGCGCGAGACCTGCACGCCCAGATGGCCTCGGATCCCAAAACCGGCGCTTCGTTGGCGGAATACAATGGGTTCCTGGAGCAATCGCGCGGCTTCCTGGATTTAGGCCAGGCGTTGGGGCGGGCACATTTTGATTCCCGAAACCAGATGCTGGTGAGTGCGAGCGGAACCTTAACACGGCTGAGGATGTTCGTGCTGGTGCTGGTAGGGCTCTTGTTCATCTTTGGCGGGGAATTAGCCCGAAGGGTCTATCGGGACCTCATTGCTCCTCTACGGATAAAGCTGGTGGAAACACAGGCCCTGGTCCAGCGCAACGAAAAGCTCGCCTCCCTGGGGTTGCTGGCAGCCGGGGTAGCCCATGAAATCCGAAACCCGCTAACCGCGATCAAGACCGGTCTGTTCCTCCAGCAAAAGAAATTTGAGCCCGGTTCACCCGGCCGTCGTGATGGAGAAATCATCGAAGGAGAGATTTTGAGACTGGAACGCATTGTCACTGATTTTCTCTGCTTTGCCCGGCCGGCCCAACCGCAGCCTGCGGTCGTCGCCGCGAGCCAGCCGCTGAAGGAAGTTCTGGAACTCCTGTCGGCGCAACTGGCTGCCGCCAATATCCGCCTGGTCCGGGAGGAGTCTGCGCCGCTGCGAGTTCGAGTGGACCCTGCCCAGCTCAAGCAAGTGCTGCTCAACCTGGTTCAGAACGCGGCCGATAGCATCGGTCGCGATGGGACGATCACGTTGCGGGCCCGGGCTGACAAAAGAACACTGGGTAACGGCAAGATCGAGGTCGTGGTGCTTGAAGTTGCCGATACCGGCAAGGGGATTCCGCCCGAAGTAGAGAAAAGGCTCTTTGACCCGTTCTTTACCACGAAAGAGCAAGGGACAGGGTTAGGCTTGTCGATCGCCGCGCGGATGGCGGAAATGAACGGCGGGGCTTTGCAATACGAAACTCAAGTGAACCGCGGTTCCACCTTCAGCGTGGTGCTGCCGAGGGTTGAAGGGGATTAGCCACAAAGGAACGGCGGTTGAGCCGCCGATGAAGAGTTAAATGTCCGGAATCCCGATTTATTTCGGGTTTGGAGTTTTCGATTTCGGATTTCGAATGCATTTTGATCGGCACATGAGTAATGGCGCTAAAATTTTACTGATCGAGGATGACGCCGGAATCCGCGACACGCTGGAGCGGGTCCTGGCGGAGGAGGGGCATCACGTGAAGGTGGAAGGGCGGGGTGACGATGGTTTGGCCCGGGCCGCCGAAGAACCGTTTAACCTGGTGATTACGGATTTACGGCTGCCAGGCCTGGACGGTCTGGAATTGGTGCGCAAACTGCACGCGGTGCAGCCGCGCCTTCCAATCATTCTAGTGACGGCTTTCGGCACAACGGAAACCGCGATCGAAGCGACGAAGTTCGGGGCTTACGATTACCTGCTCAAGCCGTTCAACGTGCCGGACATGTTGGAATTGGTTCGCAAAGCGACCGATAGCAACCGGCTGATGTCCGAGCCGGTGGCGTTGGGGACCATTGGGGCCGCGCGCGATGCCCTCGTCGGCCGGAGCGCCGCCATGCAAGGCATCTACAAGGAAATTGGCCGCGTGGCATCCAAGCCGATTAATGTGCTCATCCGCGGTGAAACCGGAACCGGCAAGGAATTGATCGCGCGAGCGCTTTACCAGCACAGCGACCGGGCGAACGCGCCATTCGTTGCGATCAATTGCGCCGCGATCCCGGAGACATTGCTGGAAAGCGAGTTGTTTGGCCATGAACGGGGCGCCTTCACCGGCGCGGAGGAACGACGGATTGGCCGGTTCGAGCAGGCCGAGGGCGGCACGATCTTCCTGGATGAAATCGGGGACATGACCTTCGGCACCCAGATCAAGCTGATGCGCGTGCTGCAGGAGAAATGCGTGCAACGCCTCGGGGGCAAGGAAACCGTCGCGGTGAATGTGCGGGTGCTGGCGGCCACACACCGCGACCTGGAAACGGCAATCCGCCAGAAACAGTTTCGGGAAGATCTTTATTATCGGCTCAGCGTCGTGGTGATCAGCTTGCCTGCGCTACGCCAGCGGCGCGAAGATATTCCGGACCTGATCAGGTATTTCCTGCAGAAGCATGGCCCGGAACTGGGCAACCCAAAACCTTCTATCCATCCCGAGGCGATGGACTTTCTGCAGGCGCATAACTGGCCGGGGAACGTGCGCGAGCTGGAAAATGTGGTGCGCAAGGCTCTGCTCCTGGCCCAAAGTTACACCATCAACCTGGACCATGCCCGAACCGCCCTCAACCGGACGAGCGAGCTGATTTACTCCTCGACGCGCAGCTTTGGAGACTACGTCGATGACTTGCTAGGTGCGGCCCAGCGCGCAGAAATTACCGACGCCCACGCGCGCATCATGGAAACTGCCGAACGGGAGGTATTCGCGCGGGCGATCAAACTGGCGCAAGGCAACCAGGCCAAGGCGGCCCGATGGCTGGGCATCTCGCGCATCACGATGAAAGCCAAACTGGTCCAGTTCGGGCTGCATCCGACACAGGAGCAGGACCCCGGTTCATATCTTTCAGGTTAATAGTCTTGACCCCGCCGCGTCACCCATTTTAGTTTCTGCTTCGTGTTAGGCAAAGTTCATGCTGGCGCAACTTAAGAGCCTGTTTTCCAACGACATTGGGATCGACCTCGGGACGGCCAATTCGCTCGTGTACGTACGCGACCGGGGAATTGTTTTGCGGGAACCGTCCGTCGTCGCTATCCAGGCAGGCACCACCAACGTCCTGGCGGTCGGCGAAGAAGCCAAACGCATGCTGGGACGCACGCCTGGAAATATCGTGGCCATTCGGCCCATGAAAGATGGCGTCATCGCCGACTTCGAAATTACCGAAGCGATGCTCCGCCATTTCATCCAAAAGGTCCACCACCGCAAGCTGATTGCTCCGCGGGTGGTCGTCGCGGTGCCTTCGGGCATCACCGAGGTGGAAAAGCGGGCAGTCAAAGATTCCGCCACTCATGCAGGGGCGCGGGAAGTGTATCTGATCGAACAGCCGATGGCCTCGGCCATTGGAGTCGGATTACCCGTGCATGAGCCGGCGGGCAACATGATCGTCGATATTGGCGGAGGGACGTGCGAAATCGCAATTATTTCCCTCGCCGGCATTGTCTTCAGCCGCAGCCTGAGGGTGGGCGGAGACGAATTCGACGAGACGATTATTGCGCACATGAAACGGGCCTATAACCTGATGATAGGTGAACGCACGGCGGAAGAGATTAAGATCCGGATTGGGTCGGCTTTTCCGCTGGAGCAGGAATTAACAATGGAAGTCAAGGGACGCGACTTGAGCGCCGGCCTGCCGAAAACCTTAACGATTCGGTCGGAAGAAATTCGCGAAGCCTTGCAAGAGCCGCTCTCGAGCATTTTGGAGTCTGTTCGCATCACCCTCGAACGCTGCCCGCCCGAACTGTCTGCCGACCTGGTGGACCGTGGGGTGGTAATGGCGGGCGGCGGTGCCTTGTTGCGAGGTATTGACCGGCTCGTCGCCGAAGAGACCGGCTTGCCGGTCCATGTCGCCGACGACCCGTTAAGCGCCGTCGCCGAAGGCACCGGCCGGGTATTGCAGGAACTCCAATTCCTCAAGCGCGTCTCCAATAATTCCAAATAATTCCCGCCTGCTCAATGATGGGTATTTAGTGACTGGTGATGTAATGGGTGGCTGGTTGGCCGTTTCGGGCAACCGGTTCCCAATTACCGCTCATCGGTTCGGGTTACCGGTCAACGAGCAACCTATCAGCAGTTACCGAAAACTTTGATGTTAAAACGGCCGCATTACATTGCTGTGGGCCTGGTTGTGCTGGTGACGCTGATAATTTTGGATCTGCCGAACAAAACGACCGCCCGCCTCAAGCTGGGCATCGGCAGCCTTTTCGTGCCGCTGTTCGGGCTGACGGGGTCCGTCCGGCATTTGGCCGGGCAGGCCGGCGACACGGTGCTGCCCCGGTCCGAACTGCTGCGCCAGAACGAGATCATGCGCCGGGAGAACCAGGAACTGAGACTCAAGCTCGTCGAGGCGGAGAAGACAGCCGCAGAGAATGAGCGGTTCCGACAACTCCTGGGCTGGCAGCAGGGTCTGGAGCAGAGGAAACGCTGGAAACTGAAGCCGGCCAGTGTCGTGCTGCGCGAGCCGGCCAACTGGTGGCGCACCGTGCAAATTGACCTCGGGAGCCGTGATGGCGTGCAGGTGAACAAACCGGTATTAGCGCCGGACGGGGCCTTGGTCGGGCGTATCGGTTCGGTCAGCCTGACGAGGTCCCAAGTGGTTTTGTTGGGCGACCCAAACTGCAAGGTGTCGGCGCGGGTGGATAACCCGGGCCACGACAGCGGGATCATCCTGGCATCCGGGCCGTTGGAGTCGGACTTCGTGGAGATGGGCTATCTCTCGCGAAATTCAAACCTCAAGCCGGGGCAAGAGGTCAAGACCACGGGGGAAGGCGGTATTTTCCCGCGGGACATTTTGATCGGAAAGGTCGTCGATTCGCATCCCGCGGAGTTTGGACTGGAGATGGTTGCGCGGGTCAAGCTGGCCGCGAACCTGAGCGCCCTGGAGGAAGTATGGGTGATGATGGAGCCATGAAGAATGTGACGTGTGACATGTGTCGGGTGACGAGGTGCTTAGGCTCCGCGCCTCACACCAACCCGCCTTTGTCGCTGGTCACGCGCCACCCGCCACCCGCCATATTGTCATGACCTGGTTAAACACAGTCTTTGTCCTGCTCGCCACCTTCCTGGCGGTATTCTGGGAAGCGGCGTTCCAGGGTATTCGGCATGTGCTCGGGGCGCAAATTGACCTGCTGCCGCCCCTGATGGTTTATGCCGCGCTGAGCACCGGGCTGAGCACCGTTTGCCTGGTGGCGGTTCTCGGCGGGCTTTGGTTCGATTCCCTTTCGGCCAATCCGTTGGGGGTAACGGTCCTCCCCCTTTTTCTGGTGGGGCTGGCGCTTTTTGTGAACCGAGAGCTGATTTTGCAGGACCAGATGTTCGCTCAGTTTGTATTGGGCCTCGCCGCCAGCGCAGCCGCGCCGGTGATGACGTTATTGCTGCTGCTGACGACGGGCCACAAGCCCCTGTTTGGCTGGGGTTCCGTTTGGCAACTGCTGGTGATGAGTGCCGGCGGCGCGCTCGCCACACCGATCTTTTTCGAGCTCTTCGGCTGGTTGCAGCGGACCCTGGTGCACGTGCCAGTCGCGGAGATCAGCTTCCGGCCGGATCGAGAGATAAGGAGGGGAAGATGAGTCCAAAGTTCTCAGTCCACAGTAGGCGATCGTGGACCGTTGACCATCGACCGTGGACTGTGGACCGTGGACTCCGGACTGTGGACTAACCTCCCATGCTAATTTTCGACCAACTCAAACGGGACGACCCGCAGCTTCGAGCGGTGGCGGTGGGGATGTTGTGCGGGCTGGGCCTGCTGCTGGCGGGGTTGTGGTGGGTGCAGATCGTTTCGTCGCGGGATTACCGGGAGTCGCTTGAGACCCAGGCCTTCCGCACTGTGCGCATCCCGGCGGTCCGCGGAAAGATTCTGGACCGCAACGGGACCATTCTAGCGGAGAACCAGCCCACGTATAATGTCAGCCTTTACCTGGAGGAACTGCGAAAGCCGTTCGATAGCGCGTATCTGCAGGAGGCGGCCAGCGCGCAGGCAGAGCTGAAACGGCAAGCCGCTGACGAGGAAAGCAAACTGCACCGCAAATTGACCAAACAGGAACGGAAGCAGTTCCTGCTTACGACGGCGCAAAAGGCGGCCCTGCGCCAACAGGCGCGTTACGAGGTCGCCAGCAACGTGGTGATGCAGGTCAGCCAGCGACTGCAAAAGCCGCTGTGGCTCGACCGCACTAATTTTGAGCGCCATTACGAAACGCGGCTGGCGCTGCCTTACGCGGTGCTCGCGAATCTCGATACCGCCAGCATTGCCAGGTTCGAGGAGCAATCAACCAGCCCGCTGGGCGTTGATTTGGAAGTCCAATCGACGCGGGTTTATCCGTACGGTTTGACTGCCGCGCACATGCTGGGCTACTTGCACCGCGACGACCGTTCAGTGGAAGGCGAGGAGGCATTTTTCTCGTATCGCCTGCCGGATTTTAAAGGCGTCGTCGGAGTGGAAGCCGGTTACGACAAGGAACTGCGTGGCACCGCCGGGGCCAAGTCTGTGCTGGTTAACAATGTCGGCTATCGCCAGACCGAAAATATTTGGACGCCGGCCGAGCCAGGTCACACGGTGGTGCTGACGATTGATCTGCACGTGCAACAGGCGGCGGAGCACGCGTTGCAGAGTGTCTATGGACCAGGGACCCGAGGGGCGGTGGTGGTGATGGACGTCCGCAACGGAGACATTCTGGCGATGGCATCGTCGCCGACGCTGAATCCAAACTCGTTTATTCCCAGGATTTCGACTCAGGAATACCAGCGCATCGCCGAGCTGCACGCTGATAAGAACCGCGCGACGTACGAGAATTACATGCCGGGTTCGATCTTCAAAACCGTGGTCGGCCTGGCGGCGCTGGACAATGGATGGAACCCTGAAAAACCGGTTTATGTTGACGCCAATCCCAAGGACCCCGCCCACGGTTATATCGCAATCGGGCGGGGCATCAAAGATACCGTGACGCCGGGTTGGTATGATTTCAAAAAAGCCATCGTAAAATCGAGTAATGCCTATTTTGTCAGGGCCGGAATATACGCCGGGGCTGAGAGGATTATCCGGCTGGCGCAACACCTGCACTTCGGGGAAGCGGCCGGGCTGCCGACGCGTCAGGACGCAAAAGGGAAATTCCCGAAGGGAATGGAGCCCGGCTGGACTGAAGCGAGGACAGGCAATATGTCCATTGGACAGGACCCAGTTTGGGTGACTCCACTGCAGATTGCGGTACTGGCATCGGCGCTGGGCAACAAGGGCACCGTGCTGTGGCCCCGCCTGGTTGACCGCATCGAACCCCAGGACCCGACCCTGGGAGAACAGCCAGTAGTTTTTCCTCACCGTCCGCCGCGGGATGAATTGGGAGTCAGTACGCGCAGCATGAACATCCTCCATGAGGCGATGCTGGCAGAAACTGAAGACGCCGAGGGCACGGGCCATCCAGCGGCTTTGGCCGCTCCCGGCTTGCGGATTTGTGGCAAAACCGGCACCGCGCAGGTTCAGGACGTCGAAGGCCACAAAACCGGCCAAACTACGTGGTTCGCGTCCTTCGCGCCCTACGGAGACGCGAAGTGGGCCGTCGTGGTGATGGTAGAGGACGGTGTCTCCGGCGGAACGACTTGCTCGCCAGTGGCGGGAGCGGTCTATCATGCCCTTTTGGAACGCGAACGAATGGGCGCCGGAAAGAACGGCACACTCGCAAAGCAATGAAAGACCGGCCGACAATGCATCACGCGCGAACAAACCGCGCGAAAGAGGAATACGGCGCCGAGCGCACGCACTCCAAACGCTTCGCGCGGTACGCCATCGTTGAGTCGTCCCTTCCTCCATCCTCCATCCTCCATCATCCCTCATCCTCCCCGTTGCATGTTTGACGCTACTCTGAACGAGCATCATTCCCGCCTCGACCGGCTGCAGTTGGCGGCGTTGTGCGGACTGATGCTGGTGGGGGCCGCCTTCGTCTATAGCGCCACGATGGCGAGTGAAGCGGCCGCCGCCGCGCCCTGGTATATCCAGGGCTGGTTCAAGCAGATGGTTTGGTATGGCCTGGGCCTGGGCTGCGCCACGGGCGCGTGCCTGATCGATTACCGAATCCTCGCGCGCTGGTCCTTCGTGCTTTACTGGGCGACGATCGTCCTGCTCATCCTGGTCCTGATTCCCGGCATCGGCTCGATGCGGTTCAACGCCCGGCGTTGGTTTGATTTGCACGTGTTCCAGTTACAGCCCTCCGAGTTCGCCAAACTGGCATTTATTCTCGCCCAGGCCAGCTTCCTGAGCCGGCCAGTCGAGGAAGTGCGCGTGCCGGTCATTTTTTGGAAGGCGCTCGGTTTAATCCTGCTCCCTTTTGTGCTCATATTCAAAGAGCCCGACCTGGGTTCGGCGCTGGTGCTGCTGCCCACCGGCCTGGTGATGTTGTACGTCGCCGGCACGCCGTGGCTGTATCTGCGGCGGTTGATAACCGCGGTGGGCATTGTAGCCGCTTTGCTCCTGGTGAATGTGCTGTTCAGTCCGCCCGGATGGTGGCAGATCAAGTTGGAGAATTACCAGCGGCAACGGTTGCTGGTCTATTTCGGAGCAGACTTTGCCGCGCCGAACGCTTCGGTCGATGAAAGGGCGCGCGCCCGAAAAATCCAGGCGGAAAAATCCTACCAGGTTCGGCAGGCATTGATTTCGGTCGGCTCGGGAGGCTTAACGGGCAAGGGTTGGCGCAAGGGCAACCAGACGGCGCTGGGTTTCCTCCCACCGGGCGCCGCGCATAATGATTTCATTTTCTCCGTGATCGCCGAGGAGAAAGGATTCGTCGGCAGCTTAACTGTGCTGACGCTGTATGGGGTGGTTCTGTTTACCGGACTCAGAATCGCCGGCCAGGCGCGCGACCGCCTGGGCAAATTGGCTGCAGTAGGCGTAGTGACGCTTCTGTTCAGCCACATCTTTATCAATATCGGCATGAATATTCGCATCGTGCCTGTGACGGGCATTCCACTGCCGCTGCTCTCCTACGGCGGATCCTCAGTGTTGGGCTCGTTGATCGCCATAGGCATCTTGCAAAACGTGCATATCCATCGAAGGACCTATTAATTATGAGTGAACGAAACTTTTCCCGGCGGCGACGCGGCATGCGTTTTCGCCCCAGCGGCGGCTTGGGCCATATGCAGCAACGCCCCGACCGGGATGCCATCCAGGCCCGCGCCGAAGCAGTCGGCGAGAAGCCGGTGCAGGAGAAAATCTATGAGCGGCGCCACAGCTATGAAATCGAGCGCGCCGAGAATATCGCCGCCGGCCTGCCGCCGGAAGGGCCGCCGAAAGAGGCGCAGCCGGCTCCCGGCGGCGGCAAACGCAATTTTCGCGAACCCAACTTCGAAACCCCGGCTGAAGTTCGTGAAGAAAAACCTTACGAACCCGTCAAAGTTCAGGAATCCTCCCGCGGGATTGTCGATAGCATCCGGACCATGGCCAACACCCTGGTCAAGCGCGTGCAACGGCTCATCCGACCCATCAAACGGAGCCACAAAGAAGTCATCATTAACGCCGAAACGCTTGAAACTCGTGTCGCCGTGCTCGAAGAGGGCAGGCTCGAAGAATTCAACATCGAACGCACGACCGAAGAACGGCTGGTGGGCAGCATCTTCAAAGGCAAAGTGCGCAATCTCGAGGACGGTCTCAAAGCCGCCTTTGTCGATATCGGTTTTGAAAAGAACGCCTTTCTCCACTACTGGGATATCGTGCCCAACACCTTCGACAGCGGGTATGAAGTCGTCGAGCGCGAAAACAGAAGGCGGGATAAGCCAAAGATCACGCAGAAAGACATCCCTCGCGTCTATCCTCCCGGCAGCGAAATTATCGTGCAGGTGACCAAAGGCCCCATCGGCACCAAAGGTCCCCGCGTGACGACCAATCTCACGCTCCCCGGCCGGTATATCATCCTGCTGCCCAACTCCGACCAGAGCGGCATCTCGCGCAAGATTGAAAACCCGCAGGAGCGCCAGCGGTTAAAGAAGATCCTGCGCGAACTCTCGATTCCCGACGGCATGGGGGTCATCATGCGCACGGTCGGGGAGGCCCAACAACAGCGCTATTTCGTGCGCGACCTGGCCCTGCTGCTCGA
Organism: Binatia bacterium; assembly: GCA_035566895.1. Lineage (GTDB taxonomy): Bacteria > Verrucomicrobiota > Verrucomicrobiia > Limisphaerales > UBA8199 > DATMQA01. The sequence goes on from DATMQA010000211.1 coordinate 19,370, forward strand.
TGAATGGGAGGAAATCCAGGCGCGCATCAAGAAACAGCCTCCCGCCACTTGCGTGTTCCAGGAACCCGACCTGATCGAGCGCACCGTGCGCGATTTCCTGACCGAAGACGTCGAACGCATCGTCGTGGACAACCAGAAAGCCTACGAGCGCATGCGCGATATGATGCTCAAAATCAAGGCCAAGCGCTCCGCCGACAAGGTGAAACTCTATGCGGAGCCGCAGCCTGTTTTCGACCGTTTCAGCATCACCCGGCAGTTGGAGAATGCCTTCTCCCGCCAGGTGCACCTCAAAAGCGGCGGCTACATTGTCGTGGATGAGACCGAGGCGCTGGTTGCGATCGACGTCAACACCGGGCGCCATAAGGGCGGCAAGGACCAGGAAACCTCGATTCTCAAAGTGAACCTCGAGGCGGCCGACGAAATCGCCCGGCAACTGCGTCTCCGGAACATGGGCGGGCTGATCGTGCTCGACTTCATCGACATGAAACAGCGCCGTGACCAGCAACAGGTCTATCATCGCATGAAAGATGCGCTGCGACGCGACAAGGCCAAGACCCACGTGTTGCCGATCTCGCAGCTTGGCCTGATGGAAATGACCCGCCAGCGCCACTCCGAGAGCGTGCATGCCGCCGTCTATGATGATTGCCCGTATTGCAAAGGCCGCGGCAAGGTCAAGAGCGCCCTGACGATGAGCGTCGAAATCCAGCGCAAGCTGGCCGAGATTCTCAAAAAACGGACGCGCGATGAATCGGACTTCCAGTTGCTCATCATCGTGCATCCGAGCATCCTGGAACGCTTCCGCACCGAAGACGAAAAACACATCACCGAGATGGAAAAGCGGTATTTCGGCAAACTGTCGTTCCGCAAGGACCCGGCGCTCCACTCCGAGCAATTCAAGATCGTAAACCTTGCCACGAACGAAGAACTGGCCAGTGTAGGCGGCTAGAGACCGCGGGCGTTTACGACGGTTCAGCATCCAAAGTCCTGAAGAGCTGCCTGGAAAAAGCTGCCTCATGAAGACGTACGCATGGTCCGGTCAAATCACTGCGCCACTGGCGGTCGCGCTGGGGATCCTCATTTGTTTTTGGGGCTATCGGATTCTTAAGCTCACCCTGGGAATCATGGGGTTTATGGCCGGGGCGGCCGCAGGTTGGAGCCTCGGGCTGGCGCTGGCTCCAGGCAACAACGCCATCGCTCTGATTTGTGCCGTCATTGCCGGGGCGATCGGCGCTGCCCTTTGTGTCTGGCTGTTTTTCCTTGGTATCTTCCTGTTGGGGGCGAGTGCTGGAGCGGTGGTGGCTGCTGCGCTCTTCACCGCAGCAGGGAATCAACCCCAACCTATCCTTCTTCTCGCGTTCGCCGGGGTGTTCGGGGTTATTGCGCTGGTGCTGCAAAAGCTCATGATCACCTTGTCAACGGCCTCCAGTGGGTCTTACCTGATTACCGCGGGGATTTTTCAGTTCTTCACCGGTGCTCAACCGCTGTCGCTGTTATGGTTCGACCGTTTGCATCCCGGGTCGGCCGGTGTTCTGAGTTATGCCGCGCTGGCATTGTGGCTCGTGCTGGCAGTGTCCGGCTTACGTTTTCAATATCGAGGCAGACGGAAAAAGGAGGAAGCCGCCCGTAAGGAGGGACCTGCCTGAGATGCTCTGCAGTTACCCGCGCCATAACGGCGTCCAGATGCTCGGGTCATTGCTGTGCATCATTCGGACCTCCCCTGCCGCGGCAGGGACGCCGACCGGCAGTAGCGCAGACTTTCAGTCTGCTGTATCGCGGATTTCCAATCCGCCGGCCTCGCTACCGGGAGGCAGTTTCGAATCTCGAAGACGCCACCACCACCACGACTGCCGACTGAAAGTCGGCGGTACAGCAGATTTGGAAATCTGCGCTACGAAATCTGCGCTACGGCGTGTCGGCTCCACTCCCTGCCGCGTTAATTCGCGCTGGTGCGTTTTGCCATTTTGTTTTTTCAACAAGGACTGGATGGCCTGTGGGGTGAGCGTCCATGTAGCGGAATAGTTGTTTCAGGTAATCGACCAGCTCGCGTTCGTGGCCGGGTTTGACCGGACAGTCGGTAAACGGCACGGCGTCGGGAATAACGCCATCAGCGTATTTGCCGCGTAACTCCGCGTCTTCGCGGGTCATGCCGAGTTCGAGGTAGGCTTGCATTACTGCTTCACGTGCGGTCATAGGTTTTTCTCTGTTTTTGATGTTTGATGTTTGATGTTCGATTTGGGATTCGCGGTTTCCGATTTTGTCGGCCAAATGAGTTGGATGGCTATCTCGTGCCCGGCGGGCTTGCCGTCTTTGGCGGTGGCGCCTTTGGTGCACCGTCCCGGTGCCCATTGAGCTCAAAACCACTGGCCGCCGCGCGGCGAGACGCCGCTTCAACTCGCAGCCGAGACGGCTACGCTAAATGCCGACGACAAAATGGGGGAAGTGTCCGGATGCGCCCCAAGCCGGGCGGGGGCGGGGGTGGGTTTAAAGCTGGACGAGGGGGCGGGACGTGTTAGGTTGAGAACGGTATGTCAACCGCAGCCCCGTCCGTTCCGCAGAAGATCAATCTGCGCCGCCCCGATATTATGGAGGCAGTGCAGGCCCAGGTGCTTTCGCATTATCGCAGCGAGATGGTGGAACGGATTCGGGCCAACGGGCACATTCTTTCGGCCGGGAACCTGACGATCAAATTAGCGAAGGAGTTCGGTTTTTGTTACGGGGTGGAACGGGCGATCGACCTGGCGTATGCGGCGCGGCGGGCTTATCCCGAGCGGCGGATTTTTTTGCTGGGGGAAATCATCCATAACCCCGAGGTGAACGACCAGATCCGGCGGCTGGGGATTGTGACGATTGCCGGCAAACCGAAGGACGAGGAGATCAACCAGTTGCAGCCTGAGGACATTGTGATCATTCCGGCGTTTGGCACGGAGGTCGCCACGCGCAAGAAGCTCGAAGAACAGGGATGCGTGTTTGTGGATACGACGTGCGGGGACGTGATGAGCGTCTGGAAACGGGTGCGGCAGTATTCGAAGGATTCGGTGACCAGCATCATCCACGGCAAGGCGTGGCACGAAGAGACGATGGCGACCAGTTCGCAGGCGCGGGCCAGCGGCAACGGCCATTACCTGGTGGTGTTCACGCTGGCCGAGACGGATTACGTCTGCAATTACATTGTCCGCGGCGGGAACAAGGCTGACTTTCTGGCCAAGTTCAAAGGGGCGTATTCGGAAGGGTTCGATCCCGACGTGCACTTGGAGGCGATTGGGGTGGCGAATCAAACGACAATGCTGCGCGGGGAGACTGAAGATGTGCAGCGGCGGTTGAAAGCGGCGATGGGCGAAAAGTACGGCGAGGCCGAGCTGCCCAGGCATTTCCGGTTTTTTGACACGATTTGCGGCGCGACGCAGGACCGGCAGGATGCGCTGGAGAAGCTGCTGCGCCAACCGCTGGACCTGCTGCTGGTGATCGGCGGCTATAATTCCTCCAACACGTCGCACCTGGCGGAGATGGGGGAGTCGAAGCTGCCGACGTTTTTCATCAAGAACGCGGCGAAGATGGTTTCCGATAAACTGATCCTCCATTACGACCAGCACAAGCACGAGGAGATCGAGACGCGCGACTGGCTGCCGCCGGGCCAGGCCACCGTTGGCATCACCGCGGGCGCGTCCTGCCCCAATAACCTGATTGAGGACACCATCCGGCGGGTGTTTGAGTTGCGGGGCATCTCGGTGCAGCAGTTGCTCGAGGCGTAAGCCATGCCTCGGATCCGCGAAGAACTCGAACAACTCGAGCGTCAGAACCTGGCTCCCTACGCGCAATTCAGCGCCGAGACGCGCGGGCGCAAATACCGGGAGGCCGCTCCCGAATGGCGGACGGAATATCAACGCGACCGGGACCGGGTGATTCATTCGCGCGCCTTCCGGCGGCTGGAATACAAGACCCAGGTGTTTCTCAACGGCACGGGCGACCATTTGCGCACGCGGTTGACGCACACGATCGAAGTGGCGGCCATCTCCCGCAATATCGCGCGCGCGCTGAAGCTGAACGAGGACCTGGCCGAAACGATCGCGCTGGCGCATGACCTGGGCCATTCGCCTTTCGGCCACAAGGGCGAAACAGTGCTGAACCGGCTCATGAAAGGGCATGGCGGCTTCGAGCACAACCGGCAGAGCCTGCGCGTGGTGGAGGAA
>DATMQA010000212.1:0-16400 GCA_035566895.1 Binatia bacterium
ATGCGGCGGTGCGCGCTCTCCGCCCGTTTGCGCTCGGTGATGTCGAAAAAGCAATTAATGGCTCCCGTGATCTTCCCGAGCTTGTATCCCAGCGGACGGATATTCACCACGACACTGACGCGGGAGCCGTCCGGCCGCTCGATGAGGACTTCTGCGTCACGCACCTCCGCTATTTTGCCGTCCAACACCTGGGCCATGGGACACTGCCCGTGCGGCAAAGGATTGCCATCGGGACGGAACAACTTGAACGAGCCACAGAACCGCTCGTCCGTATCCCCAAACGCCGGCTCGCGGCCCCACAACTCCGCGGCGCGGCGGTTGAAATCCTGAATCGTACCGGCGGCATCGCAGGAATAGACGGCCACGGGACCCAGCTCGAACAAGGCGCGAAAGCGCTCTTCGCTCGCGCGCAAGGCTTCCTCACCCTGCTTCCGGGCGGTAATGTCCACGAACGAGATCCGGCTCGACTTGCGGGTTGCCCCGACCGAAACTGCGGACGTGCCCCGAAAGCCGGCCCAGAAAGTGCCGACGCGCTCCTTCAGCAGCAGCGCCTCACAGGCCTGGGCGTCCGGTCCGGCGAATAGCTTTTTCAGGAAGGCCAGAAAGAGCGGCTGGCTCACCGGGGCCACAAAACGCGGCAAGCGCTGGTGAGTCAGCCGGGAACGTTCAACGCCGAGCAAGGCCGCTCCCGTCAGGTTCACCTCCAGGATCCGGCCCTGTTCATCGAGGGAACAATAACCGACGGGGGCAAAATCGTAGAGGTCGGTGTATTTCTCCAATTGGGCCTCGATCTGATTCCGGGCTTCCTGGAGCTCGGCGTTCTGCATTTCGAGCTCAACCTGGTGCACCTGCAATTCGTGGGGCAACCTCCGGGTATCCGCGGTTGACCTGGTCTCCTGGGTCCTGGACTTCTGCCGATCCCGGCGTTGCCGCAGGCGGGCTTCGGCGCGGCGGCGCAGGCCGGCAGGAGTGAGCGAGCTGTTTGGCTTTCTAGTCATGACTGAGTCTTTTCAGGTCCCTGTCACTGATTACTGGTTACGGCTTCACTTCCCCATTCCCGCGCTTCAGGTTCGTGGAGCGTTCCGCCGCCTGCTTTTCCCAGACGGCCTGCTTGGCCCGCAAATGCGTCTCGCGCGTCCTGGAGGCGGTGATATCGGCGAAGGTGATGACCACGCCGTCGATCCGGTCGTCCAGGGTGCGGTAAGGCATGATGCGCACGGTAAACCAGCGGCCGTCGTGCGTGGCAACCGGTTTTTCCTCAGAGGCCAGAGTGCGCAAAACCTCCCTGGTATCCTCGGCCAGTTTCGGGTAGCGCAGGTCAGAGGTGAGGTCGGTGATGGGCCGGCCGACGTCGGCCGGAATGAGCTTGATGATTTTGGTGGCCTGTGGGGTGAAGCGGCGCACGTTGAGCTCGTTATCCAGGAAGAGGGTGGCAATATCGGTGCTGTTGAGGAGGTTCTTCATGTCGTTGCTGGCCCGCGAAAGCTCGTCGACCTTGGCCTGCAACTCGGCGTTGAGGGTCTGGAGTTCCTCGTTGAGGGATTGCATTTCCTCCTTGGAGGTGGTGAGTTCCTCGTTGGTGGACTGCAGTTCCTCGTTGGTGGATTGCAGTTCCTCGTTGGTCGAACGGAGTTCCTCCTGGGAGGTCTGCATCTCTTCGTGGGTGGCCCGCGACTCGGCCCGGACCTTCAAGAGCTCCAGCTCCAGTTCGGCCATGGCGCTGCGGGGATGCGGCCGGGGTGGCCGGCCCGCCGCTTTGGCGGCCACGGGTGCCGCCACGTCGGTGAAGACGACCATCACCAAGCCCTGCAGGGGGCCGGGATCATCGAGCCGTTGAACGCTGATATCCACGCCTTGCTCCGCGCCGCTGGTCCCCACTGTAAGTCCGTGGGCGGTCACCATGTTCTTTTGGCGCACGGCTTTTTGGAAGGCGCCCGCCAGTTCGTAGCGCAGGCCTTCACGGGCCATCGCAAAGAGGTTCCAGTTGGCTTTGCCGGCGGCTGGTTCGAGGTATTTGCCGGTCCGGCCGCTGATGTAGAAGATATCAGCTTTGTCATTGGCCAGCACCGCCGGCGGGGCATAACGCTGCAGCACCAATTGATCGGCCAGCACCTGCAGACTTTGCGGCGGCTTGGGCGCCGGACGCGCCTCGGGCCCGGTGCGGGGAGCGACGCTGAAGGAGGGGGGGAACTCAACCGGCCCCGACAGCAGGGCGGACTCCATCCGCTTAAAAAGCCTGGATTTGCCGCTGACCGGGGCAAAAAGGTCCGTGCCGCCGCCAATGGTTTCAGCGGTGCCGAGGAACAAAATGCCGCCGGGACTGAGGCTGTAGTGAAATAGAGGGATCAGTTTCTTCTGAACCTCGGCGGTCAGATAGATGAGCAGGTTGCGGCAGCTCAGGATGTCCAGCTTGGTAAAGGGCGGGTCCATGATGAGGTTCTGCGGGGCAAAAATCACCATTTCGCGAATCTCTTTGCGCACCCGGTAGCCGCGCTCATCCTTGGCAAAGAAGCGCCGCAGCCGTTCTTCGGAAATGTCGGCGGCGATATTCGCCGGGAAGACCCCACGGCGGGCTTTGTCAATCGCGTCCCGGTCCAGGTCGGTGGCGAAGAGCTGCAAGACGAAATTCCCTTTCACCCTGGCCTGCTCGACCGCCTCCTTGAACACGATCGCCAGGGAATAAGCCTCTTCGCCGGTGGAACAGCCCGGCACCCACGCCCGCAGCGCCTGGCCCGGTGGGCGGCCCACCAGCAGCCTCGGGATGGCCTGGTTGCGCAACTGCTCCCAGGCCGCAGGGTCGCGGAAGAAGTTGGTTACCCCGATGAGCAACTCTTTGAAGAGGAGGTCCAACTCCTGCGAGTTCTCCTGCAGGTAGCGGACGTAAGCGGCCATCTTATTAATCTGGTGAAGACCCATGCGGCGCTCAATCCGGCGATAGAGCGTGTTGCGCTTGTAGAGGGAAAAGTCGTGGCCGGTGTGGGCGCGCAGCAGGATGACGACCTTTTCCAGGGCGCTCTGGGTCTTGTCTTCCAAGGCCACCTCGGTACGGGTGAGCAGCGGGGCGCGTTGCAGGTAAGCGAGGATCTTTCCAGGCAGTTCGTCCGCCGGGGCGACGATATCGGCCAACCCGGCTTCGACCGCGCTGCGCGGCATCCCATCGAATTTGGCGCCGGCGGGGTCTTGCACGAGCGCCACGCCCGCTTTTTCCTTGATTGCCCTCAAGCCCAGCGTGCCGTCGGAGCCCATGCCCGAAAGGATCACGCCGATGCTGCGCTCGTGCTGGTCCTGCGCCAGAGAGCGGAGGAAAAAATCGATTGGCAGGCGCAGCCCCCGCGGCGCCGCCGGCTCCAGCAAGTGCAAAATCCCGTGGAGGATGGACATGTCCTTGTTGGGAGGGATGACATAGACGCAATCGGGTTGTACTTTGGTGCGATCCTTGACCTGGAAGACTTTCATGCCGGTGGCGCGTTGAAGCAGTTCGGACATGATCCCCTTATGGGTCGGGTCCAGGTGCTGGATGATGACGAACGCCATGCCGCTGGTTGCCGGCACGCCCCTCAGGAACTGCTCCAGGGCTTCGAGTCCCCCGGCGGAGGCGCCAATGCCGACGATGGGGAAGGAGAGACTGGCCGGCGAGGCGGCGGTGGTCTGGCGAGCAGCGTGGGCCGGCTTTTTCTGGGCGCGTTCTGGCTTGGATTTCGTCTTCATGCTCTGTTCGAATTCGTCCGCCAACAACGTGGATTGCCGTCGTGGCCGGATCAGCCCGGCTCTGTTTCTTTGCCACCGGCCCAACAAATCCAAGGCCAATATCGGCGGTTTGCGCCAAACTGTCTATCGGGGAAGTCCCCGATGCGGGCCACGTCCGGTCCTGGTCGAGCTTGCCAGCAGTGTAGCGCAGATTAAAAATCTGCGCCACTTTTTCGCGTTCCACAGAACCGGGACAAAGCCGGGATGGGCCCCGTAATGCCGGCGCAGGAGCGGTCTGGAGCGCGTTGAATATTCGCCGGGGGGATATCCAGGGGGGATATCCCCCGCTGGCAAGGGCCGGCCGATCGAGTAGCGTCTTCGCAAAGATACACGGCAGGACCAGGATTGAGCGGCGACGAAATTGGCGTTTGCCCCAGCCGGTCGAATGCGCGTGCCTGGCGCGAGCAGCTTGAAACCACTGCGAACTTAAAAGGCAACGAACGACCCAATTAGGAATGAAGTATTTCGGCAGAAACAAACCTTACCGACGAAAGGAGGTGAATGCACATGGCAAAGAAAAGCAGAGGCGGTCGAATGACTGCCGCTAAAAAACGTGCCGCCAAAGGGCCGGGTGGAAAAGGGATGGTTAAAAACCGTCCGGCAGGCCGAAGAATCATGAGTACTTGAGAGCACCTCCAAGCACTCCTTTCCCTCAGGCGCGCCATGGTTGCGAAAACCTGCGCGCTTGAGGTGGCGGAAACAAATTTCCAGATACAACTGGTAATATCGGTAAACAAACAAAGCAACAAAAACGAAAAAGAACGTCATGAAAAAAACATCTGTAAACACGGTTAAGGCCCTGAAAACACTCGGACTAATCCTCTCGCTCGGCGCAACGCCAGTGCTGTTGGGCGTGACCGGCTGCACCACCGGCAGCCGCTACGAGCAAAGCACGGGCGAACGAATTGACGACCATGGGACATCTTCCCGCGTCCGGGCCGCGCTGGCAGAAGACACGCAATATAAGTACGACGGAGTCAGCGTGGAAACGTTCAAAGGCACGGTTCAGTTGAGCGGGTTCGTCAATTCGAGGGATCAGAAGAACCGGGCCGGAGACCTCGCCAAGAAGGTCCCAGCCGTCAGAGAGGTCGCAAATAACATCACGGTCAAAGAATCGGTAAATTAAGCTTCACAATTTCAGATTCTGATCCGTTACGGCGCCCAGTGACGCGGACGTGACCGCACTGGCGTATTTGGCCAGCACACCCCGAGTATAACGGGGCTTCGGCGCTTTCCACGCTTGGCGGCGTTTCTTCAATTCAGCGGCAGGAATGTCCAGGTTGATTTGGCGCTTCCCGGCATCGATCGTGATCGGGTCGCCATTTTTGACGAGTGCGAGCGCGCCGCCGACATAGGCTTCCGGCGTGATGTGGCCGACGACGAACCCATGGCTGCCGCCGGAGAAACGTCCGTCGGTGATGAGGGCGACGTCTTTACCGAGACCTTTGCCCATGATGGCGGAAGTGGGCGAGAGCATTTCGCGCATACCCGGCCCGCCTCGCGGCCCTTCGAAGCGAATCACCACGACGTCGCCCTTCACGACGGTCCCGTCGAGAATTCTCGCGAGGGCGGCTTCTTCGGAATTGAACACGCGCGCCTTGCCGGTGAAGCGCAAACCTTCTTTACCGGTGATTTTGGCGACCGCACCTCCGGGCGCCAGGTTACCGTAGAGAATCACCAGATGGCTGTCTTTCTTGATCGGCTGGTCGAGCGAATGAATGATGGTCTGTCCGGCGGGATACGGTTTCACTTCAGCGAGCGTCTCGGCCAGGGTTTGGCCGGTGACGGTGAGGCAATCGGCGTGCAACAGGCCGGCGTCGAGCAGGCCGTCAAGGCAAGGTCCGGCTGAGAATCTGGCAGATTGCGGCCTGCGGGAGTCCTGCGAAGCGATCAATAATCGACCAACTATGCGTTGAAGCCGTCCGACCGGCTTTCGTCCACCGGCACGGGCTGCTCGCTCGGCCTTAACAAATTGGACCGCTGCTCCCAGGAAGGCCCGGCGTTTTGGGCAGATTCCAGGTTGTTCACGCGGGCCAGGGCACTGGTGAGGTCCTGGATTAGGGCCAACCGCTCGGCCTCCTGGCGTTTGTGTTGCGTAATGTCACGAGCTACGGTCGAAACGCCGATAACCCGCCCCCGGCGGTCTTTTATCGGCGACAGGTGCAACGAAACTTCGATTTTCGTGCCATCCTTGCGCACCCGCACCGTCTCAAACGGTTCCACCGGCTGGTCGTTCTGAATCTTAGGCATAATCTCAGGCAACTCATCGGGCCGTTCGCGGGGGATGAGCGTGGCGATGGAACGGCTATGGATTTCTGCCGCCGCATAACCATACAGCCGCTGAGCCCCGGCGTTCCAACTCACCACGGTGCCAGCCAGGGTCGTGCCGATGATGGCGTCATCGGACGATTCGACCAGGGAGGCCAGGTAGGCGGCCACCGCCTCCGTTTGCTTGCGGCTGCTCCGGTCGCGGCTCGCCTCCAGCTCCCGTGTGACCACCGGCACCAGGCGAGCCAGGTTGTCTTTCATCACCCAATCGTGCGCCCCCGCTTTGATTATCTCGACCGCCCGTTCCTCGCCAATCGCCCCGGACACGATGATGAACGAGGCGTCCAAATCGTGTTGCTGATAAAGCTTGAGGGCGGCTGCGCCACTAAAGAAGGGTAAGAAATAGTCGCTGATGATAATCTGCCAGTCCTGTCGTTTCAGGGCCGCTTGCATCGCGGCGGCGGTTTCCACTCGCTCAAAACTGACTTGAAATCCTCCGCGCCGAAGTTCGTGCACGATGAAAAAGGTATCATCAACTGAATCCTCGATAATGAGGGCCTTGAGTAGTGCTGGCATAGACTCTGACACAAACAACCTGTCGCCGTGGGCGCACCCGCGCTAATACTTAAAAGTTTTATGGGTAATAGCTTTAGGCTATGGATGTCCACCGGGCGCCGGAAAAGCGCTGCTGGCTGCGGGTTTGCACATTAGACTTGCATGGTCCAATATACAGACGGATGGTCTATATCAGCATGCAACGTTCGGCAAAGAGTCTGTGGAGATCAGAATCGACGATCTAAGGGGACCGGAGATTGCTGCTCTGCTCGCCGAGCACCTTGAGTGCATGGCTCAAGTTTCCCCTCCCGAGAGCCGCCATGCATTAGAGCTGGAGCGGCTGCGCCAGCCCGGTATCACGTTCTGGACGGTGTGGGTTGAACAGCAGCTAGCAGGCTGTGGAGCGCTCAAAGAAATCGATTCGACGCACGGTGAGGTGAAGTCTATGCGCACCGCGAAAACGCACGTGAGGCGGGGAGTGGGCAATAGGCTCCTGGAGCACATCCTCGCGGAGGCCAAGCGGCGGGGATATCGCCGGTTGAGTCTTGAAACGGGAGCGATGCCATATTTCGAGCCGGCGCGGAGGCTTTATCGCAAAGCGGGTTTCAAGGAATGCCCGGCGTTTGTTGGTTACAATCCCGATCCCAACAGCGTTTTCTTCACCCGGGAGATATGAGCCAAGTCTGGTTTGAAGGTCACTTATGCGGCGCCAGTGAGACCAGCCGAGACCCCTTCGCTCAGGGCACTTGCAGCCGGAAGAAGAGTTGCGGCAGGCCTGGGCCCAATCCGTTGGTCAGGGCGAAATTTCCGCCGGCATCAAATGCACCGGTGCCTACCGGCGTCCAGTTTGTAAGCGGCAACACCAGGTTGGTCGAGGCCAGCAAAGAATAGCTTCCGCCCGCCGGCCCGTTGGTACCGCTGAGTACCAGGTTTGTGCCCGAAAGCGCCACTGTCCTGATGAACGGCGCCGGAGGCCCGCTGACCACCAGCGTCACTGTTGTGCTGTTGGTCAGAGTGCCGGCGACGCCGCTGATGGTCAGCGGATAGCTCCCCTGCGGAGTTGCATTCGACGCCGTAACACTCAGAGTTGAATTTCCCGAGCTGGTGAAGGACCCCTGGGTAAAGTCGGCGCTGGCACCCGCGGGCAAACCGCTGACACTGAGTGAGACGGCGTTAGCGAAAAGATTGTTGAAGGTGACGGTTACCGTGTAGCTCATGGCCAGGCCGCCCTCGTTGACGGTTTGCGAGACCGGGAGTGCCGAGACCGAAAACGACGGGACCGCAAACAAACCATACACTACCAACAGTTTGGCGGCGGTGGCCATATAGACCTTGCCGTTGGCGATGGTCGGGGCGCAAAATTTGACATACGCCCCAAGGGCGTCCCGCGCGGAGTTCATCTGGCTGTCCCACAATTCGGTGGGGATCGACGGCGGATTATACGCGCGCAGCGTGCCGCCGTTGGCATTGTCCACGACCCAGACTATCCCATTGGTGTTGCCGTTGGCAGAGAGGGAAAGGCCGCCGGCGCGGTCGTTTTCGGTCACCGAGCCGGTCGCCAGCGGAGTCGTTTGAATACTCGTGCCGGTGAACCGGAACGACTTGAGCTGGCCGTTGCCGCAGGCGATGAAAAGGTATTGATTGGTTGGCCCGTTCCAATAAACCGGGCACTGGCCGATGGTATCGGTGCCAGGCGTGGCGGCAAACTCCTGCACGATGTTGGTATCGCTCGAACCGTTGTTGGAGAAGTGGCCGAGGTTGGTTTGGTTGAGCACAAACAGAGTTCCGGCCTTATCGAGCCCCGCCAGCAGTTGCGAGCCCGGCAGCAGCACCGCCCCGCCGGTGCCGATGTCGCGGTCACTCGAGCTGAGGCTCACCGCGTTCCACGGCGCAAACCAATCCACCAGCTTCAGCCCGTTGCTGGTGCTGAATTTGAGAAACGATTGCCCGTAATCGCTCCCGCCGGTGTTCGCGTCGAACGTTCCGTTGCCCGTCACCACGTACAGGTTCCCGTTAGTATCGACTGCGGGGGCCATTCCGCAGGACCAAATGGCGCCCTGGCTGCCGTTAGAGGTAGTATTGAAGATGGCGACCTGCTGGAGATTGGTGGCGTTGTAACCAAAAAGCCAGCCGTGGTACGGCGTCCAGTCGCAATGCGAGCCGAACCCCAGATAAACGACGTTGTTGAGCAGCGCCAACCCTGGCCGGTTGTGATTGTGCCGGGCATCAAAGGTCGAACCCTGGATGACCACCGGGCTGCCAAATTTCTCGTGCCCCGTGTAAAGGTCCAGCGCGTGCAGACTGTGGAAATAATTCGTCGTCGAGCCGGTTGCGACCTTGGTTTTCGCATCGACATAAATCGTGCCGCCGGCCGGGTCGATGGCCGGGGTGCCGGTGATGCCGATTTCCGGAGGCAGATCGCCGCAGTTATTGACCTCGGATTGCGGAACCGAGGTGCCGAGATTCACCTGCCACAAAGCGTTGCTGGCCGCGGGATCGTCGGCATCGAAGGAATACACGGTGTTGTGCTCCGTGGCGACGATGACCACGTTTTGTGTTTTGTTCGAGATGGTCAACTGTGGAATATAGAGCGGCTGAGCGTAGATGGACCCATCCACCGTGCGGGTGAAGAGCTTGCCGAACCGGCTGGAGTTGACGTTTGCGGGCGCCAGCAACACCTCCTCCAGATTCGCTCCCGTCCGCGAGTTGTCGTTATGCTGGGTGAGCACCTGGACCCCGTCCGCCCGGGGCGCCGCCAACAGGAAACAGAGGCCCAAAGGGCTTGCTGCAGAGACAAAGAATTTCGTGCACGAGGCGCAAAAATTCGGCCCGGGCAAATCATGGATGTTCACGGAAATTTTATACACCCAAACCGCGCCGGTGTAAAATGACTTGCCCGGCTGTCGAACTGGTCGAATCTCTGTGCGTTTGCGCGACGCGCCGGCGTTTGTGTCACCCCAAATGAGTCCAAAGTCCAAGGTCCAAAGTCTAAAACTCAAAGAACTTCTAAGGCGGGCTTCGCGACTTTGGACTTTGGACTTTGGACTTTGGACTTTACTCGACTAGTTGGTGCTGCATCGCGTAGTGCATCAACTCGGCATTATTGCGCAGGCCCATTTTCTCGAGGATGCGCGTGCGGTAGGTACTGATGGTTTTGACGCTGAGCGACAGCTCGCGGGCGATCTCGCTCACGATCTTGCCTGAGGCGATCAACCGAAGCACCTGGAATTCCCGATCGGACAGAAACTCCTGCGGCGGTTTGGTCGTGTCCGTCGAGACATAAGTGGCCAGTTTCTCCGCCAGCGACGTGCTCACGTAACGGCCGCCGGCGAGCACCTTTTTGATCGCGCCCACCAATTCATCAGCGGCGCTTTCCTTGGTCATATAACCGGCGGCGCCCCGCTTGAGCACGCGCACAGCAAATTGGTTCTCCGGATGCATGCTCAACACCAGCACGGGCAACTTGGGTCGCGACTTTTTGATCTCGCGCAGCACCTCCAAGCCGCTGCGCCCGGGCATGGTGATATCCAGCACCACGACGTCCCAATTCTTTTTCCAGACCAGGCTGAGGGCTTCCTGGGCGTTGCGGGCCTCGCCGAAGGCGGCTCGCTTAAACTCGTCGGCCAAAATCTGCTTCAGCCCGTGGCGCACCACTGTATGATCGTCAGCTAAAAGAACTCTCATATTTCTATCCTGCTGCTTGCGGGCCGGGGCACGGGGATGGACACCCTCACCCGCGTGCCCTTGCCCGGCGCCAGGCGGCCTATCTTGAACCACCCCCCCAGCAAGGCCGCCCGTTCCCTCATCCCCAGCAGGCCCATCGACAGCGTATTCGAAATCTCCGACCGGGTAATGCCGCGGCCGTTGTCTTCCACCTCCAAAATAATTCGCCCATCGGTCTGTTTCAAATGGGCAGTTACCCGCGTGGCCCCGGCATGCCGGATCACGTTGGTCAGTGTTTCCTGGAAAATACGAAACAAGGTCGTGTTTAGGTTTTGGTCGAGCTGCGTCTCGCGCAAGTTGCTGCGCACGTCGCAGCGAATGCCGGTACGGTTCTGGAATTCATTGGCCTGCCATTCCAGCGCTGCCGCCAGCCCCAGGTGGTCCAGCACCCCCGGCCGCAGCTCGGTGGAAATCCGTCGCACCGTCTGGATCGTCGAGTCCATCTGCGCGGACAGCTCGCGGGCTTTTTCGAGCAACACTTTTTGCCCACGCGGCAGCCGGTTGGCGAGCCAGGATAAGTCCAGCTTGCAACTGGTCAGCGCTTGGCCCAATTCATCGTGGACCTCCCTCGCGATGCTCGTCCGTTCCTCTTCCCGGACCGTCTGCAAATACATCGATAGCGCCCGCAGTTGTTCGTGGGATTCCCGCAGTTGCTCCTCGGCCTTCCGGTGCTCGGCTCGCTGGATCGCCTCGCGCAACGCCCGCGTCACCGCCGGAACCAGCCGCGACAGCCGGGTCTTGAGCACATAATCTGTGGCGCCGCGCTTCAACGTCTCAATCGCGACTTCCTCGCCCATCGTTCCGGTCACGAAAATAAACGGCGCTTCCGGGCACTTCTCCAACGCAATGCTCAGCGCGTCGTGCCCGTTGAAACCCGGTAGCGAATAATCCGAAAGAATCAAGTCCGGCGGATGCTCCTGGAGCTGCTCCAGGTAAGCCCTTTTGGTTTCCACCCGGGCCACTGAGAAATGCACGCCGCCCTTGCGCAGCGCAAACCTCGTCAGCTCCGCGTCAGCAAGATCATCCTCGAGCATCAATATATGAATGTCCTTCTTCAACCCTACAATATAGCAGCCTTTCCAAATTTGCGGGTTTATGATTCTGTCGCTCCGGCGGGGTGTGGAAGTGACGGAAGGGCGAGGAATCCGTTTCGCGTCTCCTGGTTCAGGGAGGGCGAGTTATTTTTGTCCGAGCGACATCACCGGCAAATATTCTCCCTTCGGCTCCCGGCGCCACCAGGCGCCGGTGCGGCGGCGCTCGGCAAAACTCGTGAAGTGATATTCATAAAGCACCGCTCGAATGTAGCGCGGCGGGCTCGCGGGGAACGGATTGCGTTTCAGCAGGCCGAGGACCTCCGGCGAGCCTTGCAGCAGGCGCACGCAGAAATTCACAAACCACGGATTCTCCCGGTAATTCCCCAGCGCGGCGAACCACATCTGCCAATCCAGTCGCGGCTGGTGCGGTTCGACAAACTGCAGACGCCCTTTTACGTCACCGGGCTTGTATTTGAACTCATACGCCAGCCAGGTAACGCCGTCGTTGCTGCCTTCCACGATAATCTCCGGCCGCGTCGTCGTCATTACCGCGAACAGCCCATACCCGTTAAGACTGCGGAACGGCAGCAGCCACTGATAAACTCCTACAATCGGCCTCGGCCACGGAATCGGCACCCTAAACATCCCGCAGAACTGCATCAGCGGAATCAGGATGAGCACGCCGGCCAACGGCACGGTCACGACCAACGGCCATCTCAATTTCGAAGGGTTGATTGAGTTAAATGGGTTGGAAAAGTTAACTGAGGGAAAAGTCGGCGCCTTTTGAGACGATTGGTCTTCGTGGTCTGCTGACTCGTCCGTCCCCAACCTTCCGGCCCCAGGTAACTTTTTTAACCTTTTTAACCCTTTCAACCCAGTTAACCTATTTAGCCCAACCAACCCCGCCGCGCGCACCAGCGCCGCATCATCCAGCAACGTCACACAGAGCGCGAGACTCAGCAGGTTGAAAAAGCAATAATTGCCGGTTAGCAGGATTAACAACTGGAGGAACACGAAACCAAAAAAGGGCACCTGGCGCACCCGCCTTGGACCAAGAATCAAAAACGGAAGCACCAGCTCAATTCCGAACATCAGCCCGGTCGAGACTTTCTGAAACGAGGCCGGCAGTTGATGCGCATACCAGCCCACCCAGGTCGGCAGCGGCTGGGTTTCGTAATGATAATTGAGCGCGCTGAGATTGCGCCAGGCCGGGTCCCCGCTCAACAGCTTCACGGATCCCGAGGCGAACATCAGCCGCAACAGCAACCACCGCAACAGCCAAAGCACCAGTCGCGACGGCGGTGGGGCGCGCGAACTTCCCAGCCACAGTTGCAACGGCGCAAAGAAAATCGCCAGGAACCCCGTCTCCAGCAGCAGCATGTCCCATTGAAACGAAAGAAAATCGCGGCCCACCGTCACCAAAGAAAGATAAAGCAGCCAGAGCAAAAACAGGCACGGCGCCGGCGCAACCCCCGCGATGAGCAAAACCGCCAGCGCCACACCTGCGCCGCATTGCCATTGCAGAAACCCGTCGGTGCTGCTGAACCAGCACAAGGTCGGGAAAAAATGGTACCTTTCCCAGCCCAGGTGCGCCGAAGCCGTTTGCTCCTGAACCGCGTCCATCGTCAACCGCGCCGGCAGAATTCCATCGCTGCCCATCAGGCCCGCGACCTGCACCCAGAGCGACACGAAAGCAATCAGATAAATGGCTCCCAGCGAGCGCAGAAAAACCAAGCGCACCCGCGTGTGAGTCGGCTGTTCCACCTGCCTTCCCCAGCCCAGGCGCGTCAGGAACGAAAAAAAAGGCCGGTGCCTGGCCACCTGCCGGTAGCACCATTCACTGCTCCGGGCGAAGCCCGCCGAATGCTCGTACCAATCCAGCAGCCAGCGCTCGCGCGGATTGTGCGCCAGCGCCCGGAACGCCGCTTCCGCGCCGCTATACACTGCGCCGTTGCTTTCGACCAGGTGAACCGCATTTTCGAAAACGTCCCGCGGCGCATTTGGGAAGTGCTCCGCCAGCCGCGCGTCCTGGAAAGGGATGTAATCAACCCGCTCCCCCGTCGCCTGTTGCCAGCGGTGAATCCACAGGGCGCAGAAATTGCAATCCCCGTCATAAAACATCAACGGTTTCGCCGGCGGCGACGCCACCTGGAGATCGGATTTCACCGCGGAGTTATACCCCGGAGACCTCCCTCGCGCCAGCCTTAGCCCCAGCGGCCAGCGGGGCGAGATGTTCCTCTCGTCTCCTTCGCGGCTTTGCGTTGAATTCCCGCTCCGGTCAGTCAACGCGTCCAACCATTCGGTGGCAGCGACGTCTGACGGAGAACGCCCGTGAGGCTCAGGGCATTCACGAAGCGCTCGTGGCCGGCGGGAACATAGATTTCCATCAGGGCAGGAGAGCGACACGATAAAATCGCCGCGCGTCCGGCCCAATGGTGTCGGAGGCGGTTAGGGTGCCGTTGGTTCCAGGGATAGCGCTGCCGGAATTGTTCCAGGTGGGATGGCTCAAATTGGTGGTGTACTGCACTTGATAGGTTCGCCCGGCTACGGCGTTCCAGGTGAACGTGAGGCTGCCGCCCGTGCGCCTCACCGCTTGGAGCACCGGAGGGAGGGGGCCAGACAATAGCACCACACGATAAAACCGCTGCGGATCGGGTCCAATGGAATCGGATGCGCTGGCCAACGAATTCGTCGCGGTGAGGCTCAGCAGGGTGCTCCAGGTCGGTTGATTCAGATTGGTCTTGTACTGGACCCGATAGGCTTGCCCCACCGCTGCGCTCCAAGTGAAGGTAATCCTGTGATTGGCGCTGGTCACCGTTTGGAACACCGGCGGCGGCGGCGGCGGCGAACCCAGCGTAAACACTCCGGACACGGGCGCGGAAACCTTGTCGGCCATGCTGAGCTCAAAGATCGAATCAAAAATGTCCACCTGCACGAACAGGGTGTAGCTGCCGCTGACGCTCATCGGCAGCGTCACTGTGTTGGTCTGCCAGTAACTGCCTCCCGGCGGCACCGTTTGGAAAAATGGGAAATCGCCCAGGCTCACTGACTGTGCATCCAGCACGCCATTGGTGGAGAACCAAACCCGGTCGTACCAAACGCCAGGAGCCGGCGCCAATCCCCGGTTGGTCACACCCCAGGCCACTTGTATGGCCGGAAGCGCCTGCGTCGAGGTCACCGACGTCGGGGCGAGAAAGGCCACTGGCGCGAGATCCGACGGGAGGGACAGCGAAAACCCGATATTCTCCGGAGAGGCGGTGGTATTGGTCAGGACGAGGTAATAGGTGCAGCCCGGCAGCCAGGGCCAGTTGTTCGGGGTGGTGAGCAACTGGTTAAGGCTGACGTTGGCTTGATTGCCATTCTGGCTATTGTTGTAGAGGTAGCTGGTCCAATGCGCGGGGCCGCCCGCCAGGGCGAGGGTGCCTTGCTCGAGCGAGAGCACCACATTCGTCGAGTTGCTGGCGTTGAACACGATTCGCGTCGCCGTCGGCGGAACATCCATGCGGTAAAGCAAACTGCCATGGCCGGGGAGGGTGTTCGTGATGGAGCCGCCATAGAAGGCGAGAGTGTTGGTCACCACCACCGGCCCGCCGCTGGTGGATGAACTCACGGAAAAGGTCGTGTCGCTGGGCGACCAGAAACCAAGGTAGTAAGCGCTGGCGGGCCGAAGCGGCGGCGTGGCCAGGGTATATGTGCCAGGCGCGTCAAAGCGCGGATAAGGCCCCTGGTTCTTCCCGTCGCCAGCCCAGCTCTCCAAATCCTGATTCTCCCAGTCATACCATGGACCAGGATTATAAGTCGGGTCGGAGAAATCCGCCGGTTTGTTGCCGTCGCCGGGCGGGGAGTTGTCGCGGACGAACATGCGGGCGCTCCCCAAACTGCGACTGAAGGTCAGCGCCCAGTTGGCTGGGGCGTTGGAAGGGATTTGGACCCGATAATAGCGCCAGTCGCCGCCATTCAGATTCTGGTTCGTAAAGCCACCGCCATTGATGGCCAAATCCTGCACCAAGCCGTTGGTGACCGAATTTCCACAGGAAACTTGCAGGCGATAGCGGGCATTGCCATTGCCGCCGGCTTGAACCGCCAGGACCCACAAACCATTTGTTAATTGTGGCTGATAGCGGCCATTGAGCGGGACCCAATTCGCATACTCCGTGGTGCTGCCCGTGAGCGCTCGGTCATAAAGTGGCGTCTGGCCGCCACAGCCCGCGTCGTAACCTCCCCCGGCATAATGGTTGAGCGTGGGAGCGGCGCCGACGCGCAGGTAGAGATTGGGATTGCCGCTGATCGCTTGCAACTCGGTGCGCAACACACTGGCGTTGTTGGTGGGCACAACCACCGCATAGAAATCGAATTTGCCCTGGGCCAGATCGATGCCCTGGTCGCCCGGCAACGGACTGCCATTCGCGGCTATGCCGCTGTCGCCGATGGCGGGAAGACTGAGGCCGGGCGCGGTGTTCGTTTCTCCAGGTTGCGGCATCACCCACAGCGGGTGCTTGAGAGTGTTGGTCGTGATCGCGCTGCTGGTCACCGAGAAAGTCGTCGAGCCATTGCCCTTGACATCGACATACCAGGTGCCGGGAACCAGATACGGGGGCGAAATAATAGCACTGGGCGAAGCGAATGCGGTGGTGTCACAGGTGCTGTCGGGCAGCGAGTTCTGGCGCACGCGCACGGAGGCTGAGCCGGCGAGCGCAGCCAAATCCAGCTTCCATCCCAGGACCGGCGCTCCCGCTACCGATGCCGGGACCGTCACTTGATAAAAGGCATGTTCAGTATCGGCCAAGGTACCCGAGGCGATGTTGGTGAGGCCGACGGTGTTGAGCTCAGGGCCAAGACTCAGCGGGGGCGGGAACTGAGCACGAACTCGGAGAACATAGTTTGCATCAGGGTAGCTGCCCGAAGCGCTGGAGGCATAGACCGACAGGTTGTAAGGGCCTGGCTGCGGATTGGGGATGGTGATGAGGTTGGGATCGCTCCACAGGTAGTTGGTGCCGCCGTAGTTGCCGTACGGGTCCGCACTCCACGGCCCTCCGGGATAGGGTTGCCCAAAGCCCGGCATCCAGGTCGCCA
>DATMQA010000213.1:0-69688 GCA_035566895.1 Binatia bacterium
AAAGCTAAATGACCCAGAAGATATTCGTGTGGTTCTTACACCACACTGCCACTTGGAACTTCAACCGGGGCAGACGGAGCCCCGCGCCAAGCACGTCCTGACCGTGAAGACAACCCGAGCAGGGCAGGTCTTGGGTGCTGATAAAATCAGGAATGCGAGGAATCAACAAGACGCTGCTAAACTCAAAAAGCTAAGGACGTGGGCGACGCCGCCCAGCGGAGATTTCGGGAAGCCGGAAGGCAGATACTGGTACCTGCCTGCGTTTTTGGAGATTCCGCACTTGTATTGCGATTTTCAACAGCTAGAGAGTCTGCGCTACCCATCACTGGATGCAGAATTTCAACCCATCGCTGTATTGACGCCGCCATTTGCAGAATCACTACAGGCATGTTTCTTGGCTTATCATGGCGGAGTGGGCATCCCGAACATCAGGCCGGAGAGTATTAAGAGCCTTCTTGACTAGTCTCCAATTCCGTGAACCCCCAATGGCACTTCAATGTTCGTCGCGCATGCGACCGCATGAGAGACTCGGCCAATGACGCATTCTTCACCGCTGAGAGCCTTGAGAACCTGAGCGAGGCTCTCGTGCGCGAGGGTATTCAGAACTCGTTGGACGCCGCGCAACGCGACCATGCCGGCGTGCGGCAGGTCGGCGTTCGCATTGCCTTTCAACCAAAAGCTCCGCCAACGGTCCGCAATCTTCTTAGCCGACACTTTGATCCCGTCCGAGAGAACTTTACACGCGGGTTGGACATTCCAACCTTGGACCCGTTGTTCGGCGCTGACACTGGCTACCTCGTGTTTGAAGACTTTGGTACGCGCGGCCTCACAGGCGATGTGAGCGAGTATCGCCTGGAGTACGCAGAAAAGAATGCGTTCTTCAGTTTTTTTCGCGCGGAAGGGCGGTCCGCGAAAACCGGCGAGAGCCTCGGACGCTGGGGCATCGGCAAACAGGTGTTCCCTGCAGCGAGCCGGCTGCATGCAATGTTCGGCCTGACTGTGAGAGCGGATTCGCCGGCTCGCGTGCTCATGGGGTCGTCCGTCGTGCGAACGCACTCGGTCGACGGCAAAGATTTCCAGCCCGATGCTTGGTTTGGCTGCCGGGAACGAGACGACGATCCGGTGCAGCCAGTCACCACGGCTCAGTTCATTGACTCCTTCGCGGATGCGTTTGGCCTAAGGCGCGGTTCTGAAGCAGGTTTGTCAGTAATCGTTCCGTCACTTGACGAACGTGTCGACACTGACGACTTACGCCGAGGTATCGTCCGGAACTTCTTTTGGCCGATTCTACTAGGCGAGTTGGTTGTTCATCTGGAATCGCCCGAAAAAACGTGGCGTCTCGATGCCGAGACACTTGCGGCACACCGCGACCTCTTGCCGGCGTCAGAAGCTGCTGTGCTCGAATTGGCAAGCTGGGCCTCCACAGCCAAACCCTCTGACATCGTGAATTTGCGCGAAGGGGCCGCGATTACCCCCCAATGGCCGCAAGTTGGCAATCAGCTTTTGCCCGAGGCAACGATAAACGAGATACGAAGCCGACTTGCTAGGGATGCCCGCATTGCAGTGAAAATCCCTGTTCGCGTTCGTCCGAGGTTCGACAACCGCGAAGAGCAGATGTCCTGCTTCACTGTCTATCTCGCGGCCTGCCGCGACTCGGGCCATCGCCCGATTTTTCTTCGCGACGGAATCGTCATCTCTGATGTCCGTTCGCCGTCGATGTCGGGCACTCGATCGCTCGTCGTCGTTGACGATGCGCCACTGGCCGGGTTGCTCGGTGATGCCGAGGGCGTAAATCATACACAGTGGCAGAAGGACTCGCCGAAGTTTCACAAGCGGTACATCTACGGACCAGAGACCATCAAGTTTGTCAGTCGGAGCGTCTATGAGATCATGCAGCGCCTTCACGCTGCTGAAACAAAAGGCGACCCCAATCTTCTGTTGGACATTTTCTACCTTCCCGTGGATGAAGGACCAACAGAACCGACTAAGAAGCCAAAGCCCGAAAAAGATGGTCCTGTTGTTGAGCCCCCTCTGCCCTCTCCGCCACCACCGAAGCCGCGTCGTTTCATTTTGGATTCAGTGAGGGGCGGATTCGTTTTGAAGCCGGGCGACGTGCGGCTGGAAGCCTTCCCGGTACGCGTCCGCATTGAAGCCGGTTATGCGGTTCGTCGAGGGAATGCAATTAAACGCTGGACTGCCGATGATTTCGCTTTTATCCGGTCTCCGTTGCGCCAAGAGTCGGCCGATGGGGTGATTGTATCGCGAACAGACGGAAACTTTCTGGAGTTGGAGATACGCAAGTCCGATTTTCAGTTTGAAGTTTCGGGCTTCGATACGAAACGCGACCTCGTCGTCCGAGCAGTCGAACCGAAGGGAGAGAATGAAACGGACGTTTAACTACACCGGGCGCAGGAAGATCTCGCGCAAGGACGTGTCTGTTACTCTGCGACAGACCAGCGGCACTTGGTGGTTTGAAGCAGACCTAAGGATTGCCGATTACCGTTTTCCACGGAGCGCTGAGGTCTGGGTCGAAGCTCATCGACAGAATCTGTGGATGCAGTGGGCGTGGGGTACAGTGTCAGCGCTGCGGCCACCCCTTGATCGCAAGCTTACGGAGTTCGATGTCCCCGACGGCGTGCTTTTCCGCGTACGTGTGGTGCAGCCGCCAGGTCCGGAGCACCACAAGCTTCTTGGCGAGGTGGATGGAATCTCTTTTGTTAAAGCTGGTGAGGCCGACGACCGGCGGCGTCACCTTCTCGTGCCTATTCCGGACGCACTCGAACAACAGCTTTGGAAGCTCAACTTCGACAGCGATCCGCCATCATTACTGGTGAACAAGGACGCGAGACCAAGTTGGAAGGAGATGGCTCGTTCGCCGCAATTTATCGCGCTCGTCTATCCCGAGGTGTTACGTCGGATGCTGATCCGAATTCTGATCGACGATGGCTGGACGGAGGACGATGAAGACGGCGGCTGGCATTCAGACTGGATGAAGTTTGCCGGAAATCTTGGCGGCCTTGGCCCAGTGCCACCGGTGGATCTGGAGCAGGACCGCGAGAACTGGATCGAGGAGGCAGTGGCCGCGTTCTGTCGCCGACTGGAACTGCGTTCGACGTGGGACCGCACCTTTGACGAGGAGGGCGGGCGATGAAACTGCACCGCTTCAATCCTGACGGTATAGCCGCGTTTTCAACGTACCGCGCCCGCCTCACGCTGGAACCGACCCTTCCGCCACCGTTAGAGATGCTTGAGGACCTGGCATTAACAGAATGCGCGGTAAGCCATGTGGAGGTTCCAGAGCGGAAATTCGCGAACCGGCTGGAAGCTGGAAAATTCTTTAACGACCTGCTCGATGCCGCGGGAATTCATTTGGCAGAACGTGACAAAGGCCTATGGGCCTGGTTGACACTTTTCTATTTTGATGAGGTTTGCCCCGCGGACGGCCACGGCCGGCGGAACCCTCAAGACGAAGCTCGCTTGGTACCGATTTTGGATAACCATCAACGATTTTATCGCCACCTGTTACTCGGTCCCTTTCTTATTGTTCGCGCGCATCGCGACCAGCCGGAGCGCGCAATATCAATGCTCTGCAATCCCCTCTGGAAGCCAGGCGAAATCGTGGAGCAGCTCGCCTCGCGCAAGGAGTTGGTAACGAACCGGGCAGTAGTGGAACTGGCTACGCGGCTCTACTACAACCCGGCGACAGGTTCCTTCAAGCGCGGTGCCGGCTCGTCAGTTAAGGGCGCGCCACGGCGCTTGGCAGCATTGTTCAACCAACTTGATTTGACTTGGTATCTCTATGGAATGGGTGCGGATGAGGTGCTCAACCTTCTTCCAAAGGAATTCGACCGGTTTCGCGCCGCATCATAAGGCACAACACCGCTGGCGCCGTACCACGTACAGTTAGCCCAAAACCCTCGTAAGGTGGCGGGTGAGCCGGCCCAAGGTCTTGAGCTTCTCAGTCTCGCACTCCCAAATAATGATGCTGCGCCAGCCCATTTGCCGCAGTGCGGCCTGGCTAAGTCGGTCGCGGGCAGCATTGCCTTCGAGTTTTTTGACCCACCATCCGCGCCGATTCGTTGGTGTGGTGCAGTTTTTGCAACCGCGATGCCGGTGCCAAAAGCAACCGTGAACGAAAACCACGGTCCTGTATTTCGGCAACACAATATCGGGGCGCCCTGGCAGCTTCTTTCCATGTAACCCGAACCGATACCCCATCCGATGAAGAAGTCGACGTATTACGATTTCCGGGGTCGTGTTCTTGCCCCGGATACGGCTCATGTTCCAGCTCCTCCGCTCTTTTGTTAGCCTGTCGCGCATCGAACCTTATCACCGTAGTCCCGCCTCTTGCCTGGCACGAGCTATCGCCGCCTTGCTCGCCTGATAGGGGTACAACTCGTTAGTCGTCAACTTCCCTGCGGCCGCTCTACGTCGCGCCTCTCGCACCAAAGGAGCGAAATGTTTTGGCCCATCCCAATCGTCCCAGGAATCCAGGTGAAACCCCGGATACAAGTACGCAAGCGAACAATAGGCTCTCAGGAACTCCCGATTCCCGAGTCTGGCGACCCGGGTCGAGAGCGCAAAACGCAGATGCCGCTCCGCCGTCCCGATCGAGGGAGAGATGTAAACATAACTCCGTCGGTTCTTCCTCATGCCATACCTCCTGGAGTGACATCGACCGGCTCAACCTCCTCAGTCTCCACTGTCTCAATCGGCTTTATCCGGTCATCACAAATGAGCTTGATATCGACCCGGCCCTTTTCTGGTTCGTTTAGCAAAATGAAACGAAACCCGGCTTCTTCTACGCTTACCGGTCTCGAATATTTGACTATGTCGCCTCGTTTCATCTTGCAAAGATACTTGAGCGCTCAAGTACAGTCAACAATTGTTTTCAGCGTCTCCTCTTGGCCCAGCGCGCCTTGATGGCCCGGACGGCGATCTCTTTGCGCCGCTTGGCCGACAGCTTCCTCGCCCGCGCCTTCCCGCCTTTCAGTCCGCCGAGCCGACCCAAGGCCACTGCCGCGGCATTCTTCTTCGGTTTTGCCATGCATGATTCTTTGCATAAACCCGAAGCAGTTGAAAGCGCCATTCGGTCGGCGACTGGATATGTACGGGCTGCTTGGGAGAGGAATTCCGCGTTTCCCCCGCTGCCTGGGGGCGGGTTAGCCGTTCCATTCGGCGGGGATGCCCAGTTTCATCGGCGCGACGAGAGGATTGAGACAGGTCAATTCCAGGCCGTCGGTGGTCAGCAGGGTCTGGATTTTACCGTTTTTGCAAATGACGACGAGCGAGCACAAGACCGGCAAGAGTTGTTTTTCAGCGACGCGGACAGAAGCGGTGTGAGGGATGATGGATGGTGGATTGATGGATGATGGAGCCGAACCGGAAATGTTCCGTCGGCGGAGCGGGAGAGCGGCAGGAAATTCCTTTTTCAGCGACGCGGGCAGGAAAGGTTTGGGGGTTGATGAGTGCCGCGTCGCTGAAAAATTAGATTAGTGTGGGAACGCAACCCCGGGTGGCGGAGTCCTTCCGGACGGGCACCAAGCCTTCCGGACGGGCACCAAGCGTCCTTTCGCTTCCCAAGCGCGCCACAAGATGGGTGCCCCAAAGGTGATGTTCGCTGCCGCGAATTGTGGTCCCGGGGCTACTTTCTTAAACCCCTGGCGGGGGTTTTTTAGAATGGTCCAACGGGAAGCCAAAAAAACTTCAAATTCCAAACTCCAAACTTCAGGAAAGCTTCAAGCGCCAAACTTCAAGGTCCAAAGTCCGCTTTCCGCAGTCCACGGTCGACGTCTTATTTTTCAGCGACGCGGGCAGGAGCGGTCTGAGGGATGATGGATGGTGGATTGATGGATTGGTGGAGTCGCTGAAAAACCATGTGGGGTTGGGGTCAAACTGGAGGCTGGCTTTACGCGAGAGTTTCGGCCGTGCGCTGTCCGTCGTCAGACAACCTTTGTCGCACCATACATAGTAGAGGCCACTGTCGCCAACCGCGACCGGGCGGATTGAAACTGTTTTAGCGGTTGGACTGGTTACTTGTGTGCGGCTCCATGAGCTACCAGATGGTTGTTATGCGCCTCTTGCGCATGCGAGACTTGCGCCGGCGTCGGGCCTCGATGAGACGCCTGGCTTGCCTCTTCTTCGCCACGCGAGGGTGGTCTGGTGATTCCGCCTTTACCGTTGAACGAGTGATTTGGACTCTTGACTTCCCGAACCACCGAACGGTCCTCGTAGGTATGGTGCACGGCGTTTCGGTCCACGGTCGAGATGACCGTGTTATGCAGGAACACGCTCCGGTCCCAACGTCCGCCGGTGAAGCCAGAGCCGAAGTAGCCGTTGCCGTAATTGATGCCGCCGTAGAAGCCGACTTGCGGCCCCCAATACCCTTCGTGCCAGAGGTACTTGCCTCCGGCCAAGCCCCAATAACCGGGCGTCCAGAGGAGTCCCGCGCTCGGGGGGAGAACCCAGGCACCCGGCACCCAGTAGTAGCCATAGGCACCGTATTGATAGTAACCAGGCGTCCAAAGGTACCCGTCGCCAGGACAAGGGGGCTGGTCGAAGACGGCGATGGGCGGTGGCGCGATGTTCACTGAAAGCTGAATTCCGGCGAAGGCGTGCGCTCCGAAGAGGGCGGCCAGCACCGGGATCACAAACAGCGTAAGTTTGTTTTTCATCCTCAGACTGTACGCCTTTATCGGCGCAGGGAAAAGCTCAGTTTCCAGGCTCTTGGTCGGCAGGCCGTGGGGTGGAGGGAGGATGATGGATTAATGGATTGATGGATGATGGAGGCGGGCGGATGTTGCGATGTTGCGCGCGCGCGCAGGGGGTGTACAGGTTGGTGGCGTGCGCACCGGCACGGCCAGTACTTGCCGTCTTTGCGCAGCATCGGCGCTCATCTGCGGGCAATTTCCCGCTGCGACTACATATAGCTTAAGAGATCTGATTGTAACAGGCCAAGGTCAAGCAATGCCGTTAGAGCATGGTTTCAAACCCCCGTAGGGGGTGGCCTGTTTATAGTCATACGGCCCACGTCCATTGCTCCTTTTTGTTTTTTCAGCGGCGCGGCGATGCGGGTTCAGACGAATCGCAGATACTACCGCCGCGCCGCTGAAAAAACAAAAAGGAGGGTGGTTGGCGGCGGTTCAACTATAAACAGGTCACCCCTACGGGGTTTGCCAGAATTGCAGCAAGTTTGCTGATTCAGGTGGCTGGAAGTTGTGGGTAATGACAAGGCCTTTAGGCTGCAGAAACGGACAAATGCAATCCATAATTCGTCAATTCTGCAGCCTGACCACCTGCGTCCAAAGATGTGGGTAATGACAAGGCCTAAACTTCGGAAAGCTTCAAATTTCAAAGCGGGCGCTCCGGGGGCCGATGCGCAGCATTGACTGGCGCCTCCTTACGTCGTCTCTTACAGACTCGGCAATGTCTCAGAACGTCTCCTACGATGCGGTAATCGTTGGGTCGGGTCCCAACGGGCTTGCCGCGGCTATCCGGCTGGCGCAGGAACGTTTGTCGGTGCTCGTCGTCGAGGCGCAAAATAGCGTCGGAGGTGGGATGCGCTCAGCCGAGCTGACGTTGCCCGGCTTTGTCCACGATGTCTGCTCCGCGATTCACCCGCTCGGTCTCGGCTCGCCATTTTTCCGGCAGCTTCCTCTCGAACACTACGGCTTGAAATGGATTCAGCCCGAGTTCCCCCTGGCCCACCCGTTGCCGGACGGAAACGCCGCCCTCCTGCAGCGCTCGGTTTCAGCCACAGCCGAGGCGCTGGGAAAAGATCGGCCGGCTTACGAACGTTTGATGGTCCCATTGGTCTCTCACTGGCAGACCCTGGCAGCGGAATTCCTGCAGCCGCTGCTCCATCTCCCGCGCCATCCGGTTCAGCTCGCCCGGTTTGGGTGGCACGCCTCGCGTTCCGCCGCCGGCCTGGCGAAGAGCTGTTTCCAGGAAGCGCCTGCCCGCGCCCTGTTCGCCGGGTTAGCCGGACATTCCTTTTTGCGCCTGGAGCAGCCTCCCTCCGCGGCGTTCGGCCTGGTGCTTGGCATGTTGGGGCATGCGGTCGGCTGGCCTTTGCCGCGAGGCGGCTCGCAGCATCTCGCCGATGCGCTGGCCGCGCATTTGCGTTCCCTGGGCGGTGAAATTGCCCTGAACTCGCCCGTCGAGAATATCGCCCAGTTGCCGTTGGCGCGCGCCCTTCTTCTCGATGTCACCCCACGCCAGTTGCTGCGCCTCGCCGGTCAGAAGCTTCCGCCCTCTTACGCTCGCCGGTTGGAGAAATATCGCTACGGACCGGGCGTCTTTAAACTGGATTACGCACTGAGCGCGCCGATTCCCTGGCAGGCGCCGGCCTGCGCCCGCGCCGGCACGGTCCACTTTGGCGGCACGATCGAGGAAATCGCCGCGTCCGAACGGCAAACCGCCGAAGGTCAACCGCCCGAGAAACCGTTCATCCTCTTAGCCCAGCCGAGCCTGTTTGACCCGACGCGCGCTCCTGCAGGGAAGCATACGGCCTGGGCCTATTGCCACGTTCCAAACGGTTCCTCGTTCGATATGACCGAGCGAATGGAAAAGCAAATCGAGCGCTTTGCGCCGGGATTTCGCGACTGCATCCTGGCCCGGCACACGATGAACTGCGCGGACATGGAGCGCAGAAATGCCAACCTCATCGGCGGCGACATCAATGGCGGCGCGGCCTCTCTCTGGCAACTGCTGGCGCGCCCGGTCTTGAGCCCGACGCCCTATCGCTCGCCGGTCCCCGGGCTCTACCTTTGCTCCTCTTCGACCCCGCCGGGGGGCGGGGTCCATGGGATGTGCGGATTCCACGCGGCCGAAGCCGCGCTGGCTGACTGTTTCCGATGAGTTTGGTGCCGGAAATCTTTTGCAATTTCTCCGCGACTCCTCCAAGCTCAAGCCATGACGCAACCGCTCGCGCTGGTCCTCTATGAGCGCCTATTGCCGGGCAGCCAGCTCGTCAATCGCCTCCAGGACCTCAACTACCGCGTGCACACTCTCACCGATGCTTCCTCGCTGGTTGAGAGCGCCGAGCAAGCCAAACCTCTCCTGGTGGTGGCTGATTTGGAAGGCGCTCGCGACAAAGCCCTGGCCGCCTTCACCCGGCTCAAACAGAACCCCACTACGCGGCACCTGCCTATTATCGCTTTTAGTTCGGAGGACACGCCCGAGCTCAAGGCCGCCGCCCTTTCGGCCGGCGTGACTTTGCTCGTCGGGGAAGCGGCGATCGTGACTCATCTGCCCCAAATCCTCGAACAGGCTCTTCAGGTGGAATAACCCGGAACCCATCTGGCACGTCCCCTACACGGGGATGCCGGCCGCGCACTTTCAGGGGCCGCGCGAAAGTCGTTCAAAGTCGTTCAAAAACCCTTGACCTCCCCATATCCAACCCTTATGATGCGCGCGGATTTAAGGCAGTATGCAGTTCCAAAGCTGATAGCGGAGAGGCCCTGAAGCGCCGGCGTTCCTCCGTATTTGTTGCTGCCACGCGCCCTCTAAATCCTTCAGGAGAGACGGCTATGGCTAAAGGAAAAGTTAAATGGTGGGACAATAAGAAGGGCTTGGGCTTTATTGCCCAGGACGGGGGCCAGGATGTCTTTGTTCATCACACAGCGATCCTCGGGGACGGCTTCAAAACATTGCGGGAGGGCGAAGAAGTCGTCTTTGAAATCGTGAACAGCGACAAAGGCCCTAAAGCCGAACAGGTCCAGCGTCCCCGTGCCTTATAAAATCGGTCCGGGAGCAGGGCCCATTCCGGCAGCGCGGATTTTTATCCGGCAGCCGTTGGGTTTGCTGGCGTCAACCTGCGCGTCAGGCACTGCTAATTTAAGGCCTTTTCACGCTCGTCCGCGCCTTTAACCAGTCGAAGTCCGTCGGCGGCGAAGCCGCAAAGCTATTGATGCGCGCCCCGCGAACCGGGCGCACGGTCCCACCCACGAGCCAGTGGTGCGGCTCGACGTGTCCATCGACAAAGGAGAAATTCGCCCCGCCATTATGGTAAGACCCGGGGACATTGCCCCACATATAATCCTCCAGCCGATTGACAAAGAAACCGTCGTTGAGGGTGTCCGCCTGTTCGTCCAGGAAAACGAAAATATCCGAAGGCTTGGGAACCTCCGCTTTTTTGTAGAACTGGACGTAAAGAGGGTTAAAGCGGTTGGTTAATTCCCCGGGGTTACCCACCATCGCGTTCATGGACATGCTGCGGATATGCTGGCCATTGGGCGCCGGCACGCGGTCCGACGGGCATTTGTAAATCTGCGTGGCGCGGTTCGCAAACGGGCCAAGCTTGGAGTCCGTCAGATAAACCAGGTTCGTATTGTCGTCGCTGGCCAGCCAATCCTGGACGTTATTGGCCCAGGTCTGCCGGCGGGCCAGAGTCTCGGGCACCCCATGATTATTGACCAGCAATTCGACGTTCTCATCGGCATAGATCAACCAGGCAAGGGATAACTGCCGCAGGTTGTTGGAGCAGGTCATCGATTCAGCCCGCCCTTTTGATTTGTTCAAGGCCGGCAGCAGCAACGCCGCCAGAATGGCGATAATAGCAATTACCACCAGCAGTTCGATCAGCGTAAATGCTCGCGAGCGCGCGCGCGAACCGGTTGGCATGGACCATTCCATCACAGGAAAAGAGCGTAACCCAAAGCTCCAACGAGGCAAAGATGCATTGCCTCTATCTGGCGCGCAGCAGCAGCACCGGCACCCGAATGTTGTGCTGAACCCGGCTGGCGGTGGTGCCCAGAAAAAGATCGGCTAGAAAACGGTGGCCGTGCGTGCTCATCGCCACCAAATCACATCCCTTCTGCTCCACCCACCTCACGATTTCTTTGACCGGCTCCCCGTACGCCAACTGGGCTTCGGCGGGAATGCCCGCGGCTTGGAACTCGGCCCGGACCCGGCTCAGGTACGCGGTGTCCTCGACAATCTCCGGGCTGACGGCATCCGGCCCATAGGTTCGCGCCGCCCAGCCATCGGCTACGTGAAGCAACACCACCCGGCTGTGCGCGAGTTGGGCGAGTTCTTTAACGTGCCCAATAATGGCACGGTCGGTCGGGGTGCCGTCCAACGTTACTAAAATCGTTTTGTACATCGCATCGGGCTGGTTTTTCGGTCGCCGGGTTCACGGGCTGTCGCGCCGGGGTGTGCGGCGGCCCCTGATAACCCCGACAACAGAATAGCTTGTTAACGGCATTGAGCCTGGTTCCCGGCGTCTTGCCGCTTACCCGCCCCGGATGACATGCCAGGCCGATTTCAGCGAGTCGGGCAATCCGCAGATGTCCATGGCCGTAATCAACAGCGCGCTGCCCCAGCCGGCCGTCATGAGAAACCAGCCGTTTTTCCAGGTCCCCATCTTCTTGCGCGAGCTGGTAAAATGCAGCAGCGGAAACATAGCGAATGGCAGTTGCAGGGCAAGCACCACCTGGCTTAAGGTCAGCAGATCGTTGACGCTGCTGTCGCCCCGAAGCCCGATGATCAGCACCGCCGGGATAATGGCGAGCGTGCGGGTAATCAGCCGCCGCAACCACGGCTTGATCCGCCAGTGCATGAAGCCTTCCATCACCACTTGCCCGGCCAGCGTTCCGGTAATCGTGCTGCTCTGTCCGCTCGCCAGCAGGGCCACTACGAACAAAGTGCTCGCCACCGTGGTTCCCAGTAATGGCGCCAGCGTCAGGTAGGCAATCCGAATCCAATCACTGTCGGGGCTGAAGGTCACGACCTGCCCGCCGGCCACCGTAACGCTGGTCTTGCCGTAAAAAACCAGCGCCGCCAGCACCAGGATGGCCGCGTTAACGAAGAAGGCGATGGTCAGCGCGGTGACCGAATCGATGGCATTGAAGCGAATCGCGCTGCGGATCGAGGCGGCATCCTTTTGGAAACTGCGGCTCTGGACCAGCGCCGAGTGCAGGTAGAGATTGTGCGGCATCACGGTCGCCCCGATCATCCCGATGGCCACGTAAATCATCCCGGCCTGGCGCAAGGTGGGACTGACCAGCGCGCGCCCCATCTCCAGAAACGCGGGCTGAGTCTGCGGAAGAACAAAAATCTCGATCGAGTAGCAAACGCCAATGGTGGCCACCAGCAACAGCACCACCGCCTCAATCGTCCGCATCCCGAGGTTCTGCAGCCCCAGCAGCAGCAGAACATCCAACCCCGTGATGATCACCGCCCACAGCAGGGGAATGTGGAACATGAGGTTGAGGGCGACGGCGCTGCCCAGCACCTCGGCCAGGTCGCACGCCCCGATGGCGATTTCGCAAAACAGCCAGTTGGGCCACCGGGTCCAGCGCGGATACCAATCCCGGCAGCATTGGGCCAGGTCCTTTCCCGTGACCACTCCCAAGCGAGAGGAAATGACCTGCATAAAGATGGCCATCAGGCTGGCCAGGCCCACTACCCAGAGCAGCCCATATTTAAACTGCGCCCCACCTGCCAGGTCGGTCCCCCAGTTGCCCGGGTCCATATAACCGACGCTGACCAGAATCGCCGGTCCGACGAACGCCCGCCATTTCCGCCAGAAACCGGCTTGATGGTCCGGAACCGCGACCGTCCCGTGCACCCCCTCCAGGGACAAATGATTGCCGGGTGCAGGCGTTTCGGCCGCGGCCATCGCCCGCTCCGGGGAAGCGGGGAGCGGCGTGATCTCGGTTGGTGGATGGGGCCGGTGCATGGAGCAGCCTAAACGCTTAATTTCGACATTCGCTTCTGTCTATATACACCACCCAAAGTTTATGTCAAAAATAATGTTTTAAGTATAAAACATTTGTTCGAGAAAGTCTGGCCATCCTGCCCCCGCTCTGCTAGGTAAGCCCCGTGAAAGCGAAGCGCCGCAACCCGAGCCGGTCCACCCAGGCCCGTTCTGAGTCCACCGAAGACCACCTCGAACGAATTCAGGAGCTGGTGGACCAAAAAGGCTACGCCCGCGTGGCCGATATCGCGGCCTCGCTCCGTCTCAGCCGCTCGGCGGTCTCCAACATGGTGCGCCGCCTCGCCGTGCGCGGTTTCGTCAATTACGAAAAGTACCGGGGCTTCACCCTGACGCCGGAAGGCCGCGCCGTCGCCACGCATATCAAGGTGCGCCATGAAACCTTGGCGGATCTGCTCCACCTGCTCGGGCTCAGCCCTGAAACCGTGGAGCAGGAAGTCGAGGTCATCGAGCATCATCTCAAGCCGGACACCCTGCGGGTTTTCTCCAATCTGGTGCGTTTCTGGCAAAGCCATCCCGACGAGCTCCACAGCTTCCTCGATTACAGCCGGCGGAAGTGACGGCCGGCTTGCGCCGAGTGGGGATTTGCCCATCTCCAACCAGCCAGCCAATGGCTTGGCACCTGCTTAACCATGTCTGAAAACTGATGGCTATGCTCGCAAACCGCCGCACCGGCCCGGTCTTCCTGTGCAGGAAGGCCCGCTCACCTGTCCCACGAACCGACAGGAGTTGGTTGATTGCTGGACATGGCTTGCGGCCAGTGGTCCATGACGGCAGGAGTTTAACATGACCTTTCCCCCCATTTATAGCCTGGTGCTTAGCTTTTTTCCGTGC
Organism: Binatia bacterium; assembly: GCA_035566895.1. GTDB lineage: Bacteria > Verrucomicrobiota > Verrucomicrobiia > Limisphaerales > UBA8199 > DATMQA01. Next base: position 13,553 of record DATMQA010000213.1, read on the forward strand.
CTCATTCCGCCTTATGCCTTGCGGTTGAGCCGGGTTTTCGGCACGAGACGGGTTGGGTGGGTGGTTTTCTCGGTGTTTTCGGTATTGGCTGTCCTGCAGGTGGTCCGGGCGTGGCAACCCTTCGGGCTCGGACTCGACGCCGGACTAACGCTGGACTTGTTGAATTTCCTGGTGCCGGTCCTCCTGCTCATCAGCATGATACACATCGAGATGCTGTTTAAGGAACGGCTGCGCGTTGAGCAGGAAGAAAAAAGGTTGCGAGACCGGTTGGAATTCGAGGTGCAGGAGCGCACGGCAGACCTGGACCGCGCCAATGACGCGCTGCAAACAGAGATTTCGCTGCGTAAGCAAGGCGAACAGGAATTGAGAAAATCCAAGGAGCAATACCGGTTTCTTTTCGACGAGAACCCGCAGCCGATGTGGATCTATGACCTCGAATCCTTGCGCCTGCTGGCCTTTAATAGCGCCACCTTGCGCCATTACGGCTTTTCCCGCACGGAGTTCAGGGACAAAAGCATAAAAGACCTGTGCCTGCCGTCTGACATGGACGTGGTGGTCGCCGATTCAGCCAAGCCCAGCCCCGAAGTCCAGCGCCGCGGCCTGTGGCGTCATTGCAAAAAAGACGGCAGCCTCATCGAAGTGGAGATTACGGCTTTGGACCTGAGCTATGCCGGCTGCGCAGCCAGGCTCATTCTTGCCCATGACGTGACCGCCCAACGGCAGCTTCAAAAACAGTTGCTGCAAGCCCAAAAAATGGAGGTGACCGCTCAATTGGCAGGCGGAGTCGCCGACCGATTTAACCGATTGATAGACGTTATCGAGGGAGAGGCCAATTCGCTGGTTCAATATTGCCAGGACCCGCAGGCCGCCGAACCCCTCAAGCGCATCGCCGCCACGGCGGGCTGCACCGCCGGCTTGACGCGCCAATTGCTGGCGCTGGTGGGCCGGCACCCGATGCAGTTCCAGGCCCTGGATTTGAATGAACTGATCGAGACCCAGATCCCGAAAGTGGCCCGCCTGCTCGGCCAGAAGATTCTTCTCGAGAAGATGTGGTGGACGAATCCGCCTTCCATCATGGCCGATCCCGCGCTTGTCGAGCAAATCCTCCACATCCTGGTCCTCAACGCGCGGGATGCGATGCCCAATGGCGGCACCCTGGCGCTCAGCACCGCCGCCGTCCGCGTGGACGAAGCTCATGCGGAGCGGCACGAGGAAGCCCGGCCCGGCGCATTCGTCTGTCTGTCAGTGTCCGATACCGGTTGCGGCATGACCCCGGAGGTGCAGGCGCGCTTATTTGAACCGTTCTTCACTACCAAAGAAAGCGGCAAAGCCACTGGCCTTGGCCTGGCGAGCGTCCATGGACTTGTCAAACAGCATGGCGGCTGGCTGGAGGTCAGCACCCAGGCCGGCGCCGGCAGCCGATTCACGGTGTTTTTCCCCTGCGGCCCCTCGCCCGCCCCGGCCAAGAGGCTCGTTAGTGCGCCGGCCGCGACCGTGTCCGCGGTCGAAGACGAGGTCAGGAGTTTCTGATTAATTTCGTTCGTTTGCGGTTGCTTCCGCGCTCTGGTGCTTCGCTTTGAGTGAGAGCCGCTGCGCCGTCTCACCATACCTCGTTTCGGACCGGCGAACCCGCATTTTGACAAACTGCGTTCCGATGTTAGCCTGCTGCGTGGAGTTCCCAGGCTGCAAACGCGAGCCCAACCTGCCTCCGCAGGTCTTGGGTTCTACAACCCATAGGAGACTTTTATGTCCTTGCGACCCATCAAACGACTGATTAAATCCAAGCCGACCCTGGAAGGAGCCGGCGTGCATTTGCGGCGGGCCTTTGGTTTCGGGAACACCTCCGACTTCGACCCGTTCCTGCTGCTGGATGATTTCCGCAACGATATTCCCGAGGACTACCTGGCCGGCTTCCCGTGGCACCCGCACCGGGGCATCGAAACCATCACCTACGTGCTCGCGGGAACAGTCGAGCACGGCGACAGCATGGGCAACCGCGGCGCCATCACCGCCGGCGACATCCAATGGATGACCGCCGGCCGAGGCATCATCCACCAGGAGATGCCCAAAGGTGACCACTTAGGCCGCATGCACGGCTTTCAGCTCTGGGCAAACTTGCCCGCCGCGAAGAAAATGACCGCCCCGCGGTACCAGGAGATTAAGGCGCTCGAAATCCCCGAGGTCACCGAAGACGATGGCACCACGGCGCGGATTGTTTGTGGCAGCTTCTGGGGAAAGAAGGGACCGGTCGAAGGGATCGCCGCAGACCCGATCTACGTCGATGTCACCGTCCCACCCGGCAAGCGGAAGAAGCTTGCGGTAGAGACTACGCGTCACGCTTTTGCCTATGTCTTCGCGGGTGGCGGCAAATTCTGCAACGCCTCAAGCCCGCTGGCGGTGCCGACCGAAGGCGTCGGTTGGGCCGATACCACGCCGCCTAAGGAAGCCGACGACCGCTCACTCGTGCTCTTTGACCGCGGCGATGAGGTCGAAGTGCAGGCCGGCGAGGACGGCATCCGGTTCCTCCTCATCTCTGGAAAGCCCCTCCAGGAACCGGTCGCCTGGTACGGCCCAATTGTGATGAATACCCAGGCAGAACTGCAGCAGGCCTATGAGGAGTTGCAGCAGGGTAAATTCTTGAAATCGTAGCTTCCGGGTCTGAGGTGGAACATTCCAATGAACGCTGGCCTGCGTTCGCTTCGGCCGCGCTCCGGCCAATTGACACTTCCTGCTTTAATGCGCAAGCTGGGCGCGCGAAAAAAAACACTCCGCTTTCAGTCCGAATGTCGCAGCCTGGAACAACCTCACAAAGCTCCTCAGCTCCGACGTCAGGTTATTCAGTCCTGCCCTCACACACTGTCTCCCTCCGTGCTGCCGGCCTCTGTGTGCTATTGACTCTCCTCCCGTTGGCCTTCCTGGTCTGGGCGGTCGTCCATTACGCTATTCCCGTCCCCTTTCTGGATGAATGGGACTTCATTCCGCTGCTGGAAAAACTGTATCGCGGCGAGTTGGCCCCTTCCGACCTCTGGGCACCGCACAACGAGCACCGCATCCCTTTGTCAAAGTATCTCATGCTTGCGCTGGCCCGCCTGACGGGCTGGAATATCAACTACGAATTGGCGTTCAGCGTGATTCTGGCGACCGGGATACTCGCCCTTTTGCTTTACCAGCTCAGAACCACTGGCAAACGGCTGAAAATTGCTGGATTGCAGTGGGCCGCCCCGGCCCTCTCTGTGTTGGTGTTCTCCTTGGCTCAATATCAAAATTGGCTCTGGGGCCAGCAATTCCACATCTTTTTGCATCTGCTGGTGGTGGTCGCCGGTATCGTCCTCCTGGCCTCCCCCGCGTTCAGTTGGCTGAGGTTTGCCCTCGCCGCTCTGTTGGGGCTTGCGGCCACCTATTCCTTTGGCAGCGGCATCGCTTTTTGGCCGGTCGGTTTGCTGCTCCTGCTCTGGAAACGGCCGGTCGTCAGGCCAAGAGCAGCCAGCTCCCTGGTCTGGTTGGGGGTAAGTTGCCTCTCGCTGGCTCCTTACTTCTATCACTACCATACGCCGCAGGCCCAATCCCTCCCTGGCCTCTTGCTCACGCTGCCCGCCTCGTATCTTGGTTATGTGCTCAAATATCTCGGCGGCATCTGCGCGCAGTACCAGGGCGCCGGCCCCTACGCGTTGGCTTGCGGTCTCGGCGTGCTGCTCGCCACTGCCGGCGCGGCGGCCATCCTTCTCCGAAGAAAAATCGCCGACGTTGAAACCCTCCTCCCGTATATCGGATTTGGCCTTTATTCCATCTTTGGCGCGCTCCTCTGTGGTATCGCCAGAGTCCGGTTCGGCAGCGAGCAGGCGCTCTCCTCGCGCTATTGCACCCTGACAGCTCCGCTCTGGGCATCCTTGATTGTCTTTTTGTTCCTGCTCGTCAACCACCGCACGCAGGCGAATTTCCGCTCCATGCCGCAGCCCGCGGGTATCGCTCGAACACGCGGTGTTTGGCCATCGCTGGGCAAGGGCGTGCTGGCCCTTTCCCTTGGCCTGCTGGTGCTGGGTTCAATTTTTGCCACCACGGCCGCCAGGGCGCTCTCCCAACGACAGGCTGCGGGCCGGGCAGAACTACTCCACTTAGCGGCCCACCCAGAGGGGCCAATCGATTATGGTGCTCTGGCTTTGCTCTACCCTCGACCACAAACCGTCGTCGAACGCTATCCCTTCCTCCTCAGGCGCCATCTAACGGTCTTTCACGACCGATGATTCTCCGTCACTCGCTTTTCTCTTTTGCGGTTTCCGGGCCTTCTCGGTTTTTGCGGGGACGGTTTTGACGGCGAGTTTCGCCTCTCTGCGCGCTTGTTTGGCCGCTCGCCTGGCTTGCTTGAAGGCCTTGCGCGCCTCTCTGTATTTCATCTTTGCCAGCCGGGCTTGCTTGCGGGCTGCCTTGGCGTTCTTCTCCGCCTTTATCGCACGCACGATCAAATGACGGGCATCGGCCTTGCCGTTCTTTCTGCTCGATTTAGTGGCTTTCATGTTGTTGTTTCAGCGAGGCAAGGGGCGGCGTCGAAAAACCCATCGAGCCAGCCCACAGCCGAAGGTCTTTAATTTTGTGAGTGCCACGGTAGCACGCGCAAGTTTTTGAATGTTACATTTTTTACCGTGACTGGCCCTGTGAACAGGTTGTGAATAACTCCGGGTTGCCCCGACTGTAGGTTCGAACTAGCCTCCACCCAATCCAGCTAGAGCCTTAGGCGGCTTCTGGGTGACTGAAGCTTTCGCAAAGCGTCCTGCAAATTCGAAACATTATGGATGCGCCTCAACTTCCGCAGTCGAATGTGGCCAGTATCCCGCCGCCATCCGCCGGGATTGGGGCCCTGCAACTACCCGTATCCGAATCCACGCCTCTGGGCGCTTTCACTCTTCCGACTCCAGCCCAGCCGCCAATCAGCCGCTCGCCTGTCCCCACCCTTGCTGCCCCGCCCGCTCCCTGGCGCCTCCCTGCGACGGTCGGTCCTTTCCTGGCCGATTCATTGCGCAGCCGCTGGGAGTCCTACCGGGCACGGCTTCAGGGTTGCCAGGACGATTTTTCGGAAGAAACGGTGCATGAATTGCGCGTGGCGACGCGCAGGTTGATTGCCCAGTTCGTCATGCTCCGTTGTGTCTTACCCGACACCACGGCTGAAAAGGCGCGCCGGGTCTTGAAACGCCAACTCAAGGCCCTGGGCCAACTCCGGGATACTCACGTCCAGCGCTTGTTTATGGAACGCCATGTGGCGGGCTTTCCCCACTTGCTCTTCGTGCTGGATTCTCTCCGGCGCCGCGAGCGCCGGCTGGAGAAGGCCGCCGCTGCAAAAGTAACCGCCTTCAGCGCCCGAAAGCTGGGAAAATTGATTCTAAGCCTCAGCGAGCATCTGGCTAGTAACTCCGCCCGGGCCAGCCGTTCCGACCGCCTTGCGGCCACCGTGGCCCAAGCCACGGCCGACGCCTTTGCCCACGTGGTCCGCCGCCATCAGGCCATTGCTCCCGCCAGCCCGGGAACCATTCACCGAACACGCGTCGCCTTCAAAAAATTCCGCTATATGCTCGAATCATTGTCGCCTGACTTTACGGGGCTGACCAAACGCGACCTGCGCGCCATGGCTCGTTACCAGCGCCGGATGGGACTTCTCCAGGACCTCGAAGTCATGCATGGGTGCATCACCGCCTTCGTCCAGAAACACAAAGGAATGGGGGCTTCCCTTCGGCCTTTTGCCCGCCATTTGCAAGCCAAACGAGCGCGCGCCCTGCGCTCCTTCCTGAAATCCGCCGACGAGCTCTTTGAGTTCTGGCCCCCAGGGCGCGCCGCGGCCAACCCGCATATCGCCGCCGCTGCCTGAAGGCGTCGCAAGTTTTTGAGGGCCGATCCTAGTCGCCCAGACACGTGCCGACGCGCCGGGCGCTTTCGATCCAGGGATGTTCGAGCGGTACGGTTTTCACCTTCCCGGCGACCTTCTCCAGCGGGACCGGTTCGGCGCCCTCGCCGCGGGCGGCCACCATCACCCCGAAGACTCTCTCATGGATCAGGTCGGCGCACGCCGTGCCGAGCCGCGTCGCCAGCAGCCGGTCGCCGGCCGACGGGGTGCCCCCGCGTTGCACGTAACCCAGAATGGTGACGCGCGATTCGAGATGGGTAAGTTCTTCAAGCTGTTTGGCCAAACGAAGGGTGTTTCCAGCATGCTTGGCTTCGAGAGCTTCGAGTTCGAGCCTGGCGGCCTGGCGCTGGACTTTGTCTCGTGCCTTTTCTTTCCTCTCCTGGGCCGCCCGGCAAGCTTCCGCATCTTGCTTCCCCAGCGCTCCTTCGGCGACCGCGACGATGCTGAAATTAGTGCCATGCTTGCTGCGCGTCCGGATCGCCTGCGCGATGATGCCAAGGTCGTAAGGTATTTCGGGAATCAGGATGACATCCGCGCCTCCGGCAATGCCGGCGCCCAACGCCAGCCACCCGGCCCGATGGCCCATGACCTCAGCGACGACAATCCGGTGATGGCTGTGCGCAGTGCTGTGGAGCCGGTCAATCGCTTCGGTCGCTATCCCCAGCGCCGTGTCGAAACCGAAAGTCGCATCCGTCATCGCCACGTCATTATCGATGGTCTTCGGCAACGTCAGCACCGGCAGCCCCGCTTGCGCCAGGTGCAACGCGCTCTTTTGCGTGCCGCCGCCGCCCAGGCACACCAGCGCGTCCAGCCCGTGTCTTTTACAGTTCTCGAGGATGACCTTGGTCATGTCGCGCCGCCGGCCATCCACTTCCATGCGGTACGGCCGGTCGCGACTGGTCCCGAGAATGGTGCCGCCCACCGTAAGAATGCCGGCCAGCGTGCTTTTATCCAGCCGGAGGCGTCGATCCTCGGCCAGCCCCCGGAACCCATCGCGAAACCCAATAAACTCCATGCCATAACACCCGAGCGCCGCTTTTCCCACCGCACGGATCGCGGCATTCAGTCCTGGGCTGTCGCCCCCGGCTGTCAGAATCCCGATTCGTTGCTTTTTTGCCATGGCCACCGTCCCGTTGAATTGGATTGTCGAATTAACCTCAAAGCAAAATCATCTTGCACTTGGTCCGACTCTGGTTAAGGTAACCGATAGTTCCCAGCTCTTACGACAGCAAATTATGAAAACCATCAATTTGTTTATGGCGTATTCTTCCCTGTGGCCGCAACTGGCAAAATGGCTCGCCGTCGTTGCGACGCTTGTATTGGCCGGGCTCTGGAGTGTCGACGAAAGCCAGGCTGCCATCTTGAGCTGGTCCGGCGGTGGCGGCGCAAACGCCAATTGGAACAACAACGCCAACTGGGGTTTTGCCGGCACGCCTGCGAGCGGCGACACTCTTATCTTCCCCGCCAGCCAGCCCAATCTGGTCAACACCAACAACATTGCCGGGCTGACGTTGAATCAAATCCGCTTTGTCGGCGCGGGTGGCGGCTATGACATTCGTGGGAACGCCTTCACCCTGACAAATAATATCGAGGCGACCAACTCGGCGGTAGCGAACACCCTCGAAAACAATATCACTCTGGCTGGCGCGGATCAGACGGTGGAGGTCACGACTATATTGACGCTGTCCGGCGCGTTGAGCGGCAGCGTCGGGCTGACCAAAACCGGGGCCGGAACGCTGCTCTTCCAGACAGGGGGTAACAACACCTACGCCGGCACCACGCGCGTCAATGCCGGCACCTTGCAGTTAAACGTTGGCGGAACCAACGCCTTTGGCGGCCCGCTCGTCATCGGCGATGGCTCGGGCGCCGGCAGCCCCGTCGTCCGGTTGCTACAGAGCAGCGAGATCCCCGATAACCAACCGATCACGGTCAACCTGAACGGTCTTTTGGATTTGAACAGTTTCTTTGACGTCACCGGCCCATTAACGCTCCAGGGCGCCACCGTTTCGACCGGAAGCGGGCTGCTGTCGCTAAACGGGGACTTGACCGTGCTTGGCTCGGCTGTCATACCGATTATCAATGGCAACCTGAGGTTCAATGGCGGTATGCGCGTTGTCAGCATTGCTCACGGCACTTCGCCCTACGACCTGAACCTCTTTGCCAACGTCAGCGATGCCGGCGGCGGCCTGTTGTTCACTAACAGCGTGCCGTCGTTGACCTTCGCGCAGTTGCTGGGCAACAACACCTTCACCGGCCCTCTGATCATTGATAATATTACGCTGGCAGCGGAAACGCCCACGGCCTTAGGCGCAGGCGGGTCGCTCGCAAGCACGACCGTGGGAAGCCATGGCACGCTCTGGCTGTACTCCACGGGAGTCACCAACGGCTCGCTCACGATGGCGGACGGCGCTACGCTGGTTGGACAGAACAACACCACCTGGGCGGGGCCGATCGTCCTCAACGGCGACGTCACGTTGGACTGTTATCCTTCAGGCAACACCCTGGACTTGGTCGGCACCATCAGCGGCAGCGGCGGCTTCAACAAAGTGAATGCCGGCACCGTTCGTCTGTCTGGAACCAACGCCAACACCTACGCGGGCACTACCCTCGTGAGCTTTGGCACGCTGGAGTTGAATAAGATTGGAGGGGGTACCACTGTTTATGCGGTCCCGGGTTCGCTGGTGCTTTCAAATGGCACCACGGCCCGCTTGCTCCAGCCCTTTCAACTGTACTCCGCCTACAGGTCCTTGGCGCTGACCGTGACGCTGTATCCTGACAGCGTATTGGATTTGAACGGGTTTAGTGATTGGCTCGCGCAGCTCAGCATCAGCGGCGCGCAGATCACAGCCGGGAGCCTGCTCTATTTGAGCGGGAACGTCACCATTGTATCCGCCACCAACTCGAATTCGTTGATCCGCGGCAATCTCCAGCTCTTCCCTTGGGGCGGCGTGACCAATAATATCCTGACGAATTCCGGCCATTATTTTTCGCCCGATCTGATCATCAGTGCCAATGTCAGCAGTTTTGGAAACAACACCCTGATTAAGGACGGCGACGGGGAAGTGGAGCTGCGCGGGACCAACAACACCTTTACCGGCGCGACCATCGTCAATAACGGCGACCTCTGGGTGGATTACACCAATGGCCTCGGCAATACCAACCTGCCCGCTACCGTCAACAACACCGGCAGTCTCTTCCTTAACTTCAATGCCGCGATCGGGTTGAAGCCGCTCATCCTTAATGGCAACGGCTCTTCTATTGGTGCCTTGAGCGCGGGCGGAACCAATAGCTGGGACGGAAACATTATCCTTGCCACCAACGTCATGATTAACTGCTTTTCGAACACGAGTATGACGCTCAACGGGGCGATTAGCGGCCCGGGCTCGCTAACCGAGAATGGGGCCGGGCTCCTCACCCTGGCCGGCTCAACCGCCAACACCTACGCCGGCCTCACCACTCTGAAACCTGGCACGACGCTCTTGCTGAGCAAGTCGATTCTTAACGGAGCCATCCCGGGAAGCCTGGATGTTTTTGGAACCTTGCGCCTGGGGGCCAACAATCAGATTGCTGACTCAGCCGATGTTCACCTCGAAAGCGGCAGTTTGTTTGATTTTGGCACCTATTTTGACCGAATCGACACCCTGCGTGGCTCGGGCAACGTGACCTTCGGGGTCAACGGCTTTATCGAGGTCGGCTTGAACAACGGGAGCAGCACCTATGACGGCGTCATGTCCGGCACGGGCTACCCGGGCTATACGGTTGGTAAAATCGGCTCCGGCACCTTTACTATGAACGGCAACAACACTTTTACCGTGGGCGTGTTCCAGGTTTCCTCTCCTGGCAAACTCATTGTCAACGGTTCCCAACCCCAGATTCCGGTGATCGTAGGTTCCAGCGCCACGCTCGGCGGCTCCGGCACCGTCGGCCCCATCGCGGCCAGTGGCATCATTTCTCCAGGAAACAGCCCCGGCATCCTCACCAGTAGCAATGTCACCTTCTCCGCCAGCGGCAACTTTACCGTCGAGCTCACCGGACCAAATCCCGGCGTCGGCGGCTACGACCAATTGAACGTCCGTGGCACTAATGACCTTGCCAATGCCTCGCTTACTGTCCTTCCCCTCTTCACCAGCCCCGTCGCCGTTGGCCAGACCTTCACCATCCTCAACAACAACGGCGTTGATCCCATCACCGGCACCTTCAGTGGCTTGCCGGAAGGAGCTGGCATCCGGACCAATGGATTCAGCTTCAGCATCAGCTACGTTGGCGGCACCGGCAACGACGTCGTGTTGACGCTCACCAACGCGCCGCTCGCGCAGGCAGGTTCCTCCGTCAGTCTCGGCAACGGCAACGGCACGATTGATCCCAACGAGTGCAACTACCTCAATGTCGTCATCACGAACCAAACCCCTGGGCCCATCACCGGCATTTCCGCCACGCTGCTGAGCACCACGCCCAACGTGGCCGTGACCCATCCTTTCTCGCCCTATGCGGATGTGCCCGGTAGTGGCCAGGGTACGAACACGGTCCCGTTCCAGATTTCTACCACCACGAACTTCGTCTGCGGCACCACCATCAACCTCCAGTTGACGGTCGCGTCCAGCAGCCACGGCAGCTTTACCATTCCCGTCGTTGTGACCAGCGGTGCGCCTTCTTTGACACCGGTTCGTTTTGATAACAACACCGTCACCAATGTGCCGGATGTTGGCACCATCGAGTCGACTAACATCGTCGGGTCCTGGTCTGGAGGCCCCCTCACCAGGATCGCTGTTTCGTTGTGGCTGGGCGCCCCGCTTGACTCCGACCTGAGCCTCACGCTGATTGCACCGGATGGAGCGTCGGTGAATTTGAGTTCCGGCAACGGCGCAGGGCAAAACTTCGGCACCGGTGGCGCGGATGGCAGCCGCACCACTTTTGACGATGCGGCAGCAACGTCCATCACGGCGGGGACCTCGCCGTTTGTCGGCTCCTTCCGCCCGCAAGCGCCGCTGGCAGGCCTGATTGGTCCGCCCGTCGGCGCCTGGCGGCTGCGCATCCAGGACACCGGGTTTTTTGGCAGCCCGGACACTTTGCGCGCTTGGTCGTTGTTCCTCTATGGCACGGCTTGCCCGCCGGGCGGCGGTCTGTGCGAGTTGTGCCCGAACGTCACCATCTCCGGAGCCCTGGGACCGACCTCACCCACACAAACCGGTTACGTTAATTTCAACGGCATCCCAAGCACCTGTGGAGTGGCGAAAGCCTGCCCGGGCACGTTCGGTGCAGGCCCATACCCGTCCGATAACTACGTCTTCCGCAATGGTCCCACGAATGCCTGTGTGACTGTCACCGTGGAAAATGATTCACCCACCGTCCAAATGCTCGCCACGGTCTATTCGGGAAGCTACAATCTGACGAATGCGGACAAGTGCGTCAATTATCTGGCCGACGGCGGTTTCATCATACAATTCTCAAACCCGACCCAGGCCTTCTCGTTCAACGTCGCCCCAAATGCGACCTTCGTGGTCAACCTCATCGCCAGCGCGCCGGCGCCGGTTTGTCCCTACAAATTGACGGTCTCGGGTGGTGATTGCCGGCCGGTGCTCAATATCACGCCGGCGGGCGCCCAAAACGTCCAGCTCGACTGGACAACTGCAGCCGCGGGTTTCAGGCTGGAACGAACCAACCATCTCGTTAGCGGCGTGACCAATTGGGCGCCGGTGACGAACATCCCCATTGTGGTCAACAGCCGTTTCCTGGTCACCAACAGCGCGGCCATCAGCAACCAATTCTACCGCTTGCACAAGCCGTAGAGCCGGTACCGTTCCTCACCAGGTTGGCGGGATCGCTCACAACGAAGATTTGCAGGGTATTGTTCCGCGTGAAGATGCGTCAGTGAGATTGCCGGCGGAGACGGAGAGGACAACGGGAGGAACCTAGCTATTTGTTGCCGGTTGAATGACAAAACCGAGTTAGTGCTCCCGATGTAAGTCTCTGGGAATGAATTATTTGGCAAGTGTCCTGCTGTTTCAAAGGTGCGGCGGCACCCTCTGCCCGGAGATTCTCGGGAGAAGATGTCGAATTCGGGTGGTTTTCGGGGACAGGTGAAGGCGAGCGGCTGTCTCTAAGCGAGACACTTCTTGCGCCGACACCCAAATGGCAGTTTAACAGAAATGATCCTTAGGAACAACATCGGAAGCGCACGCAGAATTCGCCGTCTCCTTGGGCGTCTTCGGGAACCCGGTCACGTGCGGTTCCTGGTCCTGGGGTTTCTGATGGCTGCATTGGCGGGGCCGGGAGCAGTTTGCGGAGCGTCCGGGCAGCCAGCGGAGGTCAGGGAGCTCACGAGCTTCAGGCAGTTCAGGGCGTTGGCGGTTGAGCAAGCTTCGCAAGGCCAACCCGTCCGTTTCAATGGTGTCGTGATCTGCTATGACGCGGCATGGGGACAGTTTTACATTCATGATAGCAGCGAAACGAAGTGGTTCAGTCCGCTTGTTTTCAACAAGCAGCTTGAGCCCGGACAGTACGTCGAAATCACGGGCACGACTACGGTTCTGGAGGGTTCGCCCGCACTGACGAATCTCAACCTGGCGGTCAAGGGACACCAGGTCCTTCCGGCACCGACCAGGCTCGAAATACGGCAATTTGCGCGTGAGTTCGGGCAGTGGGTGGAGACCACGGGTCAGGTGCGGGTGGCGGAGACGAGTTGGGGACGTTTGGCCCTGGTGCTGGCCGCCGAGGGCCAAAGCTGTCTGGTTTACGTGATGGGATTGCCACCAGGGAATGACTTCAAGCGATTCGTGGGTTGCAAGGTGCGGGTCCGGGGTATCAATGCCAGCAAGATTAGCAACGGCCGGCTTACTGCAGCGTCGCTCTTTGCTCCGGGGCTCGATGAAATCGCAATCCTTGAACCTTCGAACCTCAACCCGGCCCGGGTGCCCGTTGTCTCCATCGATTCGTTGCTTAACCGCGAACTGGGCACCTGGACCAATAGCATGGACCACATCAATGGGGTTGTTTCCTCCTACAAGCCGGGCGAGTATATCGAAGTCAAAGATCCCACCGGGGTCATCCGGGCGAAGGTCGTTCAGATCACCCGAGTCCAGTTGGAGGACCGGGTGGATCTTTGGGGATTTTTCACCGTCCAAGGCAATGAACCTGTTCTAGCGGACGGTTATTTCGAGGCCCTTCGCGACCCGCTCAAGAATACCGCCGGCTCTTTCTCAGGCACGCCTGCTGGCGGGACGAATACCGGACCTGAATTGCAGCACGCCGCCGACATCCTGGCTCTGACGAAGGAGAAAGCCGCCTGGCACCTTCCCGTCCGGCTCCACGGCGTCATTACTTACGCCGACCCTGAATGGCACAACATGTTCTTCCATGACGGAAGCGCCGATATTTATGCCGAGACGACCCAGTCAGACGTCCGGGCGGGCCAATGGGTGGAATTAACCGGCCGGACCAGCCGCGGTGGATTTGCCCCCGAAGTGACCAACGCCGCGGTCACGGTCCTGGGAATTACCAACCTGCCGGTGCCGGCACGGGTGGACCTGGAGGATTTGGCCAACGGCACCTTGGATGCCCATTGGGTCCAGCTCGAAGGCGTGGTCAGGCGGGTAACCGAGGAATGGAGCCATGTGAATCTTAACGTGATGACCCGGCAAGGACGGTTCCGGGTCATCCTTCCCAACTTCAGCAATCAGCCGCCGCCGACACACCTGGTTGACGCGTTGGTCAGTGTCCAGGGCGCGTGTAGTTCGCAGTTGAATGCGCGAGGCCAGCTCAGCAGTATTGCTTTGCACGTCCCCGGACTCGAGCAGATTCGAGTCCTGGAGGGCGTTTCGCCAAACGCTTTCGCCGCGCGCACAATCCCGATCGAGACGGTGGCCACATTTGACCCGGAGCGGTTAGCGGGCCGGCGCGTGAAAATCAGCGGCGTAGTGACGCTGCTCCTGCCCGGACGGGGGTTTATCATACAGGACAGCACCGGAGGCATCCGGGCCAGCACGGCGCAGCAGACCGACCTTCAAGTAGGCGAGGCGGTGGACGTTTTGGGGTTTCCGACGATGGGAGAGTTCTCACCGTGTCTGGAAGAGGCCACGGTTCGGCGGACAGGGCCAGGCCATCCGCCACGCCCAGCGAAAACCACGGCCGAGCAAATCCTGGCGCAGGGGACCAATGACATGCGACTCGTGCAGTTGCAGGCGACATTAGTCCAAGGCATTCCCCAATCCGCACGACAAAGGCTGGTGCTCCAGGACGGCCCGATTATTTTCAGCGCCAACTTCCAGGCCTCAGGCCAGGGCCAGCATCTCCCCCCGTGGGCGTCCGGCACCGTGGTCCGCCTCACCGGCGTTTGTTCCATTCAGGGAAACGAGCAGCACGATCCCGAAACGTTCCGGCTGCTCCTCGCCGGCGCAAACGAGGTCATCCTGGTGACGCCCGCGCCCTGGTGGACGCGCCGCCATACGATCTTCCTGGCAGGGAGCCTAGTCGGCGCCATCCTGCTGGCGCTGGCGTGGGTCGGGTTGCTGCGGCGCCAGGTCCGGGCTCAGACCGAATTAATCCGCGCAAATCAAAAGGACCTTCTGGAGACCTCCCGCCAAGCCGGCATGGCCGAGGTCGCGACCGCAGTCCTGCACAACGTTGGCAATGTGCTGACGAGCGTCAATGTCAGCTCGAATCTCATGGCCGATAAACTCAAGCAGTCCAAGGTTGGGAGCCTAGCCAAAGCGGTCGGGTTGCTCGAGCAGCACCAGACCGAACTGGGAGCCTTTCTGACCCGCGATCCCAAAGGCAAACAGCTCCCCTCTTTTCTTGCCAGGTTGTCGGGCGTTCTCATCCGTGAGCAACAAGGGCTGCTGGAAGAAATCAAGCTGCTTCACAAGAATATTGAGCACATCAAAGAGATCGTTGCGATGCAACAAAGCTATGCCCGCGTCTCAGGCGTGTCCGAGGTGGTCCAGCCCAAGGACCTGGTCGAGGATGCCATCCGGATGAATGCGAGTGCGCTGGAGCGCCATGAAGTTCGAATCGTGCGGGAGTACGACGCCAAAATTCCGCAAATCTCCACCGAAAGGCACAAGGTGCTCCAAATCGTGGTCAACTTGCTCCACAATGCGAAGTACGCCTGCGAGGAATCGGGCCGGCCGGACAAACAAATCATCGTCCGGCTCGCCAACGGCGACGGACGCGTCAAGCTCTCGGTCATCGACAATGGCATCGGGATCCCAAAGGAGAACCTGACGCGGATCTTCAACCACGGTTTCACTACCCGCAAAGGCGGGCATGGGTTTGGTCTGCATAGCGGGGCGTTGGCGGCCAAGGAGATGGGCGGTGCCCTTCGGGTCGACAGCGAAGGGCCCGGACAGGGCGCTCGGTTCACTCTCGAATTGCCTCTTTCGCCGCAATCCAAGCCATGACTCCGTTACCTTTCGGCATTAACTTTTGACCGCGTGGCTGCGTTTCCGCAGCGTTCTCCGTTTCTGCCGGTTCACCGCCTGCTGAATCAGAGCAGTGGCAAACCCAAAGGTATTCCCCTCCATGCCCGCCCTCTTGGCGTTTCGGATGAGGTTTTCCTTCAGCCCTTTATCGACGAAGCCACCGAGGTAAATCTTGTTCTTGGCTCGTTGGTTAGGCACAGGTCAGGTGGCAGGTCTCGTGGCTATTGGCCGTGTTCTTTGGCTCGGCGCGGATCTGCTTCCCACGCTAACCGGCGTGGTGCGGGACAGGTTAGGGGCATGGCTTGCAGATCCGCCGAGACAGGCGAGGGCCTCCTCCGAGGCTCTGAAGACATGAAGGTTGACAATTCTGGCCTTGAGGAAGGCTCGGCGAAGCAGGAAGGCGTCCACCGCCGAATCCTCGATGAGGAGAAGAGGAGGTTGGTTATTCAGTGTGTTCCTTGGTTCGGCGACCCTCCGATTCGGGAAGCGGCGTTGGGGGCCGGGAAACGTCGGGAGCTTCGCTCATCCACAACCAATAGCCCCTGAGGGCCTGGCTGACTTCGACAAACCGCTCGAACGTGTTGGGTTTGGTGAGGAAGGAGTTAGCGCCGAGTTTGTAGGCGCGGTTGATGTCCTCGGCGGCTCCCGAAGCGGTGAGCACGACCACCCGCAAGCCCTCCAGGGCCGGCTGGCGGCGAATCCACTGCAGGACTTGAAACCCATCCATCCCCGGCATTCTGAGGTCCAGCAGCACCAGGGCGGGGAGGGGAAACTCGGCGCGGTTCGCATAGGGCCCGAACCCGCTGAGGTAGGCGACCGCCTCCTGGCCGCTTTTGACCACCTGAAGGGGGTTGATGATATTGGCCTTGAGGAAGACGCGCCGAAGCAAAAGCGCATCATCCTCGGAGTCCTCGACGAGCAGAAATAGCGCTTGTTCGGCCATAGAACGCAAAAAATGACGGGGCAAGGTGCGTCACAGGCAAAGCCGTGGCTATGGGGTGAACGCCCCATAATAAAGAAAAGCTCCAACAGTTCGCCTTTGGAGTAAAGAGACGACATCGGCCTCGTTTTGGGGGCAGGGGGGACCTAGCCACAAGGCTTACTCAGAGAACGCTTCCGGGGTTGTCCGTCTCCAACCGGCCCCGGCGGCCTGATGCGCTTCGCCGGCCGTGGCGTAACAAAATAAACGTTGCGCCCAGCAAAGAAAGGCGCAAGCCGTCCGGTTCAGGAATGCTCGTGTCGGCGATGCGGGTCGTGACCGGAACTGCCTTGTCGAAGGCGGATGTCACCGCCCCACGGCCATTCAATCCGCCGGACGACGCTCGAGTCGGCTCGTCCAGAGACACAAAGGTGGTTCCGCTGCCCCCGTCTTCTGAGGTTGTGTGTGAGAACATTCGTGCGCTGAAGAGGTGCTCGTAAGGGTCCAATTTAAGCGAGCACGCGGAACGCCATTCATCGGCCGTAGCAGAAACCGGGTCGCCGTCCCCGAAGAGCAAAACCTGGCCTTCTTCCGGGAATGGTTCGGGCAGCACATATAATTCGAAGGCGGCTGCGCGGAAAATTCCCAGCAAGCCGAGCGCCGCCGCGATTCCGAACGTCTTCAACAGGTTCTTCATTGTCTTCGCAAATCAAAGCTGTGCCGTTCTAGCCTTACCCCAAACCTCGAGGCGATCCTCCACGTTGGCGGCGCCCGCCACCCGCTCGGCCGCCTCGGTCACCTGTTTCTTCTGTTTCTCATTTTTAACTGTGCCCCTCAGGGTGACGTGCCCTTTCATGGTGGTAACGACGATACTCAATCTGCCGGAGTCGCCTCCGCCGCGGACAATCTCCGCCAGGATAGCTTGGGTGATTTGCTCGTCGGAGGGTCCCGGCGGTGAGGGAGAGGAACCGGGCGAGGATACACCGCCCGCCGCAAATGATGCAATCGGATGCGATTCACCGGCCGGCGCCACACTGTAGTGTTTACAGATAGCGGTGGCCATCTCGGGGAAGGCCATGTCGCTCCAGAAATCCTTGGAAAAGTGAGGGCCAGCCAAAAAGTGTTCGCGTCCGGTCTTAAGCACCACCCCCCCGGAGGCATCGGCTTCGACCGCGACCGGTGGGACTACATAAAGTTCACCGCTGGAACCCAGTTGGTCAGAGGGTTCCACTACCAGATAGACGATGCGCCCGGCGGGCACATCCACCATGATATCCTTGAGCTGCCCCAGGAGTTGGTGGTCCTGAGCGCGCAGGGTCGCACCCAGCAGGGCGGCAGCCGAGTGGAACGGGCCGGCAACCCGCGGCGATTGATCTTGGCCAAAGTGCCGGAAGGATGCGTCCAGGCCGGCGCGGGGCAAGGTGGCAAGAGGGGCGGCCTGCGAGAGTTGTGGCGCAGCCTCGAAAACCTGCCGGTCCACTTTCATTATGAACTTGTCTATCAAGACGGCCGCAAAGCTATGCGCCGGCACCGGAGTAATCCGATTCGCTGCGCTGGAGGAGACCAGCGCGGAGACCACCTCCCCACCGGCGAGGTCCAAGAGCAGGTCCTTGAGTTTGCCGACCGTTTTTTCTTTCCGGTCTTTGACCGATTTTCCAAGCATGAGTCCGGTTTGTTTGACCAGGCCGAGTCGGCCAACCTCAATCGACCAGGCTGGAAGCTGCCGGGACGGTTCCTGGCGCGAGGGATTTTCAAATGATTTTTCAGTGACAGATGGGGAGGGTGCCGGCGATGTTGCGGGCGCTTCGCCGGCTTCGGCTTGCCCGCCGAGGCGGAGGCTCAGGAAGGCCAACAAAATTAGATGAATGAAGGGTGCACTTTTCATATTCCAAACTGTTGCTGGCGTTCGTTCGCAATCGGCTATGAATCCAAACGGGACACGATGTCCCTGTTTAGTACAGCAGTTATTGCGTTTTTGACCCAGAGAGGCCGCTCTGGTAATCCGCAACAACATGGCCCGGATCAGAGCGTGTAGTGTGCCAAAGCGGTGGATTTGGAGGTGGGTGGCGGAGCGATGGCATCGACCAGCTTGGATTGCTCGGCGGACTCATGCGCCGCTTCGTCTTCCGCAGCCTGCCGGGGCCAAATATGAAAACCACCGTGTTCCAGAATCGTGATTTCCCAGGTTCCCCATATGCCTTTGGCTTCGCGGAAGCCGCGGTAAAAAACATCGTGCGCGCCAAGATAACTCTTGGTCCAGTGGCACTCGCGCGTAACTCCATTGTAGCGACCTTTGATAAGGAAAGGACCGACATCGTCCGTGCCGTCACCGCTAAGCCGGCCGGCGGCGAAAGTCAGGTGCAGTTCCATCTTGTGCCGGTCCCCCGGGCGATAATTGTAGAAGCCAGTCCACGGGCCGGAGGGAAACAGGGAGTCGCTCATGGATTCAGCCGTGGCGGCCCTTGAACGTCAGTTCGGCGATGCCGGACTTGTCGAGCTCGCCCAAGCCTTCGGCCAGCATGCGTTCGTACTGCTTTTTAGTCACCGCAGACAAGGGCAAGTCAAGTCCCAGAGCCTTGCCGAGTTTGAGCGCAATGCCGGAATCCTTGGCGGCATGCGCCGCTGAGAAGAAACAGGTATGCTCGTGGTTCTGCATGTCCTCTCCATCGGTCTTCAGCACGCGAGAATCGGCCCCGGTTTGGGAAAACACTTCGCGCAGCATGGTCAAATCCAGTCCCAGGACGTCGCCGAGCGCGAGGCCCTCGGCAAGGCCGGCGGTGTTGATATTCATCACCATATTAACGAGCGCTTTGACCTGGGCAGCCGTGCCCGCGGGACCAATGTAGCGAATAGATGCGGCCAGCCTTTCCAAAAGCGGCCGGGCGCGCTCAAAAACCTCCGGCTTGCCGCCACACATCAGATAGAGCGTACCTTGGCGGGCCTGGGGAATACTCGAGGCCATACAGGCCTCCAGCGATTGGGCGCCCACTTTCTCCGCCTTGGTTTCGACCCGCACATGCACCCCGGGTGTAACGGTGGCACAGTTAATAAACAGCTTGCCCCGGGCCCGGCGGAGCAGGCCACCACCGTAAACCCGCTTCATCGCTTTGTCGTCCGGGACAACCGTGATGATGATATCCGAGAGCTTCGTAACCTGGCTCAGGTCCTGGACTGTCCGGCTGCCAAGCTCCTGCGCGACGCTCCCAGCGACGCCTGCGTTTACATCGTAAATGGCGCTGATTTCGTAGCCGCACTCCTTGAGACGGCGGGCCATGTTGGAACCCATCCGGCCTACTCCAACGAATCCGATTTTTACGGGCATAAAACTTTTGGTTCTTTTGGCGAGCGTCTCCACCATAAATCAGACCGGAGCTCCCGGCAATCGGATTGGCCGTCTATAAACATTGCACCCGTAACGGGGTTAAAACACAATTGCCTTGTGCCAAAAGAAAGTGCGGGCCTATTGATGTATCGGACGCGGGCGGCCAAGCTGGAATTCCTGCTGGCCCATCCCGGCGGACCGTTCTGGCAGCACAAGGATGTCGGCGCGTGGACCATTCCCAAAGGCGAGCTTCAACCAGGCGAAGACCCGCTGGCTGCGGCGCAACGGGAATTCGAGGAGGAGCTTGGGTTCAAACCGCACGGCGACTTCCTTCCACTGACGCCGGTCAAACAGAAGAGAGGCAAGCTCATTCGCGCCTGGGCTTTTGAGGGAGATTGCGACCCCAGCCAGGTAACGAGCAACACGTGTGAGATCGAGTGGCCCCCGCGCTCCGGCCGCCAGCTCGAAATCCCGGAAGTGGATCAGGCGGCCTTTTTCGAGCTAAACCAGGCCAAAGAAAGGATTAACCCCGCCCAGATTCCGCTGCTGGACGAAGTGGCGCAAAAACTCGGTAGCGGGCCGTCAGTGTAAATGGTGGGAGAGCAGTTCAACCACGAATAAGACACGATCGACACAAAGGAGAACGAAGGGGAGGGCGAAGCACCGGCACATGACCGTTTGCGTTGTTTGGGTGAGATCGCCTTTCAGCAAGCCTGTTCGGGTGCATTCGTGGTTCTCGACCTTTACTTTCCATGCCGAATCGGCAAGGCTGGCCGCCGTCGAAATGCAGACCGCATCCGAACAAAACGTCGTTCCTTGCCCCTGGGCGCCCGATTCCTGGCAGCACAAAACCGCCGCCCAGCAACCGGTCTATCCGGATGCGGCTGCGCTGCGGCTGGTGCTGGCGCAACTGGCAGCGCTGCCGCCGCTGGTGACCAGTTGGGAAATCGAGAATCTGAAACATCAGCTTGCCGAGGCGACGCGCGGCGAGCGTTTCCTGCTGCAGGGCGGTGATTGTTCGGAAAGCTTCGCCGATTGCGAATCCTCCGCCATTGCCAGCAAACTCAAGATTCTTTTGCAAATGAGCCTGGTGCTGGTGCAGGGCGGCAAGAAGCGCGTCATCCGCATTGGGCGCTTCGCGGGCCAGTACGCCAAACCACGCTCCGCCGACAACGAGAGCCGCAACGGTCTCACGCTCCCGAGTTACCGCGGCGACATGATCAATTGCGCCGGATTCACCAGGGAACAACGCGAGCCCAATCCGGATTTGTTGCTACGCGCCTATGAGCGCTCCGGCCTGACCATCAACTTCATCCGTGCGCTCATCGAGGGCGGGTTTGCCGACCTGCACCACCCGGAATATTGGGAACTGGGGTTTGTGGCCAACTCGCCCCATGCCGCCGAATACACGCGCATGGTTGAGAGCATTGGTGAGTCACTGCGGTTTATGGAGACTCTGACCGGCTGCGTGCTGGCCGATATCAACCGCGTCGATTTCTTCACCAGCCATGAAGGCCTCCACCTGGCATATGAACAGGCCCAGACCCGCCAGGTCCCCCGCCGGCCCGGCTGGTACAACCTCTCGACGCATTTTCCCTGGATGGGCGAGCGCACCCGCGCGCTGGACGGCGCGCACCTTGAGTATTTTCGCGGCATCGCCAATCCGATCGGAGTCAAGATCGGCCCAAAAGTCACCCCGCAGGAAGCCCTCGCTTTGGCCGATGCGCTCAACCCGCAAAATGAACCCGGCCGGCTAACCTTCATTCATCGCTTCGGAGCCGACCAGGTCGCAAAATGCCTGCCGCGCCTGACCGAAACTTTCCGGCGCGAAGGCAAACAGGTGCTCTGGTGTTGCGACCCAATGCACGGCAACACCGAAACTACCAAAGACGGAATCAAGACTCGCCGGTTTGAGAATATTCTGAGTGAATTGGAACAATCCTATCGCATTCTCCGGGACTGCGGCGCACATCTGGGCGGCGTGCACTTCGAACTAACGGGCGACAATGTCACCGAATGCATTGGCGGCGCCAGTGGTGTGACTGAGGCCGACCTGGCGCGCGACTACCGCACGCAACTGGACCCCAGGTTGAACTACGAGCAAGCGATGGAAATGGCGCTGTTGCTGGCCCGGCTGATGGCGCAAAACCAGGTTAAGGGAACCTGAGGGCGCCATGCTTATCGACCGCATGTTTCCACTCCGGCCTGGCTTTTGGGTCCTGCTCCTGCTGATGACCGTCCTGCCGCTTAGTGCCCACGCCGCTAAACCCGCTCCGCTGCCCAATATTATTATCATCCTTACCGATGACCAGGGCTACGCGGATGTCGGTGTGTTCGGTGCCAAAGGATTCCAAACGCCGAACCTGGACCGGCTGGCGTCCCAAGGCTGCATCTTTCGGAATTTCCATGTCGCCCAACCGGTGTGCTCGGCCTCGCGCTGCGCATTGCTGACGGGTTGCTATCCCAACCGGCTCGGCATTCACGGTGCCTTGGGGCCACGCTCGAAGGTGGGTATCAGCAGCAACGAAATGACTTTGGCCGAACTGGTGAAGCAGCGCGGCTACACCACCGCCATTTTTGGCAAATGGCACCTCGGCGATTCCCCGCAGTTTCTTCCGCTCCATCACGGATTCGATGAATACTTCGGCCTGCCTTATTCGAATGACATGTGGCCGCTGCACCCCGACCAGGTGAAGCTGCCGCCGAATGACGAAAAGCGCAAAAGCGGTTACCCGGACCTGGTCATGTACGAGGGCGATAAGGTCGTCATTCCCCAGGTCACGCATGAAGACCAGAACCAACTGACAACCTGGTACACGGAACATGCCGTGCGTTTCATCGAGCAGAATAAGGACCGGCCATTTTTCCTTTACCTGGCGCACAACATGCCGCACGTGCCCCTGCACGTCAGCGATAAATTCCGCGGTAAAACCGTCCGCGGCCTCTACGGCGATGTCATCGAAGAAATTGACTGGTCAGTTGGGCAGGTGATGGACGCGCTCAAGCGCACCGGGTTGGAGGAGAATACGTGGGTGCTCTTCACTTCCGATAACGGGCCGTGGCTTTGCTACGGCGACCACGCCGGCTCGGCGTATCCGCTGCGCGAGGGCAAGGGCACTAACTGGGAAGGCGGCACGCGCGAACCGTGCATCATGCGATGGCCCGGCAGGATCCCCGCCGGCACGGAAACCTGGCAGATGGTGATGACTATCGACTTGCTTCCGACGATTGCCAAACTCATCGACGCCGAGCCGCCCAAACACACCCTGGACGGCTTGGATGTCTGGCCGATTCTCTCAGGGAAACGCGGAGCGAGAAACCCTCACACGGCGTATTGGTTCTATTACGAGGTCAACCAACTGCAGGCCGTGATGACCGGCGACGGGCGTTGGAAACTCCAACTGCCGCACACTTACCGGACCCTCGGGGGCAAGCCAGGCGGTCACGGCGGCACCCCCGTTCCTTATGAGCAACGCAAGTTGGAGACCGCGGAGCTTTACGATTTGGTCAACGATATCAGCGAAGGCGCGGACGTGGCTCCGCAGCACGCGGATATCCTCAAACGCCTCGAAGCCGAAGCCGAAAGGGCCCGCGCGGAATTGGGCGATGCGTTGACGAAGCGCACCGGCAAAGGCGTGCGCGAACCGGGCAGAGTTCAATCCGCGAATTTCACCAATTGATGCGGATTATTTGCGGGAATTCGCGTGGTTCGCGATTCGCTTCATTCCGCCTCTTCACCATACACGTTGCCGGTATCGGCACAGACGCCCCGCTTGGAGCCGGCCACGAAATCCAGCATGACTTTGGCCGGGGCGCTAGAGAATTTCTTCTGCGCCGCTGCCAGAGCGGTTCGCAGGTTTGCCCCTCGGCGGAAGAGGGCGTGGTAGAGTGCTTTTAATTCCAACCGTTCGGCGGGACTGAACCCGGCGCGGCGCAGGCCTACAGTGTTGAGGCCGCAAATGCCATTGCTGCCGCGCGCCACGGTATAGGGTGGCAGGTCTTTGCTGATCGCCGAGCCGCCTTGCATCAGCGCGAGGGTGCCGACCCGCACGAATTGGTGCAGCAGGCAATGGGCGGAAATAAAGGCCCGGTCGGCGAGGCTCACGTGGCCCCCCAACAGCGCCCCATTGGCGACGATCACGCCGTTCCCTAACTGACAGTTGTGTCCCACGTGGCAAAGGGCCATGAGAAAGTTGTGGGAACCAAGCGTCGTTTCTTCCCCCAGTTTCGCCGAGCGATGCACCGTGGCGTGCTCGCGAAAGACATTGTGGTCCCCAATCCGCAGGCCCGTGGACGCGCCCTGGTATTTGAGGTCCTGCGGCGCCTCGCCGATAACACACCCGGCGAAGAATTGGTTGTGAGCACCGATGGTGGTCAGCCCGGTCAGATAGACGTACGGCCCGATAGTGCAATGCGCGCCAACCTCCACGCTCTCATCGATGATAGAATACGGCCCGACCCGCACAGTAGAATCGAGTTTGGCCTTCGGATGAATGATCGCGGTCGGATGAATCACGCCCGTAAAGTGGGGCAATCATCCCTGTTGCCAAGCCAAAAGTGGCCTGGCGGGGATTAGTAAATCAGTAATCAGTAACCAGAAATAAGGGAACAGTAATCAGGAGCCGGCGTTCCGTACTAACTGACCACCGACTAGTAACCACTGTCCACTGATTACTGACCACTGATTACTCTGATTACTCTCCCGCTCAGGAGCTCACACCTTCTTCCTGAAGTAATCGATCGTCTGCACGAGGCCCTGGGCCAGCGGAACTTTTGGTTCCCAGCCCAGCATCTTACGGGCTTTGGTGATGTCTGGCTGGCGCTGCTTCGGATCGTCTTGCGGAAGCGGCTTGTAAGCGATCTTGCTGCGCGAACCGGTCGCCCGGATGATTTGTTTGGCAAACTCCAGTACCGTGAGCTCTGCCGGGTTGCCGATGTTCATCGGCAGAGCGTAGTCACTCATCATCAACCGGTAGATACCTTCGATTAAATCGGAGACATAGCAGAAACTGCGGGTTTGCCGGCCCTCGCCGAAAACGGTCAGGGGTTTGTTCTTGAGCGCCTGGCTGACAAAAGCGGGGACTACGCGTCCGTCATTAAGCCGCATCCGCGGGCCGTAGGTGTTGAAGATGCGCACGATCCGGGTTTGGACGTGGTGTTCCTTGTGGTAGGCCATGGTCATAGCCTCGGCGAACCGCTTCGCCTCATCGTAGCAGCCCCGGGGGCCTATGGAATTGACATTGCCCCAGTACTCTTCGGGTTGCGGATGGACCAGCGGGTCGCCGTAAATCTCGGACGTCGAGG
Source organism: Binatia bacterium (assembly GCA_035566895.1). Classification (GTDB taxonomy): domain Bacteria; phylum Verrucomicrobiota; class Verrucomicrobiia; order Limisphaerales; family UBA8199; genus DATMQA01. The sequence continues at coordinate 38,404 of DATMQA010000213.1, forward strand.
CGAGGAGGAAGCGGGCGTTTTTGTTCTTGGCCAATCCCAGCGCCTTATGGGTGCCGAGCGAACCGACTTTAAGGGTTTGAATGGGCAACTCCAGATAATCGATCGGACTGGCGGGAGAGGCAAAGTGCCAGATGAAATTCACCGGCATGTCCAGGAAGATGAATTCGGTGACGTCCTGCTGGATGAATTTGAAATTGGGATTGCCGCCCAGGTGCGAGATGTTATCGACGGCACCGGTGACAAAATTGTCGATGCCGATGACTTTATGGCCACGCGCCAGGAGCAGGTCCGTCAGGTGCGAGCCCAGAAAGCCAGCGGCGCCAGTGACGACGCTGGTGGGTTGGGAGGAGGAGCCGGGCGTGATGCGACGTTTCCTGGTCATGTGATACTTGTTCCTTGTTCCGATTCATTTTGCCCCCGTTCCCGCCAGCACCACCGGTACAGTGCGCCAGAGAATTTTAAAATCCAGCCACAAAGACCAATTGTCAATGTACTCCAGGTCGAGGCGGACCCAGTCTCTAAAATCCTTGACGTTATTGCGGCCACTGATTTGCCAGAGGCAGGTCAAGCCCGGCTTGACGCTCAGCCGGCGGCGATGGGCAAGATCATTAAAGCGCCTGACTTCGTCCACCGGCAGCGGTCGCGGGCCCACCAAACTCATCTCACCCCGTAGCACATTGTAGAGTTGCGGCAGTTCGTCGAAGCTGAATTTGCGCAGGAACTTGCCGAAGGGCGTGATGCGAGGGTCTTTGGTGACCTTGAAGACCGGACCGTTCATTTCGTTCATGGCGGCCAGCTCATGCTGGAACTGTTCGGCGTTGCTCACCATGGTGCGGAATTTGTAAATCGTGAATGGCCGGCCGTTGAGGCCCGAGCGTTGTTGGCGGAAAAACACGGGGCCCGGGGAACCAAGCCTAACCAGCAGGGCAAAGACCGGCAAAACCAGGCTCAGCAGCAGCAGGCCGATGGCGGAGCCCAAAATATCGATGACACGTTTGAGAACACTTTGCCAGGAGGCCTCCGGAGTGGTTCGAAACACCAGGATAGGCTGGCCGTAGAAATCGTCGAGGGAGGTGCGGGAAATCTGTGTTTTGAAAAAGTCGGCCACCAGCCAGACTTCCACGCCTTCCAGTTCGCAGGCGCGAATCGCGGCTTCCACCTGGTCGAAGAAAGCGCGTTTCGAACTGATAATGACGCCGTTGATGGAGTGTTCGTGCAGCAGGTCCACCAGGTGCTGAAGCGGGGTCTGGTCCAGGTCTATTTCCGCGGCAACCTCCATCGATTGCCCGGATTTGACCTTGAGTTCTGCCTTCATCCGGGCGGTTTCGTCCCGCGTTCCGACCAGGACAAAGCGACGGCGATGTTGGGTCTTGGCGAGCTGGCTTTTAAAGACCATCAGGAGGAGTTCTTCCTTAACGAAAACCAGAACAAAACTGATCACGCCGAACCAGATCGGGATCCAACGGGCAATCTCGGTGCGGAACAGGAACAGCGCCAGAATCAAGCCCAAGGTCATCAGGAAGCAGGCCTTGAACAGCACCCAGGCAGTCGTGCGGCGCGAGCAGAGCATCGGCCGGTTATAGAAACCCTGGGCCTCCAGGACCATCGGCACCGCGGGGATCAGAATAACGTAAAGCCACACATATTTCCGGAAAGAGGGTTCTACCGGCTCAAGACCGAAGAGATCGATGACGTTGAGGTCGGATCGCAAGGCAAAGGCGAGCCAGAAGCTGAACGCAAAAAGCGTTGTATCCATCAGCTCGTGGATTTGCATCCGAATCAGGCGATCACGGCGCAACATGGCTCAGCAGATTCCGAATTTCATTTCCGGGCGACGGTCCCCGCAGGCTGGGGGAATAATTGGAATTCCGGGACGGCGGCAGCAATGAAGGTCTTGATGCGCTCGAAGGACGCGTCCTCCTGGCCCGGTGCGCAGACCGAGAGGCAGCTAATATAGGCCCAGCGTTGGAGGACACCGGTTCGCAACAGCCGCTTGGTCATCAGCCACATCCGCTCGGCGCCCAGCGCGCTGGCGCTCATCGCATCATCGGCGACATACCAATAGACATAAACCAGGCGGACGGTCTCGCGCTGGCCATTGATAGTTCTCTCGCTGTTGGCCACCAGTTTCACGACGGGAAGATCGTAACTATACGGCCGCTCGATGTGGACCCTGGTTTCTTCAGACTTGGTCTGGTCAATATGGTAGCCCTGACCCTCGAGGCAGAACTGAGGTTTGTGCAGGCTGGTGCGGTCCACCCCCATTAGCACAACGTTCACATCGACAGGGAAACCGTCGGGCCCCAGGTAAAAACGGTGCCCGAAACTGGTGTCCTGGGGTAGAGTGCTCCGGGTCATCGAATCCACCTCTATCCAGCGCGACGTATAATTCAGGACCTGCTCGGGGAGCTCCGCTTGCAGCCGGGTTGGGTCCAACCGGTGAGTTCTGACTCCTGGCGCACCCAGTCGCTGATGGTGGTGAAATTGGGCCAGTAACCCGGCGGCTCCCGCCATGAGCAACAGGGCCACAATGAAAAAGATGACCTTGCGCTGGTTCATACCGGTTCCGGCTCCAGGCCAGGGGTTTGAGGCAGTGCCGCGCGGTCGGCCAGGTAATGCTCCAGCATGAGGAGCCCGATAAACGCCGGCACATAAGGCAGAAGACTCCAGATGTCGAGCGGGCCGCCGTCATGGACCTTGTTGCCCAGTTCTTGTCCACCGATGTCGGCGGCAATGACGATGGCCAGCATCCGCAGAAGGTTGCCAAAGACGGCCAAGGGGAAGGCGGAGGCTATCATGAGCAGGCGCTTCCACCATTTGCCGCAGGAGAAAAAGGCCAGGATTACCGCCAGTGCAATTGTAGCCATCAGGCTGCGAATGCCGCTGCAGGCCGCCGCGACCTCATATTTAAAATGACCGCCGGGGTCCAGGATCTGCGTTCCTTCCCGCACCACATCAATCTGAAGGACGTAATTCGAGACCAGTTCTACCAATTGGGAAACCAACAGCCGCAGCCGGAACGTAATCGGAATGACTACCGAACCTAGCGGGACACAAAAGGCAAAGAGGAAGAAAGGAAAAAAGCTTCGCCGCAGCCATTCCCGTCCCCAAGCGAGCCCTGTCAAACCATAAAGGCCGGTGAACAGGCCAATAACCGACATGCGGGGCTGTTGAACCAGATAGCCCAGCAGGTGAACGACCACCCCCAGGCCCAACAGCAGCAGTCCCGGCCACCAGAGGTCCAACTTCAACGCCAGCAGCTCGCGGCGTTTGAGCCAGAACAGGACCAGCACGCCAAAAGGCACAAGCACCCGATACGCTTCGTCCGAATTCAGCAACTCCCCGCTGGTCAGACCATCATACATCCACAAAAACAAGGAGGGTGTGCGAATATAGCCAAGGGTCGAGCTGCCAGCGAAATGGAACAACGCCAGCCAAGCAAAGGCCAACAGAAAGAAAAAGGCCTTGTTGGGCAGCTTGTGCCAACAATCCAGGAATTCTATGCGGAATTCTTCGAGAATACCGTCGCTCGGTTGCTTGTCCATTGCGCGTTGTGTGAAGAGTTAGATACTTAATTACCCGCTGTTGCTCAATCTAATTCGTGTGGCGGAATTCCCCCGGTCCATCCGTAGTGAAACGGACGGGGCTTGAAAAAAACCACGCGCTTGACAGTCCCGGGCCTGCCGACAGAATACTGCAATTGAGTCCAACCAACGACCAATTTCTCTTGTCAAACAGCCCGCCCCTGTGCTTCGGTGCTGAAGCATCGGAGGGAAAGTCGGACTTGAAGGCGGAAAAACTATCATGCCTTTGAGCCGGTTCAAGTACGCTGTCTATTCGCTGTTCTTGATCTCCGGTATCAGCGGACTGGTTTACGAAATCGTGTGGCTAAGGATGCTCTCGAGAATAATGGGTGTGACCATCTACGCCACCTCGACCGTCCTGGCTTCATTCATGGCCGGCTTGGCCCTGGGAAGCTTCCTCTTTGGACGGTTGGCCGATCGCCGGACGGATTGGTTGAAGGTTTATGCCGCGCTCGAGCTCGGGATCGGTTGCACGGCCCTGCTGATTCCCGTGGTGCTGAGCGTGTCGCTCTCGCTTTACCGCTCGATCCACCAACTTTTCCCCGCCACCGGCGAAGGGCTGGCCATCTCGGCCTTGATTCGAGCCCCCATCTCGTTCGCGGCCCTCATCATCCCGACGACTTTGATGGGCGGCACACTCCCCGTCTTGACCGCGTACTTGGCGAAGCGAGAAAACCTGTTCGGAAAGAATTTCAGCCTTCTTTATGGCCTTAACACGCTCGGGGCGGTAGCGGGTGTTTTTGTCAGCGGGTTCATCACCCTCGGCATCCTCGGGGAGCGCCGCACCGTGCTGTTGGGGGTGATCATCAATTTCGGCGTCGCCTTCTGCGCCTACTGGCTTTACCGGAAGGAGCGACCCACCGCCTCTCCTTCGGCTCTAGTAAAGGGACCTCCGAGCGAGGACCGTCCCGTCTCGCCCTATCCGAGCCGAATACGGTCAATGATTTTGGTTGCGTTTGCCGCCAGCGGGTTCACCGCCCTGGCTTATGAGATCATTTGGACACGCCAACTGATCCTCTGGTTAAAGACCTCCATCTACGCTTTCTCCGGGATGCTATGTGTTTTCCTGGTGGGGACAGCCCTGGGCAGCATTTTGATGAACCGGGTCGTTGACCGGTTGAAGAGGCCGCTGACCTGGTTCGGGGGTCTGGAATTGGGAATCGCATTGATGTCCGTCATAAATCTTTTGCTATTCAGCCATTTGGGGCACGGCGGGTTTGGGAGCGCGGTTTCATTTGCCGGGCTTGGCAACGCTGTTTTTTCCACCGTCGTAGTCGTTTTTCCCCTGACGTTGTTATTCGGAATGATCTTTCCAATCGCCGGGCGGTGTTACGTCAAGACGATCCACCAGACGGGGTCTTCAGTGGGTTGGCTCTATTCCGCGAATACCGTCGGGAGCCTGCTCGGGTCGCTTTGCGCGGGTTTCTGGCTGATTCCGGCTCTCGGGTGCACACACACCGTCCTGGTTTTGACAGTCGTGAATGTTGCCTTGGGCGCCCTTCTCCTCTATCTCGAGCCGGAAGGCCACGGGGCGAGGTGGGTGGCCTGGGCAGCCGCCTGCGGCGTTCTGCTTATCGGCTACGCGGCGGCGGGTGGCCGTGATCCGTTCTTCGAGGCCATCCGATACCGGATCTATGGCGGAGACCTTGCCCGGCGAGATTGCACCATCTTTTTCCATAAGGAAGGCGTGGAAGGAACCGTGACCTCATTTGAGGCGGGAGGAAACAAGCGACTGTGGATTAACGGCGTGGGAATGACCGCCCTGGCGACCGAAACCAAACTGATGGCGCATCTTCCGCTCCTGTTCACCAAAGAGCCGAAGGAGGCTCTGATCATTTGTTTCGGGATGGGAACAACACTGAGATCCGCCTCGATGTACCCGCAATTACACGTCACGGCGGTCGAGTTGGTGCCGGAAGTCTTTCAGACGTTCCGGTTCTATCATTCCGATGCCGAAACGGTGCTGAAGGAGCCGAATGTGACCACCGTTGCGGCGGATGGACGAAACTACGTTCTCTTATCGGAGAAGAAGTACGACCTAATCACCATCGATCCGGCGCCGCCGATATTCAGCGCAGGCACGGTAAACCTCTACACCAGAGAGTTTTTGACCCTCTGCCGGGATCACTTGGCTCCGCAGGGGATCATGTGCCTGTGGATTCCCGGAAGAACGAAGCGAGAAATCGAGAGCTTCCTCAAGACGTTTCACACCGTCTTTCCCAATACCTCCGTGTGGAGCGGGGTTCACGGCTTGGGGTTTTATCTGCTGGGAACCACGAAACCCGCCCGGTGGGACCTCTTCGAACAAAATGCCAACTCACTTTTTCAGAACTCGGCGCTGGTGGAAGACCTCGGCCAGTTCGACCACGACTGCGTCACGCTCGACCAGCTCCGGCGCCTGAAGTTATGGAGCGACGAACAGATCGATAAGGTCAGCTCGGACGGAGTTCTGATCACGGACGATTTTCCCTTTACGGAGTTTCCGCTCTGGCGGTACCTGTTCGTGGACCGGTCTCGTTGGGTGCCTGAGGAGGTCAAGGCAAGGCTCAAGGTTTCGCAGGAAAACGGGCCTGGTTCCAGCTTTTAACGCACTACATCTCCTCGGCAACTTGCTACGAATCCAAAACCTCCGGTGGCAAGGCTTCCCCCTGCTCTTGCAGGGCGATCGGCTTTACTCCACCACGAGGGCAAATTGGGTCTGCCGGGTTTCGGCGGTCAAACATTCGCGCAGGTAGCCGACAATCTGCTCCTCGAGGTTGCGGCAGCGCATGGTCCAGCGCCGGGCCCCGACTAGTTGTTTCACGCAGCCGCGCAGGCCACGAAACCGGACTACCCGGGGACTCTGGCGCAGATGCGCGCGCAATTCGTCCCGGAGCAGGGGAAAGAAAAACAGTTCGCAGCCGGCTCCGGATTCGCGGGCGAGGCGGTCCAAATCCGACTCCAGCACATGCAACTCGGGCGGGCAGGCAGGCGAGGCCGGTGTTTGGAGCTTGAAACCCCGCAACACCTTCTCCAGCGCGCCCGAAAACTCGGCGACTGTAACCGTCTTCCGGCAGAGCTCGTGTCTGAAATAGTGAAAAACCGCCTGCGCGGCGTGTTGAACCAATTCCGGGTCGAGCACCCGCGCGCTCTCGCCCATAAGCTCGACGGAAATCATCTCTGCCGAAAAAGGGATGCTTTCCCCACTGGATAGTTCGAAAAGCAGGCAACCTGCGGCAAGCGTAATCATTATTTTCCTCCCAGTTTTTTGACTTCGTGAACAAAATCGGTCGCTTCTTGAAAACGGCGATAGACGCTGGCGAAGCGGACATAAGCCACTTCATCAGTCTGCCGCAAGCCGTCCATCACCAGCTTACCGATCACCTCAGCGGGCACCTCGCGCTCGTATTTGTCCGTCACCTCGTTCACAATTCGTTCGACGAGATCCTCAATGGCTTTCGGGCTGATGGGGCGCTTCTGGCAGGCCTTTTTGATGCCCGACAGCAATTTGTCTTTCGAAAACTCCTCTCGCCGCCCATCGCGTTTGACAATGACCAACCCCCCGCGCTCGACTTCTTCGTAAGTAGTATAACGATAGCCACATCCAAGGCACTGGCGCCGACGGCGAATCGTGGCCCCCTCACGCGAAGCGCGTGAGTCAATCACCTTATCATCCTGGCAGCCGCATTTGGGACAGCGCATAAGCAACCACACCTAATGGTGGTCCTTGATCTTTTAGCACGCAATCTGTTGGGGTGTCAACTGGTGAAAAACTCGAACCCTAAGCTAGGAATTTCACCGGATAAGCGCTTGAGGCGCGGTGCTCCACTGTTTTATCTCGCACTTGCCTGCCGGTTCTGCAGCATACTGATCCTTGTTGGCCGGTGGCATACCATCTAAACGCCCTTTGATTTTGTTAGCCTTGCTGCTAACGCTCTTTGCGTTTGCTCTGCGGTTTTACCGGCTATCCAACCAGTCCCTCTGGACTGATGAGGTTAGTTCCATCGAGGTGGCCCTGGCGCCGCTGGACCAGATCTACCAGCAAAGCGCCGCGTTGAATAACTCGCTCCCGACCTATTTCCTTCTCCTGCGCTCGGTTCTAAATGACAGGCGGACTGACGTAGAGTTCAGGGCGCGGAGCCTTTCCGCCCTGGCCGGATCGCTTTCGATTCCGGTGTTTATCGGACTCGTGTACTTGTGGCGCCGACGTGAAGGCGCTGCGCTATTGGCCGGGCTGTTGCTAGCCATCAATCCATTGCATATTTGGTATTCCCAGGAGGTGCGGGCCTATGCCTTGATGCTCTTCTTTGGTCTGCTCTGCCTAGTTTTTTTCGAATTGGCCCGCGTGTCTCTTAAAGCCCGATGGAGCGGCCTCTATGTGGCCTCCGCTTTCGCAGCCATCGCCCTTCACAAGACTGGTTTGGTGTTCCCTGCCGTCTGCGCCTTGTGGCATGGGTGGTCGCTGGCCGCAAAACGCCAACCCGCTCGGCAATGGCTGATCCACGTGCCGATCGGAATTGCCGCCGTAATAGTTCTGGCGCTTAAGTCTTACCCGCCCGCCGAGGAGTACAGCCGCCGGACTTCGGGGCTCGAAGTGCTTTACACGTTCATAACCTTTGTTGGCGGTTATTCTTTTGGTCCATCGTTGACCGCAATTCAGTGGCATGGGCCCTGGGCAGCGGTGTCCCGGCACTTGCCGCAGGTCGCCCTCGCTGCGGCGGCGCTGGCGTTGGTCGCGCTGACGTGCCTGCTAAACTGGCGCCAGTTTCTCCTGGAAGAGACCAAAGATTTTCCCAGGCCAAGCCGGGAGGTTGTCTTGTTCACGTTGGGTATAGCCATTGTGGCGGTCTATGGCCTGCTCTCAGGGTTTCCCTACAACGTCCGCTATGCGCTGCCGGCGTTGTTTGGTTTTCTGGCCTTGCTGGCGGCGTTTGCGACCACCACGAACAAGTCGGCGCTGGCCCGCATTTCCGTGGCCAGTGTCTTGATGCTCGGACTATGGGCCGATGCGCAATGGTTCTATAACTTTTCGTATCGGAAAGGTGACTCGCGCGCCGTGGCCCGGTGGCTCGTGCAAAATCAGGACCAGGTCAAATCCTGGACCGTCTTACCGGGCTATTTAAGCCGGTCAGTCGAATGGTATTTGCATGAGAACCCGGAAGTGCTGATTCACTCGATTCCCGCGAAACAGGATCGGACCACTTCCTTTCCACCCGTGCCGGACGTGTTAATTATCGGCCGCAGGCATCATTTGTCCGACCCGGATAAAATCGTTGCCGAGTATAAATCCGCCGCCGGACAGCTTCACACTGATAATTCATTCGCCGGTTTCGAGCTTTATGTGCGTGATGTTGCCGCCGCCATACCCTCGGGCAGTCCCCGCCCCGCCATCCGCTCTCCATGACCCTGGAGACATCCGAGCTCGCAGGTCACGCTGCCCGTCAAAACACCTGAGGCACGCCCTCCTCCAAAAATTTGATTTTGGGGGTGAGGCCTTGTTCCTGTGCCAACTGCCGGAGCCAGCGCGGAGGTTCGTCCATGTCCTCGAAAGAGAGACGGAACGTTCCGTAATGCATCGGCACCAGCCAACGCGACCGCAATTCCTTGAAGACACGAATCGCTTCGTCCGGTCCCATGTGGACGTGGCGGAAGGATTCGGGGTGGTAAGCGCCGATAGGCAATAGCGCCAACTCCGGCCGATAGGTGCGGCCGATCTCCCGGAACCCGTCGAAATAGGCGCTGTCACCGGCGTGATAAATCCTCCGGCCCTGGTGTTCGAGAATGAAACCGCCATAGCCGCGATGGCTGTCCCGCAAAATGCGCGCGCCCCAGTGCTTGGAGGGCGTCAGGGTTACTCGCCAATCCCGGTGGGAGAAACTTTCCCACCACTCCAGCTCGACCACCCGCTCGAAACCCAGGTCATAGGCAAGGTCTCCCATCCCCCAGGGCATAATGCCCACCTTGGGGTGCGGCAGCCGGCGCAGGGTGGGTTTGTGAAAATGATCGAAGTGCGCGTGGGTCAACAGCACCAGGTCAATCGGCGGCAAATGTTGAATTTTCAAACCGGAGCGCTTGATTCTTTTCAGCAGGAACAACCAATTGGCAAAGTTCGGATCAATCAGCACGTTGAGGTCCGTGAACTGGACCAGGAACGATGCGTGCCCGATCCAGGTCAGGGCCACTTGCCCGTAAGCGAGGCTGGGAAACACCGGTATCCGGTGCTGGCCGGTGCGCCGCGTCAGCAGGGTCTTCCACACCATCTGCCGGAAAAATGTCCGCGGGTTAAAATGCTTCGCAGGCGTCAAATCTTTGAACGAGCGCGGGAGTGGCTCACGGACCACTGGCGGCCGAAAGGGCTTCTTCTTCGTCATATTCCCTTATGACGGTAATTCATTTTCGGACCCGGATAAAACCCAAACTGCGCCCATTTCAAACCACCTCGTTTCTTCAAAATGACTGGGCACGATAGCACCTTTGGCCCATATTGGGACCGAAAACTCCGATTGAATGAATGGCTAGTTTGTATCTCCGTCGATCTGTCATCTGGGGGCCAAATCCATGAAGCGCGTCAAACCCAAATTCAAACTTGAACAGCAACTCGACAGTTTTTTGCGCCGGAAACCTCGGCTCGGCCGGGGTGTTTTTATTGCCAGGGGCGCGATCGTCCTGGGCGATGTGGCCCTCGGCGAGCATTCCAGCGTTTGGTACAACGCCGTCCTGCGCGGCGATATCAACCGCATCGTGGTCGGCCATCACACGAATGTCCAGGACCTGTCGGTCCTGCATCTAGCGGATGAATGGCCGTGCCTGCTCGGCAACTACGTCACCGTTGGCCATGGGGCGATCATCCACGCCTGCACAGTGGCCGACGAAGTGCTGGTTGGGATGCGCGCGACGATTCTGGATGGAGCGGTCATTGGCGAGCAATCGATCATTGGCGCCGGGGCGCTGGTTACGCAGGGAACGAGAGTTCCCATCGGCTCGCTCGTGCTCGGCTCGCCAGCGCGAGTGGTGCGCGCTTTGAGCCCGGAGGAGCGCACGAACATCAAAGGCCTGGCCGAAAAATACGCGCGCTACGCCGCCTATTGCCTGAAGCACAGGATCAACGTTTCCAAACCGCTCGCCGCCTGACAGCACCAATTGAAACATCCTTAGCCGCGAAGAAGACTAAACGAGATAAAAACCGCCCACTAAAACCTCGCTCTTTTTCTTCGCTTCTTCGCCTCTTCGCTGTTAAATTAGATTTCCACCTTTACCGGGGCACGCTCGAAATCATTGGCTGCCATGAGCAGTTGCGGTTTCATCGCCCCGAGACGGGCGACAAACCGCTCGGGGACGGTTTCCAGCCTGGTGTTGTAGTGAGTGGCGATGTCGTTGAAATAGCCGCGCGCCAGCGCAACCCGCTGTTCGGTATCAGCGAGGTTCTTCTGCAGGGCCATAAAGGTCTCATTGGCCTTGAGTTCAGGATAGCGTTCGGCGATGGCGGTAGCGGTCCGGTTGACCGCACTGAAATCGGGGCCGGCGACCCCTGGCGGCGTGGCCTGGAGCTGAGTGCGGAACGTGGCCAGCTCGGTTTGAAGCTGCTGTTCGTAATCGCGGTAGCCCTTCACCGCTTCCACTAGATTGGGAATCAAATCGTGCCGGCGTTTGAGTTGGACATCGACCAGGGACCAGGCTTGCCGCACGCGCTGGCGCAACTCTACCAGGCTGTTGAACACCATCCATACCCACACCAGCACCCCTACCACCACGTAGCCCAAGCCGGCGCCGATATAGACCGGCAGCCGGGATTCCGGCGGCACACTCATAGCCGCGTCACCAGCCACTAATGAACCTGCGGTCAGCACCAGCCCCAGCAAAGCCCAGCCGCGCTCCCCCCACTTCATTCCCGAACTGACTTGTTCCTCCGACCGGGTCGAATCAGGAACATCGGCGCGGTTTTATCTTGCGCGATCTCCGGCGCGACCACGTCCTGCCGCTCGCGCGCCTGGCCCATCAGGTAAAGTTCGGCCTGCTGCGGAATTCCCGTTTCCCGAAAGCGGCGGCGGTAGTCGGAATCCCCCACCGCGCCATCGGGACCTTTGCCATAATAAAGCGGGTCGCCCCGTCCGCATGTCTGGTCCAGCATCGCCACCGATTCCAGCTTGGCCCCTTCAGGCCGGACCAGGATGACACCGCAATCGTCTTTGAGATAAAACGGAATCATCTCGCCGCCATTCGCGACCGAAGTCCAACCGCTTTCCTGGCGGGTGCGTGTCTGGGTATTGCCGTCTTTATCGGTGTAGGTCTCGGTGACCGTGCGCGACCAATGCTCCTCGACACTCCACTGATAAAACACACAGGGTCGTTCGGCCAGGTAGCTTGTCAACGGACGTCCCGATTCGGCCGTTCCCTTCAATTCGACCAGGCCGATGAACACGCCCGTGGTTTTGGAAGTGGGCAGGTTTTCGACCAAACGCCACCGCCTGCCCGAACGGAATGCGGCGGTCAGACAGAGCAAGCCAAGCAAAGCGCCCACCCAGGGCAGGAACGGAGCGAATTGTTCCATTGGCCGGCGAGCCTAGACATATCCCTCTGCCAAGTCCAGATTTCAACCTGAGCTCGACTCGAATCGGCAGCACCGGCAACGTTCGCGCCAGGTCCGTCCGTAAAGGTTTGTCTGGACACATTGGCAGTCATGGGGTTAGGCTTGGCCCACCCTATGAGTTCTGCGGCTTGGAAGATGTTGTTCGGGTTCCTTGCCTTAGCAGGATTTTTCTCCGCCTCGCTGGAATCCTATGGCGCCTTATTCACGTTCTCTTCCACGAACGTCATCGTGATTAATGAGACCGGCACCCCCCCAATCCCCGCCGCACCGTATCCGGCGTCTCTCAGCGTCACGGGACTCAACGGCCTGGTCGTGACCAAACTGACCGTGACCCTGCACGGTCTGACTCATACTTTCCCGAGCGATATCAACATCTTGCTGCTCGGCCCATTGGGTCAGCGCGCGATCATCATGGCCCAAACCGGCGGGCAGGACCGTTACAGCGTGACAAATTTGTCCCTGACACTGGATGATAACGCTGCCACACCGCTGCCGATTTACACCAGCTTGACTTCCGGCACTTTTCAACCTACGGACGGGTATCTGAGCCTTGGTTATCCCCATTTTCCCTATGATTTTCCCGCACCCGCGCCCCCGGGGAACTCAAACTCCCTCTCCGCACTGTCTGTCTTCAAAAACACCGACCCAACCGGCCAGTGGAGTTTATTTGTAGTCGCCGACTCGACGGGCGATTCGGGCAGCATTTCCGGTGGCTGGAGCCTGAACCTTTCGGTCGCAGTACCGCTCCAGGTGACCCGCTCTCCAACAAATATCATCGTCTCCTGGCCCGCTTCCGCCCCCAATTGCTCTCTGCAAACAGCCCCCGACATTTCGGCCTCCGGCGGTTGGACCAATATTCCAACGATACCGCACACAAACCTGGGGCGGGTCACGGTGACCAATCCAATTTACCCGGGGAAGATGTTTTTCAGGTTGGTTGGCTACTGAATCACGCACATTCGTAGAAGTACGGACAACTGAGCCAGGCATTTATCCTTGACCTCGGCTACAAAGGCATAGTAGAACTGCTACAACGAAAGTTGTAAAGTTTGCAGCCTTGAAACCGAGTCAAGGCCGGGAAAGATTTCATGTATACTAGGGGAAAAATTTTGCGGGTGACGCGGTTCCTTGCGTGTGTTTGCTTGGGGGTGACATTGGTGGGTGCCCAAAACCTGCTTGCCTCAGGAATCGTCTACTCCTTCGACAATGTATTCAGCGGCCAAAGCACACCGCCGGCCGGGCCTGGCCCTTGGGCTTCCGCCACGTTGCTGGACTTATCTCCGGGAACCGTTTCATTGACGATTAGCAACTCCGGACTCAGCAGTGGCGAATTCATCAGTGGGTTGTATCTGAACCTGAACCCGGCCGACAATGTAAACAACCTGAGCTTCACCCAAACCGGTTCCAGCGGCAGCTTCACTGTCCCAACCATCTCAACAGGTGAAGACGGCTTTAAAGCGGACGGTGATGGCAAATACGACATCCTTTTCAGCTTCAGCACCCCCAATGGAACGACCTTCACGGTCAATGATTCCATCACTTACAAAATCACCGGCATCGCCAACCTGACGTCTTCTGATTTCAGTTTCCTGAGCTCCCCGGCGGGTGGCTCAGGCCCCTTCTACGCAGCCGCCCACATTCAGGGGACTCCACCCAACAACGGTTCCAGTTGTTGGGTGGAACCATCGCCAGGTCCCGTGGTGGTGCCGGAACCCGCCCCGATGATACTCCTCGGGTTTGGCGCCGGTCTGTGGCTCTGCTTCCGCTCTCACCAACGCCGCTCGAAGGCTCTTTCGCCCCAAGCTTGATTGAAGTGAAGGGCAGCCGCTTTCGGCCTACGGGCTCCCCAGCCTGAAAAAGGAACTCCCTCCTCCCGTCGGCAGGGTCAAATTCCAAGTGCTGCTTTGGCTGGCAGCCGCATTCGTTACCAGCGTCCAAAGCACCGGCGCCGCCAGATTTGTTGCCCCATAGAGAGAGAATCCGGAAGCGGTGGCCGGCCAGGAGAGGGCCAGGGCGTTGCCCGAATAGGCAACGCTAAGATTCGGCAGAGGCGCGGAAGTGCCGGCTTGATTGGACCATGGGCTGGGACCGTTCCAATTAACCGCGGCGACGACGTAATAGTAGCTCACGCCGTTGGAAATCGCGAGGTCAGTGTAATTTGTGGCGGTGAGCCCGGCAGCGACGGTCGTGTAAGGACCCCCATTGGTTGTCGAGCGCTGCACATTGTAACCGGTTGCTCCCGCGACGGGCCACCAACTCAGGGCGATTTGAGTGTAAGCCGCCGCGGCATTCAAATGGCTTGGAGCCGAAGGCAATTGCCCCGCCACGCTCACATTATCGAATGTGGCAGTGTTCAGCCTGGTGTTGTTGTGCGCTGTCACTGCCATTCCCACAAACGCATCACGAGACATTGCCAGTGTCACTGGCGACCCGACCTGGCTCCAAACCGAACCACTGGTCGAAGTATAGGCAGTGAACGTATTACCGATGCGGACCAGCTTCACATAGTACGGTGCCGCCGGCCCCGCCTGGCCCGAGCTGGCGCTGGCGCCGTAGGTTGCCGGCCGATAGGAGAACAACGCTCCGTTCTGCGAGGTGACCGCAACAAACGCGTTGATGGCGTCCTGGTTAAGCGATTCGCGGAGCATGACGCCGGCCTTGGCCCACGGGTCGGTGTTTTGCAAGCCGGATACCCGCGCGATGTTCGTGCAGTCGCCCGAGACCGCGCGATAGACGTAATGAAACGAATCCGCGTTGTTCCAGATATCAATGCCCGAGCCGCTGACGGTGTAAACGCCGCCGGCGAAAGCGGCCGTGCCCGGCCAGCCGACGTCTCCCACGCTGCCATCCCATAACGTGGCAACACCCACATCCTGGTCTATCCACCCTAATGGCAGGCTGCCGTGGACGGGTGTCGAACCGATTTCGGTGGAATTCGTGCTTTCCCCATTCGTGTTGAAGGCGGTTACCACGTAGTAATAGCTCACGCCGTTGCTTAAACCGAGGTCGAGATAGCTCGGTGTCGAACTGGAAGCCACCGTCAGGTAGGGTCCGCCGGAAATGGTTGCGCGCTTAATGTTGTAGCTGGCAGCCGTTTCGCAGGGGACCCAATTCAAAGAAACGGCGCCGTTGCCGGGTGTTGCCGCCAGCCCGGCGGTGAGCCCGGGCGGCGGCCCGGATTGCGCCCCAACCACGCTTTCCCCGAGGGGCGGGAAAGGCGCGCCGTTCGCGGGCACGAATTCGACCCAGGCCAAATCATAGCCGGGATTGACACAGTCGATCTGGAGGCTGGCCAGGCCGGAGTTGGTCACCGTGATCCCGTTCACCGCATAGGTCGCGTAGGCGGCGTAACCGCCCGTAGTCGGGAGCGTCACCGGACCGGTAAGATCGTTGCTGCTCAGCACTAATGCATGGTTGGTGTTGTTCAAAATCAGCAGGCTGGCGCGCACCACGCCGCCCGTGGCGCCGCCGGCATAACGGATGAACAGGTTGTAGCTACCCGGAGCGCAGGTCAGCGTGTGGCGTTGCCATTCGCCGGCGTCATTCCAGCCCACCTTCAGCAGCGTCCCGGGATCAGCGCAACGCGTCATATCCACCCCATCGTCCCGGCCAAAAAAGCCGTTGTTCCACGCCGTCCCACCCGGACCATGATTGGCTTCGTCATCGAACACCGTGTCCGCATAGGCGATGCCCACTTCGCCCATGTCGTAGTCCGCCGCAAAGATTTTGCCGGGGATAGTCACACCCGCTTTGTAAGGCAGTGCCAGGTTCGTGAAGCTCCCGGCCGGACGGTTCAAACTGTCCGCGACTTCCGGGTGCACCAGGCAATTGGAGAAAAGGGTGCCTTGCGCATAAGCCATCAGCCAATTGTACGCCTCGCTCACCGAAGGCCGTGGCACCGTCCCCGGCGACGCCCAATACGCCTTCAACGCGTTCCAGCCGGGCGTCTGCGGGTTTTGAACGAGCCCATAACATTGCGAACTGATCTTGTATGCCCAAAAGCAGTGGCCCTCGGAAATCGTTGCCGTCCGGCTGTTCTGGGTCAGGGTCACCGGCCGTTCGTAAGTGCCGAACACGAGCTTGTTGTACCAATGGGTCGAATTGATGCCAAACTCACCCGCCCAATCGGGGACATTTGCGCCAACGCACGTGGCCCGGTTGCCGGTTCCCAGCGGCAGCCCACTGCCGTAATCATGATCGGAGAAAGACAAGTTTGCGTTTGGGTCGCTCCAGCCGGTGTTATCCACATCGTAAAGGGTGCTCGCGTAGAAGTCGCCTTCGCATAGCAGCAGGTGATTCGTATCGACCTGGCGGATCGTTCGGACCAGGTTCGAATAGGTGATGCTCAAAGTGGGACTGCCGACCTGGCCGTTGGCGGCGCTGGTGTTGACCGGTTCATTGAGCAAATCATACCCGCCTAGCCACGTGTTGGTCGCATAATGCGCGGCAATCCGACTCCAGATGTGCCCGGCCAGCGCCAGGTTCGGGCCGCTGACAAAGACACTCGCCGTGTTGGTGTTCAACGTCCCGCCGTAGTTGGTCACCGAAAGATTGTTCGGACCGCCCGGGGCGCAATGCATGTCCGGAATCACATAGATGGCGTTGGTCGAACAATACGCGACCAGGTTGTCGAGGTATTTGAACCCCGTGTTAATATCGTACCCATTCGTCGGGTAATTATTCGCCCAATTGGTGACGTAAAAGAATTCCTCGAACGTGAACGGCACCCGCACACTGTTGAAACCGTTGGCGTGCAGAAACACCATGTCCGCCGGCGTGATGAAATTGCTCCAGTAGGCGTCCAGCACTTGCGCCGTCAGATTAGTGTCCCCGCCCAGCACGTCCTGGATGGCCGCGACCAAACCGTCATAGTAATTGTTGATACCCCCGGTCCCCGTGCCGGCGCTATTGTAGGCCGAGAGATTCGGGCTACCCATCATGTAGTACTCCGGCCACAGCCACGAACCCAGGTTGACCCCGCGCAACGTAATCGGCTGGTTATTGTTATCCAGGTTAGTAACCCCGGAAGCGTGCAGGAACCCGGTGTTCTGTGCGCCCGCCAGCGCCCCTGGCCTCCATACCAGCAGGAGGCATAGCCCTATCAAAAACATCGGTCTCCGGACCTCGCGAAGGCACGGGGCCAGCGGACAACGGCGGGAACACATACTACTTCAGGTGAAAGAAAACCCGGCTGGCGCGATTGGTGGACTCCTCGCTGCCGGGCTCTGCCAGCAGCACCCGCTCCGCCTCGATTTGGCCGGAAGACAGGATCGCCTGCTGGGCGTGCACCGCGCGCTCGTGCGCCAGCCTCTGAAAGTCGTCTTCACTCACGCTGATGGTCTCGAAAACGAGGCGTTCCATGTCGCTCTCGGGCGCTGCCGGCGCGGCTTTCTGCGCGTCCTGCAGGAGCAAGCCAGCTCCTTTCTCCTCCCCACCCAAAGCCGCTGGAGCTGCCATCGGCCTGGATGGGCTGGCGGGCTTGCTCGTTACCCGTGCTACCGGTGCGGTCCCATTGTGGCCAGGGTTGGCGGCTTGCGCGGCCACGAGCGCCTTGTATGCCTGGTTCAGGGCCGCGGCATACTCTTCATCCGTGAATGGCACCTGGTCGGGGCTCACCCGCTCCTTCTCGCTCTTGCGGAGGGTGGCCCATTTCGCTGCACGGAATTGTTTTTGGAGTTTTTGCCGGCGCAACGCCGTCCCATCCGCCACGGGGTCGTAGCTGCCCTCGATTTCGAGTTGCAGACCGGGCCGCTCATGAAGGCCCTTCAGCAAGGCGTCCAGCTTGTCCCGCGATGCCGCCTGGAGTTCGGCGGACCCGGGCGCAAATGGCTGGTAGCTGACCTCCTCGCCTTTGCCTCCAAACAACGACCCCAGCGCCGCAAAAGGCGAGGTGACCAGTTTGGTAATCACGTTGGCGATCACATGGAGAATGACTCCGCTCAGGTGAAACTTGGGGTCGTCCAGGTCGCCCTCGATCGGCACGTTCAGCTCGATCTTCCCGCTGCGGTCCTTGAGAATGGCGATCGCCAGCTTCACCGGCAGCTTGGTTGCGTCCGGGCTGGACACTTTTTCGCCCAGGGTGAATTGGTCAAGCATGACCGCGTTCTGCGCCTTCATTTTGCGTCCGGTCATCTCATACTTCATGTCCAGATTGAATCTCCCTCTTTGCAGCGTGTAACCGAGGAACTTGCCGGAATACGGCCCAGCCGGAACAAGGTTCACATCCTTCACCACGATTTTGAACTGGTTCGTCGTTGCTGGCCCCGGCGGCGGCAGGTCGCCGGTAATCTCCACCGGGCCGGTGCCTCCCACCCGGGCCTGCAACTTTGCCACGATGTCATTCTTGAGTTCGGTCGAGATGCCCGTAATGGTCCCACTGACCTTTGTCACCGAGACTCGAGCCGGCGGATGCACCGAGCGGTCTTCCAGCCGGACCTGCGCATTGGAGAATACGATGGTCTCCACCGAGGCCTTCAGCGGCGCCTTGAGAAACGCCAGGTTCGTCGAAGAAAAGCTTTTCGCCAGCAAACCGATTTTCTTCCGTGGGTCGCTCGATTCTTTGGCGGCCGCCGGCGAGGCGGTGGCCGGCTCGGCGGCGGGAGCATTCGTGTTGGTGAGCCTGGCGATGCGCATCAGGTTTAGTGTCTGGTTGGTCTCGACCACGACGTGGGCGTTCACGTCGTCGATGGCCAGCTCCGCCAGCGCGAATTCGG
This sequence comes from Binatia bacterium, assembly GCA_035566895.1. Classification (GTDB taxonomy): domain Bacteria; phylum Verrucomicrobiota; class Verrucomicrobiia; order Limisphaerales; family UBA8199; genus DATMQA01. The sequence continues at coordinate 57,267 of DATMQA010000213.1, forward strand.
GCGGATTCAGGTTCGCCTTAATCCCGGATAGCCGCACCGAGCCCCACTTGAGCACCTCCTCGTCCGTGTCGCCATCGACCCCGGTGAAATCATCCAGCCGCATGTTGCCGTTGAAGGTGGCGTCCGGCCCCAACTCGTTCGTGGCCACCAACTGGACCTGGCCGTCCATGCTGAATTTGCTGCCCAGGATAAACAGGCTGACAAACTGGTCGAGGTACGGACCCAGCGGCGCCAGTTCGAGTTGTTCCAGCTTCAGCCGCACGTCCGCTGTCGGCGGGGAGAGCCCCGCGGTGACGGTCGTGTGAATCGTGCCGTTCGTATTCCAGCGCACCGAACTCTCGAGGGCCATTTTGGTTCCAGGCAAATTGGAAAGGTTGGTCGCCTGCATCGAAATATCCGTCAGCGCCAGCCTCACCGGGCGCGCGTTCGCCGAATCCACCAGTGTCACCGCGCAATCCTGCGCCTTGATCGAGCGCATCTGCGCCGTCCCCGCATTCGTGCTCGCCAGCAGTTGCGCGAACAAGTTCGTCGCCGAACGCAGCATCAGCATCACCGTGCCCGCGACATTCGTGCCCGCCGGCTTCGCCATCTCGATCACATTGACCTTCGCGTCCGGCGTCCGCCGCACCACGAGCCGTCCGCCGGTGACCACGACCGAATCCACCACGACGCGCCGGCCTATGGCGTCGGCGCTGGCGCCCTGCACGTTCAAATCGTCAAGCTCGACGAAGTTCTCCTGGCTGTCCTTTTCGGCAACTTTCAGCGAATGCAGGTGGAACGTGGCGTTGGTGACCACCGCCACATTGGTCGTGGTGCTCCAGGCGAAATCGTAAGCCGCCCCCAAATTAATCACGCCATCGCGGAGCTGGAAGCGCAGGAAATCCTGGTAAACCGGCGCGTATTTCGGCAGAGCCACGTTCTCAACGGAGAATTCGCCGCGCGAGCGGATCGGGTCCAGGAAGAAGTAGCCGCTCCAGGAAAATCGCTCGCCCGAATCGGTCGTGCCGGAGAAGGAATAAGGGTTCTTGTTCTCGGGATCGGTCTCCAGGCCGGTCAGAGTCAGTTCCACCGGCCCGATCATGCGATGGAAAGGCGTGCTGGGCGTCAGGTCCGCATACGAAAGCTGGGCGCCGGAAATGTGAAACTGGTCCACCCGGAGCACCAGCGGTTTTGAGGGCTTCTTCGGCGGGGCCGTCTCCGGGCCGGAGAACTTTTTCAACAAATCCGTGAAGTTCAGCGTCAGGTCCTTGTTCACCTGGACACGGGCGTAAGGCCCGACCACGCGCACCTCCTTGAAAGTCCACGCCCGCTGGAAGAAGGAAATCAATTGGAAATTGGCGTAGCCCTCCTGCAATGCGATAAATCGTTCCCCGTCCTTGTCCTTGACGACGAGACCGCGGATGGTGCCCGAAAGGACGTAAGGATTGAGGCGGACCTTCTCGATGGTGACCTCGCGATCGAGAATTTTCGCGAGTTGCTTCACCGCCACCGCGCGGACGATCAGCGGCAGGATCAGGAACCCGAACACCGTGTAAAAAAGCACCAGCCCGACGCCCCAGCAGACCCGTTTCCGGGTGCGCCGCGAGAGCTTGTAAAACCAGGCGGTTAAGACCCTGACTCCTGGATTATCCGGAGGCATATTCAATGGGATTCTCATTGAAGTATCCGTCCGCTCTCCGTTTTGCTCAAGCCCATTTCTTGAATGAAAACACGTCTCGCGTCCAAGGTCCACAGTCCGCGGTCCACAGTCGAGGAGGGAAGTGACGAGGGACGAGTGACGGGGGACAAGGGTAGTGACGTGCTTGATGAGTCCAAGGTCCACAGTCCCCAGCGTTTGTGGTTAAATTAGGTTGCACTAACCTAAATTTGGCTGAATTAGGTTAAAGTAGATTTAATGAATGTGGTCGCAGTTGGTCGCAGTTGGTGGCAGTTAGTCGCAGTTTGGGATAGATGGACAGAGCCAGACAAGGTGACGTGAGGAGTATAGGCATATATGTATATAGTACCCCCCCTTTGATCCGTTACGTCGTTACAACCTCGGTAAACACGGGCGATTTTTGCGCTTTTTATCCGTTACACTATCCGTAACGATCCGTAACAGTCGTTACAACCTCGGTAAACACGAGGGATCTTGAATCTGCAGGTCGTTACAAGCTCGGTAAACACGGGAGATTTTGAATAAAACGCTGAAACGCTGAAAGCCTGAAACGCCGAAGAAACCGAGGTAGTGGAAGCGATCTCCATTACAACACTGATGTTTTGGTGAGGGAAATCGTAAGTATTTACTAAAAATGGTATTTTTACTGCTCAGTTAAAATAGATGTTTCTAGTAAATAATATTGATTATTTACTGAAAATAGCGCTTATTACTTTACAGTGAAAAGCACCGATTTCAGTAAACAAGCAGATATTAGCCACGAAAGCGAACTGGTTCACTATTTCCGGCAGCTCGTTGATGCTGATCCCGACCTGCAATGGCACGTTCCGCCGCAAGCCCCCAGCCAGGACCGGCTGTCCTCGGTAGAGCTGCGGCTCGACGACCGCTCCGAACGGTTCAAACCGCTGTACTTCCTGAGATCCAGCATACGGGAACTGGAATCCCGGGTTGACGGCTGGGACGCCCCGAACCCACCACTGCTCGTAGTGCCCGAGCTTTCGCCTCGCGTTCTGGAGCTCTGCCGCCAAAAACGCCTGGCGGCAATTGACCTTAACGGCCGCGCCTATATCCGGGTCCCCGGCCTCCTCGTGGACCGGGGCCCGCTGCCTGGCCGCCATTTCCGGTTTCAGTTGGAACCCCGAAACGTCTTTGTTGGCAAAAGCGCCCGCATCATTCGCACGCTACTAACGGACCGTGATCGGGCGTGGACTCAACGCGAATTGGTTGACCGCACTCAGGCTAGCCAGGGTCTCGTGTCTCGCATCCTTCAGCACCTTACCAGCCAAGGCTTCATCGAAAAGAAAGGTACCCGCGCCTTCCGTCCTGGTGACCCGCTCGGGCTCATCGGTGCCTGGGTGAAAGCCGATGATTTCGCCCGTCGCAACACCACCACGCGCTACACTGCTTTGGGCGGCGCCCCGCTCGAAACGGCCCGCCAGCTCAAGTCCTGGGCGGACCAGCAGTCGGTGCGCATCGCTTTCACCCAGTGGATCGCGGGCTGGCTCCGGCACCCCTACACCGAGCCGGTCATCGCCAGCGCCTACGTTGCGAGTCTGCCCGAAACGGCCACCCTGGAAAGATTGGGACTCCGCTCCGTCAATGATGCCGGCAAAGTCTGGCTCCACGTCCCCGACGACGATGGGGTCTTCCTGGAAACTCAGAAGATTCAAGATTTGCCCCTCGCCAGCGACGCCCAAATCTACCTCGACCTGCAACAAACCGGCCTTCGTGGCCCCGACCAGGCCGATGCGCTCCGCAACTGGGAAGGCTTTTGCCGGCCGTGAAGTACGAAACCTACAGTGAATACAATCCCATCGGCGTCGCCAACGCTGAGAGTGCCTTCCTGACCGTTTGGGCTGGGCTCGGGTCGTGGCACAGCGACCTCGTGCTCGTGGGCGGGCTGGTTCCGAAATACCTGTGCGGCGACCTCTCCGCGTCGCGCACTCTGCCGCGTCCGGTCACGCTCGATGCCGACCTCGGCATCGCCCTTGGGGCCTCCCTCGGCCAATACGGAAGCCTCCAAATGGACCTCCAGGCCCAGGGCTTCCGTTTGTCCAAAGATGAATTCGGCGGGCCCCGCTTCGTGAAACAGGTCGGCGACTTTACCATTCCAGTGGATTTTCTCACCGAACATCCGCCCGCGACCCAAGGTACTGCGGTGGTTGACGATGTGCCCGCGAATATTCTGCCTGGGATCAACCGCGCACTGGCCACTGCTCGCAAGGTCACGGTTAAAGGAGTGGACCTTCAGGGTGCGCACCAGGAACTCACCGTCCGCGTCTGCGAAGCCGGGCCATTTCTGGCGATGAAGCTTCGTGCCTTTGCGCGACGCCAGGCGCCGAAAGATGCTTTCGACATCCTTTACACCTTGCTTCACTACGATCGAGGCACAAAGGCCGCTGTCGCCGTGTTCGGCGAAGAAGCCCGCGCCGGCAATCCGGCATGCGCTGATGCCGTCGCCTGCCTCAAGCAGCATTTCCACGACGAACAATCTTCCGCGCCGATCCGGGCGGCGAATTTTGTCTTGGGCCAGCCCGCCCCCGGGGAATCGGGCGACCTGCTTTTTCAACGTCGCCAGATCCAGCAGGACATGGTGGATGCCGGTCGTTTGCTGCTAACTGCGAGAGCCGCATGACCATCGCCACCATCATCACGCCCATGTCCGCATTCCAACGCAGTGGCATTATTGCCAGGGTGGCTTGGCTGCCACTCGCAAGATCATTGATGGACAAGGGCGCTCAAGCTGTTCTAACGTGTCGCCGGAACTTAAGCGCAAACTGTGAATCCCCAAAATTCGCGCCGCGACTTTCTGAAAACCACCGCCGCCTTCAGTGCGGCCGCGGCAGCCAATCTGTTGCCCGGTACTCTCAGCGCCCGGGAGAACCGCGGCGTTGCTATTGTTCTCGAACCTGCCGAGCCAAAGCCCGCTCAATGGGCCGGGGCGGAGCTGCGTGCCGCCCTCCAGGGCCGGGGTGTAGGGGCGGAGATTTTTGCCAGCCTGGAACAGGCGCCGGCCGGTTTTGACTGCGTGGTTGGCGGCACCGCCAGTTCCAGCAGTGGCAAGCAAGCGCTCGCGGCCGCCGGCATTTCATTGCCCGACGTTCCCGAAGCCGTTGGGCTGGCGCGCGGCAAAATCGGGAAGCGTCCGGTCCTGTTCGCGGCCGGCTCGGACGCGCGCGGACTGGTTTATGCGCTTTTGGAACTGGCGGACCGTGTGAATTTCGCCGTCGACCCGCTCGGCGAGTTGAGCCGAATCCCGCCCACGGTGGAGAAGCCGGCCAATCGCGTTCGTGGGCTGGCCCGGGCGTTCGTCAGCGACGTGGAAGACAAACCCTGGTTCTATGATCGCGAAATGTGGCCGCGGTATCTCACCATGCTGGCCACGCAACGCTTCAACCGTTTCAATCTCACCCTCAGTCTCGGTTACGACTTTCTCCGCGAGGTGACGGATGCCTACTTTCTATTTCCCTACCCTTTCCTGCTCGCCGTTCGCGGATACGACGTGCGTGTGGCGGAACTGCCCGTGGCCGAGCGCGACCGGAACCTGGAGATGCTCAAGTTCATCAGCGAAGAGACCGTCGCGCGCGGACTGCAGTTTCAGCTTGGCCTCTGGATGCACGGTTACGACTGGTCCAGCAGTCCCCATCCGAACTACCGAATCGCCGGTTTGTCCGCCGAAAACCATGGCCCTTATTGCCGGGACGCGGTGCGCACTTTGTTGCAAGCCTGCCCGGCGATCAGTGTTGTCACCTTCCGCATTCACGGCGAGAGCGGCGTCGCCGAGGGCAGCTATGATTTCTGGCGGACGGTTTTTGACGGTGTCGCCCAATGCGGCCGCCGGGTCGAGATTGATCTGCACGCCAAGGGCATCGACCAAACGATGATCGATTCGGCGCTGGCGACCGGCCAGCCCGTCAATGTTGCCCCCAAGTACTGGGCCGAGCACCTCGGCATGCCTTATCACCAGGCCGAAATCCGCGAGGTGGAACGGCCCCGGCCGGGCCACGAGGGCTCGGGCTTGATGAAACTCAGCACCGGCTCCCGCAGCTTCACCCGATATGGTTACGCCGACCTGCTAAAAGAAAATCGCCGCTACACCGTCATGTTCCGCATCTGGCCCGGCACACAACGGCTGCTGCTTTGGGGCGACCCGTTGGTGAACGCGGCCCACAGCCGCGCGTTTAGCTTTTGCGGGAGCGCCGGCGTGGAAATCATGGAGCCGCTCACGTTCAAGGGGCGCCGAGGTTCAGGCGTCGCCGGCGACCGCTGTGCTTATGCGGATGCGTCGTTGAAGCCACGCTGGGATTGGGAAAAGTACCTTCACACCTACAGAGTCTGGGGACGCTTGATGTACAGTCCTGACACTGCCCCGGATGTTTGGCAGCGCTCGTTGCGAAGGGATTTTGGCAAAGGAGCCGGAGCGGTGGAACTCGCCCTGGCCAACGCCAGCCGTATCCTCCCCATCGTCACCACCGCCCATCTGCCTTCCGCCGCCAACAACAGCTACTGGCCGGAAATGTACTTGAACCACTCGCTGGTCGAGCCTGGCCGCCGCAATCCCTACAGCGACAGCCCCGCGCCGAAAGTGTTCGGGAATGTCAGCCCGCTCGATCCGCAATTGTTCCTGCGCATCAATGATTTTGCCGGTGAACTGCTCGAAGGCAACCGGAGCGGCAAATATACCCCGGTCGAAGTCGCGCAATGGCTCGAGGACCTCGCGGACGCCGCCGCCCGGAACCTGGCCGCGGCGGAACGCCAGGTCAAAAACAAGACCACGCCCGAATTTCGACGAATGGACGTTGATGTGAGAATCCAAATCGGCCTGGGCCGGTTTTTCGGGGCAAAATTCCGGGCGGGGGTTCTCTACGGAGTGTTTGAGCGAAGCGGCGCGCAGGCTGCCCTGGCTGAATCCATTAAAGCCTACCGGCGCGCGCGCGGCGCGTGGGCCGAACTGGCCGGTGTCGCCCGCGGTGTCTATCAGTCCGACGTGACCGTGGGCGAGCTGCCGCAGTTGCGGGGGCATTGGCTGGATCGTCTGCCGGCGATTGACGAAGACATCGCCGCGCTGGAGAAAAAGCTCGAGCAACCGGGCAGCCACCCGGCTCCGGAGCCGCGCATCAAAGGCTGCCTGGAAGAGAGTCTTGGTCGTCCATCGCGCCCGGGGGTCGCTGCCCAGCATAACCCAGCGCTGGTTTTCCGGCCCGGGCGGCCGCTGGACCTGGAACTGGCGTTGCCAAATTCCTCCGCGTCCATTCGCCTTCACTACCGTCACGTGAACCAGGGCGAGCGGTTCCAGACCGCTTTGATGCAGGCTGAAGGCAACCGCTTCCGGGCAACCATTCCGGCCGCGTACACCGATTCGCCATACCCGCTGCAGTACTATTTCGAAATCCAGCACGATTCCCGAAAGGCATCGCTGTTTCCGGGATTCGGGCCTGAGCTGACGAAGCAGCCTTACTTCGTCACGCGACAGGCGTTGGGAGAGAAACCCTAGTGTGGACAGTGATCCTGCATCCAAAGGACATCGCTGTTGTTGGGACTGGGGATGTTTAAGGTGAGGGCCGTCCCGAGCGGTGGCATGGTGCGGCCATCGTGCCATTTGTGGATTTCGGAATGACCGTCAGCAAACGCAAAGCCACACGCCGCGTTATGATAACTGGCGGGAAAATCCACAATGTAGGTGCTGCCCGGGTTGCGATAGCCATCCATTTGGATCGCAAAATAACCGTCGTTGATGCTGTCCTGACGTTCATCCAACAGGACGATGGTCAGGGCCGGACCGGGGTTTCCGATGAGCGAGAGTTTGCGCGCTACTTGCGAGCCGGGAGCGTTGAGCCCCCAGTAGCCCTTGTAGTTGGTAGCGGGGCTGTCCCCGTTGCCCCCGACCCAGTTGCTCATGGAAACACTCCGGCGCGGCACGGTCTTGCCCTGCGGGTCGATACCGCGCGAGGTGTCCGCCGGGCAATGAAACACGCCGAGGGAATTTCCGCTGTAAGGCCAAATGGCGCCCAGCATGATGGTGTTGGCGTAGTCCCAATTATCGTTAGCCTTTGGGTTGGTGTCGTCGAGAATACCCTTCACCCAAACGTAAGCGGAATTGGGAGCCGTGACGGAATAGCCGAACGGGAGTTCATCGCGATTATCGGTCGCGTACATATGCCAGGCCAGCAGGAGTTGATGGGTGTTGTTGGCGCAACCGGTCCCTTGCGCGCGGATTTTTGCCCGCGCCAGGGCCGGAAGCAGCATGGCGGCCAGAATGGCGATGATGGCTATGACGACCAGCAGTTCGATCAACGTGAACCCGGAACGGGGCCGTTGGCTCGCGCTCGATACGGCATTGCGACTCAGCCTCGTGCCACCAGCAGCACACCCTGGGCATTTACTCAACGGCTTGTGGGACCGTTTCATTGTATCGGCCTGACAGTATGTGTTGACATCACCAAAGTCAACCGTCCCTGGGTGTCGGCGGGAGGGCGCATCATAATGAACCGGCTGATCACCGATAGGAGCCGCGTTTGCCACTCGGTGAAAAAAAGCGCTTCTGACCCTGCTCAAAGCACTTCCGAGGGGTGGAGGCAAATTTTGATTTTGATGAGAGGGACCGCTGAAACGGTTCTCCTGGCGCGCGACCGCCCTGCAAGTGCATTGATTGGGTGCCGCGTCCCTCGATTTGATGGTTAGGTTTAACCCCCTTTCATAGAGTGGAGGGCGGAGGGGCCGTGCCATTTGCCGGTCAAAAGGAGCAGTTCATAAAAGACGAGCCATTCGGCTGCCCAGGGAATCACGGTTTCGTGGAGGTGCCACTTGTCCTGCCACGGCTGGTCGCGCCAGTCGTACAGGCACAACTTGCAGTCCGAGTACATGTGGGCCTTCGGGTTAAACTTTATCCCTGGCTCCAGCACCCTTACGTCCGGCGAGCCCCACGGCGCGTATTTGACCTCGACTCGATATAGGGGGCTTTGATCCGCAGGGCGGATGCGGCCGCGGCAAGTCAGTTCCGGTCCGCAAATTCTGGTGTTAAAAAACGGGAAATGCTGGCGGACATCCGGACCCGCAGGTCTTCGCCGTAATCGCGGATGAGCATTGGTACTTGGTAGGGCGGAGGCGGGTGGTGCTCTCCGACCCTGACGTCGGCGTCGCGCCAGCGGCCAGCCCACTCAGGGACCAGGGCGCCCGCGATTTCGTGGTGGAATTGCAGCAGAAGCTCTGGCGCGAGCGGTTGGAGGGCAAAAGCGTCCGAGGCGATCAGACGTTCTATGCGAAGGACTTGCTCCGCCAGGAGCGGAGCCAACTGGGAGTAACTTAGGAGGCCCCGTGTGGTTTGGAGGTAACGGGTAGCGCCGCCTGGTGGTGTAGTTTCTCCAGCCATGACAGGTCAACCGGCTCCCTTTCGAAGGACATCGAAAGAGCCACCTGGCGGGGAATTCTGCGCCAGCGAATCTGCTGCCGCGCCTTGGGGTCGAGACGCTGCCAGTTTTGGACTGCATCGGTCCATTTCATGCACGCCAAATATACCCGAAAACGGGTGACAAGGAAAGCGGCAATAGCTAACACGGGGGTTATGGTCGAGGAGCATCCGTCCGATGTCCCAATACAACGCGAGCAACTCCCGATTGGCGGCCAGGCCGGCGCGGACTTGCGCGGCCTGCACACGAATTTTGATCGTGGCGAGCAACTGGCCGTAGTCGCCTGGCAGAGATGAAGAGGAAATGCGAGGGGGCATGGTTAACGTTCAAAGCCGGGCAGGGCCTGATCGGCGGGTTTGGGTGCGGTGGCAGCCGCGGACTCGATGCCGCTCCAACTGGTGATGAGTTCGTTGTAGGCGCGAGCGTCTTCGGCCCAGCCCTGACGCTCGCATAGAGTATATAGGCGGTAGGCAAGTTGGCGCACAGCCTCGGCTTTCCCGCCGAGACCGGCCAGGAGTGCACCCGAGGCGGACTCACCGCCCTGTTTGAGTGCACGGATGAGGTGATGCAGTGCCTCCCAGACAGGCAGGCGGCGGTCGGTGCTGGGATCCCAGTCATCCGGGTACTCTACCCATTTGTGAAGGCGGACCTTTCCGCCGCCGGATTCAATGACGCCCGCTTCCCTAACGCCATCAACGCTGGTGCCTTTGGCCCGGGCCAGGACGTCGGCTTGACCGAATAAACCGGCATTCCATCCGTTTTGTTCGAACCAATGGAGGCAAAACTGTGTATCGTGGTCAAAGTCGTCCTCAGCGAGGAAGCGGTTGATAATTTGAAGGGCTGTGCGAACGGTCATTGGCGACCCATCGGCCTCCAATACGGCAGCGTAGTTTGAGAAGACAGCCATACCCGGCCCGATGATGGCCTGCGAAAGATCGACCGGCGCCACAGGCGAGCATTCGTCACCGGAGCCCTTGATCATCTCGTCAAGTGCTTCAGGTAGGGCGGCGTTCAAATCTCGCAGGAACTCCCGACGGGAAGTGGGCATGAATTCGATAGCCATAACAGCTTTCTCAACAAAGTGGAGGTAATTGCCGCCGGACGAAGAAAAAGGATTAGCTTCTGCATGATCCCACACCATTGACAGCGCTTGCCGGGCCATTGTTTCGCGCATAGGGATGTCCCTGAAGGGACACTTGCCGACCGATTGGTAGCTGTGCGTTTTGTGCCGCCCATGACGAAAAGTCACGCAATGATGGACTGGAGGCGAAAGAGTTGCACGAAAATTCGTTAGTAGAAAATTCGTTAGTGGGGAAAATGGTTTAAAGAAGGAGAGAGGGAAACACCAAATTCCAAAATCCAAACACCAAAACTTCAGGAAAACTCCGAACAGCAAACAACGGAGCGCGAGGATGGCGGGGTTTTATTGAGTCAGAGGCCATGCCGAGGCGTGTTCGGGAGAAGGACGACGCAGCGATGCGGCGGGGGAAACCCTTGAAAGGGTTCTCCTGTTCCTCGGCCCGCAAGCACACCTCACTAAAGTGAGGTGTTAATGAAATGCTGCTCTTGCCGCTGCTTTCCCGGCACGGATGCTTTGACTAAGCCGATTACGGTGAGCAAGGTCCCGCCAAAGCCTTCGCTGGGTCTCGGACCTTTGTTGCCTTGCCTCCGGGTGCTCTTGCAAGTAACGCCGCACGCCCAGTGAGGTTCGGCGGCGCGCCTCGGGACCTCGGAACAAAGACAACATTCTCTCGCGAAATGCGGGAACCGCCCATCTCGCACGCACTATCTCCGACATCTGCTTGCGGTACTCCGGAAGTTGCATCCTGGTCAGAAATTCCGCGCGGCGCTCCCGCCACAGCCTCCGCATTAACTCACGATTCTCTTGTCTGTCACGCAACCGCCAGGCTCGTAGCGCCGACTCGGATCGTTCGCGTCTCGCTTCCGGAGTTCTCGTGGCCCGCCGTATTCCCTCTGTCATCCGTTTGCGAATCGCCGGATCCCGCCATTTTGCCCGCGCGGCTCGCGATAGCGGCGATGCCCGCCTCAACATCTCGCGCGCGACCCCGAAAGCGACCTGCAATTCCCGCGGCGATAATATCTGGTCAAGCGGCACGCGCGGAACCTGCGGCCCCGGCTGGTCTCCGGCGTCCCCATCGCTGCTGCGGAACACCGCCTCAAAATCGAACTCAACAACCGGGACCCTTTCCCGTCCCCCAGCGTCGCTGCCATCCCACGCGAATCCGGGCGATTCAGCCCACCGATTACTGATCACTGACAACAGCCCGCACCTTTTCCGCCAGGCTCATAGCCAGCGCCGCAACCGCGTCCGCCAGTCGTTGTGTGTCTGAGGTGTCACTCATCCCCGCTCAATAGCAAACCCGCCACTCATCTTTCAATCCCGTTCCGTCACGCCGCCGGAGTCGCCGCCGGCAATCCCTCGAAAGTCCGACCCGCCGCGCCCGCTGAGAAACAAAAAGGAAGGTCATTGGCGGCGGTTTGGCTATAGACAGGTCACCGGTCAACTCGTCCTGGCTCGCACGACGGCGTATCGACGGGGCGCGGGAAACCCTTGAAAGGGTTCTCCTGTTCCTCGGGCCGCAAACACACCTCACTAAAGTGAGGTGTTAATGAGATGCTGCTCGCGGTGGCCGGCCGTGCCCCGTCGAAGATCAGAGACTCAGGACGTCGCGTTGCAGAATTGATCAGAGACTCCTTACGTCGTCTCCTACAAGCGCGTGGACGTCGTCTCCTACAATTTGGAATGTCGTCTCTATATTCCTGGGTCGATGGGCGGTTCGTTCGCCGGGCCGGGTTCTGCTGGCGGCGGGTCCGGTTGGAGAAACGCCTGTTTATACGATTCCCAATCCGGTTTGGAGACATAGCGGCGGGCCGGTTCGAGGAAGTCCTCTTGCAAGTAGCCTTTGGCCACTTGCTCCGCGATCCGCATGGTTCGCGGCTTGATACCGAAGGGACGCAATTGCGCGGACAGCCAGTATTCGTCGATGGGTTTGCCTTTGGTGAGGTCGCGCCAGGGGCGGCCAGGCAGGGCGTTGAGGTGTTCGACCAGGTCCCTGGTAAACATACGTTCGGTTTTGTACTCTTCGAACAGGATTATGCAATCCAGGAACAGGGAGCTGGTGAGGTTGGAGGCTGTTTCGTTGCCGGAGAGGGCGAGGGCGGCCTGGCGGGCTTTTTGGGGCCAGTCGCCGCCGGCGAGGTCGGCCAGGACGAAGAGGGGTTCCCAGACATCGCCGGCGCGGTCGTTGAGGCCCTCGGGGATGGCGGGTTCGGCGTTGGCAATTTGGTCGCGGTGTTGCTCGACAAACAGGGCGCACTGGCGGTGGAGTTCGGCGGCG
>DATMQA010000214.1:0-36744 GCA_035566895.1 Binatia bacterium
GGTCGCCACCACCGCCGCCGCGACCACCTCGGTAACCACCACGGTCACCGCCGCGCCGGTCGCCGCCGCCGCGGTCGCCCCGGTAACCGCGGTCGCCGCCGCGATCACCACCGCGGTCACCGCCGCGATGTTCGCCGCCACCACGATGTTCGCCGCCGCGCTCAGCACCGCGGTCGCCCTGGTCAGAGCGTTCGCCGCCGGCAGCGGGTTCGCCAGCGGGGGGTTGGCCTTCGCCACCCATGGCCTGGTCGCGCTCAGCCATGGCGGCGCGCCGGGAGAGGCGGACGCGGCCTTTTTCATCGACGCCGAGGCATTTGACCCAGATTTCATCGCCGAGTTTGACGATGTCTTCGGTCTGCTTGACGCGGAAGTTGGCGAGTTCGCTGATGTGGACCAGGCCGTCGCGGCCGGGGAGGAATTCGACGAAGGCGCCGAATTCCTTGATGGTGACGACTTTACCGCGATAAATCTTGCCGAGCTCGGCTTCGGCGGTCATGCCGGTGATGGCGTCGCGGGCGATCTTCATGCCCTCCTCGGAGACGGAGTAGATGTTGACGGTGCCGTCGTCTTCGATATTGATTTCGCAGCCGGATTCTTCGACGAGTTTCTTGATGTTCTTGCCGCCCGGGCCGATGAGGGCGCCGATCTTTTCGGGATTGATCTTGATGGTTTCGATGCGCGGGGCGTATTTGCTGATTTCCTTGCGGGGTTCGGCGAGGGTCTTGGCCATTTCGGCGAGGATATGGAGGCGGGCGACGCGGGCTTTTTCGATGGCCTCGGTCATGAGGCTGTGGGGGATGCCGGGGAGCTTGAGGTCGAGCTGGAAGCCGGTGATGCCCTTATCGGTGCCGGCGATTTTGCAATCCATGTCGCAAAAGGCGTCTTCCCAGCCGATGATGTCGGTGAGGAGTTTGTAATTGGTGATTTTGTTTTGGGCGTCGTGCTCGGTGCAGAGGCCGATGCTGATGCCGCCGACGGGGCGGGTCAGGGGGACGCCGGCGTCCATGAGGGCGAGGGAGCCGCCGCAGACGGTGGCCATGGAGGTGGAGCCGTTGGACTCCATGATCTCGCTGGTGATGCGGATGGAGTAGGGATAGGTATCGACGGGGACCATGGGCTCGAGGGAGCGTTCGGCCAGGGCGCCATGCCCGATCTCGCGCCGGCCGGGACCGCTGATGCGGCCGGTTTCGCCGACGGAGAAGTTGGGGAAGTTGTAATGGAGGATGAATTTTTTCTCGCTGGCGCCGCCGGTATAGGCATCGAACTCCTGGGCGTCTTCACCGGTGCCTAGGGTGCAAAGGGTGAGGGCCTGGGTTTCGCCGCGCTGGAAGAGGGCAGAGCCGTGGGCGCGGGGGAGGACACCGGTTTCGCTGTAGATGGCGCGGACGGTCTCCAAATCCCGCCCGTCGAGGCGTTTGCCTTGCTTCATGATCAAGGCGCGAACGGATTCCTTTTGGATGTAATAGAAGGCGTCTTTGAGGACGAACTCGGTCACTTTCTCCTCGCCGAATTTGGCGACGAGTTTCTTGCCGATTTCTTCGGTGATGGAGCTGACGGCGGATTCGCGGTCCATTTTGCCAGGGGTCAGCAGGGCGGTGACGATGCGGTCGCCGGCGAGGGACTTGGCTTCGTTGAGGATTTCATCCGGAACGATGTTGAGGGTGATCTGGCGTTTGGGTTTCCCGGCGCGGGCGACGAGGTCTTTCTGGGCGGCAATGGTGGGCTGAATGGCTTCGTGGCCGAACTTGAGGGCGGCGTTGAAATCGGTTTCGGTAATTTCGTTGGCGGAGCCTTCATACATGACGAGGTCGGTCTCGTTGCCGACATAGACGAGGTCGAGGTCGCTGTCGGCCATTTGGGTATGGGTGGGGTTGGCGATGAACTGGCCGTTGACGCGGCCGACGCGGACGGCGCCGATGGGCCCGGCCCAGGGGATGTCACTGAGCATGAGGGCGGCGGAGGCGCCGACCAGGGCCAGCATGTCGGGATCGTTTTCGCCATCGGCGCTCAGGACGATGCCCTGGACCTGGACTTCGTTGTACCAGCCTTTGGGGAAAAGGGGCCGGATGGGGCGGTCGATGAGGCGGCAGGTGAGGATTTCTTTTTCGGTCGGGCGCCCTTCGCGTTTGAAGTAGCCGCCCGGGAACTTGCCGGCGGCGGCGGCCTTTTCGCGGTAATCGACGGTGAGGGGGAAGAAGTCCTGGCCTTGCTTGGCCTTGGCGGCGCCGACGGCGGCAATGATAACGATGGTTTCGCCAAGCTGGACGGTTACAGCGCCGTCAGCTTGTTTGGCGATTTTGCCGGTTTCAATAATGATCTGCTTGTCCCCAACGGGGGCGGTGGCTTTTTCTGACATAATGCTCTTTCCAATCCGCAGCCGCCGGGAAACTTCAGTGAATCCCGAATAATTTCGGGACTGAATGAAATCACCCAGTGCAACGGAGCCTTTGTTTGTGCGCGAGAGTTAACACAGCGAACTGAGCCGTTCGCGCTTGCCAGCTCAATACAATTGAAAATGGTTTGGAACGCGCCCGCCGACAGGCTAAAGCGCGGGGCGTTCGCCGGAAGTTACTTGCGCAGTTTGAGTTTTTTGGTAACTGCCTGATAGCGGCTGACATCGGTGATTTGCAGGTAATCCAGCAAACGCCGGCGCTGGCCGACCATCATGAGCAGCCCACGACGGGAACTGTGGTCTTTCTTGAACTTTTGGAGGTGGTCGGTCAGGTGATTGATGCGCTGGGTGAGCAACGCGATCTGCACATCTGCCGAACCGGTATCCTTCTCGTGGAGCTTAAAGTCGCCAATCGTTTTAGCTTTTTCTTGCATGTCTTCTGGTTAAACCAATCAATCTTCGTTAATACAATCGGTAAATAGTAGTTTTCCGGGCGATCCCTGTAAAGCTCTTTCGGAGGGGGAAAAATGGGGGGTGGGGGGAACCATGGGAGGACAGAATCATGGGAGGACAGAATCACAAAGCCGATGAAACCGGGGAGCCGGAGTGATGGGTGGGTGTTACTGAACGAACTCCAGTTCCTGCCGATGGGGGAGCAAGCCGCGCTCGAAGGCCTGACCCAGGAAACGGCGGATGGATTCGCGGCCTTTTTCGCCATAATCCAGGGTCCAATGGTTGACATACATGCCGACGAATTTATCGGCCAGGTCACGGCCCATATCGCGCGCGTATTGTAACGCGTGCTGGACGGCTTCGGGGCGGTGGGCGAGGCTGAACCGGATGCTGCTCGTAAGGATGTCTGAGATGTTCTTGCGCATAGGCGGTTCGAAGCGTTTGTGGATGACATTCCCCCCGAGGGGCAGGGGAAGGCCGTCATTTGCCCCGGCCCACCACGCGCCCAGATCGGCGCAGGCCTGCAAACCTTCATTTTGCCACGTCAATTGGCCTTCATGGATAATCAGGCCGACGTCCGCGTCGCCTGAGCGGACGGTTTTGAAGATCTGGTCGAAGGGGACAACGATGGAGTTGAACTCGACGGCCGGCCGGCCCAGCCAGAGCTGGAGGGCAAGGAAGGCGCTGGTCATCGTGCCCGGCACCGCGATCTTTTTACTGGCGATTTGGGCTTTGGAGAATTTCTCTTTGGCCACCAACATCGGGCCGTAACCATCGCCCATGCTGGCGCCGCTGGGCAGCAAGGCATATTTATCGCTCACGTAAGCGTAGGCATGGATGCTGATGGCCGAGATGTCCAGTTCGCCCCGGGTCGCGCGTTCGTTAAGGGTTTGAATGTCCTGAAGGATGTGCTGGAATTTGAACTCCGGTGTCGGAATCAGCCCCGTGGCCAGGCCATAAAACATGAAAGCATCGTCGGGATCGGGCGAGTGGCCAAGGGTGAGAGTGCGCGGCGGCATGGGGCCTAGGTTAAGGCGCGGCAAGGAGAAATGTCACGAGGCAAAGGAGGAAGCGGAAGAGAGGAGCCAAACGATTCGAGGAGGAGGAGGGGAACAGTAATCAGTAATCAGTAGTCAGTAATCAGGGTCAGTGGCCGCGGTCCAAAACAGAGGACGAGGAGGAGGAACTAAAAAAACGCGTGGGCACCACCAGCCACTCCATGGTGATGCCCACGCCCCAACTACGCTCGCCCTTTCGCCCTTACTCCGAAACGGTCAGAACAGAATTCTTCCCGCCAAAGGGGTTTTGGACGCTTTCCTTGGCGTTCGGGTCCGGCAGCCATTGGCCGTCCACTACAAAAAGGTATTCGTATTTGCCCGGGTTGACCGCCAAGTCGCCCACCCAGCGCCCATTGCCGAGGGGCATGAGCGGTGTCTGCTCCGGTTTCCAACCGTTGAACGAGCCGGCGACGCAAACCTTCTTTGCGCCGGGTTTCACCAGCTCCAGCGAGATGCGAGCGCCTTTGGACGTCGCGGGCTTGAGCTGCGCCGGTTGCACCGGCTGGGCTTTGATGGGAGCCACTGGCAGCGGCAAAATCTTGACGGGAGACGGCTCGACCGGCTCAGTTTTCACTGGCGGCAACGCAAGCGTCGGAGCGGGTTTCGCAGGCTCGGGTTTAACCGGCGGGTTTTTCAATTTTCGACTGGTGGTCTTAATCATAGTTACCATTAAAACAAACTTGTCCGCTGCAACGTTCAAAAAAACCTGTCAGACGGCAGAGGCCTAGCAGGGGTCGTGCCGGTTCGGAGATTTCTGCGTTCTCCTGATGAATTCCCGCGAAAAATGGCCGCAGTCGCCCTCTTTTTCCTTGGTGTCCTGCGCGAAGCGATGTCTGCTTTTGCACAAGCTGGAAAAAGATCTTCGGTCGAGCGCGATGGCAACGCCATTGGGGGCCAGTAAAGTGCAGTGTTTACATTTTTCGGCTGCAATGAGACGATGCGCTAGCCCGATGACTTCGAACCCGCCTGATTTTTGAGGCCGCTATGCAATCCCTGTGTTTCTCTCCTTTAAACCGCCGCCAGTTCCTGCGCCGCGCCGCGACTGCTGCGGCCCTGCCCATCGTCGTTCCGGGCTCGGTCCTCGGCCTGAACGGCGCCGTTGCGCCGAGCAACCGCATTGTGTTCGGTGGGATTGGCATCGGGAATCGCGCCCGGGCAATTCTGCCGAACTTTCTTTCGTTTAAAGAAATTCACTTTCGGGCCGTCAGCGATTGTCGTGAGGAGCGGCTGAAATCGGCCAAGGAGCTGGTGGACCGCCACTACGGCAACCCGGACTGCCTGGCGCAGCCGGATTTTCGAGAACTGCTGGCGCGGGCCGACGTGGACGCGGTATTGATCGCCACGGGGAATCGATGGCATGGCCTGGGCTCGATTTATGCCGCCCGCGCGGGCAAAGACATTTATTGCGAGAAACCAGTGAGCCTGACCATCGCCGAGGGGCGGAAGTTGGTCGAGACGTGCCGCCGTTACGGCACGATTTACCAGGCCGGCACGCAACGCCGGTCCACTGCCTCCTACCGGTTCGCCCGGGAAATGGTGCGCCAGGGAAAAATCGGGCGCCTGCGCACGGTCGAGATGCAGGTTTGGACCGGGCCAGCCATTCCCCAGGAAAAAGCGGTGGCCGTGCCTCCGGGCTGGAACTACGATATTTGGCTTGGCCAGACGCCCTGGCACCCCTTCGTGCCGGGGCGTGTCAACTCCTGGCAATATTTCTGGGATACCGCCGATGGGATCATTGCAGACATGGGCTGCCATTACACCGACCAGATGCAATGGGCCCTGGGCGCGGACGACACGGGTCCCGTGGAATTCGAGGCCCAGGGCGAATTTCCCGACCCGGCGAAGTTCTGCAGCGATGCTCCGCTTACGGGCGCCGGTCGTTGCGGCTACGCCAATGGCGTTGCCGGGGTGATGTATCAGCGCGGCGAATTCAAAGACCGCTATCTACGTTTCATCGGGGACGAGGGTTGGATCCAGGTCGATGATGAAACCGATGTGGTGACGGCCGAACCCAAATCCATTCTGAGTCTCAAGGACACCGGCGGGGCCGGTTGGGGCGATGCCTCCGGCCACGTCCGCAACCTGCTCCAGTGCATCCGTAGCCGGACGCCGGCGATGTGCCAGCCGGAAGTGGCGCATCGGGCGATGACCATTTGCCAGGCATGGAGCATCAGCCTCCGCCTGGGCCGGAAACTGCGTTGGGACCCGGTTACGGAACGGTTCGACAGCGAGGAGGCCAACCGAATGCTTTACCGAGAACCCCGGGCGCCCTGGCGAGCGTGATTAATTATGAAACCTAAACCACGCTTATTCGCCGCTTCTACAGCGGGCGCTCCTGGATGGAGCACAGAATCGTTGCCACGAGAAGGCGCAAAAAGAAATGAAAACAACTCTTTGTGCGTTTTCGTGCCTTTTGGTGGCAATCCTTTCTTCCGGTTCTGGAGTGCATCCTTTGGACTCTTGTGTGCATTGGGCGTGGCCAGTGCCGAGAGTTCAGCGGCCCCGGATGCCGGGCCCGCGGTAGTCGCTACGGTGTTTTCACAGGCCGCCGTTTGCCAATCGGGCCAAAGCTATCAGCCGTTTCGCTCGATTGAGGAGATGGTGCGGGAGTCGGCGTCAGAACCTGCGCTGCGGAACGATCTCGAAGCGGGCCTGGTGAAACTGCTTGCCCCCACCTCCACTTTCGAGGCAAGACGGTTTGCCTGCAAACAATTGGGCATCATCGGGACCAGGACGGCGCTGCCTGCCCTCGCGAACTTGTTGCCCGACGAGCAAACCGCCGGCATCGCGTGCCTGGCTCTGACGACTTACCCGCCCGGCAAGGCGGACGCCGTGCTCCGCGCGGCGCTGAGTTCCGCCCGGGGCACGGCGCGAGTTCAGATCCTCAACACAATCGGCGACCGACGTGATGAGAAGTCGGTCCTATTGCTGAAACGGTTGGCGGCCGGCACCGACCCTTCCGCAGCCAAAGCGGCGATTGCAGCGCTGGGCAAAATTGGCGATCGCGCAGCGTGGAGAACGATTTCGGCTATGCGCCACAGGAGTCATTCCGTTCCCGAAGCCGCGCTGGCTGAGGCGAGCCTCCGTTGCGCCGAACATCTGGCGAACTCAGCCGACCCAACGCTGGCGCGGGGAATCTATGAAGAACTGCTCGCAGGCTCTGAGCCGGCGTATATCCGCCGCGGTGCCTTTCAAGCAGTCCTTCGATTGGATAAAAATGAAGGCGAGCAGCGCATCCTAACTCTCCTACGCGGATCAGACGCCGTCCTTAAGCCGGTTGCGATCGCCGCGGTTCGTTCCGTGCAGTCCAAGGGTGCTTCGGAGGAATTCGCTGCCGAACTGAGCAACCTCGCCCCCGAAGAACAGGCCTGGATGATTGACAGCCTTGCCGCGCGCGGAGATGCGCCGGCGCGCGCCGCCATTGAGAACAGCCTTGCCTCGTCGCAACCGGTCGTTCGGGCGGCGGCCATCGCTGCTGTGGGACGCATCGGTCAGGGCTCGAACGTTGCTGCGTTGGCCCGCGCGCTGGCAGCTTCGAGCGGGCCTGAAGAACGCCACGCCATAGAGTCCGCGCTGGTTGAGCTGGGCGGCGGCAGCGAGACCGACCAAGCCATTCTCGTTGAGCTTAAAACACCCTCCGCTCCTGTGCGCGTGCATCTCATCGCTGCACTTGCCCGTCGCCAAGGCCCGGGCGCCAACGCGCTCCTGTTGGAAGAGGCTGACGATCACGACCCGGCGGTGGCCAAGGCCGCCTTTCGCGCGCTGGCAAAAGCCGGCGAAGAATCGGATGCGCTGGCGATCCTCGACAAACTCCTCCACTTGCAGGATGCCGAGGTGCGCACCGAGGCCGAAAGTGCGGCCGCGCAGGTCCTGGCTAGAATCGACGATTTATCGCGCCGCTCGATTTTGGTTCGTGAGGCGCTGGACTGGGCGCAGACAGTCGAAAGCCGCTGCTCACTGCTCACGTTGCTGCCCGCTTGCGGAGATGACCAGGCGTTGTCCGTGGTCGGAGCCGCCACCGCCGATTCCGAACCGCGGGTTCGCGAGGCCGCCATCCGCGCGCTGGCAGAGTGGCCCGAGCTCTCAGCCTGGGACGCGCTCGCCGGCGTCTATCTCGAGCCGGGAAATGATTCCGTGCGCGGCGTGGCTCTCCGCGGTCTGGTCCGGCTCGCCGGTGAGCAAAACGCGCATCCGGATGGCAAACTCGCGGCCCGGTACACGCAGTTGCTGGCGTCGGCGCGGGGCGACGCGGACCTCAAATTGATTCTTGGCACGCTGGCCGGTGCGGCCAATCCCGAAGCGTTGCAACTCGTCCTGCCGCTGCTCTCCAACTCCGCAGTCCGCGCGGAAGCCGAAGTGGCGGTGAAGAAGATCGCCGCGGGGATTAAGGTGAAGTATCCCCAGGCGGCTGAAGAGGCGCTGAAGAGAATACAGAAACCGTGACCGCATTTCAGAAACACCAAACTCCAAAAACCAAACACCAAGAAAGTTTCAAATCCCAAACTTCAAACTTCGCCGCATCTCTGTCGCTTGGAGTTCGATGCTTGAAGTTTTCCTGGTGTTTGGTTTTTGGTTTTTGGTGTTTAAATCTGCGGGTCATTCAAGTTACGCCCTTCTTGAGCTCCTTTAGTTTCTGAAACTCCGGTTTAGCGGTGTAGTACTTGTCCAGCGGATAGCAGCCGCTAATTAAGCCGTTGCGCGGCGCCGTCGTGCAATCGCTAAAGGTGCGGCAGAGTGATTTGGTGCTTAGGGTTCCGCTGGCGAGTGCATCCGCCAGCACCGTTGGATAGGCCAGCACCATGCGGCCAATCCCCACCAAATCCGTCCAACCCTCTCGCACCACGTATTGAGCCACCTGCGGCAGATACTCCTGTAAGTAACTGTAGGCGCTGCCCACCAGCGCCAGCCCTCTCGGCGCGCGCCTTTTGAGTTGCCGAACGACCTGGATTTGGCGCGCGACGCCCACCAGCGGGTCTTCAGGCGGCAAATAGCCATCGGAAGGAGGATAGGCCGCCGGCCGCTGAATGTGCGGGTTGTAATATGGCGAGCCGGCGCTCAGGTTGACAATCTTCACGCCCAGGCTCGCGCACAGCTCCAGGAATTGAAAGCTCTCGGTTAAATCGTAATCGACCGGGTTGTCAATCTTCACGCCAAACCCATAGCGATAGGGCAGGCAATGCGAGAAATCCTCGGGGATGCCCGGGCCGGGTTTGCCTGGCCGCGATAGCGCCGGGTCAGGTTTGAACGGAACGAAATCAAAAGCGCTGAGCCGCACGCCGATATCGATCTTGTTGCCGCTGGCGCGAACGCCGGCAATGATGTCGCGCAAGATGCGCGTGCGGTTCTCGAATGAGCCGCCGTATTTGCCGGGCCGGCTATACGCGCCAAGGAACTCGTGCAGGAGGTACCCGTGGCAATGTTTAATATCGACGAAATCGGCGCCGGCATCCCAGGCAGCCTGGGCGGCGCGAACATAATCCTGAATCAGGCTCTCGATTTCGCTGTCGGTCCACACCTGGCTATCGCTGGTTACTTTGAATTTTTGGTCGAGAATGGGATGGCGATATGCCACCCGCGGTTCGAGGCGGAATTTATCGGTTGGTTTGCAAAAACGGCCCGAGTGGGTGAGCTGAAAGCCGATGACCAGATCCTCCGTCGTCCCGTATCGTTCCTGATGCGCCGCCACCAGGGTGTCGCGCAGCTTCGCCAGGCCCGTTTTGTTCTCCTCGTTGATGATGACCTGATTCGGGTTGGCTCGTCCATCGGGTCGAACGGCCATCGCTTCGCCGCCACAAATGAGTTTGGCGCCGCTCTCGCCGAACCGGCGCCAGCGGCGGAGGACCTCCTCGGTGATGCCGCCGGTGGGGGTGCCGTCCCAGCCTTCCATCGGCTGAACGGCGTAGCGGTTGCCGATGCGTTTGCCATTAATCGAGACCCGTTCCAGCGCCTGAGCCAGCGGGGAGCTCGGGGCCATGGCGATCGTATCATCGCAAGGCAGTTCGATTCCCAGCCCCGCAACGTGGCGGCGGAATTCGGCAATGGTTCTTAAGGAAGGAATTCGGACCAGGTGCATTTTGAAGTTGGCTTCAGCGAGGCGAATCTTTTGCAAAGAAAGTGAGGTAGCTCTCATCGCGCGCCTCGCGCAAAAGAAGCAGTGCCAGTTCGCGCGCGTGATAGTCGCCCCACATCGAGCTTTCGCCGTTGGGCACCTTTTGACCGGGCGCGATGTAATCCCAGCCGTTGGGTCGATGATAAACCGAGTGAAGGAGCAGCCCCTGGTGCTTGGCCGTCGTCGAAAGGTACGGCTCTGCGAACAAGGTCTCGGCGATGGTTAGACCCGCCTGGCGATACCGGGTTCCGTTCCTTTCCTCACCCTTCGCGGTAACGTAGTTACCTAGGCGAATCAACCCCTGGGCAGCAACGACGGCGGCCGAGCTGTCCACCGGTTCCCACGAATTAAAAGGGTTGGCAGGTTTGTTTAGATAATCACCTAGCCGATGCAGGTTTGGTGCGCCGGTATCCCAGCTCGGGATGCCGTCGGTGCAGCAGTTGGCAAGATAGAAATCGGCCGTGGCTGCGGCAGCGCGCCGGAACACGGGAACGACCGACGACACTGCGCGCAAGGTCGGCCGTGCTGTCCCCAGCGCGTCGCGAGAGGCCTCGCGTTCCCCGGCAGGTGGCTCGCTGGAGACGCCTTCGACCTTCTCCCCGATTTTCGTATCCAAAAACTCCAGTTGCTCTGCGTAGCCCAGAATCGCCCAGGCCAGGCCGCGGGTCCAGGTGCTGAAGGGCGAGTAGCCCTGCTGGGAGTTGGCACAGCGATAGGTGCCATCCTTCGCGTTGAAAATGCTTTCGTGCGCGGTACGCCCAGGAGCATCGTAACTGTCGCGGCCTTCGCCGAGGTAGATATTATACTCGGCGGTGGTTTCGCCGTGCTCGATTAACCGTTGCAGGAGCGAAATTCGTTGATCCCGCTCCCCCATCAGCACATGGCCAAGCTGATGTGCTAGGGCCAATGAGCGTAGGGAGCGCATCGTATCGACGAACAATGAATGAGGCCCATTGAAGGAATAAATATAGCCTTTCCCATTCCGCAATGGAGTCCACCGCGCCGCCTGGACCGCGCCGGAGACTTTCAAGGCCAGTTCATAAAAATCCTTCGCGGGAGCGTTGAACGGAATTTTACCCTCGCGCATCAGCCGCCAAAGATTGCCGTAGGTGGAAATGTTGTTGAAGCCGTGGTCGTGGACGCCGATGTGCGAGACGTGCCTGGCCATGAGTTCGATCGTTTTGCGCCGGCCGATTTCCAGAAACCGTTTGTCGCCGGTGGCGTCGAACTGGAGCAGCGCCGAGCCGAACTGGAAACCCTGCGTCCATTCCGTCCAGCCGCGCGCGGTGTATCGGCCGCGCGCGGTGAAAACCGGGGTGCCCTTCATTGGGTTCCAGGACTTCTCGAGATTCACAATCTTGCCGGCGGACAGCGCGAAGAGCCGCTCGATTTTGGGGCGTAGTTTTTCGGCCGTCACTTGCTCGTTGATTTTAAGTGGCATGAGGTTCGGAAAGTTGTGCTTCGACCTGGCTTGCGATCGCGACGAGCCGCCCCAGGAGACGAAAATAGAGCGCCAATAGCATTTCGAGGTGGCTGGCGACTTCTTTGTGCGTCATCCGCACTGGGTCGGCCTCATACTCCTTGGCCCGGGCGTATTCCACCAGGGTGCTCGGCCCTTTGGCCTGTTCGAAAGGATAACCCGTCGAGCCTAGCTGTTCCTGGATTCGGGCCAGGAACCCGTTGGCGCGTGCGATTGAATCGGTCAAAACACCGTGCGCCGGCACCGGCCTCGCCCCGTCGGGAAGTCCAAACAAGGCCTCTTGGATGGCAAATTCTCCGCGTAATTCCAACAAGAGCGGAAAGACCACGTTCAGCTTGCCCGCCACGTGCAGCAGGTCGAGCGCTTCCTCCTGGAGTTGTTGCGTGTTCGAAAGCCCGAGTGCGACATCCGGTGTTCGGAGCAGGCTCAGCGCGGTCATCAGCCGCAAGCGGCCCGCGGCTTCGTAGGGTTGCAATTGACTGCCGATTTCTTCCTGCTGCTCCCGAAGGCCCCGGAGTAGCCCGGTCAGGTCGGCGGTATCGGCCCCGGGCAGTGAACACAATTCTTCGATGCGTTCCACACCGGCCTGCTGGAGCGCGTGCGCTTGCACCGCCCGGAGCCACCGGGCATCAAGATCTTTGAGCGCCTCGCGCGCTGCGAGGAGGTCGGCGCTTTGCAACAGTTGTTTGGCGTCGATGAGTTGCTGTAGCTTCGCGGACGCCGCCCCAATCGTCACGCGTGCGCCTGGTTCGGGCAGCAGGGGCCGAAGGAACAGGCCCAGGCCCGCAAAGTAACTTTTAATCGCTGCCTCCTCGGCAGCCGTCTCTGGCGCAGCGTGCGTCGGGGCTTGGACCGAAAAGAGGCGGTCGGGGGGTAGCGGGTGTCCAAATAGCATTTGATAGTGCGACCGGGTCATGCCGCGAGAAAGCTCGGCGAAGTTGCCGAAGAGCTCGGTCGCCGGGCGGCTATCCTGAATCAGGCCGGGCTCGTGCGCGCGCATCGCTCTGGCGGTCCGCTCCGCATCAGCCGGGTGACTGTCCAGCCAGCCTGTTTTGCGGGCGTTCGCGGTTTGAAACACTCTTCCTTGAGTCTGGCCGGCACATTGCGAGGCCAGCAGCGCGACATAGTTGCTCAGGTCGTCCGGCAGCTTTGGCGCGATGCGGTTTTTGAACTGGACCCGTGCCTGTTCGGTGCTGGCGCCCAGTACCAGCAATTTCCTGCCCAATGAAACAAAACCATCGGTTCCTGCCACACTGATGGCGCAAGCATCCGCGTGAAATTCCATCTGCCGGGACAAAAACGAGCTAAGCGCATGCCCGGCCAGCATTAGCAGCCACAGCAAGCCGCGTGTTAAACCGATGCCAAGCCGCGCAAAGGCGCAGATGACCAGGGTGACAGGGCTTTGATTGGTGGCCTCTTCCAGTACGTAATCCCAGGCATCCCGTTCGAAAACTACCCGGGCGAACCAGCGGTTGACCATGGTGATGATAAACCCGAAACGCATCGCCGTGCGCTGGGTAAAATGGCCGAGCTCATGGGCCAGCACCCCGGCAAATTCCCGGCAGGTCATTCCCGCCGCTAACGGCAGACCGAACGCCAGCTTGATGTCGTTGCCGAACAAGCTGCCAAACCCGGCCCGAAAACCTGCCGAGGCGTTCACGCTCAAATCGACATCCACCCGGCTTGGAATCGGAGCGCCAAGGGTCTGGCAGAGCTGGCCGATAAAACGGAATAATTCGGGATGCTGCAGGTGGCTTAAGGCCACCGGCGCCTCGCGCACCCGCCAGCGGGCAAAGATCGGCTTAATCATGAATACAACGAGGATCAGGCCCGCAAACAAAGGCACCGAATAGAGGACCATCAGTGAAAAATAAACACGCCGGGTCCCTCCAATGAGCGGGAAGAACATGTCGGCTCCCCGGGTAGCATAATTGTACAGACCCCAACAAAATAGAACGACCAAGCCCAGGTAAATCAATGGCAGCGTCAGCATCGCCACCGCGACGGCGATTAGGCCCAGCCGATAGCCGAGCGGCAGCGGCACGCGCGCTACCTGGCCGGAGAAATATTGCCTCACCGGCGGCGCTGCGTCCGGTGTGGCCTCGTTGATGGCAGCGGCAGTCTCCATGTGCCACACGTTTCAAAGCCGCCGAAGATGGAACCCGCCATCGACATTGATGACTTCTCCGGTGCTGAATGGCAGCAGGTCGCTGGCAATGGCGGCGGCAGCTTTCCCGACGTCCTCGGGCGTGCCCCAGCGTTTAATCGGAGTGAGCCCTTCCCTGATCAGCTTTTCGTATTTCTCCTCCACCGGTTTCGTCATGTCAGTGGCCACCACGCCGGGGCGGATTTCATACACATTGATCCCGTGCTCGGCCAGGCGCGCCGCGTAAAGCGCCGTGAGCATCGAGAGCGCCGCTTTGGCCAGGCAGTAATCGCCACGGTTGGTGGAAGCCGTGTAGGCGCTGACCGACGAGATCGTAATGATTTTGGGGTGACGCGGCTTAGCCGGGGTGCCTGTGCTCGCTTGTTCGATCATCCACTTCGCCGCTAGCTGCGTCAAAAAGTAGGGCCCTTTGACGTTGATCCTGATGAGACGGTCGAAACTCTCCTCGCTTGCCTCCAGAAGATCGGCCCGCACCGCCGGGGCGACACCGGCATTGTTCACCAGCAGGTCCAGGCGGCCGAATTTCGTGCGGGTAAATTCAATGAGCTTCCGGCGGTCTTCGGTTTTGCCGATATCTGCCGGGCAAAGCTCGGCGCGGATATTCTTCTGGGCGGCTTTTGCCTGGGAAAGGCAATCCCTGGCGGTTTGCTGCGCGGCCCCCAGATTGGTGGCGAAATTGATAACGAGATCATAGCCAAGTTTTGCCAACTCCAGGGCAATGCCGCGACCGATGCCGCGCGAGGCGCCGGTGATGAGGGCCACCTGATTCATGAAACGAAGCATAGTTCTCTGCCTGGGAAGCAAAAGAGAAAATTCATCAGGCATCCCAGTCAGCGCTGAGATCACGGCAACATCCAGCCCGCTCTGTAGGTACAGCGGGTCGGTGCGTTCAATAGCGGACGACCCTCAACCGCGGAACACGATCGAAGGCATCGTCCCGGCTTACAAGCCTGTGTCCCCATCCTCGCGCGGTTGCAGCAATCCAACTGTCATTCTCTCCGAGTCGGCCCCCGGTGGCTGCCAACTCTCGCTGAATCCGACTGGCTTCCCAGGCGATCTGCTGCGGCAGCATCAAAAGACGAATTCCATGCAAAAAATTCCCGAGGTCCTCGAACTTGGCAAAACCCTCAGCCAATTCGCCCCACGTCACAATAGAAACGTATAACTCAAAACCGCGATGCTTCGCGATAAAAACGCGGGCCGGCCCGCGCCGGTGCTCGTGGTGCTCTTCCAATAGGTCGATCCAAAACGTCGTGTCAGTCAGCACGATTGCCCTTTTGCCTTCGTCGGCGCACACGGTCCAAGGCCTCGTAATCGACAACCACCGGTCCCTCAAGGTTCTCCAGGTGCTTTTCCAAATCACCAAAGGTTCGGATAGGGCGTGGGACAAACCGCAGGATAATCTGGCTTAAACTTTCGCTCTTTCGGTGCTTGTGAGCGATCAGAGCTGCGTAGGCTTCATCGCTAAGGGTCGCTGGTTTGCTCATATACGTATAATATATATAGCCATGAATTCCTCCGGCGCAAGTCTAGTTGGGCGCAAAACTTTGACACCTTACGCCCAAACCTTATCCTCCGCTCGTGCGCATCGTCAACGTACCTCTCGGTGATCGCAGCTACGACATTAAGATCGGCACCGGCTTGCTGAACCGGTTGGGCAGAGAATGCGCTCGACTAAGATTGGGCACCCGCTGTGCCGTCATCTCCGACACCCATGTCGCGCCTCGTTACGGCAAGCAGGTCCAGAAGGCACTTGGGGCGGCTGGTTTTGCGCCCGTCCTGCTCACCGTGCCGGCAGGCGAAACTTCCAAGAGCCTTAAGTCCGTCCAGGCCTGCTACGACCGGCTCGCAGCGCAGCGGTTGGAGCGCAAATCCTTCATCGTGGCGCTCGGCGGCGGTGTCGTGGGTGATCTGGCCGGGTTTGTCGCCGCGACCTACCTGCGCGGCATCGCGTTTGTCCAGGTGCCGACGACGCTGCTGGCGCAGGTCGATAGCTCAGTCGGCGGTAAGGTCGGCGTGAATCTCAGGTCGGGAAAGAATCTGGTTGGATCTTTCTACCAGCCGCGGCTGGTGCTGTGCGACCTGGATACCCTCGAAACGCTACCGATGCGTGAGTATCGCGCGGGCCTGGCCGAAGTGATCAAATACGGCATCATCTATGACGCGACCCTCTTCAAGCAGCTCGAACGCGACCTCCCCAAGCTGCTGGCGCGCGAGCCTACTGCAGTGGCAGCGGTCGTGGCGCGCTGCTGTGAGATCAAGGCCGAGGTCGTGCGCCAGGATGAAACCGAGAGCGGCTTGCGGGCGATTCTGAATTTCGGCCATACCGTCGGCCATGCGCTGGAGGCCATCTCGCACTATGGAAAGTATTTGCACGGCGAAGCCATCTCGCTCGGGCAGGTGGCGGCCGCGAGAATTTCGACCCAGGTTCTCGGCTTGCCGGGACGGGACGCCGACCGCATTCGGGGTCTGTTCAGCCGCGCCGGTTTGCCAACCGAAGTCAATTTAAGCTCCACGCAACGGCTCAATCTTTTGGCGGCAATGAAACTCGACAAAAAAGTCAGCGCCGGCGAAATCAAATTCGTCCTCGCCCGGCGCATCGGCCGCGTCGAAATCGGCCAAAAAGTCCCCGCGGAACTGCTGGAAAGAATTCTTCATTCTTCACTCCCCACTCTCCACTAAGCATGGCCGCCGTCAGCGAAACCATCGTCCGTGAGTATTTCGAGCTGCACGAATTCCTGGTGCGACAGCATCGCAAATACATCGGGCAGGCCCGCCGCGAGGAGGACGACGACATCGATTTCTTTGTTCTCAATCCGCACCCACAACCCGCGGAAGCAACGCCTCCGTTCGTGCTGGCCTCGCCGGATCTGCCCTTTATCCAAAAGGCCATCGTGGTCGTCAAAGGCTGGCATACCGAAACCTTCAGCTCCGCCCGCCTGACCGCGTCGCCCGAAATCTTTCGGTTTGTCGAACCCAAGGTGTTTCAACAGGCCGCCCGCGCCTTCGGAAAAGATGGAGACCCGCTGAAAATCCTGGTTGTTCCCGCGTTGCCGCAGGAAGCCCGCTCTCGCGACGAGAGCATTGCCCTGCTTCGCTCCAAAGGGATTGATGCGGTCATCCCGTTCCGCACGATGCTCGCCGACCTGGTGAGCGAAACGGCGGTTAACCGCAACTATCAGAAATCTGACCTGCTCCAGATCATCCGCATCCTGAAGAACTACGATTTCTTCAAAGAGCCGCAGTTGGAGCTGTTCAAGGCTCGCCGGAAACGGCGGTAGGCCCGTGCCTGCCTATCGCCTTGCAGGCGGCGCGAGCAAAGGGATCAAATCACGACCATTGCGCCGATAAACGGAGAAATCAGTGCGATCCAGCGTGATCACACGGCAGTCGCGCGTCAATTCCGTCATCCGCACAATACAAGCATCGGCCAAGTCCATCTCTTGATCGCCATATTTTTTGAGCAATCTCAGCACTCCGCCAGTGTGCTCGGAAAGGTCGAACGCAAGGATGATTTCTCCGGAGTGGATCATTTCTACGATCGCATCCGGTTGGGCGGTCATAGCGGCTGCTTCGGCCACCGCCTCAGGGCAGGTGTAGAAAGGCGGGCCGAGGCGCTCCAACGCTTCACACGCCCAGCTATGGTGTTGGTCCTGGCTATTAATTGCCGCGATGAGTGGACCGGCATCCAGGATGTTCTTCATGCGCGCTTCCGGGTCCAGTTACGCCGATAAGCCTTATTAGTGCTTAGGTCGCTGGGTCCTCGCATCGTTCCAAAGTAGCGTTGCATGACTGCCAGCTTGCCCGACCGGCGCAATCGAGACTCCAGCGCCTGCCGCGCAATTTCCCCTTTGGCCACGCCCGTCTGGCGCGCTTCTTCGCTTAACGCGTGCGCCAACTTCTCCCCGAGACGTATGGTCAGGCTGTCATTCATATAAACAGTGTAATGCAACGGTGCCGGTAATGCAATACACAATTCATTTGCAACCTCAATGCGCCTCAGTACTCCGGCCCGGTCCAGCCCGCATTAGCCCCCATTTTATCGATTCCCAAATCCATCCCGTTGCGCTACGTTGCGCGAGCATGCTGCTGGTCATCGACAACTACGATTCGTTCACCTACAACCTGGTGCAATACCTGGGCGAGATGCGCGTGGAAATGCAGGTCCATCGTAATGACCAGATTTCCATGGATGAGATTCGCACCCTGGCTCCCGACCGCATCCTCATTTCGCCCGGCCCGTGCTCCCCGCGCGAGTCGGGCCTGTCGAATGAAATCATTCGCACCTTCAGCGCGCACATCCCGACTTTGGGTGTCTGCCTCGGCCATCAGTGCATCGGCCACGTTTTTGGCGGCAATGTTATCGTCAACTACCGCATGATGCATGGGAAGACCTCTCCCATTAAACATAATGGGAAGGATTTGTTCGCGGGGATGCCCAATCCGTTTGCGGCGACCAGGTATCATTCGCTGGTCATTCAGCGCGACTCACTGCCGGATTGCCTGGAAATCACCGCTGAAACTGACGAGGGAGAAATCATGGGGGTGAAACACAAGCAGTATCCGATTTGGGGCGTGCAATTTCATCCCGAGAGCATCCTGACGGAAAACGGGCGGCAGATATTGCAGAATTTCTTGAAGCTTAAGTGAGACGGCGAGTCGGAGAGCCCCTACCTTCCGGATTTCTCCCACGTCTCGCTGATTTTCACCGCCTCGCCGCCTTTTGCCTTGCTCGCGTCTGCGGCCTCCATAAACGCGAAAATCTCGGTCGTCTCTTCTGGAGGCACGGGCGCGATGCCCGTGCGAAAGAACTTCATAATCTCGGCCACCAGCGGCACATACCCGTCGAACGAGCCCGCAGTTGCTTCGCCCTTGTCGCCTCGTGCCAGGCCGTGGAAGCTCTTATCCTGGCGGAAAACCCCTTTGCGCCCGCCGGGCCAGTTTCCCACGACCTCGATTTTTCCATCCGCTGTCGTGACGCGCTGGACGCTTTCGCAACCGGTCCCCATGACCGTGTAAAGCGCTTCCACGCCGTGCACCCCGTACCAGAAGAGGTCGGGATGATGCGGTTCCCGTTCACAGGGACCATAGGTCTCCGCATAGCGGACCTGCCCGAGAGAACCCTGATTAACGGCCTGGGTATCCTTGGCGAAGCGCAGCGCCGACGAGCTGAACACCGGCACGCCCGCCGCTTTGGCCATTCGGAAAATCTCGCGAACATCGTGCAGCGAGCTGGCCATGGGTTTGTCGATGAACACCGATTTAGGTTTGCTGCGCAAGGACGAGCCGTGCAGCAGCAGCGCGGCGCCGTTGGCGGCCGGCGGAACCGTTTCGACCTGAAGCACCTGCTTCATTTGTTCGAGATGCGGCCGGCCATCGACGCTCTCCAGCAACACCACATCGACGTTTCGGCAAAGCGCTCCAATGCTTTCGTAAAACTGGACACCGTATTTCTCGCGGAGCACTTTTGAATATTGTTCCACCCGGTCCCGGCTCTGCGCCATATCCTGGCTGCCACCCTTAAAAGCTGCGACAACTTTGCCGCCCGGAATGTGTCCTTTGGCTTGCGGATTGTTCAAGGTCTCGGTAAAGGCTGTGACGTGCGACGTATCGCAACCGATAATCCCAATGCGCAGGTCAGCACCTGTCAGCAGAGAAGGGCAGAACAAACTGAGCGCCAGCAGCCCTCCCATCGCTCTCCGGCCCTGGTGCCGCCGGGTTGGAAGTCCAGCCTGTCGATTGCTTGTGCTCATTGCCCGCGAGGTTAGCCGAGGCCGCCCGAAATTACAAAATTGAATTCCGTTTGCCGCATTTGCCTTGAAGATGAGCCAATCGCTCGCTAAAGTACTCCGCACCGACAGCTCAAAAACTGACTCATGCAGGCCATTCTAAAACCCCGAAAGACGGCCCGTCATAAATCTGCCGCAGTCTCCCCACCCTCCATTCCACCGGGAGAAGTGGTCGCTGAACTGGAGAAGCATATCCTGGTGGATGGGTTCAAATTGGTTTTCGATCCTGAACGAAGCCGCGGCTCGACCTTCGTGGACGCCGCGACCGGTCGTGAGTTGATTGACCTGTACAGTTTCTACGCTTCGCAACCCGTGGGTTTCAATCATCCCTGGTTCGCTCGGCCAGAGGTCAAGGCCGAGCTTCTCAGGGCGGCCACCGTCAAAGTTGCTAACTCGGATATCTACAGCGTCCAGTACGCAACTTTTGTGAACACTTTCGCCCGGGTGATGGGTTCGCCGCCCTTGGACCGCTACTTCTTTATCGAAGGGGGCGCCCTCGCGGTCGAGAACGCCCTCAAAGCCGCGATGGATTGGAAAGTGCGCAAGAACCTCGGGGCTGGACAGGGCGAGCGCGGGACCGAAATCCTGCATTTCGACCGCGCCTTCCACGGTCGTAGCGGTTACACGCTCAGCCTGACCAACACCGAACCCCGCAAAATCGCTTATTTTCCGAAGTTCCCCTGGCCGCGCCTGGCCGCCCCGGCGCTGGATTTTTCTCTGCCGCCTCCCGAACGGCTCAGAACTATTCTCGCGCAGGAGAAATTGGCGGAGAAACAAATTCGTGATGTGCTGGCCCAAAAAAAGGCCGACATCGCCGCGATGATTATCGAGCCCATTCAGGGCGAAGGCGGCGATAACCATTTCCGCGGAGAATTTCTCCAGGCGCTCCGCCGCCTCTGTGACCAGAATGACGTGCTGCTCATCTTTGACGAGGTGCAATGCGGCATGGGCGTGACCGGCAAGAACTGGTGCTGCGATCATTTCGCCGTCCGCCCTGACCTGCTTGTCTTTGGCAAGAAAGCGCAGGTCTGCGGTGTGATGGCCGGGCCACGGCTCGACGAAGTCAAAGATAACTGTTTCCGGTTGCCTGGCCGCATCAGTTCCACCTGGGGCGGTAACTTCACTGATTACGTCCGCTCGACGCATTACCTGCGCATCATCGAAGCGGAACTGTTAGTCGATAACGCGCGAGTCCAGGGTGAGTATTTTCTGGCTGAACTGGAGGCCTTGGCTCGCAAATACCCGATTATCTCGGCGGTGCGGGGACGCGGCCTGTTGCTGGCCTTTGATCTGCCCACACCGGAATTGCGCGACGCGTTCTGGAAAGGCTCCTTTGAACTGGGTCTGCTGGTGGTGCGCTCCGGCGAGCGCGCGATTCGCCTGCGGCCAGTGCTCGATATCAAACCCGAGGTCATAGCGAAAGCTCTGCGCCTGATTGAGCAAAAGTGCCGCCGCCTTTCTTGACCATTCGGCGATGAAACGTAAAGCTGCTTCTCCGGCTACGCTGTTGAGGAACCTTGGCCTGAATCCCGTAAACCCGGGCGCCTTTGGCGGCGAATGGATTGGCAGTGGTCGTCCGCTCCAGAGCATCTCACCCATCGATGGCCGGGTGCTGGCTACGGTTCGCACCGCCACGCCCGAGGAGTACGAACGAGTCGTGTGTGCCGCCCAGGCCGCTTTCCAAAAATGGCAGGCCACTCCGGCCCCAAAACGCGGCGAGCTCATCCGGCAATTGGGCAACGCTTTGCGCGAAGCTAAACCGGACTTGGGCCGGCTCGTGACCCTCGAAGCCGGCAAGATCCTCGCCGAAGGCGAAGG
This sequence comes from Binatia bacterium, assembly GCA_035566895.1. Taxonomy (GTDB): domain Bacteria; phylum Verrucomicrobiota; class Verrucomicrobiia; order Limisphaerales; family UBA8199; genus DATMQA01. The sequence goes on from DATMQA010000214.1 coordinate 21,267, forward strand.
CGAAGTGCAGGAGATGATCGATATCTGCGATTTCGCGGTCGGTCTTTCCCGGCAGCTTTATGGACTGACCATTGCCTCGGAACGGCCGCAGCACCGCATGCTGGAGCAATGGCATCCGCTGGGAGTTGCGGGAATCATTACTGCCTTCAATTTTCCGGTCGCCGTCTGGTCGTGGAACAGTGCGCTCGCCGCAGTGTGCGGCGATGCGACCGTCTGGAAGCCATCCAGCCAGACGCCGCTGACCGCCATCGCCACCATCAGGATCGCCGAGCGAATCTGCTGCGCTAATGGCGTGGATCCGGCCCTCTTCAGCCTGGTCATTGGGGACGGGGCGACCATCGGCGAGCGGTTGATCAACGACCGGCGCTTGCCGCTCATTTCAGCGACCGGCTCTACCAGAATGGGCCGGCACGTCGGGGAAGTCGTCGCGCGCCGCCTGGCCCGTTCGCTCCTCGAATTAGGCGGCAACAACGCCATCATTGTCGCTCCGAGCGCCGACTTGGACCTGGCCACCCGGGCAATTCTGTTCGGTGCGGTCGGCACCGCCGGCCAGCGCTGCACCACCACCCGGCGCATCCTGGTCCACGAAAGCCTGCGCCAAAAGGTGACCCGCCGTTTGCTCGAGTCTTACGAACAGGTCAAGATCGGCAGCCCGCTCGAGCGCGGTACCCTCATGGGACCGCTCATAAACACCCAGGCCGTCGCCGACATGCAGGCCGCTTTGGCGGTCATTCGCAAACAAGGCGGCGACATCCTCTATGGCGGGGAGCCGCTCGACGGCCCCAAGTTTCGCGGCGGTTGCTACGTGCGTCCATGCCTCGTGGCCGCGCCGCCCGGCCTGAAAATCGTTCACGAGGAAACCTTCGCCCCGATCCTCTATCTCACAGCCTATCGCACGCTGGACGAGGCGCTGGCATGGCACAATGAAGTCCCCCAGGGACTCAGTTCTGCCATTTTCACCAACGACCTGCGCGAAGCAGAGCAATTCCTTTCGAGCCGGGGCAGCGATTGCGGCATCGCCAACGTCAACATTGGCACCAGTGGCGCCGAGATTGGCGGTGCGTTCGGTGGAGAGAAGGAAACCGGGGGCGGCCGCGAAAGCGGCAGTGATTCGTGGAAAACTTACATGCGCCGCCAGACCGTCACCGTTAATTACTCTCGCGATCTGCCCTTGGCACAGGGAATCGTATTCGGATAACTCCGGGCTATCTCCTCTGAAAACGCTTGGCCCGCAGATCACGCAGATTGACTCCGATTCTTGACGGAGTGCAGTATGCCCGACGGGGTGCAGACCGGCAGCGCTTCGGGTTTCGCGACATACGCATTGAGCAGTTGGTTGTTCTTGCGTCTGCTGGGCTTGATCTATCTTGCGGCTTTTGTCTCCCTGGCAACGCAGATTAAAGGTCTGGCCGGCCGTCAGGGCGTTCTTCCCACGGCGGACTTTCTTAGATCCCGTCTCCATTTGGGCATTCATCGCTTCTACCTTTCGCCCACCCTCTGCTGGTTGAATTCAAGTGACCGGTTTCTCCTGTTTTTGAGTTGGGGGGGTGCCCTCCTGGCTCTGCTCCTGGTTCTTGGCTTTGCGCCGCTTCCCGTTCTGGTTTTGCTATGGGCATTTTATCTGTCGCTATTTGGAGCGTGCCGCCTGTTTCTCTCCTATCAATGGGATGTGCTGTTGCTCGAGACTGGCTTCCTGGCCATCTTCCTCGCGCCGCTTGAGCTCCGGCCGGCTTTCCCACCGGCAACCGCGCCTTCAATTCTCATCGTCTGGCTTTTCTGGTGGTTGCTATTCCGGCTCATGTTCTCCTCTGGGCTGGTGAAGCTGCGCAGCGGTGACCCCACCTGGCGAAATCTCACGGCCCTTTCCCGCCATTACGAGACGCAACCGTTGCCCACGCCGCTGGCCTGGGACGCCCACCAAATGCCAGTTCGCTTTCACCAGGCCTCCGCTGCCCTGATGTTCGCCATCGAATTGGGCACCCCTTTCCTGATTCCTTGCCCCGGCCTGCGCCGGCTCGCGGCCTGCGCTTTCATCCTGCTCATGGTGCTCATCGAACTCACCGGCAATTATTGTTTCTTCAACCTCCTCGGTATCGCTTTGAGCCTTCTGCTCCTGGACGACCAGGTTCTGCTGCCCGTGTTCCGGGAGCTCTGTCCTGCCCTCTCCCGCACCGTTTCTCTCGCCCCCGCCCCGGCTTCCTGCCATTGCCTCTGCTTTGTCGTCGCCCTCCTGGTTCTGGGTTTATCTCTGGAACCTGTCCTTCGGCTGTTCCGCCTGGAAATGGATTGGCCCCGGCCGGTAGCCAAGGTCTTGAGCCTGTTGGCTCCCTTGCAACTCGTGAACAGTTATGGGCTTTTTTCCCTCATGACCACCGAACGGCCCGAGATCATTATCGAAGGAAGCGAAGACGGCGTGAACTGGCGCCCCTATGAGTTTAAATGGAAACCCGGGGACGTGAAGCGGCCGCCGCGTTTTGTCGCGCCGCACCAGCCCCGCTTGGATTGGCAGATGTGGTTCGCCGCGCTGGATTGTTACGAGAAGCACCCGTGGCTTGCCTGCTTCCTCAACCGTCTGTTGGAAGGTTCGTCCGCAGTCCTGTCGTTGCTGCGCAAAAATCCTTTTCCCCAGGCGCCGCCGCGTTACATTCGTGGCGTTTTGTACGACTATCGTTTCACCACCCGGGTCGAGCGGCGTGCCACCGGCGCCTGCTGGCGGCGCGAGCGTCGTGGGTTTTATTCGCCGGCGTTCAATTTGGACGGTGCCACGAGGCCGCCGGATTCACGCCAGGGTTGAACGAATATGCGCCCTGGACCATCGGAGCTCTTGCCGCCGGGCGCCCGAACAGGCGCTGAAGCATGATACCCCTGCTCGAAAGTCTTGAGCACGCTTCGCGGCGGTCGTTGGTTTTGGCCGGCTTGGCCGCGCTGGCCTTGATTGGCCTGGTTGATTACCTCACCGGGTTCGAAATCATGTTCTCCGTCTTTTACCTCCTGGAGGTCGGACTCGCAGCCTGGTTTCTCGGCAAAGGCTTTGGTTTGTTGATGGCCGTCCTGAGCGTGATCGTCTGGATTGGGGGCGACATCAAAGCAGGCGCCCTGGCTCATTATTCCAGCCCGTTGATCCCAATTTGGAACGCGCTAATCCTGCTCGTCCTCTACGTCATCATTGTCTGGCTGCTGACCAGCCTGCGCTCCCTCCACCGGGACCTCGAGGCCCGCGTCCAACAGAGAACCCAGGCCCTCCAGCAGGAGATGGCCCAACGCCAACGCCTGGAAGAGGAAATTCTCCAAATCAGCGAGCGCGAACAGCGCCGCATTGGCCACGACCTCCATGACAGTCTCTGCCAGCACCTGACGGCGACTGCCCTGGCGGGGCAGGTGCTGGCCGAGCGATTGGCCGCCAAGCTTCTGCCGGAAGCCGCCGACGCCGGCAACGTGGTCCGGTTGGTTGAAGAAGGCATGACTTTGGCCCGCAGCCTCGCTCGCGGACTCTACCCGGTGGAAATGGACGCCGAGGGTCTGATGGCGGCGTTCCAGGAACTGGCCAATAACATTACCAAGGGCGCCAAGGTGCGTTGCGTCTTCGAATGCGATTCCCCGGTGCTGATTCACAACGATGCGGCTGCCACGCACCTGTATCGGATCGCTCAGGAAGCAGTTCGCAATGCCATCCGCCACGGCAAGCCCAAACGCATCGGTATTAATCTGGCCGAACGAGACGGCCGGATTCTACTCACGGTCGAAGATGACGGCGTGGGTCTGCCGGAGACCGAGGACGAAGCCCAGGGGCTGGGCATAAGGATCATGGCGCACCGGGCAGCGATGATCGGCGGCTCGTTCGCGATCGAACCTGCGCCCGCTGGCGGGACTATCGTGACCTGCGCCTTCCCCCCAATTCCCGCTCCCGCGCCCGCAACTCGTCCATGACTTCGGAAATCAGAAAAAGAACCGTTTTCCTCGTCGATGACCACCCGCTCGTGCGAGAGTGGCTGGCCAACCTTATCCACCAGCAGCCGGACCTCACCGTGTGCGGCGAAGCCGAAAGCGGCCCCCAGGCCCTCGAGAGCATCATCGCTCGCAAGCCCGATATCGCCATCGTCGATATCTCGTTGAAGGATTCCTCCGGCATCGAGTTGATCAAGAATCTTAAGCAATGCTGCCCGGCCTTGGCGGTGCTGGTCCTTTCGATGCACGAGGAATCCCATTATGCCGAGCGCGCGCTCCGGGCCGGTGCCAAAGGCTACATCATGAAGCGCGAAACCACCAGCAAGGTCATCACCGCCATCCGCCAGGTCCTGGAAGGCAAACTTTGGATCAGTGACGGCATCGCTGCAGCGATGGCCGCCCAATTCGTCGAAGGAAAAACCCTCGCCACCCAATCGCCGACCCAGTTGCTCAGCGACCGTGAACTGGAGGTTTTCGAACTGCTGGGGCAGGGACGCGGCACGCGTCAGATCGCCGAAGCGCTCCACGTCAGCGTCAAGACCGTCCAGGCCTATTGTGCGCGCATCAAGGAGAAGCTGAATCTGGCCAGCGCCACCGAGTTGCTCCGCGAAGCGGTCCGCTGGTACGAAAGCGCGCACAAGAGCTGATTTTCACCCTCGGTGGATTCATCCGCCGATGAGAGGGCCATGTCCCTTTGGAGAAGCTTCGTGTACGATATTGCCCTACATAAGAAGTAGGGCGTGCCTCACAGACAATTGCGAACAGCTTGGTACCCTGAAAGCTCTAATTTCTGAGTTCATGGACCGTTTTTTCAATGGGATAAGGTGTCGAAACGGCGTGTGGCTGGTTTTGTCTCTGGCCAGCCTCTTGCCGATGGCGGCGCCAGCCGCTGCCAATACCTCCGCTGGTGCCGAGTTTCCCTACCCGGCCTTGCAGCACCTCTCGCTCGCCCAGGCACAACACCTGGCTCTTCAGGGGAACTGGGACCTCCTGGCCGCCGCCGCCGGCGTCGATGCCGCCACCGCCCAAAAAATTGTCGCTCACGAATTTCCCAATCCGACGCTCTCGCTCTCCACTCTGAAAATCAATGTTGATAATCAACCGAATTCAACCCTCGCCGGCAACGGGCTTTGGGACCGCAGTTACGACACGATATTCGCGGTGAACCAACTCTTCGAGATCGGCGGCAAACGCCGCAACCGCCGGCTTTCCGCCCAGGCCGGGTTTGAAGCCGCCAAGGCGCAGTTTTTTGACGCCAAACGAACCCTGGACCTGGGCGTGGCCAGGGCCTACCTCGCCGCTGCGCTCGCCGACGAAAATGTCTCCGTCCTGCGCCAGTCCGCCGGTACTTTACGCGAAGAAGCCCGGCTGGCCGAGGTGCGTCTCAGGGCCGGCGAGATTTCCGCCGCCGACAAAAACCAGATCGAAATCAGCGCCGAACGCTTCGCTCTGGATGCCCGCGCCGCCGAATCCGCCGCCGCCCAGGCTCGCGTTGCCCTTGAAGTCTTGCTGGGCGTGCCCCAGCCAAAAGCCGATTGCGTCCTGGACGACCATTTGGAAAGCTTGCTGGCCTCAACGGTTCTGCCTCCCACTAACTCCACCGGCCTGTGGCGTCCGGATGTTCAGGCGGCGGAAGCAGCTTGGCGCAAAGCCGAAGCCGATCTGCGCTTCCAGAAAGCCGAGCGCATTCCCGATCCCACCGTGCTCGCGCAATACGAACACCAGCCCCCCGACACCCCAAATACAGTCGGCTTCGGGGTCAGCTTTCCGCTGCCGATTTGGAACCGGAACCGGGGCAACATTCTGGTGGCTCAAGCCGTGCGCGAACAGGCCCGCCTGGCTTATGAAAAGGTCAGGGCCCAGGCCGTAGCGGACATCGCGACCGCCCTCCTGGCATACGACGATGCCGCCAGGCGATGGCAGAGCTATCGCGACACTATCCGGCCCAAGTCCGATGAGGTCCGCAAGACCAAAGCCTACGCCTATCAAAAAGGCAGCGCCTCGCTGTTGGATATGCTCGTCGCTGAGCGCGACGACAACGATGTGCGCCTGGCCGCCATGCAGGCCGCCAGTGATACAGCGGTGGCGATGGCCACGCTCAAAGCCGCTACGACAGAGATTCAACCCGCCGAGGTGAAAAAATGAAAGTGCTACGCATCTGTATTAATTGTATCGGTCCTATCAGTCCTGTTCTCCTGCTGCTGGGGTGCAGCCCGGCGGCCAAACCGGCGGCGTCCACAGAGCCCAAAGTCTCCGGCGACACCCTCACCATTCCGGCCAATTCCCCCCAGTGCGCCGCCCTCACGGTGGAGCCAGTCGGGACCGAGCAACCCGCTTTGGTTCCGCTCACCGGCCGCCTGGTCTGGAACGAAGATGAGACTGTGCGCGTGTTTACTCCCTTTGCCGGGATCGTGCGCAATTTGCCCGTCGCCCTCAACCAGCCAGTCACCAAAGGCGCGCCACTGGCTGAAATTCAGTCGGCCGATTTCGGCCAGGCCCAGGCCGACGCCCGCAAGGCCGAAAGCGAGTTCCGCCGCGCCGATCGCAACCTCAACCGTCTGCGCGACCTGTTCGAGCACGGCGCGGCTCCCCGCAAAGATGTCGAGTCCGCTGAAGCCGATTTCGCCGGCGCGCAAGCCGAGAAAGACCGCTCCGAAAGGCGCCTGGCCATTTACGGCTCCTCCTCAACTTCCACCAATCAGGATTTTCTCCTGCCTAGCCCTCTCGATGGAATATTAGTTGAGCGCAACGTCACCCCCGGCCAGGAGGTCCGCCCCGACCAGATGTTGGCTAACGTGCCCCAGTTCACCGCACCGCTGTTTACCGTCACCGACCCCACAAAACTCTGGGTCTGGCTCGACGTGACCGAAATGCACCTGCCCCTGGTCCACCAGGGACAGGAATTGCTAATCCACTCAAAGGCCTTTCCAAACCAGGTCTTCAAAGGGCAGTTGGAACTCATCGGCGATTCGCTCGATCCGACCACCCGCACCGTCAGAGCGCGCGGCACCGTCGAAAACGCGTCCAAGCTCCTCAAGGCCGAGCTTTACGTCACCGTCGAAATCCCCGATGCCGTGCCGATGAGCCTCCAGGTCCCTTCCAAAGCGGTCTTTCTTCGCGAGAATGAATACTATGTCTTCCTCGAAATGGCCGCTGGCCAATTCCAGCGTCAACCGGTCAAACTAGGTTCCGAGCGCAATGGCAAGGTTGCGATCCTTGAAGGGCTCAAGACAGGCCAGCGGCTCGTCACGGAAGGGTGCCTGCTCCTCCAGTCTTTGATGGAGAATGCCCCGAAATCATGATCGGCCGCTTTACGTCCTACACGTTGCGGCACCGGGCGATCGTCGTCGTGCTGCTGCTCTTGTTCGTTTTTGCGGGAATGAACGCTTTCCAGCGCTTGCCAGTGGAAGCTTTCCCGGACGTGTCCAACATGTCCGTCCAGGTCATCACCCTGTTTCCCGGCCACGCCGCCGAAGAGGTCGAGCGCCTCGTAACCATCCCCATCGAAAGCCAGATGAACAGCGTCCCCAAGCTGGTCTCCCTCCGTTCAATCAGTTTGTTCGGTTTGTCCCAGGTCACGCTGGTTTTCGAGGATGGCGCCGAACCCGACTACGTCCGCAACCAGGTGTTCCAATTTCTCTCCAGCGTTGCTCTGCCCACCGGCGCGCAAGCCAGTCTCTCCCCCAACGCCACCCCCATCGGCGAAATCTACCGCTACACCCTCAAAGCCCCCAAGGGCTACCCCGCCGTCGAACTAAAAGCCCTCGAAGACTGGGTGGTCGAACGCAAATTGCGCACCATCCCGGGCGTAGTTGATGTCGTCGGGTTCGGCGGACCCACCAAGCAGTACCAGGTCCAGGTCGATCCCGCCAAACTCAAGTCCTATAACCTTTCGCTCCAGCAAGTCTTCACCGCGTTGGCCAACGGCAACCGCAACGCCGGCGGCTCCTATGTCGAGCACGGCTCGGAAATGTACGTCGTCCGCGGTCTGGGCTTTGTGCGCGACCCGGCCGACATCGGCGCCATCGCCGTCGATAGCCGCAACGGCACCCCCATCCACATCCGCGACATCGGCACCGTTACCATCGGCAACGCCATCCGCTTGGGCCGCGTCGGCATGCTGTTCAAAACTCCCAATGGCATCAGCGACGATGATGACGCGGTTCAGGGCATCGTTATCATGCGCCGTGGTGAAAACCCGCGCGATGTCCTCGAGGGCATTCACGCCAAAGTGCAGGAGATCAACCGGCATTACCTTCCCCCCGGTATCCGGATGTTGCCGCACTACGATCGCACTGAACTGATCCATCGAACGTTGCACACTGTCCGCAAGAATATGCTCGAGGGCATTGCCTTGGTAATCCTCGTGCTGCTCTTGTTCCTGGGGTTGGGCAACTACCGGACCGCCCTGGTGGTGGCCCTGGCTGTCCCAGTATCGCTGCTGGGAGCTTATCTCATTCTGGACCTGCGCGGCATCCCCGCCAACCTCATCTCGATGGGCGCCATCGACTTCGGCATCATCGTCGATTCCGCCGTCGTCATCGCCGAAAATCTCATCCGCATCCTCCACGAACGAAAGGAAAAGTCCCCGTCTCTTCCCGGCGCCATCATCGAATCCGTCCGCGAGATGGGCCGCCCCATCCTCTTCTCGAAAGCCATTTTGCTCACCGCCTTCATCCCCGTCTTTACTTTGCAGCGTGTCGAAGGCCGCATCTTCCGCCCCATGGCCCTGACGCTGACCTACGCCCTCGTCACCGGCACCATCTTCGCCGTCTTTATTGTGCCCGCCCTTCTCAGCCTCGTTCTGCGCCGCGGCCCGCACCAGGAGGACTCCTGGATTGTCCGCCGGTTGCTCCAGCTCTATCGCCCCATGCTCAATTTCGCTCTGGGCCGGCGGAAGCTCATCTTCGGCGCCGCGGCGTTTGTGCTATTGAGCGGCGGCCTCGCCTACTATTGGATCGGCTCTGAATTCCTGCCCAAACTCGATGAAGGCGCCCTTTGGGTCCGCATCTTCATGCCTAAATCCATCTCCCCTTCCGAAGCCACCAAGATTGTCGATAACGTCCGCCATCGCCTGGCCTCTTTCCCCGAGACCGAAAATGTCCTTAGCCAACTCGGCCGCCCCGATGACGGCACCGACATCAACGGCTTCGATGTCTGCGAATTCAATGTGAACCTCAAGCCGCGTACGGAATGGAAAACCGCCCCGAACCGCGAGGGTCTGGTCGATGCGATGGCTAAAAAACTTGCCGAAATCCCCGGCCTCGACTCCCAATTCAGCCAATATATCGAGGACAACGTCAATGAAGCCGTCTCCGGCATCAAGAGTGAGTTGGCCATTAAACTCTACGGCGAGGAACCCGAGAAACTCCAGGAATACGCCGACAAAATTGCCGATGCCATCAGCACCGTCCCCGGGGCCAAAGATGTCGGCACTGATCGATTCACCGGCCAGCCCCAAATCCAAATTACTGTGGATCGCGGGGCCATCGCCCGCCATGGCGTCAGCGTCTCCGACATCCAATCGGTTATCGAGACCGCCCTGGGCGGGTCGGCGGCCACCCAGGTGCTTGAAGGCGAGCGAAGCTTCGACCTGGTCGTCAAGCTCACGCCCAAAGCCGTTTCCGATCTCGATTCCATCCGCAACATCCCCGTCTTCGGCGCCAATGGCGAGCGTCTCACTCTCGGCGCCCTGACCTCGGTCGAAGTCCGCTCCGGGTTGGCCAAGATCATGCGTGAGGGCAACGAACGACGTATAGCCATCAAGCTCTCCGTGCGCGGCCGCGACCTGGGCTCCCTGGTCCGCGAGGCCGAGGAGAAAGCCTATGCCGCCGTCAAACTGCCGCCGGGTTATCACATGGTCTGGACCGGTGCGTTCGAAAACGAGCAGCGTGCCGTCCGCCGTCTGGCGGTGGTGGTCCCGATCACTATCGTCGCTATCTTCTTTTTGCTGTTTACCGCTTTCGATTCCGGCAAGTTCGCCTCACTCATTCTCCTCAACGTCCCCTTCGCCGCGGTCGGCGGGCTGCTGGCGCTTCTTCTTGTCGGTCTGGACCTTTCCGTCTCCGCCATGGTCGGCTTCATCGCCTTGTTCGGCGTTTCCATCCAGAGCGGCGTGCTCCTGGTTGAACGCATCCGGGATTTGCGCCGCCTGGGCAGGCCGGTTCGCGATGCCGTTATCGAGGGCTCCGTTTCACGTGTCCGCCCCGTCATGATGACTTCCCTCATGGCCGCTCTGGGCTTGCTCCCGGCGGCCATCTCGACCGGCGTCGGGGCCGAAACCGCCCGTCCCTTCGCGGTCGTCATCATCGGCGGCCTGGTCACCGCCACGTTGCTGACTCTCTTGCTCCTGCCGGTTCTTTATCCCACCTTCGAATCCGAGAAGACTCAATAGTGACTATGCGGCCATCACGTTTCCCCTTCGCTTTACGTTTTACGTTTCACGTTTTACTCCTCCCGTTTCACGCCCCTGATGACCTGACGCGTCCCCCCACACTCCCATGAAATACCTCCTCGCCATCATCCCGCCCGACGTCCTGCACCGCGTCAAAGACGCCCTCGTTGGCAAACACATCCACGGCCTGACCGTCTCTGAAGCCCGCGGCTTCGGCCAGGAGCACGACGTCGCCCACCCGGACTATCGCGAACTCCCAGGCGCGGAACTCACCAAAAAAATGCGTCTGGAAATTGTCTGCCATGATGAGGAGGTGGACCGCATTCTGGAAGCATTCTATTCGGCCGCCCACACCGGCCATCCCGGCGACGGCAAAGTCTTTGTCCTGCCTGTTCTGGACGCGATGCGCTTGAAGACCGGCGAGCGTGGTCCGAGCGCTCTTGGCCCGCCTTTCCAATCGTAAGATTTAATCGATTGTCCGCGCCGCCGAGGTGGCATTCGCATCCACGTCCGGCTCAGACCTTGCCCTACAGCAAGATTAGGCCTCACGCGATAGACAGCTAAACGGAGGCAGCCTTATTTTGCCACCATCCTAAGATGCCAGTCACGGTAACTATGTTGTGCCGAAGCGAAGGGAACGCGCTTATGAAGGCTAAGGCTGATAAGGCCAAGCGGACGGTGCTGCTCGTGGACGACCACCCCCTGGTAAGAGAATGGCTTACCAAACTGATCAACCAGCAACCAGACTTGACCGTCTGCAGCGAGTCCGATGACTTCCTCGGGGCGATGCGGGCGTTTCAGTCTTCCCCGCCGGACGTTGCCGTGGTGGACATCTCGCTGCAAGACTGCTCCGGTTTTCAACTGATCAAAGATTTCAAACAAATCCATCCGGAGGTGGTTGTGTTGGTTCTGTCGATGCATGACGAATCCCATTTTGCCGCCCGCGCCCTCGCCGCCGGGGCTTCCGGCTATGTCGTCAAAAGAGAAGCCACCGGCAAGATCATTGAGGCCATCCGCGGAGTCCTCGAGGGCCGCACTTATCTCAGCGAGAGTGTCGCGGACGCCGCCTTCCGCCGAACGCACGAACGCCAGCCGGGCGCAGGCGCCCCCAGCGTCGAGTTACTCACCAACCGGGAATTGGAAGTGTTCGAATTGTTGGGCCGCGGATTGGGGACACGCCAAATCGCCCGGACCCTCGCGATCAGCCTCAACACGGTCCAAACCCACTGCGCCGCCATCAAAGATAAACTCCATCTCACCAGCGCGCGCGAACTGGTGCGCGACGCCGTGCGCTGGAACGAAGCCCGGCATCCGGAATGAGACCTGCCACGGGCAGGCTTCCCCTTCGCCGCCGGTGGAGATCACCGCGCCCAACCAACCTGCTCACGATGAAAAATCCATTGCCGCTTCGCCGGAAAGCAGCCGCACTCGTGGTCGCCGTTGCGGCAATCGCCGTCGCAACTGCGCTCCTGAAATCCGGGTCCGGCCAGCCTGCGCACCGCAACCCGCCCCAGGGCTCAGGCTCAGCTTCCAACGCCCCCGCCGCCGAGGCGACTGTGGATTTGGAGCCGGGCCAGCTCAATGGGATCAAAATCGAGCCGGTCGGAACTTACCCTTTCCCCGTTGAGAAAACGGCGGTCGGCAGCATCACTTTTGTTGACGACCTTTCAGTTCAGGTCTTCCCGCCCAACCAGGGAAAAATCATCAAGACCTTCGTCGAACTGGGTGACGAAGTCCAAAAGGGACAGCCCCTCTATACGATTGACAGTCCGGACCTCATCCAGGCTGAGTCCACCCTGATCGGCGCTGCGGGAACCTTTGAACTGACCAGCAAGGAACTGGCGCGCGCCAAAGACCTTTACGGAACCAACGGCGTTTCTGAACGCGAACTCGAACAGGCCACCTCCGAACAGCAGGCGGCGGAAGGGGCCCTCAAAGCGGCGCGCGACGCCGTCCGTGTCTTCGGCAAGACGGAAACCGAGATCGATCAGCTCGTCGCCACCCGCAAGATTGACCCCGCTCTGGTCGTGCGCAGTCCGGTCACCGGTGAGGTGACCTCCTACAACGCTCCGCCCGGCCTGCTGGTCCAGCCTGGGACCCCGCCGGCCCCTTTCTCGGTCGCCGACGTCTCGCTCAAATGGATGCTGGCGAATGTCGCCGAAAGCGATAGCCCCATGTTTCGGCCAGGGCAGCCTGTCCAAGCCAGGGTGATGGCCTTTCCGGGGCGGGTGTTTACCGGCAGCATTTCCAAGATATATGCCGCGGTGGATCCCAATACCCATCGCGCAACGGTCCGCTCTGAAATCGCTGACCCCAAACATGAGCTCCGTCCGGGTATGCTCGCCAGTTTTGTGATTCGCGTTCAGGACCCGGTCGAGTCCGTCGCCATTCCGATGACGGGCGTGGTTCGAAATGGCGACGGCACGATGGCTGCCTGGGTGACCGCTGATCGCCATCGGTTTTTGCAAAGAATCATCAAGGTCGGCCTGCAGACCGACGGCCGCTATCAGGTCCTCGAAGGTTTGCACCAGGGTGAACTGGCTGCAACCGACGGGGCCATCTTCCTGAGCAACATGCTCCAGGCGCCGCCCACAGATTAGACCTCGACCAATGCTTAAGTCCGTCCTTGCCTTCTGCCTCAGCCGCCGCCCGATTGTGATGTTCGGCTTGCTGGCGTTTGCCGCCGCTGGATTCTTCGCCTTTCAGAAGCTCAACATCGAGGCCTATCCGAACCCAACGCCAGTCATTTTGGAAATCACCGCCCAGGCCCCGGGCCTCTCTGCCGAGGAAATGGAGCGTTACTACACGACTCCCATCGAGATTGGCCTCTACACTACCCCAGGCATCGACGTCATCCGTTCCACTTCCTTCTATGGTTTGTCCTTTGTCCGGGTCGTTTTCAAGTATGGGGTTGATTTTCACTTTGCCTACAGCCAGGCGGCGACCGCACTGCAACAAAATGTCAACCTTCCGGGTGGTCAGGTTCCTACGATCCAACAGAACAGCACGACCGGAGAAATCTATCGTTACCAGGTCATCGGGCCCCCCCATTTCGGGCTGACCAACCTCCGCACCGTTCAGGATTGGATCGTCCGCCGCCGCCTGTTGACCATCCCCGGCATCGTGCAAGTCAACAGTTGGGGCGGCACCACCAAGGAATTCCAGGTCGAGGTGGACCCTCTCAAACTCGAAACCTACAACGTCACGGTGCCTCAGGTGCTGGCTGCCCTCGGCAACGCCAACATCAACGTCGGCGGACGTGAAATCCGTATCGGCCAGCAATCCATTAACATCCGCGGCGTCGGCCTGATTGACGACGGCGGCGAAGACGATTTGACCCAGGGTTTCAAGGTTGATGACATCGAGAACATTGTCCTGTCCCAATCCGGCAGCGTTCCGTTGCTGGTCAAAGACGTCGCCAAGGTGAAGGTAGGCTTTGTGCCAAGGCTGGGCATTTGCGGCCGCGACGAGGAGGACAATGTCGTGGCGGCCATTGTCGTGATGAGCCGCACTGAGCAAGCGGCGAACATGCTGCCCAAGGTCAAGGCTGAACTCGAAAAGATGAACCAGGACGGCTCCCTGCCGCCAGGCGTCAGGCTGGTTCCAACTTATAATCGCGGCTCGCTGATCGCGGTCACCACCCACACCGTTCTGCACAATCTCATTTTCGGATGCCTCCTGGTCTTCCTGATCCAATGGGTTTTCCTCGGCGACCTCCGCAGCGCCGTCATCGTCGGTGTCAACATTCCCGTCGCGCTCTTTTTTGCCATCATGCTCCTCGTCCTCCAGGGTGAAAGCGCCAACTTGCTCTCCGTCGGCGCAGTCGATTTCGGCATCATTGTCGATTCAGCCGTGATCCTCGTCGAGAATATCTTCCGCAATATCCAGCGTCCCGCGGAAGAAAGCTCGGGCCTCTTGCGCCGGCTCGCCGGCGGCTTTTTCGGGCCGGACCCGACGCAGACTCCCCATTCTTCGCCCGGCCACGGATGGACCGACCGCCTGCGGCTGATTCTGATCAGCGCGCTGCAGGTGGACAAAGCCGTCTTCTTCTCGGCCCTCATCACCGTCGCTGGTTTCATGCCGCTGTTCACCATGCAGGGAGTCGAGGGTCAGATTTTCGGCCCCATGGCCCGCACCTACGGTTATGCGCTTGCGGGGGCCTTGCTCGCCACCTTTACGTTCACGCCCGTGCTCGCCTCCGTCCTCCTTCCCCAGCAGGCGAAAGAAGCCGAGACGATTGTCGTCCGCCTCTTGCACCGTCTCTACAATCCCGCGCTGCGTTTCGCGCTCGCCCACCGCGCCCTCGCCGTCGGCAGCGGCATCGTCTTTCTCGCCGTCTCGGTGTTCCTGGGACTGCGGCTCGGCAGCGAGTTTCTGCCGCACCTCGAAGAAGGCAATTTTTGGATTCGCGCCTCCATGCCCATGACGCTCTCTCTGCCGGACGGCGAGGCGGCCACGAGGAAGATGCGCCTCATCCTGCTCCGGCATCCGGAAGTGATCACCGTAATTTCCCAGCATGGCCGGCCCGACGACGGCAGCGACGCTTCGCCGTTCTCGAATGTGGAACTCTTCGTGCCGCTCAAGCCCTACGACCAATGGCCGAAAGGCCTGACCAAGGACAAACTGACCGCGCATATCCAGGCCGAGTTCCAGAGCGAATTGCCCGGCGTCATCTTTAACTTCTCTCAATACATCCAGGATAACATTGAGGAGGGAATCTCGGGCGTCAAAGGCGCCAATTCCGTCAAGATCGTCGGGCCTAATCTCCAAACCCTGGAGAAACTTGCGGCGCAAGTCAGGGACGAGATGGGCCAGGTCCGCGGCGTCGCCGACCTCGGTATCTTCCCCGTCCTGGGACAGCCCAACCTCAATATCAAGGTCGAGCGCGCCCGGGCGGCCCGCTACGGCCTCAATTCTGGCGATGTCAATTCCGTTATCCAGGCCGCCATGGGCGGCGCCGTCGCCACTACCGTCCTCGAGGGAAACCGCCAGTTCGACCTCGCCGTGCGTTTTGCCCCCGACTACCGCGACAGTGTTGAAGCAATTCGCAACCTCAAGGTGGCTTATTCGATTGCCAGCGGCGCCAATGCTTACATCCCCTTAAGCGAACTGGCCTCGATCAGCCTGGATACCGGCGCG
>DATMQA010000215.1:0-25446 GCA_035566895.1 Binatia bacterium
CCTCCCGGCCCATGCCATTTCAACAAAGAACAAACACCTCTTGCTATCTTGCGATACCAACCCACGGTTTCACGGTGGTTCTTTCGGTGTTTGGGGGCACACCTCCTGCAAAGCCCTTAAATTGTAAAAGCGTTTCAAATCGTCTCGGCGCGCGTATTCGCTCCGTGTGGACACACCACACCGGTGGAACGCCATTGCGTTCCGGCGACCGAATTCGTTTGGCACTCTCAGACATCATCAAGACGTCGCTCTCTTCTCACTCACAGTTCCAATTACCTTTCGCTCTGATTGTTTACCGTCACAGATCCCGACAACAAAAAACCCTGCTTACTTTGCGGTAAGCAGGGTTGGAGAAATCTATTTCGACTCGTTACCTGCTTACCTTTCCATTATCCAAATTCGATTCGGGGGTTCGCCCGCTATACGGTTTGGATAGCCTAAGGTTGAAAACACAACCCTGGCTTAACCGGCTATGACGTGTCGCTTGCGCGACCGACATCGTCGGCCAAATCGAGACTAATATGTTCATGCAAGTCTTCATCGAACGTGCGTAATTGTTATCACTCATACCTAATCTTGTCTACTTATATTTTTAGGGGTGCGAATATATTGAATTCAAATATCTGGATAAGATGATGTGAGCAGCGGAGAGCCGTCCTGACTTTCTTCGGAAAATCGCGTATTTCCAAGGAAAATTGGGCGTTTTTGGCGTCTTCTAAGCAGAGGGTACCGCACCGCGTTCGAGTCGCGGCGGGCGCGCCACCTTCAAGGGGTACCAGCGGGCTGCGGATTTAATCGGTCGAGGCAAGATTTTATTTGCTGCTCTTCCCGGCCGTCCCCCAAAGCTCTCGGATCGTTTCTTCCGTGTTGGACCCGTCAGGACAGGCATCGCTGCGAGTGTTGGCCCAATACCAGCGCGGGCCATCGGGAGTCCCCGGCGAAATGACGCGGCTGCCGGGCATCTGCAGGTGGCCGTTCGGGTCGGTTTCAGCGACCCACTTCCAGGCGTAACGCAGCCAATCGTTGCGTTCCTTTTCGGGCAGGAGCGCGAACCAGGTGATTTCGTCCCAGCCCCAGATGAAAGGCGCCCTGCTCGGCTTGCCGGGATTCCTTCGGCCGAAGTTGTCGAACTCGACCAGATAAGGCAGGTGTTCACAAGACCAACCGCTGGGGCTGATGCCGCCCTTGCTCCTGGTGAACATGGAATCCGCGTACCCGACTTGCAGGACTCCTTGGTACGGGTGGTCGGCGACTTCGACGATCCGCAGGGGAAAGGAATGAAAATCGAAAAGCAGTTTGCCCTCCTCCACAAAACCGCCAGTCGGGGCATGGGCATCGCACAGCAGGAAATGCCGGCGGGCATACGTCCGGGCGTAGGCTCGAACACGGCCCAGCAGGTCCCGCCAACCGGCGTGACCCGGATCATTTTTGTCCATCAGGCCAACCTGGCCGAAATGAATAGCCTCGATTCCGACATCGATGTAGCTGGTGACGAGGAAATAAAACCACATGCGGGCCTCCAACCGGCTCATGTCGGGGACGGAGCCGTTGCCTCCCCAGTGGTTTACGAAGCGCCCGTCGGGGTAGAGCATGTCCTGGTAAAGAAAAGTGCGGTTCGTCACGGGTTGCCCGAATTCAACGAGCACCGGCTCCGGAATCGAAATGGTTTCCACGCCCCGGGTGACGATCTCAAACGCCGCCGCTTGCAGGACCATCTCGGGATCGGCCTGATGAAGCGCGGCGGCGTAAGGCTCCGCGGTCTCCAAAAAGGCTGCCAAGTTTTTCTCCCGGCCCCAAACCATGAGCGCGCGCCCCACGAATTTAGCCTTAGTGCTGAGGAGCAATCGCAGGTTATCGCGAGGAGCTTCGCCCCGATTATTTCGCGGTTTGGTCAGATCGTCATGGAGCAGTTCGGTAAAGGAGATGGAACGGGAAAGATAATTTTCCAGCACCGGCCGGGAGATGGAGGAATCGAATCGAAAATCCTGGGAACTAGCCGGAAAGAACCAAAGTAAACAGGCGGCGAGCAGGAGGCCGGCTCGATTCGGTCCCGATCTGGCATTCAAAAGGTGTGGCAACATGCTAGGGCTGGTCACTCTTTAGGAAGCGGCAGTCGCTCCGGAATCTTCACCGACCAGGGAATCTCGCCGCGGAGCATTTGGGTCGCCGCCCCGGTCAGCTTCAAATACCAATCCGAAGGCAATCCCTCATAGGTCACAAAGTATTTCCCCACCGGCATGGTGTTAGCCACTTTGTAGATGGCCGTGCCTTCGTCCACTTCGTCGAACATTCCCACGAACACAGTGTGAACTCCCAGCTCTTTGAAAGTAGCGAATTGTCGCCAATAGAACTCCCCCTTGCGCCGGGCGATCGTGGTCGTGCCGGGTGGCCTTTGGCGCAGGTTATCCCAGGAGAAACCTGGAAACGCCGTCGGCATGTAGCCGATGCCTGCTCCTTTTAGCTCGGCCAAGTCGCCTTCCCAAACATCTTTACGAAGGCGCGCCATGGAGGCCTCATCGCGATAGCGGCCGGCGTCCCACGGACTGATGGAATCGAACATGCGGTAAACCTTCGGCCAGCCGGCATTTGTGCGCGACTCGCCGACGAGCGTCCGCCAGTGAGGATCAATTCCGCCGATCAGATAGACGCCGCCATACTGCGGGTCGTGTTTGAAAAAGTTGATCAGTTCCTCACCTTGTTCGGGTGACCAAGGGCGGTCTTTGAACCCCAGTCCCCAAAGCAACACCACGGGCTTCTTCTGGTGATGCAGATAACGCGAATCTTCGCGGATTTTTACCTGGTCGCAAAGGAACTTCCAATCGTTCATCACCATGGCCGTCGTCGCATTTCGTCCGGTCGAAAGGTCGAGCATCATCGCCCAGACCCGCCCCTCGCGATGGCATCCCTCGCGCACGTTGGCCAGGACCTGGTTGACGTGGCGGGAGCGAGTCGGGCTGTTCGCCTCTCCGATGAAACGGCTCAGGAAGACGCCGTCGATTCCGTATTGCCGCATCCATTTCGTGTGCAGCAACACCGGTCCCTTGCGAAAGGCGCTGTAGAGGCGGGCGGGCGAACCGTCGGGCATCTTAAGTCCGGGAACTTCACACAAATCCTTTGGGTCGTATTCTGAAGTGTCCGGCCACAGATCAATGGTAAACCGGCCGCCGTTCAGCCGGTCCAGACCCTGTCCCCAATGGGTGAAACCGAAGCCGCTTCCGTCGGCGGGAGTATTGAACCATCCTTGATAGCCGCAGAGAACCTTACCTTCGAGCGTCGTGGCGTCGACGTCGGCGCGCGTCGGACCGGTGTAGGGTCGCAGCCAAGGCTCGCTCGCCATTTCAGGTTCAGGCGTTGCGGCGGTCAGGATGCGGGGCGCTGCGGTGAGCAGCACACCGCTGGTGAACAGGCCGAGCGCCAGGCGAACCGGATTCAATCCCTGCTGATTCAATTTCATTTAGCTTTCCTGACGATGAAGACCAACCGCGCACCGCTGCTCCGTCGGTGCGAGCGGAGCGCGCCCATCGCCAAGGCTTGATGATGACTCATTGCTCCTTGGCCTGCAACAATTCGGCGAGACTTACGCGCAGTTGTTGACGAGCCCGGTAGATTCGCGTTTCCACGGCTTTGACGGAGCATTTGAAGAGCACGGCAATTTCCGCCTGCGACATTTCCTGGTAGACCGCGAGGATGAGCGGTTGCCGCAATTCATCAGGCAGCGCGGCGACGGCTTTGCGGACGAGGCCGGCCCGTTCTTCGGTCTCGGCCTGCGCATCGGGAGCCGGGTCGAAAGCCGGCAGGTTATCCGCCAGGCTGCCTTCGGTTTGCTCGTTTTCGGCTTCGAGGGAGACTTGCGGGTGGCGCGAGCGCCAGCGATAGCGATCTTTAACCAGGTTACTCGCGATCGCATATAACCAGGTTGAAAATTTCTGGCCGGAGTCGAATTTTGCGCGGTTTTGGTAAACCCTCACAAAAGCTTCCTGCGCGAGGTCGGCGGCATCATCTTCGTTCTGCAAACACCGAACCAGGTAGTGGAAGAGCTTCTCCGCGTGCCGTGCCATCAAGTCGTTGAGGGCAGCGCCGTGGCCGCCGGCCAGCCACGCCATGTCCCGGGCGTCCTGCTCATCGGCGGTGAGGGGGTTCATCGGAGCCGGGTCACATGTGGTGGTGGCCAGCCATGTGACCCTCCGCGTCCATGAGATGATGGTTCTCCATTTCGTGGCCGCGCAGGAAGGTCTGCTGCTCGACCCACGCCAGATAACGCCGGCCCTGCTCCGGGGGCATGGTGCGGCTGACGGCTAAAAAATGTTTCATCATTTCGGCTTCGCAGTCCGCGCGCATTTTCGCCCGCTCCGCCAGCAGATTTTGAATTTCGGGGGTCAGGTCGGTGGCCTGCGTGAACAAGTCTCGAAGCTTGGCGTTCTCCTCCTGAATTCGTTGGCAGCGGGCCGCGCATTGGGGAAGGTAAGCGTCGTGCAACTGGGATACGCGCGCGAATTCCTGGTCGCTAAGATGGAATTGCTGTTTCAGCCACGCGAGCTCCGGCTTGGGCTGCTGCATCATTCCGCGGCACGAGGTAGTGCCCAAATAATAAAAGGAGGCGAACCCTGCGGTGGCCACCACGAGGCCCAGCACTAGAATCAGCAGGCCTTTCTTCATCGGCCCGGTGCGGTGGGCTGGTAAGGGTCAACCGACTGGAGATAGCGCGACTGGAGGGACGCCTCCAACCGGCTGTTGTGCTGTTGTGCTGCCCATGAACCGGCGGCGACGCCAACCGCCAGCAACACAGCCATGTAGGCCGAAGCGAGTTTGGGACGGGCGAGGGAGCCTTGGAGCGCCAGAAGGGTCGAGCGCCAGAGGGTCAAGAGGGGGGGCCGGGTTTCCGCTTGGGTGAGCCGCTGCCAGACTAGCTCCTGAAAACGGGGTGGGAGGGGGGCATCGACGACCCACTCACGCAGAACCTCTTGCAGAGCGGCGTCGTTTTCCGGTTCTTGATTCGGTTTCATACGGCCAAGGCAATTCGAGATTATCAGGTCTCACGACCGGGGACAATCACCCCGTCGTTAACTACCCCTTAATACGCCGCAGGCCGCACAATCCCTCACCGCAGAAACCACGAATGCACACTAATGAACAGGAATATCAGGCTCACGCCAGCTTCCATGGCTCGCGATAATCGCGGTCCAACCATCTTGGGTCGCCGGTGCCGTCTGTGAATTGCTCCTTAGCCGGGTCCCACTTCAGCGTTTTGCCGTAGAAATAGGCCAGGTTGATGAGGTTACACGCGCCAGCGCTGCGCGCCCCGATTTCGACATCACAAATGGGCGGCTTGCGCGAGCGCATGCTCTTGAGCCAGTCGCCGAGATGGTCGTAGCTGTAGTAAAGCCGGACGGCGTTGGCCGGCAGAAACTCCTTCAGCATCGGGTCGCAATCGCCAACGTCTTTGGCCTTCTGCTCCTCGCCAATCCAGAGCTCGAACTTGCCGCGATTGACATAAATCTTCCCCTTGTCCCCGTAGAACATCGCGCCGTTGCCGGGTTTGTGGGTAATTTCGACGCCGTTCGCGTAGCGCAACCGGACGCCACTTTGCGCGCCAGCTTTTGCGGGCGGAATGATTTCCACCGGACCGGTGTCGTCGAAGCCCAAGCCCCAATGAGCGATATCCAGGTGGTGCGCGCCCCAGTCGCAAACGCCGCCGCCGCCGTACTCGCGGTAATTGCGCCAGTTGGGGAAATGCTTGTGAACGCCGCGCGGGCTAAGGACGGAGTTGTAAGGCCGCTTCGGGGCGGGGCCCAGCCAGAGGTCCCAGTTCAGACCGGGTTCATCAGGCTCGGCGGGGAGGTCGCACGGCACCGGCGGGCCGCCGACCATGACGTCCACCTTCGTGACTTTGCCGATGGCGCCGTTGCGCACCAACTCGCATGCGGCGCGGAATTCGCGCGAAGAGCGCTGCATGCTGCCGACCTGGAACACGCGGTTATTCTCGCGGACAGCCTTCACCATCGCGCGCCCCTCGAGGATAGTATGGTTCATCGGCTTTTCGCAGTAGATGTCCTTACCGGAGCGGGCGGCGGCGATCGCGGTCAGCGCGTGCCAATGGTCGGGGGTGGCAATGACCACCCCATCAATATCCTTGCGGGCGATCAGTTCGCGGAAATCGCTATAGGCGGCGCACTCTTTGTAATCGGTTTTCGCCGCCTGCCCGGCATAGAAAGTCTCGACGATTTTTTTGGCGGCTTCGCGCCGGGTGGTATCGACATCGCACACGGCCAGCACGCGGGTCTGGTTGTGGCGCAGGAAACCACCGAGGAGCCCGCGGTTCTGAGTGCCCATGCCGATAAAGCCCAGCGCGAGCTGGTTGTTGGGCGAGGTGTCTGCCGACCAAATCCGGGAGGGGAGGAACAAAGGAGCGATGCCAGCCAGCGCGGCCCGTTTGAGAAAACTGCGGCGAGTGAAGGAAAGGGTTGATTTCATAAGCAATTTGGTTGCGCGAAACTATCGCGGGGAGATTCTCGCTGTTTGAGCCAACAGGCAAGCAAAACCGCATTTTCACGTCATCGCGCCAATGGTCCGCGAAAGTGGTGGCTGCCTGCGCCGACTTCGAAAACGGCGCACTGCCCTTCGCCACTGCGCACCTCCACGCCCGGCGCGTTCGCCGCTACCTTGCCGCTTTCACGCACTTGCGATGCATCGCACACCGGCAGGCTCACCGTCGCGCTCGTGTTAGCCGGGAGCGCCAGATCCAACTGAAATTCGCCCTTCACCAATTTCCAGTCACTCACGATTCTGCCGCGAATGGAATCGTACTCGCCGCGCGCGAACGTCAAATCGCCGACCACATTCGGCTTGATGAAGAAGTGCTTGAACCCCGGCGATGCCGGGTCGGGGTTGATGCCGCAGATGGCCTTGTAGAACCAGGCCGAGATGTCGCCATACATGATATGGAATCGTGAAGCGTCGCCGTTCCACTCCTCCCATAACGTGGTCGCGCCCTGTTCAATCCACCAGCCCCAGCTCGGCAGGTCCTTTTGCGAGGCGATGCGATAGGCAACATCGGCCCGTCCGTTTTCGGTGAGAGTATTGAGCAGATACTTCGCGCCGAGAATGCCGGTATCGATGTGCCAGTCACGGCACTCGACGGCGGCCACGAGGTTGGTCAAAACGCGCGACCGGTAATCGGGCTCCACCAGACCTTGATAGAGCGCGCAACTGAGCGCGGTTTGGCTGCGGTTGTCGTAAAGCCCGGTGTCGGGGTGGTAGAATTTGTCGTTAAAGGCCTGCCTGGTGTTGGCGGCCAACTCGGTATAGCGGCGGGCTTCTTCGGACTGGCCGAGACATTGCGCAGCCAGCGCGACGATTTTCGTATCGACGTAATAGTAGGCGGTATCGGTGATACCGGCTTCGGTTTTGGTTTTGAACGGAGCCCAATCGTTAAGGCCGATTTTGACGATGCCGTCTTTGGCCCGGCTGGTCAGGTAATCGACATACCGTTTCATGCCGTCGTAGTGGCGGCGGAAAAGCTCGGTGTCACCGTAATAGAGATACTGGTAATAGGGGATGAGCAGGAAGGCGCTGTCCCAGGCGGGGCCGTTGCCCCATTGATAGCCCCAGCCGCCGGTCGGCACGATGCCGGGCAACCGCCCATCCGGCCGCTGTTCATCGCCGAGGTCCTGAATCCATTTGGCATAAACCGCCGGCGGGAAATAGTTAAACATCGCCTGCTCGGCCGCGAGGTGGGCGTCTCCGGTCCAACCGTTTTTCTCGCGATGCGGGCAATCGGTCGGAATGCCTTGGAGGTTGCCCAGGTACGACCAGCGGGTCGCCTCCTCAATCCGGTTCAATAGCGGATTGGAGCATTCGAAATGGCCGGCCACCGGCACTGCGGAGTGGAAAAACACCGCGCGCAAGGAATCCTTGTCCGGCCGCGCCGGCAGGCCCGTCACCTGGACATAGCGGAAACCTGAATATGAGAACCGGGAATGCCACGACTCAAGCCCACGACCTTTCAGGATGTAGGTATCGGTCTGAAAAAGCTGGTGCGCATCGAAGCGGTGGAGGTGCTGGGCGATGGCGGCCTGGTCCACGAGACCGTTGGTGGCGAGGCGTTCGGCGTATTTCATCTCGACCCGAGCGCCGGCCGGCCCACGCACTTCGAGGTCGGCGTGGCCGGTCAGATTCTGACCGAAATCGAAAACATAAACGCCAGGTTTCGGCTCGGTGATTTTTTGCACCTCGAGAACGCGGTCGGTTTTTATGGCGGGCATCATCTGGGCTGAAAGAACGCCTTTGGGCGGCTCGACCAGCAGAACGGGACTCCACTTCGAATCGTCAAATCCAACGCGGTCCCAGCCGGCTTGCTCGCGCCGGGCATCATAGATTTCGCCGCTGTAAATGGTGTTATACACGATGGGGCTCTCGGCGGATTTCCAATCGGCGTCACTGGCGATGACCGTGCGCCGCCCGTCGGTGAACTCGACCTCAATTTGGCAAAGCAACCGCGGGGCGGCGCGCCAGGGAGCGCGGTCGAAATCCCACGCGGCCTTGTTGGAGACGTTGAACCAGCCGTTGCCGAGGATTGCGCCGGCCACATTTTCACCGCGCTTGAGCAAGCCAGTGACATCATAAGCCAAGTACAGCGCGCGGCGGTCGTAGCGAGTGTAGCCGGGGTCCAGCCAATGGTCGCCGACTCGCCGGCCGTTGAGATAGAGCTCGAAGTAACCCAAGCCGCAGACGTAGGCGCGCGCCTGGCGGATGCGACCGTCGAAGTGGAACCCGCGGCGCAACAAGGGCGCGACGGTGATGTTGCTATTGGTGGTGCGCCCAATCCATTTCGCCTGCCAATCGTGCGGTTGGAGCAAGCCCATCTCCCAACGAGCGGTCTCGCTTTGACTGATATTGCCTTCCTTGTCCCACACGCGGACTTTCCAGAAACACTGCTGCCGCGAACCGAGCGGCTTGCCGGCATATTCAATCTGAACAGACTCGTCGCTGGCGACCTTGCCGCTGTCCCACAAGTCACCGTGATTGGCGGCCAACTCGGCGGCGTTGCCGGCCACGAGCAACTGATACGCGGTTTGCTTTTGCCCGCGCTCATCCGATTCCAGACGCCAGCTCAGCCGCGGACGAGCCGTATCGATGCCGAGCGGGTTTTCCAGATATTCGCACTGCAAACCCACGACAGCAGATTTGGCTTCAACAGTGGCAGTTCCGAGGAGAGAAAGAGCGGCAAGCATCAGGGGCATTCTTCGCATAAACCTGGGGAATCGTTACCTATCTGCGGCCAAGGTCACAATCCATTTCGGAGCAGACAGAGAAAAGTCACGCGTCTAAACCGTCAAAGAGCGACGGTGGTTTGGCCGCCAAGTTGAGCGCGCGCGAGAGCGGGTGAGCAAGATTTCAGCAGACCAAAGCTCCGGCGGAGAATCTGTTAGCGTTATGGGCTTCGGTGGCGAGAGCGCCGACCCAGGCGCCAGGGCTGCTGCGACCTTTGTCGAGATTTAAGGCGCGCGGAATAAGCCGATTGAACCATTTTGACGGCAATGGCACAAAGGAGCGATGGACGAGCAGCAACTGCGCCTGGCGCTCAAGAGCCGGGACCCGGTGGCCGTGCAGGAACTGGTTGAGGCCTGCAACCAGCGGCTGCTCCGGTCGGCCTTCCTGCTGTGCGGCAACGAGGCCGATGCCCAGGACCTAGTCCAGGAAACCTTCCTTCAGGGCTTCCATTCCGCTCATCGGTTCGGCGGCCGCTGCTCGGTTTACACGTGGCTTCACTCGATCCTGCTCAACCTCACCCGGCACTATCACCGCGAGCGCAAGCGGCTCGTCTGCAATGATGAACTGGCCCGGCAGGACCGTTCGGTGCCAGAGGAGGGACCGGTCCAACTCGACACCGACGACGCCTCCGCGGCGCTGAGGGAGGCCCTGAGCCGGCTTTCAACGCCGCACCGGGAGGTGCTGATCCTGCGCTTTTTCGAAGAGATGAAAATACACGAAATCGCGGCGCACCTTGGTGTTTCGGGGGGAACGGTGAAATCCCGACTTCATTACGCCATCGCCGAGATGCAGAAGCTCGTGCCCGGGGAATTGAACCTTTTTGGCGTTGAAGGAACAAATGAAAGACGATGAACTGCCGCCGTTTCAATAATCTGCTGTTCGACTACCTCGACGGCGCACTGTCCGCCAGGGCCCGCGCCGGGGCGGACGCGCACCTGGCCGTTTGCAACGCTTGCCGCCAAGCTGTCCAGCAGAACCGGCAGTTCGCCCAGCTCCTGACCAACCGCTTGCACCAGGGGACGGAATCGCTGACGCTTCACCCCCAGGTTCGGCGCCGCCTCCTGACAGCCTTTGAGACCGGGTCCGTGCCAGTTTCCGGCGCGGTCCGCCTTTTCGCCTGGTGGCCTCGCCTGGCCTGGGGGACCGCAATCGTAGCGGCGCTTTTGGTCGCTGTCTCCCTGCTCACGGGGGTTCCCTTCGGCCGCCATGCCCCGCCCGCGCAGGTGGCGAAGTCCGATCCGCGCGCTACCCAAGCCGCGGTCGCGCTATACTTTTCCTATTGCGCCCCCACGTACAACTTTCGCCTGGAAGGTGATTTCGTCGTCGATTCGTTGACCTGCAACCCATGCCTGGTGCAAGAGACAGTTTGGCTGCGTCACAACTAAACAAAGGATTGAACGCGTTTGAAAAATCACCCCATTACAGCAGCTGACGCGAGGAGGCTCAAATCCTCAGGCATGGTTAGTATGGAGCAGAGCCTCCTTACGCCGGCTCCTACAATTTTAGAACACACTCTTATGAAAACAAAATCCATTGCTGTTTGGTTCGTTCTACTCATTGGCTGGTCCGCTTTTTCAATCCAAAGCGCCGCGGCAGCGCCCGCCAGCGGGGACTCCCCAGGCGATTTCCCCTACGCTGTTCCGTTTGAACTGGGCGATGCCGAATTCGCTCCGGGCGACAGCATCACGATCACGGAACTGCGCGGAACCAGGGACACGATTACGACGAACGAAAGCTACTGCGTTTCCGGCACCTATACGCTGGCTTCCGCTGACGAAGGGAAGCTGGCGTTTTTTGCGACGACGCACAACAGCGGCCCGACACCGATTGACCCCAGGCAGACCGTCCACGTCGTCAAAGGCAGCGGCACGTTCCGCCTGATCAAAACTGTGGACACGGACGGCTATCTGCACCTGAGCTTTTATCCTGCCGGATCGGGAAGCGATTTGGGCGGGGTTTATTTCGGCCAGGGCGATTGGGTACTGCGAAAGAAAGGGTGGCATTCCTCCCATAAACCCTCCGGGACGTCGGGACCCAATCAAGTCCTGTTTGGTTATCTCGGCGAGCCGGTCGCCCCGCCACCGAACCTGGACCCGGCTTACACTCGCGAAGGTCTGCTGAATGCGATCCAAAGCGCCGCCCAAAACGCCGGCACCTCGCTGAAGCGCATCGAGATTGATGATTCGGAGTTCCCGTTCCTGATCGGCGTGGTGTCCGGGGAAGGCGATTTCGACAAGCTGGCCGAGCAGCTCAGGAAGACGCCGGGGTATGATTACGCCGGCTCGGTGGGTACGGCCACTCAACATGCGTTCAACATCGTCCCCTGGCGGGCTTTCCCGGCGGGGACTGCCCAGCGGATTGGCCGCCGCCTGAGCGTGCGCCAACAGGTCCTTTGCGATAAAATCATGGGGCAATAAGCGAAAAAGCACGATGGGAAGGGACGGGTTGAACAGGAGGAAACGGAGGCAGCAGAGGGAAGGGAGGGGAGGGATTTTGGATTTTTGGGTTTGGGGGGTTCGATTGGTGGCGGGGGTGCGGGCGGCGTGGCTTGGGTGCGGGGCCAAGAGACAGAATCATGGCCTTGCCTGTCTCTGAAAACCCAATTCATCGAGAACCGCCCGGGTTCGAGCGAGGAGGCCGTCCGGGTAAAGAACCGCCAAATCAATGATACCCTTGCCAGCACAACCCGGAACGGAGGTGCTCCCTACGTGCTCAACCTTCAAGGCGGGTTCCATCGCTTGGATGGAGGCGCCGAGTTGGCCGGCAATCCGGACGGTCTCCGGGTCGTAAGCGCAAAACTCAGCAGGTTTTGAGAAATAGGTGCCGATACGCATACGTGGATTTCGCCGAACTGTTTTGGCCCAGGAGCGGGGTTGGACGCCGGGCCACTCATTTCTGATCCTTCTTCTGAAAGCACGAAAAACGAGAGACGCCGTGCTGGTCGGAGAAGTCTTCTGCGGGGTCAATGCCGCGAGAAAGCTGTCGACTGCCTTCGAACGCAATTGGGAACGCGAACCGCGCTTCATAGGACCTTGGTTTCACTTGTTATGTTTTCATCTCTTTTCGAGCCTTTCAGGGTCACGCGACAACTCACGGTCGCACCAAACCCGCAGCACTGCGGGGTCCCGGTGCATGGCTTTTCTGGCTACGGAACGCGGCAGCATACGAAGTACGGTCAAGCCAATGCTAGTCGTCCAAAACGGCCGTGTGCCTGGCAGCGGGAGCTCTATGCAGAGCACCGCAACTTTTCGTTTCTGGCCTTCCGGCGGCAGCGCGACGCGAAGGCGACGGGCAGAGTGTGGCCCAACAGTCATACACAGACCCAGGCTTGCGAAGGAGACCGGCGGGTGGGTAGAGCCGCCCCGCGTCAGATCTCTGAACTCACAGATTGGCATATAGCTGCCGTCACTGGAGGACTGCTTGCGACTAAAGCCGAAAGGCGCATCCCGCAAGTAGGTGTTCGTGCCACCCATCATCCCAAACCCGTAAGTTTTGGCAGACGAGTTCGTGATCCACAAGAAGGCAACATCGTGATCGGAAAGGTCCATCGTTGTTACAGTGCCGTATCGCTCAAAAAGAAGTGACAGCGGACGCGCTGGCGAGCGGTGGGTTAGCAACAGCACGGAAACGGTGACAGCTCCGAGCACAGTCACGACGATGACACCCGCTCTTAGTTTGTGGGCCGGGTTAGTTTTTTGTGCGATTTCCATTCCGCCTCAAGATGGCCCACAAGCTCACGATGCAATTTGCAGCCCCGGATGCCGAGACCACAACCCAATGGGATCTACTTCGCGCATCAGTCATTAAATGGGATGCGCCGAGAACAAGCATGGCGACACCGGTGATTCCAATGCAGACCAGGCAGAATCGAAGGGTTGTTGAGGTCATACGCAGGTCAGGAGGTCTTTTCCGCATATAGCTGAATGCAGCGGCGCTGCTCTCGGCTGAGCCGGACATGAGGGCGAACCGCCGTCAAGATGCGCAAGCTGTCCTCGACATTGCGCGCCAGACCCGAACTGAGCAGCACAGCGAGCGCGAAAAGTCCCGTCCGGCCGTGTCCCTGAGCGCAGTGGATGAAGGTCCGACCAGGCCGGAGACCAGCCACGGCGGTGCGCAACTCCTCGGGGGTGGGCGCACCGCCGTCGAGAATCGGGAAGCTGCGGTAGGCGGAAGATTTGCGAATGGCGGGCGGCTCGGAGAACTCGGCGGTGAGGTCAACGTAGTTGTCGAAATGGCCGTCAACTTCGGATGCCAGTAACCGACGGCCCACGACCAGGTGTTCGTTAACGCGGTTGTGCGCGGGCTCGCGACTGAACAGCCGAATGAGACGCCAGACGGCCGTTGAGTAGAGGAGCAACGGAAGAAACAATAACCAGCTCCAAGGCGGCAAAGTGCCATTCGCTCGCTTTCCGAAGACTCCATGAGCGCCTCGTCCGTGAGCAACGCCGAGGATGAGGAAATCGCCGCCGAGCCAGACGGCGAGGAGAAACCAGCCGCGCTCGACCAATCCGAGAACAATGAGAACGATGCCCAGCAACGTCAGCAGGTAGCGGTAGCTCATAGCGCGCAAAGCAGTCGTTCGGGCGAATTTAATTGACCAAGGTAATATCTTCCGGTATATTACCACCGCTGTTCTCCGATTTAAACGGCAGTTTCTTTGGGAGAAAAGGTGACCGGCAGAAGACGAGTCGAAATTCCAAAGCGAAATCAAACGGACCATGAAGAACCTGACACTGACCGGCGCACGGCTCATTGGCATGGCGGCGGTGTCCTTTGCGCTGGCCGCCAATACTCCAGGGAGGAACACTCCAGAGAAAAGTCTCTTTACTGACAACTTCAACTCGGGAGCCTCTCCGCTTTGGGGCAACGAGGTGGGCTCCTGGTCGGCGGCCGGAGGGGTGTACCGAGCCACACTTCCAGCTAATTTTCCTGCCGCCTTTTCATCGCTGCCGTTCAATCTCACGGATTTCTCAGTGGACTTTGATATCAATGATGTGAGCGACGGCGGGATTTGGCTGCGGAGCACGCCGGCACCAGGAACCGCCGTGGGGGTCAAAGGGATTCTGGTCAACTTCCAGGCGATCCAAGGGACGCATCTTTACTGGCACGAGGTCACCGACGGGAATAACTGGGGACCTGGACGCGACATTACCTTTCTGAGTTTCGGGTTCAATCCGCATGTGCACATCGAGGTGTCGGGGGACAGGTATGCGGTGTTCCTCAACGGCTCGGCGGAGGCGGCCTTGACGTTCACGAACAGCTTGTTTTCAAGCGGGCGGGTGGCGCTTTACGATTTTTCCGGCCAATCCTTTGACAACTTCTCGCTGGAAGGCAAGGCCAAGTTCTCCCACGGCGACGATGCGGAAGCCCATCACCCGCGCGGGAACGCAGGCTGGGACTTGACGGTTGAGGTTCGTCCGACGGCGCCGGAGAAGGCACAGGCGCAAGCCGTTGGCACGCCGGCGAATCTATTCGGGTTCACCATCACCGGAACCAACAACCAGGTCGTCGTGGTGGAAGCGTGCACGAATCTGGCCGACCCCGTGTGGATTCCGGTGGGAACCAACATCCTCACCGGCGGCTCATCCTATTTCAGCGATCCCCAGTGGACGAAATACCCTGGCCGTTTCTACCGTCTCCGGACGCCGTGAGGCGCGGGGACTGGTAATTGGTTTGTTTGAGACAGGGGGCGACCCGCCAAAAGTCACACGCCAAGAGTCCGCTAACGGCCTTTTGGAACGGCATGGGGTCCTGACGGTTCAGACGGTCAAAACAACTGGTGAATCTCGTTAGGACGACCACGCAAATATCGCATCCTCGGAGCGTCAGCCAAAGAGACGCATCACCCCGCAGTCTGAACTCCGGTAACCGACTGGGTAGTATCACGATGAGCGCCAAAGTAAATGGCGTTTGACTTTTCACTTGCAATATTGCGGGGTTCGTGCGGATAATGCGCCTCAGAAAGCCAAAAGTTATGAAAGCGCAACTGCTCTATTCTTGTGTCAAGTGTATTTTCCGTACGGCCACCAGGGGAGGGATATTTGTTAGTTCGGCGGTTGGCCTTGGGATTGCGTTAGTGGGGACCGTTCCCGCGCTCGCGCAACCGTCCTGGTACGACGTCGCCTCCCAGAGCGGGATTCAGCCCGGCTCGCCGGATTTCTATCAGCACCAAATTACGGGCACCTATCTCAACGAGGGGTTCTGCGACTACTTCGCCTACGAGGATGCGATGTACTACGACCATAACAACGGCTTCGCCAATCTCTATGCGGACAACGCGGCCTGGGTGAATGGCATGATAAACAACTTCACGAACATCTACTTCGCCGGCGGCAACCAGGCTCCGAATCCCGCGTTTATGAATGGCTATATTGGCAACAAGGGTTATGCCGCGAGCCTCGGGATGACGCCCATCACCAACTCCACCGGGGGCTTTTCGATCTTCAACAATATGAGGTCAGGTTTGCTGGCCGGCTCGAATGTACTGGTCCGCATCGAACTGGGACCGTCGGCGACGAATCAATGGTGGGGATATCATGTCATGGATGTCGTCGGCTTCAGCTCGAGCAACCATAACATTATAGTGCTTGATCCCGATAACAACCGCTACGGGGGCTATGGGCTTCCCGACCAGTCGTCCAACGCTCCGCCGATGGGTTACCTGACCAACGGTTTCGGTTACGGCGTGCCCTATAACCTGGTGTATAACACCAACAGCCAGCCCCTGCCGGTGGAAAACGGCTGGGGCGACGTGGGTAATCCGACCAACAGCCTCCTGCAGGCCTATACGCTGGATGCCAATGGGAACATCACCGACGGCGCATACGCCGGCACGAAAGTTACCTGGATCTATGACATTGGCCCGGTGCCGGAGCCATCCATCGCCGCTTTGGGACTGGTGGCGGCAGCTACGCTTGGAGCGCGGCGGTTGACCGGCCGGAAAAAGAGGCGCGAGTCAGAAAGAAACCCCTCACCCCGGCGGCGGCCGGAACCGCGGGTAGTGTCCTAAGATACTACCCAAATCTCCGGTATCTTTCGTTGAGATCAGAGCCTCCTTACGTCGGCTCCTACATCCAGTGGCGCGTCGGAACCGCCGGAACCGCGGAGCAGCTTGACGGGGCAGAGCGGACTTGAATAAGCTGCACGCCCGGACGCGAGACCGCACGCGATGCTTACACTGGAACACCTGGCTGAGCTGCTGGAAAAAAACCGCGCTGCGGCCCAGGCGCGTGTGCGGGAATTTTCCATCGGCGGCAAACCGTTCGCGTTCAACTCGCGTCCCGCGCTGATGGGTGTCGTCAATCTCTCACCCGATTCGTGGTATCGGGAGAGTGTTTGCCTCACCGCCGAAAGCGCCATTCGCCGCGGCCAGGTATTGGCAGCGCAAGGGGCGGACCTGGTGGATATCGGCGCCGAGTCCACCCTTGCCCACGCAGCGCGGTTGGATGCAGCCGGACAAAACAGCAAGGTGCTACCCGTCATCCAAGGATTGCGCGAGGCCGGCATCCTGATTTCGGTGGAGACCTACCAACCGGCGGTTGCGCGCGCGTGCCTCGAGGCCGGGGCGAACGTGCTGAACCTGACCGGGACGACGGGCACGGATGAACTCTACCGGCTGGCCGCCGCTCACGATGCCGCCGCGATCATTTGCTACGTCCAGGGAGAAAACGTCCGCGAGGTGGCAGACTTCGATTTGAGCGCCGACCCGGTCGCGCTGATGCACGAATACTTTGCGCGCCAGGTCGAACTTGCGGTGCGCAACGGCCTGGAAAAAATCGTCATCGATCCGGGCCTGGGATTCTATTACCGCAACCTACAGGACAGCGCGGTGCGCATGCGCCATCAAATGAAAGTCTTCCTCAACACGTTCCGGCTGCGCGCGCTCGGGTTCCCGGTCTGCCACGCGCTGCCGCACGCCTTCGAATACTTCGGCGAGGAGGTGCGCTGCGCGGAGCCGTTCTTCGCCGTGCTGGCCGCGCTGGGCAAGACGGACCTGTTCCGAACGCACGAAGTGCCGCGCACCAGGGCCGTGCTGGAGACGATGAGGGCGTTTTCAGCTTCGGAATCTTGAGCGGAATCTGGCCGTAATAGGGGAGGAAGGATTACGATTAAGATTAAGATTGAGATTACGACCAGGATTACGAGGAAGAGCAAATCATAAAAACACCCTCCTCACCCGATTGCGTAATCCACTGTTCGCGGACGGCCAACCGGTGTTGCCGGAGCAAGGTACCCACCAACTCCGGTGTGTGGCGATAGGAAAAAAAGAGCCTTATCGATTCGCCAGCCTGAAATTGAAACCGGTGCGTTTCCACCCGGATTTCCCGCGAGCGCTTGAACTGAAAGTAAGCGGTCACGCGCTTGAGTCCGAGGCCGGGCGGCTTTGCTTCGATTTCGAAGCGCAGCTTGCCGTCGCTCGATTCCACGCCAAGGTCGAGCAGGAAAGTTGCCAGCCAGTCACGAGTCGGCTGGTTATCATACAGGGGCATGATTCGCCGGACGCCGGCGGCATAATCCACTCCGGGCGCAAGATTGGCGCTCAGGAGCAACTGGCCGGACAGCCGGACCAAGGCCGCCAATCGCGGCAGAATAGTCTGCGGCTCGAAATTCGGCAGCATGCCGAAGAAAGTGAATAGCCGGGCGGTGGTCACCCCTTTTCTGCCAGGGTTCAGGTTGCGGGTGATTTGCTCGACCACTTCGGGCAAATCTTCGGTCGTGGCCAGGTCGCACACCAATGGAAAACAGTGCGTTTCGTCTATTACGGCCAAGCTGGCCTGGCGCGCCACGAGCACCATCGCGGTGCTGACATCCACCGGCGTGTAAAAGGTTTCTTTGGCCGAACCCCGGAGCAAGTGGAGCAGTCGTGCGTCCTTTTGGCCGCCGCCGCAGCCCAGGCCAACCAAGTGGACTCGCCGGGCGGGGATAGCCGCGGTGGCCGCCACAAAGCTGCCCTCGTAGGTCGCCGCGCAATCGGGGTCGGTGCGGGAAGGAGAATAAGCCTGGTGGAGCGCGAGCCATTTCTGGGTTTGTTTGATGCTGTCGTAATGAAACTTGTGGTTCACCTTCCGGGTGAGCAGCGATTCCAACAAATCCCGCTGGACCTGTTGTGGAAACTGGCTCGGATGAATGGCCACATGGGCGGACGCTGGCATGCGGGTGTTTGTGCAGGAAATGAGGGGCCAAGACAAGCCCTGGTTGAATGGTTACATGGTTGCATGGTTGCCAATGAGTTAAATGGGTTAAAAGGGTTACAGGGGTTACATGGTTACATAGTTTCAAAGTTACATGGGCCGCTGGGTTGTTATTTGGTTGACTTACTCACCTCTCCCATCCATATTTTCGGCGCATGGGCATTGACTTCGACATCTCGCAGTTGCTGCAGCAATGGGAATACCGGCCCGGACAGGTTGTCGTGCGCAGGTTCAAGGCCCGTGACGGCAAGGAGAAGCTGCAACTCCGCGTAGATTTAGGCCTTTTGCAGATGAATGCGGAGGGGCGGCCGGATGGCAAGCGGCCGTTCGGCTACGCCTCGCTGCACGAATATTACCAAGCGCGCCTCTACAAGCATGTCGCCGCAAACCACGGCAGCGACGAGGGTTTCAAGCTGAAGGCTGAGGATTGCGCCAAGCTCCAGCTCGAAGCGCTCCAATATCATCAGCGTTATTTCTGTCTGCTCCAGTTGGAAGACTACCCGGGGGTGGTGCGCGATGCCGAACGCAACCTCGCCGTGTTCGAGTTCGTGAGCAAACACGCCCAAACGGAGGAGTTAGCCTGGGCCTTACGGCAGTTCCAACCTCAGCTCCTGCTGGTCCTGACCCGCGCGCACGCCGGCCAGACGTTGAAAACGAACGACTATAACCTGGCGATCCAGCAGATCGAAGAGGGAATCGAGCAAATCCGAACGTTTTATCGCGAGCACTCCGACCCCGAAGCGGCCGAACAGAGCGGCGAAGTTTTGTCGCTGGAGGATTGGCTCGAAGACATCCGAACGAAACGCCCGCTCACGCCCCGCGAGCGGCTCGAACGGGCGCTGCACGACGCCGTCAAGAGCGAGGACTACGAGCGCGCGGCGAAGGTCCGCGACGAGTTGAAGAATCTCAACTCGACGGAGTAGGCCCCACGTCGGTTAAATGGGTTAATTGGGGTTAAAAGAGTTAATTGAGGAACACCACTTTTCCGAACGCGCAAGAGATTTACCCAAGCTGCGCAAACTTTGACGGATAGGTAGGTAGTACAAGAATGATCGGGGGCAGTAACGGACACCGGCTTCCTGCTCTTAAGAAGGGAAAGACCGAGTGTGTCCATGCCTCAAGGCGGGTTAAGTAACAATTTTCCTGACTATTTTTGCGGGAATTTGATGTAGAGCAGATAGTAAATCAGCACGCCGGTCACCGAGACGTACATCCAGAGGGGCCAAGTCCAGCGGGCGATGGCGCGGTGACGATCAAATCGTTGTCGGAGCGCGCGGCTCAAGGTGATTATCACCAGCGGCAAGATTACCACTGCGAGCGAGGTATGGGTCAGCAGAATGCCGAGGTAAATCGGCCTGAACCACGGCGGGTTGACGAATTTGGTTGGGCCCTGGTGCAGGTGAAAAGCCAGGTAGCCATGATAAGTGAGGTAACACGCCAGGAAGAGCGCCGAGGCCGCAAACGCCGCGAGCATGCAGTTACGATGGGCCGGCTGGTTTTTATTCCGGATAAAATAGTAGCCGAAGCTCAGAAACACCGCGGCCAGGCCGTTGAGCGCGGCATTGACGGCAGGCAGGTCGGAAAAGCTCATGGCTCGTGTTCCAGGCGCCGGAGCGCCGCCAGGATTTGCGTTTGGACCTGCCGCGGGTCAATCCCCTCGCCAGTCGTTTCGAAAATGCCACGCAACTGACCGCGCTTATCCACGAGCACAAAGATCGTGCTGTGAACGAAGAGGTCCTGCGCCGAGTCCCGCTCCTGCGGCTTCTTTTCAATCGCGGTTAGCTTCAGCGAATCAATGGCGAGGCCGGCGATTTGCTTTTTGGTTCCGGTCAGGAAGAGCCAGCGGCTGGCGTCGGCGCCGAAGCGCTCGGCGTAGGTCTTGAGCACCGGCGGAGTGTCAAAGTCAGGGTCGGTGGTCAGGGTAACCAGTTTAGCGGAACTCTTCGGCGGCAACGCCTGTTCCAACTCCTGCATCTGGCGCGTCATTTTCAGACAGGGTCCCGGACAACGGGTAAAAATGATATCGCCGACCCACACCAGCCCGCGGAGGCTGGCCAGCGAGACCGCGTGGCCGTTCTGGTTGGTGAGGGTAAAGTCGGAGACCTGAGCAAGAACGGGCAACGGCTTTCCCAGAGCGACTTGCTGGGCTTTGAGCGCAGCCATCAGGAACGCCAGCAGGACGGTGGCCCCGCCCAGGATCAGTCCGGTCCAGAGCAGCCCCTTAAAGCTCCGGGGTGGTTGGTTCATGATACCCAAGTTAGTGCCCGCGGTCAGGTCTGCTGCCTGGGCTCACTAAGCGATAGAACATGCAAGGGATTGATCGTGGGGGAGATTGCCTTTATTCGAGGCTGCCGGCGGCGGGAGCGGCGGCTTTTGAGGCCAGCCATTTGTCGAACGCCTCCTGGCTTTCGACCGTCAGGAACCCCTGCGTCATGCTCGAATGGCCAACCCCGCAGAGTTGGGCGCAGTTGATCTGAAACCGTCCTTCCTGCGTTGGCCGGAACCACAACGGGATCCGCATGCCGGGAATCGCATCCTGGGTCACGCGCAAGGCGATGACTTTGAAGGAGTGGACGACGTCTCGGGAGGAGACGTAAATGATGACCGGCCTGGTTTTGCCGTCCGGGTTCTTGACAAGCGGGACATGAAGGTCGTTGAGGGTCTGGACGTCGTCCTTGCCCTTGGAGTCGGCCGGGTCCACGCCGAAGACGTTTTGCTCAGTGACGAAGCGCATGTCCTGCCGCCCGAATTCCCCGTCTTTGCCCGGATAGCGCACATTCCAGGCAAACTGCTGGGCGACTACCTGTATCTCGGTCGATTCCTTTTTATCAGGGAATTTATCGACCGCCCGCGCCCAAAACGGGATGGCGATGCCGATCAGGAGCACCAACTCGACCAGCGCGACGGCGCCTTCGAGGTAATTGGAGGCGTGGTTGCGGACGCCGTGATAATCCGCTTTGGGATTTCGCGAGCGGCGAAACCGGAACAGGGCGTAGGCGAAGTAGGCCAGCCAACCGACGAACAGCACGATCATCAGCCAATGCACGTAAATAATCAGATCATCGACCTGCCGGCCGTGTTCGGAAGCCACCACCGGTAATCCTAAAAGCTTTTGCATCATCGGATTCCTTTCTTCTCACCTGGCCTCAGCCCGCGGACTTTGGAGCATCGTTCCGGCCGCCGCGGCAGCCGAAAGGGCGGCAGACCGTTTCGCCAGGTAAACAAAAAAAGCCGCCACGCCACCGAGCACGAGAACAATCATTCCCAGCAAACTGACGATGCCCCAATTCATCCCGCTGGCCAGCGGCCCCCCATCCTGCCCGTAACAGGCCGCGCAGGCCCAAGCAGAACAGGGCTGAAGGGCGAGGCTGATTACGACGGTTAGCAAAAGGGGTGCGGTCAAGTGACCGAGGTGCGCCCTGTTTCTCCTCACCCCAGCCCTCTCCCCTGGGGAGAGGGAGAATGGCCGGCCGGACGTTAGCGAAGGCGCGGCAGGAATCCGGGAACGGCTGACTCGTCGAACCTGAGAATTAAAAGTTGAAAGTTGAAAGTTGAAAGGCTGTCTCACAGGAAACTCTCTTTCTTAAGCTTTTTCAAAAAATACCGCTCGTAAAAGATCAGGCCGGCGCCGGCGGCGAGCGAACCCAAACCAAACAGCAGGTCGGAGAGCCGGCCGCTGGGCGACCAGTAATCCTTCAGGCCCCAGACGCCGCACCCAAACGCCAGGACAATCGAGGCCATGATGAAGACGAAATGAAAGGCCTTTAGCGACATAATCAATGGGTGACCGTATGGCGCGGAAAATCCGAAAACGACGCCAGGGTCAGGAACATCAATCCGATGAAGAAAAAGGCGGTGAAGGCCAGGATGCCGTAGATCATTTTACGCTCGGAAATCAGGTGCATAAAATAGCCGGCCACCAGGAACGCTTTGCCGGAAGCGATGAAGAGGGCCACGCCGACATTGATGGCGCGATTTCCGAATGGAATGTAGGAGGCGGCGACGGTAATGGCAGTGCCGAACAGCAACGCATAAAACACGAAGAGATAGCGGCGAACATGCTGGCTGAAATGTTCGTCGTGGACAGCCGGGGCGGGCGGCGCGGGATTCACGGTGGCGGGTTGCGAATGGGCGTCCATAAACTTAGAGCAAATATAAGACAGGGAACAGGAAGATCCAAACCAGGTCCACGAAATGCCAGAACAGGCCGGAAATCTCGATGCGGTTGGTGAACCGCTCGGGGTCCTTCTGCCACAGCTTGCTGCCCGGTCCCCAAAGGAAGCCGATGACAATAGCGCCGCCAATCACGTGCAGGGCATGGAGGCCGGTCAGGGTGAAATAGATGGCGGTGTAGGCGTGGTGCCACGGGCCGTAGGTTTCCATGGAGGCGATTTGCGCGGCCTCGAGTTTGAGCTCTTTGTGCTCGACCGCGCGGCCTTCCGGTGACCGCAGGTCGTAAATCGTTTTCAGCTCTTTTTGGAGCTCCTCGCCTTGTTTATTGGCCAGATCGACCACATGCCCGTGAAGCACCACAAAACCGGTCTTCTGCACCAGGTCGAAGTCCTTGGATTTTTCGATGAGATGGCCATCGGCAATCTTGCCGTCGGCGAGCTTCACGGAGTAATGGGTTAACTTGTCGTGGTATTCGTAGGACTTGATGCAGACGAAGGTCAACGCGAGGCAAAGGGTGCAGGCATGATAGAATTTGAACTTGCCGAACTGGTTCATCTTACATGAGGCCCAGGCCATAACGGTGGTGATGCTCGAAGTGATGAGCACGGCGGTGTTAGCCGTGCCGATGGGGATGTTGAGCCAGCCGTGCGGCCAATAACCTTCCGGCGCACCGACCCGCAACAGGATGTAAGACGAAAACAGCGCGCCGAACAGCATCACTTCGGACGCCAGAAACAGCCAGATGCCAACCTTGGCGTTGTAGAGCCCGGTATCGGGGCGGGATTCGATCGTATAGGGGATGTCCATGGTGGCCAGTGGTCAGTAATCAGTAATCAGTGGTCAGTAATAGCCTCAGTCCGCTTCATTTTGCGGAGTGAAGTCTCTCACCTTTCCCGGCACGCTGTATTCATAGGGCCCGCGATGGACCAAGGGAGCCGTCGCGAAGTTGCCATGGGGCGGCGGCGTAGGCGTCTGCCATTCCAAGGTGGTGGCTTCCCACGGGTTGTCCGAGGTGATTTTGTTCCCGTTATTAATGCTCCAGAACAGGTTGATGACGAAGGGGATTTGAGCCAGCGCCAGGCCCACCGCCGCCCACAGAATGTAGGTGTGCAGGCCCATGGTATGAGCGCTGAGCCCGCCGATGGCCCCGGGCACCTTGGCCTGCGAGTAATTGGCGCCTCCGTCCGCCATGCGCCGCAACATGCCGGCCATTCCCTGGGCGAACATCGGCTGGAAAATCAGATTCATGAAAATCAACGAGCACCAGAAATGCACCTTGCCCCAAAACTCGTTCATCATGCGCCCGGTGAGCTTCGGGAACCAATAATAGATGCCCGCGAAAAGCCCGAAGATCGTTCCGGGCGCGACAATGTAATGGAAGTGCGCAATGACGTAGTAAGTATCGTGCAGGTGAATGTCACTGTAACCGAAGCCCAGCGGCAACCCCGTGAGGCCCCCGATGCCGAACATCGGCAGAAACGCCATCACAAACAGCATCGGGGTGTTGAACCGAATGGCCCCTCCCCACAGTGAAATGAACAGGCAACTCAGGATGATCACCGACGGGATCGAGATAATCATCGTCGTGGTCTGGAAAAAAGTGGCGATTTTGGTCCCCATCCCGGTCAGATACATGTGGTGCGCCCAAACGATGAAAGACAAAAAGCCGATCGTCAGCACGGAATAGACCAGCGATTTGTAACCCCAGAGCGGCTTGCGCGTGTTGTTGGCAATAATCTCGGCCACAATCCCCATGGCCGGCAGGATCAACACGTACACTTCCGGGTGGGCCAAAAACCAGAACAGGTGCTGCCACAACAGCGGGCTGCCACCGCCGCTGATATGCGCCAACTGGCCGCCCACCGCCAAACCGGTGGGCAGGAAAAAGCTCGTGTGCGCGACCTTGTCCATCAATTGCATGATCGCCGCGGCTTCGAGGGGCGGAAACGCCAGCAGCAGCAGGAAAGCCGTCACAAACTGGGCCCAAACGAAAAACGGCAGCCGCATCCAGGTCATCCCGGGCGCCCGGAGTTGAATCACCGTTGCGATGAAATTAACCGCGCCCAGCAGGGAGGAGGTGATCAGAAACACCATGCCGATAATCCAAAAGGTCTGCCCATCCGTGGGAATGGCGACCGCTAACGGTGGGTACGAGGTCCAACCGGCCTGGGCCGCTCCGCCCGGGATGAAGAAGCTGAAGAACATGATGATACCGCCGAGGACATAGGCCTGATAGCTGGCCATGTTGACGCGGGGGAAGGCCATGTCCGGCGCGCCGATCTGGAGCGGCACGAGGTAATTGCCGAAGGCCGCAAAGGCCAGCGGCACGATTCCCAGAAAGACCATGATCGTCCCGTGCATGGCGCCGAAGGAATTGTAGAGGTCCGGGGAGACGATCCCCTTGGCGGCCATGTTCTCCCCCAGCAGGGAGGTCAACCACGGGCCAATCAGGGGCACGGGCTCGCCCGGATGGGCAATCTGCCAGCGCATCATCAGCATGAGGCAAAAGCCGAAGAACAGGAAACAAAGCGCGGTGAATCCGTATTGGATGCCGATGACTTTGTGATCGGTCGAGAAAACGTATTTGCTCCAGAAGCCGGCCCCGGCGTGGTGGTCCTCGTCGAGGTGCGGGTGGGCGATTGCCTGAGTGCTTGCCTGCATGGTTGGTCGTCGCTTAGGTCGTCTTATTCAACATATTTTGCCTTGTCAATGGCAACTCTGGATTAGTCTGCATAACTCCGCCGCGCTTGTCCATACCGGTTTGGCACAATCTTATTTCAGTTTGTCCCACATCATCAGCCCCAACAGCAGC
>DATMQA010000216.1:0-43282 GCA_035566895.1 Binatia bacterium
AGCTTGATGTCGCTTTTCATGCTGGCCGTGGCTTGCCTGCTTTACTTTGTTCCGGGAGTGTTCGAGGGCCAATCTCGCTGGCTGGTGATCGCAGTGAAAGTCGGGTGGTTTGGAATTACCGCTGTCTGTGTCCTTGCTCCGCTTCAAGCTTTTCGAGAGTTTGTGGTCGTGTCCGATGAGGGCTTGGTCAAATACTCGCTCTTTGGGTCGCGCTCGAGTCTAGGCTGGAAAGAGATCAGCGGTCTGCGAAGCAAACGGGGCGACAACGAGATCACCTTCGAGGGCTCGGGACGCAAATTGAAGATGAGCTTGTGCTACGACGGCTGGGAGGACTTTAGGGAGTTGGCGCGCAAGCACCTGCCCGGGGGCATGAATCTTGCCCTGGCTGGGGTCCTCGATACCGGGAAGCCTCGGCCGCAAGAAAATCCCGCTCACCCGCCAGGCGTCAAATGAACGGGGCACCGATGCAGTCGGAACGCCCACCCCGACCGCGCGGGTGCCGCCACGTTCATGCCCGGGCCAGCGCCCTGTCCGCCGTCAGACAACCTTTGTCGCTCAATTCTAAGCACTCCGACCACGAGACGCCGCTGGGCCGCTCATAACCGAACCCCCGCTTTAATCCGCGCCCAGGTAAGACCACGATGACACGCAGGTGAACACCGTGTAGAGCAGCGCCAGAAACTTTGGCTCCGGACCCTACGCGTTCCGCGTCATCGGTAACTCACCGAAAATTTGGGCCTCTCGCTTCAAAATCGCAATTCCGGAGAAGCGCCCCGCGGCGGCAGTGGGTAATCTCAATACTGTCGGAATAGCCTGGTAAATGAAAAAGCTACCATTTGGGCACGGGTTGACGGTGTGCTGCCCAACCAACAGCCGGAATAGCCGCAGAAAACTCATCTATGAAAACCTTCGCTAACAATCTGCGCGCTGGGACCTTCTTCCTTTTGGCCTGCCTGCTTCTGCCAGCCAGCCGCGCCCGTGGACGGGCCGACCACTCCTACGTTCGGGGCGCGGCGGAGGCCGCCCAGCTCAAAGGAGGAACGCAGGGTGTGGCGGTCAAGGTGGCGGTCATTGATACGACTTTGGCGGCAACACTGAAGCAACCAGGTTATGCGACCGTTGACGTTCTCATGCAGCAGTGTTTCGCCGGTGGATTCCTTAAGAATCTGAAAGCCGACCCTCCGGCGGCGGATTGGACCTTTTGCTCCGCGGCGAAAACGGACGAATGCTCGTGGTACCTGGCAGGCATCGTGCCGCCGAACACCGAGGGAATATCGGATAACTTTTCGCGCGCCTGGAGGGACGACGCGCTGGTTAAACCAGCCACGGGAATGAAGCAGCATTATTTGACCGCCAAAAACGGGAAGGGAAACATTCCGAAGGACCGCTTTGCCGCTCCGGGTGAACCCATCAATTTCATGGTGGTTCCCATTCCGATAACGTACGTGGTACCAGTCGTTCAGATTATCAACGGCAGAGCAGTGACTCAGTGGGTGCCCCAGGTCAATATCGTCCCGGCGTACTACCCGGTCGTTGACGGGGCGCTCTCCGGCAAGAAAGGGTTGTGGGTATATTACGTCCCTCCCGGGAAGGCCGCTGGGGATTGGTTCGAGGTTACGCCTGTCCCTGCCCCTCCGGCAGCACCCACCTCCTGGAAGGTGGTCACCACCGGCGCCACTTTCGCTAACTTCGCTCAATCGGCAAAGGCGGTCGAGCATCCCGTATATGACTCAGCGGGGGCCGGTTCCGACGCGCGCACGCTGAACCCGGACTCCACCAACGTTCAACAATATGCGATCCTGGTTCAATGGGATGTGCCCGAGTTTAAGGGCACTCCCACGGCCGACTTCGGCGCTTGTATCTCGCGGATGTATAACCTGCTGACCGGCGCTTACAAGGTGTCGGCGGACAACATCGCGGTTTTGTACTTCACCGGGTTGTATGCGGACGGGAACGCCAGCCTGCCTAAATACACTTTGACACCGGGGCCGATGGGCGACAAATCGGAGACGCTGGACGCGGTCCCAACGATCAACGCCCCGTCCGGTTCAGATGGCAAGAAGCCCCCGAAACAGGAATTCGCCGATTACGCGGTGCCCGGCAACCTTTTCAAAAACGCCGTCACCAATTTCGACACCGCAAATCTGTTCGTCTATTTCACCGGGCACGGGTGCCGTAGCGACAAGAATGTTAAGGTGGGATTCGGGGACCCAAATCTCGTCCTCAAACTCCTTCCCGACAGTGTTACGAATGACGACGGCACCGTAACTCAGGCAGGTTTTGATGCGATCGGTGAGTTTGAACAGGCCCTGGTCTCATTCCTGGCCAGCACCAACAGTTCCGACCTGTCCAGTGACGCTGCGGTGCTGGCAGATACGAACAATGTACTCGATGCTTTCCACGACCCGGTGGATTTGTTGCAGATTTCGACCCTGCAACCGATCCCCGAAGGCGTCCAGCTAATCATCAACGGCTATACAAATTTAACTCCGCTCCAACCGGTGACCAACAGCGATGTGCCGGTATTTGACCTGGACCCAATCGTACCGGGGCTGCTCACCAATACCTACACCTACCAGGTTCCAGTGAACAACATGCTGCTCTACAACGCCACAACCGACGGCACCACACCGGCACCCATCGAGCTTCAATTCCAGGGCCTTCCCAACACCAGTTTCGACCCGAATTTCGTTGCGGCGGTGATTGTCCGGGGCGCGGCGC
Source organism: Binatia bacterium (assembly GCA_035566895.1). Classification (GTDB taxonomy): domain Bacteria; phylum Verrucomicrobiota; class Verrucomicrobiia; order Limisphaerales; family UBA8199; genus DATMQA01. Next base: position 2,722 of record DATMQA010000216.1, read on the forward strand.
AGGAAGTCGCCTACACACCACCGAATTTTACCGCCGGCGCCACCCAACTCACCGCGCAAGAGTTTGGCTGCGGTATCCTGCTGACCTGGCCGCCGGGAGCCACGAATTACAATATCCTGCAGACCTCCGATTTGGCGTCCACCAACTGGTCCAAACTCTGCATACCGAACACCACCAATGCGGAAGTTACCGGCATCCCCGATCCCACGCTGCCGCTGGGTGCCACTTGGGCCTTCATTTCCTACACTACTTCTCAGATGTTCTTCCGCCTTCAACCGGTCCCATAAACCCTGGGCCGCGCTGGCCTAACTTCGCAATTTCAAAGAAGTATTTTCCGGGCGGAAGATCTAGCTTGTTCCCAAGATTATGAAACCACCGATACACTATTCGGTGTTTGCCGGCGTACTGCTGCTCACGGCCGCCGGGCTCCCAACTCGGGCCGCTGTCACCAACCTCCTATGCCTCACCAATATTTACGGGGTTCGCCTGGTTGGCAGCGACGCGACGTACCGTCCCCTGGTTGGTCCGGGGGCGCGGATCGTTAACGGCAATGTCGGCCTTACGTTTAACACGACGGCCAGAAATATGCAGCCGACAAACGGAATAGCGATCCCCTGGGGATATACCGTCCTGGAGCAGGCGGGCAATGATTGGATCACAGACAACCAGGCTTACATCACCGCCAATGAGGCGACCGAAAACCCGCTCGATAAAACCAACATCATGGGCTTTACCGGCCTTTCAGAGGGCCTTCAGCGCGAGCACAAGTTTCCGCTCCCGCCAACCTACGTGCTTACGAATAATTGCTATGGCAGGCATCCGCACCTCCAGTTCTTCGTCTTCAAGCAGATCGATAACGGTCCTCTGATTCTCATCGGCTGTTCCGAGCTGAAGCACACCTTTAAGGTCGGCGGCACCGGTCTTCCCTCTCAGAATTTTTTGCCCCCGCAGAAGGAGGACACTTACAACGATTGGGCCAACGAAGATCAGGATTTCTTCGGTCCCGTAAGCGAACTGGATGACGATTCGACTGTCCCGGCCCACATGCATCTTGGCATCATGAACAAGAGCGGCGTGTTCGAGCGGGCTCACGGCTATCATCACTTTCCCGGCGGAAAGCTGTCCGACGGGACGGTCATCCCTGCCGATCCTGGCCATGACGGGCCGGGGCACCGACTCGATCACCTGCTGCAAGTCCCGGCGCTTGAACTGCTCACCGACGACCAAACATACATAGGACAGCCGGGAAAGAACCCCCACGGCCGCACCAAATGGTACGTGGCCGCCTCGTACTTCGTGAATGGCGATCAGTTTCTGGACGACAACAGCAGGTACCTTGAATTCCTTCCGAACTATGACGGCACTAACGATTTTGCTCCCTCTGAACCCGGCGTAAGCTTCGCCGGTGATGGCGCGGTGTTTCCCAAGTTCCTTCCGCCCAAGGCGGTGACGGCGATTACCAACGTGCCGCCGTTGGCCAAGTGGCTGCAACGGCCTGACAGCAGCCCCACCGGCCTGGATGTGCTCGCCACTCGCGGCACGGCTTCGCCCATGTTGGCCGACGATTTCCTGTGCACTAACTCGGGGCCGATCACCGACATTTACATTTGGGGTTCGTGGCGCGATGACCGGTTTGATTCCAATGCCACCATGACCGTGTCATTCTGGAGCGATCAGCCTGCCACTAACGGCCAGCCCAGCCACCCGGACACGCTCCAGTGGACACTCGATTTTGGTCCGTTGCAGGCCAATCCCTACACCTTGGAACTCGCGGGGTCCTGCTGCACGGAACGCTTCCTGGACCCGACGCAGCCGCTCGCCCTGGGCGTGGACACCCACATTTATTCCTATCATTTCACCGTCGTGCCTGAACTCGCCTTTCTGCAGACCACCGGCACCATCTACTGGCTTTCAGTTTCGGCGTCGGGCACAACCAATCTCTTTGGTTGGAAAACCTGCGTCACCAACGATCACCACTTCGACGACGCGACCTTCAGCGCCATTATCACAAACAGTCACGCGCCCTGGGTGGACCTCCATTATCCACCACCTCATCCCTTCAATCCCCGAACACTGGATTTGTCCTTTGCGCTGCTGTCGAAGGAATCGGATTACTTCCCGGTGTCCCTGGCCGCGGTCGTGATTGCCCTGCCTAATGGCGGCACCGAAACGGTGGTCTTAAGCGGTCCGACAGCCATTTATGCCGATGTCGGACTGGCTGGCGAAACCGCACAAACAATCACCAACGGCCTCGACCAGGTTGAAACCGAAATGGTGTCGTTGAACCTTCAGGGCACCAGTTCCCTTGGCCCGATTAATCTGGTAGTACGGCGTCCCGACCGCTCCCCGTTCCTTCGGTCCACCGGCATGATCACCGAGTTTACCAACACGGTGGCGGGGCGATTGGATCTCCCTCCTTTCGCGCCTGCGGGTTGCGGCGACAGTTTCTTCGACGTCTGTTTCGAAGTCCACCTGTCCAATGCGGTCCTGGGCAACCCGGTTTGGCATAATGAAACGCCCAAGCATATGGATGGCACGATTTGCAACAAGCCGCCCGGTTTCCCGAAGGACCATCAGAACACCTATTACGGCTTCACTGCAGCGGATCTGCGCGACGAAACCGGGCGTCTGGTTGCCTTCATCATTCTAAGTATCCATGTTCCGAACCCGGAGCCGGATGTGCCTGTGCCTTTGGTGCCGCCCGAAGACCAGTCGGCGACTGCAGGTGGACCGGCGACCTTCAGTGTAACGGCTGCGGCTGTCTCGCAAGTGGGGGCGCTTGAAAAAATCACCTACCAATGGCAGCGCAAAGGCACGAATGACGCCGCGTTTACGAGTATTCCAGGCGCTACCAACTCGACCTACATCCTGACGGCTGCCCAATTGACCAACAATGGCAGCCTCTACCAGGTGGTGCTTACCACGATGCCCGGCTTCACGGTCATCAGCGGGCCCGCTGTGCTTAATGTCGCGCTCCCAATCGAACTGCTGCGCATCGACCAGATCAGTGCCAGCTCCGGCCAGGCCACTCTCACCTTCCATGCCGACGCCGAGAGGAGCTACAGCATTCTGTACAAGGATTCGTTGTCCACGAATGTCTGGCCGGCCGGCCTCTGGTTGACTCTAACTAACGTGCAGGCTTCTCCGAGCAGCCGTGTGGTCGCTATTCCGGATGCTCCTCCGGGACCAGAACGTTATTATCGTCTCGTGACACCCGCCCGCGAACCGTAGGACACGACGAGCAGTCGCCTGGCCGGCTACCGGGGTGTCGATCCGGTTGGCGAGTGCGTCTTGTTTTGTGGTCCCCGTCTGGGGTCAGAAGCGTTCGCCGTTCCATTCCTGGCCACAATTTGGCTGCCCAGGTTGGTGGGTTGGTTCCCAATTGCTAAGCAGACCCAGTTCATCGTGGAGACTGAACCCGGGAAAACAGCAGGGGTTGGGGGCATCGGTCCCGGCGATAATGCGGACGCCAGCGTGTTGCATGGCCCCAACAATCTGAAGCTGCTTCCGAAAATGCGCCTGCGGGAATCTTAAGAGACCGTGCTGCTCACTGTTTCAACCGGAAAAGCATCGCCGAGTTGGTGGGATTGACGGTGTAAGGATTGGGTGCCGACGGAAGGTCGGTCCAAGGTCCACCCAGCGAAGGAGTGGTTTGCAGGACGCCCGGGCCGGTCCAAAAGATGCCGGGCCACGTTGTCCCCGGCACGGTGTTGGTGCCCAGAATGACTGGGACCGGATGGATTTCCAATTGCGCAGGATAAACTTCCGTCACCGGCAAATCGTAAAGCGGATCCATCCCGCCAGCGCCGGACAGGTTCGCCTCAATCCAGATGTGATAAGTCTGTCCGGGGTCGTTCATGAGAAACTGGCCCTGGATATATACGGGGGTGGTCGCCCCGGGAGCCAACGGTACCGAATTGCTGACCCAGGTGCCGGGCGGCAGGCCGCCCAAACTGATGACGCTGAGGTCGTCCAGGCCGAGCGGGCCTGCCACCCGGACGCGGTAGTTCAGGACTATGTTCGTGTAGTATGGGTTTGCCAGCATGACCGGGCCGAACGTGAAGCTTCCCGCAACTCCTCCCGTGCCAGAACGGAGCGCCACCGAAAGCCCTTCGCCTCCATTTCCGCCCGAGTAGGGGATGGCGCAATTGATGATCAGCGGCTGGTAAACCGTGCTTTGCGCACTGAAAGCCTGGTGCGTGTTTTGTCCGAAGACTTCCAATTGAACGGCGCCAGATTTGCCGTAAGTGAGTCCCGGAGGCCGTTGCACCGTGAAGGTGACGGTCTGACACTGCCCCGGGTTGACGGTCACATAGCCCGGGGTATTACCGATGGCCAGCGGACCGCTCAGGGTGCCGGAATTGGGCAGCAATCCGTGCAGGCCGTAAAGGAAGGTTTCCGGCTCTGTGCTGCGGTTGCAAATCCCCGCGCTCACGGTGGTGGTGGCATCGTTCCCACAAAAAGCCACTCCCGACAGTGCGCAGGTGAACTTCAATTTGCCTCGGCTGCCCGCATTAAAGATCGCGTAGAGTTCGCCTCCGAGGAGCGCGCGGTTAAAGATTTCCACCTCGTCGATGCAGCCATCGAAACCTTCGGCTGGTGGCGAAGGCGGATCGTTTTTGGCACCCACGGTCAGTCCATTTGCGTTGGCGATGGAGATGCCGGCGACGGGCAGGGTCGTGAAAGTCTCCGTCTGGGAGTCCACTTGGAGCACGCCCTGGTGGTCGGAGGCCCGTCGGATAACGGTGGCGACGAAGTGCCATTGCCCATCGGCTGGCACAGTGAGGCTGCCGGCGCCTAGCGCGGTATGGACCCCATCGCTCAACACGCAAGTGAGCGCCCCGTTTGCATTATTGTCCAGGTAAAGCGCATAGCCTTGAGCCGTCCCTATCTTGGTAACAATCCGATGGTCCACGATCTGGCGCAGGCCGCCTCCGATGTCACCCGGGTTGCGGTTGACCCAGGCATCGATGGTGAAATCGCCCAAGGATTCATCAATGTCCGCGTAATAGGCAACCCTTACCGCCTGGTCCACGCCATTGAAGCACAGGCTGCGATCAACAAATCCGTTGTTCACCGACGGCAAACCCGCCTGGCCCGAATAAGTTCCGTTGACGGCGCCAACGACGTTTTGCGCGACGCCCGAGGTGTCCGTTTCATCGAAGGGCAGCCATAGGACCATTCGTGAGGGTGGCGTCGGGTTGCTAAGGCAGTTGGTACAGGAGCGATAGACGGCGTTAGTAAACTCGACGCGCAGGGCGGTATAGGCAGGGGAACCGCCCAGGGCCGTGACATCGAAATCGATTGTGTATGGGCCGGGTGCGCCCGCAAAGCCGCTCGTCAAACTGAAGGGGGTCCAGGCATTATAACCCGCCGCCGGGGTGTTCTGCGGAGGGTTGGCAGGCGCCCCGTTTACCCGGATCGTTCCCGAACTGTCCGTGGCCCAGCGACCGCCGATGCTCACCACCGGGGCGGCACTCAAATACTCGTTGCACGGGACGGTGAACGTCACGCGGTAAACGTAATCCCCGGCGGCGCCCGTTCCACTGGCGTTCAGGCCAATCCATTGGGAAACGGCGTCGTCGGGCAGGTTGTAGTACCACGAAGGCGTGTCAATGACCGTGGGGTTTGCCACACCCGTGCCCAACGTAAAGTGAGAATCCGCCGCGCCGCCCGGGAGCGGGTTGCCGTTATTGTCCACGCCGGTGTTGTAAAAGCCAGCGAGAGGCGACGAGGGGCCCGCAACGATGAATACGCCGGGAGTGGTGCATTGGACACAGTTGCCGGCGTCATCGCAGGCGATAATCGTGATCGGCCAGACGCCTTGCGCCAGGACCGACCCGGGCGCCGGGTTCTGCCGGAGCACGATTTGATTCGCCGGAGTGCAGTTGTCGGTCACGACCGCGTGGCTGCGGAAGTCCGGGACGATATCGACACACTTCTCACTGATGATGACCGGGACGTGGCTGCAATCCAAAACGGGTGGCGTGGTATCCTGTACGATTACCGTGAAACAATACGAGAGGCTGGGGGTGCCGGCAGGGTCCGTGGCCACGCAGCAAACCGTTTGCGTGCCCACCGGGTAGTAGGTGTTATTCGGCAGGCTGAAAGTGATATTGGGTGTTTGAGCATCGCATAAATCCTGGAAGCAAGGCGGGTCGAAGGCAACGATCGCTCCGCACGAACTCGAATTGGCAGCGACGACCTGAGTCGCCCTTGCGCTCATCGCCTGGATGCTCAGGTTTTTCACCCAATGTTTGTCGTTGAACGCGCCGGTGCGCGCCGCCAGCGCAAAGCGGCTTCCAGGCGCAGGCACAAAGAAGTTCTGGCTGACTTGAATGATCACCGAACCGTTGTAGCTCACCGTCACCATCCCGTCGAAGCCCAGACTGATGTTTACAGGGACAAACGTGCTGCCAGTCGGCCCCTCCGAGGTTTGCATCGCCACGGTCTGGAGCACCTGCTGCCCCCCGAACTTCAGCGACACCCCGATCGGATCGTTGGTGCCGTTGGTGAAAGTGTCGAATTCGACCGTCAGCCCCGTGCCCATCCCCTCCTCGCTCGTGTTGGCCAGGGTTGGCGTCGCGGGCAGGTCCGCAGCCAGGTTGAAACTGAAACCGTCGGCGCTCGGGGACGTGCCCCCGCCGATGAAGAGATCGAAGCTGGCGTTGAACGCGCTAATGAGGTTGCCTTGGTTGAAGTCGTCCAGCACCGCCGCGCCGAGCTGGTTGTTGAGGTTTTGCGTGAGCTTCAACACACCACCGCCCGCCTGGGCGTTGCCGTAGAGCGTCATGCCGTTCGGCGAGCCGGAATTGAAGTTTGCGGAGAAGGCGTTAGTAAGTGGGTGGCACAACACGGGCGTCTGGTCCAGGACCGTGACGTTGAAAGTGCAATCGTGATTATGGTCCTCACTCCAAAAGTCCAAATAATATGCTGTGCACTTAACTTGTGTGGTGCCCAACGGGAACGTGGCGGTGACGACGTTTTGGGATATCATTTTTATATTGGCGACGATTATGCTGATCCTGTCGGCCGGCGAATCGGCCCAGAGGTTGTGCCACCTGAAATCCGGCTCCGGGAAACTAACATCGGTCCCATTCGGGCCGGCGCAGGTGACCACAATATTCGATGGGCAGTCTCCGCTCCACCAGGCGGCGGGACCGGAGGGACCAAAAATCGATAGATCGAAGGCTCGCGTGTTATCCTGCATCACTTCCGGCTCGCGCAAACTCAGCAGCGAGCCGTTTTCATCGCTGAACACAACGCGGTCGGCTCCGGCGGCCAAATCTACCATGATCCGGGAGATAGCGTTAGTAGGGAACGCCCAAACATTCGAGGTGCCCTGATCCACGACTTGCAGGACGGCATTGTTCGAGGGGGAGAGCATTACTTTGACGTCATCGTTGCCGTCCGTGCCGATGATTTTCAGGATGTTGTTCGCATCGAGCAGTGCCATAACGTTGGCCGGCGCCGTCACCTGGACTTGGAACACGGCGCTGGTGGCCACGCCGAACGTGTTGGAAGCCAGCAGAAAGTATTGGCCGGCATCGGAGGGCAAGATGGCTGGCAGGAAGAAGGTGCCGTTGCTGGAGACGGCACCAACTTTGCCGGTGCTCCTGACCAGGTAGTTTGAGAGCGGCTGCGCGCCAGTGACCGGCAGGCTCAGGAAGATGTCCTGCCCCGCCGCCACGGTCAAGTTGGTTGGGGTGCCGGAAAATTGGGGTGGCCGATTATCCACCAGGGTGACCGTCTGGCTGCACGTGGTGCTGTTGCCGCAACAGTCGGTGGCCTGCCAGGTTCTTACAACCATCTGGGAAGGGGGGCTGCCGTTGGTCACGGTGTTGAGCACAGTGAGAGTGACGTTCGTGCAGCAGGTATCCGCCACGGTTGGCGGATCGAAACTCCAGCCCAGGCCGCCCGTGAGTTTGAACACCGTCCCCACGCCGCCGCTGCCGCCGGACGACGCCGTTCCGTACAGCGTCCCGTCACCGGACAACAGCAGCTCGCAAGTAGGGCCGCCGCCGTTGGCAGCGGTTTGAAAATTCCACAACACTGTGAACCCGCTGCCGTCTTTGTTCAGCTTGTACACTGTCCCGCCACCGCCGGTGCCACCGCCAGGCGCCGTCCCGTAGAGCGCGCCGTCGCACCCTTCGATCAATCCTGATTCGGGACCAGTGCCGTCGAGGTTGCCGAAACTTTTCAGGACCGAGAAATTGCTGCCGCTGGTGCTGAGCTTGAACACCACTCCCAGCCCGTTGCTGCCGCCAAACCTGGTGGTTCCGTAAAGCATGTTGTCGCTGGCCAATAGCAACCGGCCATCGGCTTCCTGGCCGTCGCTGCCGGTGAAGGTTTTGAGCACGGCGTAGCCGGTGCCATCGGGGTTAATTTTGAAAACTACGCCGTTGGCGCCACTCCGAGGGCCGGTCGCGCCGTAGAGCGTGCCGTCGCTCCCTTGCGCGAGGGCTGCACCCTCCGGATTCGCTTCATTCCCGCCGGGAAAACTCTTGAGCACCGCAAAATTATTCCCGTTGGTATCCAGCTTGAAGATCGTTCCGGCGGAACTGCTGCCGCCGAGGACGGTCACACCGTAGAGGAAACCATCCAAACCCTGCACCAAGGCGGCTTCGGGAGCAGCCCCATTCGCGCCGGTGAAGTTTTTCAGCACGGTGAGACCGGTGCCATCCGGGTTGAGTTTGAACACGGTTCCCGCGCCGCCGCCGCCGTTTGCAGTGACACCATAGAGCATCCCGTCTTTACCCTGCAACAGCGAGGCTTCGGGTTGCTGGCCGCCGTTGCCGCTCGTGGAAAAATGATGCAAAACCGCGTAGCCGCTGCTATCCGGATTCACCTTGAACACCGCGCCTACTCCGTTGCTGCCGCCATATTCGGTCGTGCCGTACAACGCGCCGTCGTTGCCCTGGATTAAAGCCGGGAGCGGGTTCTGTCCGTCATTGTTCGTCACCGCGAAAACGTGCAGCAGGGAATAGCCCGGCTGGGTCATCACACCGGAGCAGGGGCCGGCCTGAACGCTCTTGTTGCTGGCGCAACTCAAGACCAGCGGCGAACCAACAGACAAGGTAAAGCCTTGCAGACCGCTGGCGAAGAGGGACCCGGGCGGCGTGGGCAGTCCGCCTGTTGGATTGGGATTGCCGGTCGGCACTTGGAGGATGGCCGATTGTCCGACCGGGACCGTGCCGTTTGCCACCGCTTCTTCGTAAGTCGCGAACCCACCGGCCCAGGCCCGCAACTGGAATTGACCCGTCGCGCCGCCCGGCGTCGCCGGTCCGGTCGTGCGGGTGCCGCCCACAAACAAACCGGGCAGAGGAAATCCGACGTTGGTTATGGTCCCGCCAATCTGGGTAAAATGATTCGAGTTCGCGGGCGACCAAACCATGGACACCCGAACGCCGTCGGCGGTTGTCACCGGATTGCCCGTCTGCGCATTGATCAGTTTGCACGAACTGTTGTTGCCAAAAGTCACCGTGCCCTCGTTTTGAGCGTTCAGGTTCAGGCAAGCGCTGGCGAGAGAAACGGTGAGGATGAACCCCTTCATACTCATAAATCTTAGGAGGTTGGTCTTGAGAAAGGCGAGAGGAAGCACGGTCGCTTTAAAATGGGTCATTTGAGATTTCGTATCGTCCTCCTTTCACGTTTAAGGGTTGATCAGCCGGTAATAGCCCCGCGCCCCGCCCCGGTAAGGTCCCGTCCAGGTCGCGCCGGTTTGGTTCTGGGCCACAGTGCTCCAGTTGAGGCCGTCGGCCGAGAACTGGACGTTATAGGCGCCTCCGCCCAGGCTGGAGATTTGTAAGGTGACCGCTCCGCCGCTCGTGGTGAGGCGTTTGATGACGGGCGTGGCCGAGCCGTTGGCCGCCTTCAGGCTGGTGGACGGTGGAGGGGAAGCCGGTTGGGCAACGTTCACCACCCAATTGGTGTCCGGCCCCGGATGTCGAACAAAGAAGGACTGAGCGATGGCGATAAACGGGCCGTTAGTGCCGACGACGCGGTTGGGGTCGGACCATCCGTAACCCGCGATGTACGTGAAGGCATCCGAATAACTCTGGCGGGTGGCACTGAAGGTATAAACATCGTCGCCGTCCGTGCCCGGGAACTGCAACGAGTTCGTGCCCGAAAGTGGTCCAGCCTGCGCAATCTTGGACCCCAGCAGTGAAAGCCGATTGGCTCCGGCGACGGAATTGGTCAAGCTGCCCGCGAGTAAATTGCCTACAAAGGTGAGCGTTGCCCCCGTATTGGCATAAACCACGAAGCCTTTGCCCGGCGGCAACTGGACATTGACCGTCCAGCCACAGCAGATTGAGTAAGTGGAGGGCGGCTGAAAAATCTGGGTGGGGACATCCCACAAATAGACCTTGGTCCCATCCGGTGCGGAGGGAATCACGTTGGTAATGCTGTTGTCCGGCGGTTGGTCGAGCGGATTGGCCATGAAGTTGTAACCGTTGGTAACGGTCACGTTGTAATAGCCCATCACTTGGCAGTCGGCTTGCCGGGGCAGGCCGCCTAAGACGGCGACCGCCAGGCTGGCGAGGACCAGCCGTAACGAGATTGTAACCTTTTTGTGACAATTAGAGGCGAGCGTGGCAATTTTCACAGCGGAACCTTTGCGTTCGTTAAGATTTTTGAGCGCCCGTATGGATTCGGGCCAAGGAGGTTACACGCTCAGAACAGCAGCTACTGCGAGCCTGCGATTGCCCAGTTGTTGGGGAACGCTCATTTCTTAATCCAATTGATTAGAGAGGACAAGCTATTTCCTGCTGATTTTTCGACCTGCCTGGAAAGTGTCCTGCCGCAAGCAGACCGTCCCTGGCGGGACTTGTTCTCGCGGTGCATGGGTACGCACTATTGAAACGAGTGGGCTATTGTCGCGCGTCCCTGACGGTACGCAAAAGCCTCTTCATTTCACCTTTCAGCTTTTCCGTGACGGCACCCGTACCATTTTGTCTATTGTGGGAGTCCCGGGGTGCGAGCGAATCGACCGCAGCATACAAAAATGTCGCACCGCGGTGTCTGATCCGTTAGAACCTGAAAGCATGAGCCCGCATTCCTGCAAACCACGCCGCGGGGCGTTTACGCTCATCGAACTGTTGGTGGTGATTGCCATCATCGCCATCCTGGCGGCATTGCTGCTGCCGGCGCTTTCGACGGCGAAATCCAAGGGGAGCCAAATCGCCTGTCTCAACAACCTCCGTCAACTCCAGACGGCCTGGGCGATGTACGTGGGTGAGCACAACAATATGATGCCCGAGAACAAGATGACGGGGACTGGCCTGTTAGGTTGCCTGAGCACGTCCAATTCCTGGGTCACGGGCAACGCGCAGGCGAGCGCTGACCCGGCCTTCATCCAGCAGGGGTCGCTGTATTCCTACACGCCGAATACGGCGGTTTTCCATTGCCCGGCGGATCGCTCGACTGTGTTTGGCGCCTCGACGCCGCGCACGCGCAGTTATTCGATGGATGCGTATTTGGATGGCGGCCTGGATGCAAGAATCTATGGCGGTTACCTGCCGGGGAACGTGGTTCGCTACTCCGAGCTGTTGCCCAGCCCCACCGGCATTTTCGTTTTCCTGGATGAGTGCCAGGCGATCATCGATGACGGGGTGTTCCTGCTGTACCCTGACCCGGCCGACTTCTGGCAGAACGGTCCTTCGCATCGCCACAATCAGGGCGCCAATCTGTCTTTCGCCGATGGCCATTGCGAGCATTGGAAATGGCGCTACTCGAAGGACATTGAGATGCACGGCCAGCTGGCGGCTAATCCCGCCGACCTCCAGGACCTGAAGCGGTTGCAAGCCGCTTTGCCCAGTCAGCCATGAGCGACTTCATGCTTGGCACCGGTCGCCCCCGGTTGAGGAAGAGAAAGAGGAAGAGGAAGACCGGATCATGAGGCAACTCTCGCAAACGCCGAAGCCGTCCTCACGGTCCATTCTCCGGCGCGCCGTAAAATGGAGCTTGTTCGGCCTGGCGAGCTTGTCAGTGGTCGTGGCGCTGCTCTACGCCGAGGAAAATCGCCGTAGCAAAAAAGCCTGGGAAAACTGTCGCCGGCGTTTGGCCTCAAGGGGAGTGGACCTCGATTGGCGCAGAATGGCCCCCCCACCCGTGGCCGACGCCGAGAACTTTGCGACGACTCCGTTCTTCGCGGCGCTTTTCGATTACCTTCCCGGGACCTACACACCCCGGGATCTCCAGGCCTATAACCGCGTCGCCGGCTTTGCCCAAACCGAGGCGCCGTACGCCGAGCAAAGAGGCGCGGGCGACCCGGTGCCCCCGATGGCCCAGGGCCAAAGAACTGACCTGGCTCAAGCGTTGGGCCTGGTCCACAAAGCGAAACAGCACGCGGGAGCCGGCACTCGCAGCCAGCCGGAGCAAATTCAGCGCGCCCGGAGCGAACTGGCCGCAGGGCTCCTCGATGCTCTCGAACAATACCGTCCGGTGCTCGACGAGCTCCGCGTTGCCAGCGGCCGGCCACAGGCGCGGTTCAACCTTAGCTACAGCGAGGATTACGCCTGGCGAGTGTCGCAGCCGCATCTGCCGGTGCTCAAGCGTATCAGCCGGGTTCTGGCGTGGCGCGGTTCGGCGGAGCTCGCGTTACAGAACAGCTCCGCCGCAGCCGAAGACGTCGCGTTGATGATTTACCTGGCCGGAGCCTTGCGGGATGAGCCGTTCCCAAGTTCCTTTGCGGCCCGCAACGTCATCCTGTTCAACGCGCGCCAAATCATCTGGGAAGGACTGGCCGACCACCGCTGGTCGGAGGGGCAGTTGCGCGATTTCCAAAGCCGCCTTCAGCCGTTCACTCTGTCGGATGCGCAACGGTACCTCTGCTCGGAACGTGCGGCGGGTAACGGCGTCTTCGAGTTCGTCCACAAGGATCCGTCGGTCGTGAAAAGCTGGCGGCTGGGGCCGACCTTTCCGGATAAGCTCAGGACCTATGTCTTCCAACACATGCCCGGGGGCTGGATGTACTTGGAACAGATTTCCTATCACCGCGCGTTTGATGATTTGGTAGCGCCCGGCCTCGACCTTGCGGCGGGATGCATCCGGCCCGGGCTGATTGAGCGGGCGTGTCATCCCACGTTCCCTATATTGGGGCACGAGTTGGTCGTAGCTCCCGTGATGAGAGGTGCGCGTTTCCTGTTACTGACCGCGGCCCTGGCCCAGAACGGGGTGAACCAGACGGTCCTCGCCTGCGCCCTGGAACGCCATCGGCTGGCTACCGGCACGTTCCCGGAAAGCCTGGACGCCGTCGGCCCACAGCTCCTTGGCGCCACTCCAGGCGATGTCATCACCGGCAAGCCGATGAAATATCGCTTGTCGCCCGACGACCAATTCCAACTCTACTCGGTTGGGTGGAACGAGCAGGATGAGGGCGGCAAAGTGATACTGGACAAGCAAACCAAGGTCCCCGATGCCACTCAGGGAGATTGGATCTGGCCTGCTTACCAGGTGGATTAAGCGCTCGGTATCAGAGCATTTTAGCTACGCCGCTCCGCGCACTTTTAGTTCACGGATGCATCAGGCCGTTCGGCGTCATGTTATTGATGACTAACCAAAGCCTTGGTTGAGACACGGGTTACCCCAAATAATCCATCCGCTCGATCATTTCGTCCGGGATTTCATCCTGCGCGGCGAGGGTGAATTTCTGGCCCGCTTGCAGCCAGCCCGATTGGAAGTGAATGCTGCAGGCGGGGGCGAACGCTCCCTGGGCGCGCATGAAAGCATCCACGGAAGTGTAAATGTCAGGCCCGTCCCTGGGCGGGGCCACCTTGCGGACACTCGATTTGAATTCCACGTCCTCAACGCAGCGGAAGTGCTCGAGGCTCTTGCCCGCGTCGAACAGTTCGTATTCTGTTGCGCTGCCCGTATCGCTGTTAGCAAAGAAGATGACTTTGCCTTTGAGCATCCTGGAAAGCGCCTGCGCGTCGGCCGGATTGAAGAAGGTCTTCGGGCTGAAGACGCACGCGGCAATGAGGCTCCAGTCGTGCCCTGTCAATCGCAGCACCAGGTAAGAAGGATCGGCCAGAGTAACAGTCTGGCCCAGAGCGTCGGGGTGCCGGGTCTTGAGCTTCTTCTGCGCGGCAAAGGCTCTCGCGACTTCCTCGACTGGGCCACGCGCGAGAAGGAGCATGTCGTTGGTGTCAAACGTCTCGACGCCGCGCAGGTCGGCGACGGCGACCGCGTGCGATTTGTCTGCTCTTTTTTTCATAACTTCATGGGGTTTCTTCAGACGCGTAACTGAGGCAGCTTATCCCGACGGAACGAAAGCGGTAAATCAAAAGCCACTCGAAAGGTTAGGTGTGTCAGTTGCCCGTTGGTTTCACTCACAGTTCGGTAATCTGCGGCGGCCCCTGGAACCGGTTTCGCTCGAAGGCGAACCAGGCGATGGCCATCACGGCCGCGGCCCCGCCTAAAATCTTGAGCGCAATCTGGTTCGGCGGCTGCACGCCGATGACGATCAAGCCGAGGCAGCCGATGACAGAAATGACGGCCAGCGGGCGATACCAGCGGCCCAGGCACCAGGGACCCATTTTTGTCCACGTTCGGCCATAGGCGAGAAAGCCCGCGGCGATGGGGAGCACATAGGAGATGTAGAGAAACACGGCGCAACAGGCCGCGATGGCCGAATAGGGAACGAAGGCCATGAAGAGCAGGGCCAGGAACGCCGCGGTCCAGACGGCGGTGGCTGGTGCGCGGAGGCCGGTGGAAACGCGGCGCAGCCAAACCGAACCGGGCAAGCCGCCATCGCGGGCGAAGGCGTACATCATCCGCGAGGCTGAAGTCAGGCCCGCCAAACCGCAAAGGTATTGGGTCAGGCCAATGTTGAGATAGAGCAGGAGCGCCAACGGCCTCGGCAGGACGGTGTTCATGACCCAATAAAGGACGTTGTTGCCCTGGGCGGCGGCTTTGTCGAAGTTCGGGATGGCCAGGACAATGGCCGACAGCATGAGCCAGCCGAATACGGCCGAGACCGCGACCGAACGAACGATGCCGCGCGGGGCGCTGACGGACGCGCTCATCGTCTCTTCGGCGGTGTGGGCCGACGCGTCAAACCCGGTGATGGTGTAAGCCGGCAGAAGGAAGCCGAGGGCAAAGAGCCAGAGCAAACTGTTCGAATGCGGCAGGACCGGGTCATCGGCCGGCAGGCCGCTGTAATTGGCGAAGGTGAGCAAGCGGGAAAAATCGAGATGCGGCGCGCGCCAAAGCATCGCCAGCGTCAAAACGGAAGCGGTGACCAGGATGAGGTAGCCGCAAAAATCAGTCAGCATAGTAGTCAGACGGATTCCGCGGTGATTTAAATACGCTTGCGAAAGCGTGAGGGCCGCTACCACGGCCAACTTGATTGCGGCCGGGTGGCCGGCCGTCTGCCAGGGAAAAGCGCCGAAAAGAAAATCATACGTGCCGGCGTTGACGGCGGCGACGACGGTGATCAGGCCGACGAGGTTGCACCAGGCCGTAATCCAGCCCCAGCCTTTGCCGCCGAGGATGGCGGCCCAGTGGTAGAGTCCGCCGGCGGTGGGAAAGGCCGAAGCGACCTGCGCCATGCTCAAGGCGACCGTCATCGAAAACAAGCAGACCAACGGCCAGCCCAGGCCGATCGACGCGCCCCCGACCGAGCAAAAACCGTACTGAAACGACGTGATGCCCCCGGCAAGGATGCAAATGATCGAGACGGATATGGCGAAGTTGGAAAAGGGCGTCATCCGCCGTGACAACTCCTGTTGGTAACCCAGGCGGCGCAGGGTTTGCTCGTCTTCGGAGAGCGCCGGGGCCGGCTGGCGTTTCGGCTCCTCGCTGGTCGCGCTCATGAACCTAGAAACGGCAGTCTAACAGGAGGAAACAGAGAAAGCAGAGAGAATGAAGCGGGAGGACGATGCCTTCCCGGATCGCCCGGAGCGAGAGCCGGTTCTGGCCTTCCCGATTGCAGCAAGCCCCTCATCGCCACTGATCTCGGTTTTCTCTGTTGTCTCCTGTTCAGATATGTCGCCCTCTTTCGCATGAATCGTTTGGCGGGTCAAATCCGCTCGAAGTATCTCACTTTTTCCCAGTCGGTGACCGCGTCGTTAAACGCTTGGACTTCACACCGCGCGGTATGGACGTAGAAATCCGTTACCGGAGCGGTGAACGCGCGGCGTGCCATTTTACTGGATTCGAGGAGGGCGGCCGCATCGCGGAGCGAGCGGGGCAGGGCGGGCAGGCTGGGGTCCGCGTAGGCGTTTCCTGGGTAAACTTCGCCACAGTCGAGGTTCTCCTCGATGCCGGCCAGGCCGGCGGCGAGCATGGCGGCAAAAGCCAGATAGGGATTGGCATCCGCGCCGGGCATGCGGTTCTCGAGGCGGAAGGAATTGCCCTGGCCCACCACGCGGTACCCAACGGTGCGATTGTCGAAGGCCCAGGCCATTTTGGTAGGCGCCCAACTGGCCGGTTGAAAGCGTTTGTACGCGTTGATCGTCGGCGCGAAGAAATAACAGAGTTCGGGGGAATACTTCAGCAGGCCGCCTAGAAACTGGCGGAAGTATTTCGAGCCGCGCCGGGTCCTGGCGTCCCAGAAGACGTTCTTCGCCTTTTGCCACAGGCTTAAGTGGATGTGGCAACTGCTGCCCACCTCGGCGGCGTCGGGCTTGGCCATAAAAGTCACACATTTGCCTTGCTGGTCGGCGATTTCTTTCGCCGCCTGCTTGAACAGAGTGTGGCCATCGGCCATCGGCAGCGGTTGGGCATACACGAAATTCACCTCGTGCTGGCCCTTCCCCCACTCGCCTTTGGAGGACTCGATCGGCACTCCGGCCGCGTCCATGAAGTTGCGAAGGGCGCGCATGAGCGACTCTTCGCGGGCCGGTTGGAGGGTATGACAATCAATCCGGTAATCGCTGGCGGGCGCGAGCGACGTGTAACGGCCAATGAAGGCGGAATGGCAGGTTTGGTTGAACAGAAAGAATTCGAGTTCACTTGCCGTCTGGCAGGTCAGGCCGGCTTTGGCGAGCCGTTCCAGTTGCCGGCGCAGGACGGAACGGGGCGCCTCCTCGACCCGCTTGCCCCCGGGCTGAAAGAGGTCGCACACAACCAGCGCGGTGGCCGTCTGCCAAGGCAGCGGCCGCAAGGTGTCCAGGTCGAGCTTCAACTCGAAGTCGCCATAGCCCTTTTCCCAGTTGGCGAACGGAAAGCCTGCCAGCGGGTCCATTTCCATGTTTACGGTCAGCAGATAGCTGCAGGCGTGCGTTCCGTGCCGCGCCACCGCGTCGAGAAAATGATGGGCGGTCAGCCGTTTGCCGAGCGGGCGCCCAAAAACGTCCGGAAAGGCAACGACGATCGTGTCGATGTCTTTCGCCGCGATTCTGGCTTTCAGTTCTGGCAGCTTCATGGTTTGCGGCTTAGCGGCCCGCGCGGACGCCGGTTTTTGACCGACGCGGTTCAGGCGGGGATATAAACATTTTTCAGTTCGGTGAAGGTTTCCATCGCCTTCATGCCGTGGTCGCGCCCGAAACCGCTCTGCTTGAAGCCTCCGAACGGCGTTTCGACGTGGACGCTCGAATG
This sequence comes from Binatia bacterium, assembly GCA_035566895.1. GTDB lineage: Bacteria > Verrucomicrobiota > Verrucomicrobiia > Limisphaerales > UBA8199 > DATMQA01. The sequence continues at coordinate 20,263 of DATMQA010000216.1, forward strand.
CGAGTTGACGCTCAGTACGCCGCTCTCGACTTTCCCGGCTACGCGCAACGCCCGGCGCAAATCATTCGTCCAGAGCGAACCGCTCAACCCATAAGGCGAGGCGTTGGCTTCCTTGAGCATTTCTTCCTCGCGGTCGAACGGGCGGATGCAAACGACTGGACCGAATATTTCCTCGCGCCAGATTCGTTCGTCAGGCTCGCAGCCCAGCACGATGGCCGGCTGCAGGAAAAACCCTTTCGCGGGCAGCTCGCCGCCGGCAACAATAACTTTATGGCGCGGGATTTTCGCGGTCTCCAAATACTCCCTGACTACGCGCCGCTGGTGGGCGGAGACGAGCGGGCCGAGCTGTGTTTCCGCTCGCGAAGGATCCCCGGCGACCAGCCTGGCCGTCGCCTCCGCAAACCGTTCGACGAATTGCTCGAAGACCGCACGCTCGACGAACACCCGGCTGCGCGCGCAGCAATCCTGACCGGTATTGGCGAAGACACTCATAGGCGAGGCGGCCGCCGCTTGCTCGATATCCGCATCCGCGAAGACGATGTTCGGGGATTTGCCGCCGAGTTCCAGCGCGACCGGCTTGAGGCTGCGTGCGGCGATTTCCATCAGGCGCGCCCCCACCGCGGTCGAGCCGGTGAAAGAGATTTTGCGCACGAGCGGATGCCGGGCGAGGGCCTCGCCGGCCTGGCCGCCCGGGCCGGGCACAATCTGCAACACGCCGTCCGGCAGCCCGGCATCGGCCCCGAGTTCGCCGAGCCGCAGCGCCGTCAGGGGGGAAAGCGAGGCGGGTTTGACCACGACGCAGTTGCCCGTCGCCAGCGCCGGCGCGGCCTTCCAGCAAGTGATGGGGAAGGGAAAATTCCATGGCACGATCGCGGCAACCACTCCGAGCGGTTGCGGCACGGTAAAATCAAATCCACCGCGCGCCACCGGGATCGTCTGCCCGTAAAACTTCGTCACCGCCCCGGCGTAATACTCGAAGATTCTGGCGCCGAGGCCGACCTCATCCCGCGCATCGGAAATGGGCTTGCCGATATTGAGCATTTCGAGCTGGGCCAGTTCCTCGGCGTGCTGGCGCATCAAGGCCGCCAGGCGAAACAAAGTTTCGGTGCGCTTCCCCGGCGCCATATCGCGCCAGACGTCTTCGTAAGCCCGTTCGGCTCCGGCCACCGCGGTTTCCACATCGCGTTCGTCACCGGCGGCCACGTCGCCCAGGAGCTCTTCATTGGCTGGGTTGACCAGGGAAAAGACTTTTCCCGAAGACGCGCCTTGAAATCGGCCATTGATAAAAAGCTGGTTCGGTATTTTCATCAGCGTTCCACTTCCGAACCAAGTGGTTTACATTGCCAGCTCATACAGTCTTCGGAGGTCTGCCTTGGTCACGGGCACTGGGTTAGTCAGATGGCAGGCGTCTTCGATGGCCTGCTCGGTTAGCGCGTCCAATTGGGACGGCTTGACTCCGTGTGCCGCCAGTCCCGCGGGGATGCCGATGTCCGATAAAAACGCGCGCACGCGCCGGATCGTTGTGGCGTCATCGGGTTGCGCCAGACCGAAGGCGGCGCCCACCCGCTGATAAAGGCCCGGTTTGCGCGCCGCGTTGAATTCCATCACTACCGGCAAGGTTAGCGCGTTGGCCGTTCCATGGTGTAATCCGCACAGGGAGGACAAGGGATGGGACAAGGAATGGGCTGCGCCCAGGTCCTTCTGAAAGGCGATCCCGCCCATCATCGCTGCCATCAGCATCGAGCCTCGCGCCTCGACATCGCCTCCGTTTTTGACGGCGCGCGGCAGCGCTTCGGCCACGAGCCGGATGCCCTCAAGCGCAATGGCGTCGCACAACGGATGGAAGACCGGCGAGGTGAACGATTCGATGCAATGCGTCAGCGCATCCGCGCCGGTGGCGGCCGTCAGCCGGGGCGGGAGGCCCGTGGTCAGTTCCGGGTCCAGGACCGCCAGGCTGGCTAGCAGGGAGGGATGAAAGAGGCACGTCTTCCGATTGTCGAGCACGATGACCGAGCTCCGTCCGACCTCGCTTCCCGTGCCGGCGGTAGTCGGAATGGTGATGAGCGGCGGCAGCCCGCTCCAATCCGCGTCGCCATCGAATTGGGCCAGCGATTTGTCCGGACGCCTGACCCGCAGCCGGATAATTTTTCCGACATCGAGCGGGCTGCCTCCGCCCAGGGCGATGACCGAGTCGCATTTCTGCTCCAGGTAAGCCGCAAATGCAGCCTCCACGTCGTCGTTGGTTGGGTTTGCCTGGACGCCTGAAAAAATCGGCCACGTTCCCCCCGAAACGGCCGAGACCCTTTTGAATGCGTCGGTCGTCCGCACGCCCGCATCCGTCACCAGCAAAGGTCGCCGGATGTTTAAGCCGGCCAGTCTTCCCGGCAGTTCGCCGAGCGCGCCCGCGCCAAACAGCACTCTGGTTGGAAACGAAAAGTTTGAGACCACACCGGGCCTTCGTTTGTGACTGATTTCGGGCGCAAGCTACGGAGGCACGGTGAAAAGCACAAGCGCTTTTCACCTGGATTCTCCTCAGAAAATCCGAAGCACCTATGGCCCAAGCTGAATTCGATAGAACCGTTGTGGCGCGGGTCCATTCGTAACCACTAATGTTATCGGCAACGCCGGCGGATTGGTCGTAAACAAAGCCTGCCAGTTGGAGAGGTTCGTCGAGGTGAGCACGGTATAGTCAGGCCCCGCATCGCCGGCAATCGTTAAGCTGGCCTGCCCGGAGCCGGCGGTGATGGAAGTCAACGCGGGGCGATTGAGCGGGTTCACCGTCACGGTAAAGCGGTTCGTGCTGGCCAGGCTCGGGGAACCGTTGTCGGTCACACCGACCATTACCAGGTTGGTTGAGCCGGCCTGCTGGACCAAAGGGCGCCAGGTGAAAATGCCATTGGTGGCATTGAGTGTGGCATTGGCCGGTCCCTGAACCAGATTGAAGGTGAGGGTCTGAGGCGGAGCGTCGGGATCGGTCGCGGTGTTGGTGAGCATGAGGGTTATACCCGCGTTAATCGTCCGATTGCTGACCGAAGCGATCGCTGGCGGGCTGTTGCTGGCCTGGCCAACGAAGGTTACGACGCTCATGGCGGGGAGTTGGTAGGCAAAGGCGGAGTTAGTGACGGCCACAGCGGCCTGGCTGGCAAGCGACAAAGTGGAGGACGTAATCCACGGCGTTACCGTGCTCACCAGGCTGCAATTGGCGAGGTTAAAAGTTTGGGTGACCGCATTGGTTGCCGAATTAATCGCCACAATGGCGAACCTCAATGAGATTGGTTCCTTAAACGCGCTGACCAACGCGGTTCCCTGGTTGGTGACTACGCCGATGTGATAGTAGTCCGGACGCACAAACCGGCTGTACTGGCCCAGCACATATCCGCGCTTGGCGAGCACGTCGCTGGAACTGGCGAGTCCCTGGTTGTCATTGCCGTTCGCGGATAACCACCAGAAATGCCAGGCATTGACCTGTGGGACGGTGAGGAAGGCATGAATCCGATTCGCCCAATACATGGCGTTGGTGATGCTGCCGTCGAAAGCGTCCGCCGTGGATACCTCGGTTTCCCAGACGGCCTTTCCGTAGGACGGTATCGGCGCGGGCGCGAGTTGGTCGCCGGTGTTATTGTCCTGAACGTAGTTATGGTCGGCAATAATGCTTACCAGTGGCGCGACGCTGCCGTCATTCATCGCCGTGACGTAGAGATTCGTATCGCCGGACCAAACGTCGCTCTCGGGTATGATAATTTTGGTGGCGCTGACATTGCTGGCGGCGAGCGCCGCGGACAAAACCGGAACGAAATCGTGGAATTGTTGAGCCGTCCAGACACACGACTCGTAATTGGTGGTGTTGAAGTCGGGTTCGTTCTGGATGGAGAGGGCATAAAGGCTCACTCCGTAAGTGTTCTCCATGCTCACGACATAACCGGCGAGCTGGCTCGCGTAACCCCGGTAATCTCCAGAGAAACCGCCGCCGTTGACGCTGATGACCCCGTTCTGGTTCGCCGTTTTAAACGAGGCTGCCGGACTCCATGGCGTGCTCCAAACCCTGGCGCCCCGATCCCGCGCCATCTGCATGATGCTGTTTTCAACGGTCGTGCCTCCAGGCGCGATTCGAGTGCGTAACAGCGAAAGGCCGATGCCGGTGTTGGTCGAGAAGAACATGTCGGCCACGCTGGAGTTCCAACTGCTCCGCCAGGCCGATGATGCCCCGAAACCGTCGATTCTTTGGCGAACATCGGTCCAGTTCACCGTCGAGATGCCGTTGGTGCCGGCGTTTCCGGCATTGGCGACCGTCACTGAAAGATCATCGACATAGAAATCCGCCGTGCTGCTGGAGGGCATCTCAAAGTAGAGAACCAAATTACTGAGGGTACCCGACACACTGAGGTTGTACTGCCCGGCGAGTTGCGTCCAACCCGAGATGGTTGCCGGCCCGGACGCCAGGGCGGTATAAGTATCTCCGTTGCCATCCGACTTCTTCATCGTCATCTGAATCGTTTGCCCTGCTCCACTCGGCAGACGGACCCATCCGGAAATATTGTAGGGCTGGCCCGGCTGAATCACTCCTTGCACTGACTGTGCAATCCCGTTGTAGGTCGCGGTGCGGTTTTGAATCAGCGCGGCATAAATCCCGGAATGCACCTGCGCCGTCTGGGCGGAGATAGTGGGCGCCCCGAAAGCAAACCAGCCGGAGGTATCACCTGTTTCGAATCCGGGGTTCTGCGCGAGGTTTTGCGCCTCGGAAACCCAAGCTCCGAACAAGAGCCCGAGCAGAATTGTTGCCTGCAGATGCCCGCTCGCCCTGGAAATACGCTTAACCTCGCTGAACATGCACATCTTAATATCCTGGTGTTGCCGGGCTTTGGCAGTAATCCTACCAAGCTATTGGCCTTCCAGCAACTCCGGATAGTTTCGGCCGGCGCCCGTTTGTCGAGCATTCAAAACCGCTTCTGTGCCTCGAGAATATCCTTTGCGATCTGGTCGCGCAGTTCCGGCAGCGAGTCAAATCTCTTCTCTTCGCGCAGCTTCTCCACAAAAATCAACTCGAGTTCCTGGCCGTATAAGTCGCCTTGAAAATCGGTCAAATGCGCCTCGACTCGCAGTTCCGGTTGGGGGTTCTGGAGCGTCGGCCGATAGCCGATGTTCAGCACGGCCCGCCACGTCTTGCCTCCGGTTTCTGCATGAACCGCATAAACTCCATTGGGCGGCAGGGCCAGCCCGGTGGTATCTATATTAGCGGTTGGAACTCCCAATTGATGGCCCAGGCCGTCGCCCCGGATAACTGTCCCCGCCAGTGAATAGGCGCGCCCGAGCATCTGGCCGGCCCGGTCCAGTTCGCCTGCCGATATCGCCTGCCGAATCCGTGTGCTGCTCACCGCTTTGCCGTCAAGCGACACCGCCGCCAGTCCGTGAACGGAGAAACCCAATTTTGCGCCTAGCGCTTTCAGCAAGTCCACGTTGCCGCTGCGCTTGTGGCCAAAGACAAAATTAGCGCCGACGGAGATGCTTCGAATTTGACCGAGAGCGCCGGCCAGGCTGCGGACAAATTCCTCGCCGGATTGATGGCTGAAAGGGCTGTCGAAATGGATGAGCAGGAGGGTATCGACGCCTAAGGCCTCGAGCGCGCGGAGCTTTCGCGGCAGAGAATAGATTAGGGGCGGAACGCGCTGCGGCGCCACGACGGTGTTGGGATGGCGATCGAAGGTCAACACCAGCGCGATGGCCTCGTGCTGCCGGGCATCGGCGAGGGTCTGGCGAATGATCTGCTGGTGGCCCAGGTGCACGCCGTCAAAGAAACCGAGTGCCAGGCACACTTTGCGAGTGCCGGGCGCCAACTCATTCGCGGCGTGGATGATTTTCATCAAGGGTTAACCGGGTTAAACTGAGTTGAATGAGTTAATTGAGCTAAATCAGTCAAATAGGTCCGCTATCCGCTCAAAGTCGCAGGTAACCGATTTGACTCAATTAACCCAATTCACAGTCAAGCGCCACCCTGCGTCAATTTCAGAAAGGGGATGACATGCTGCTCGAGGTCACGCGGCGTGAATTGGAGCACCTGTTCAAACTCGACCGCCTGTGCCACCTCGAATTTGCCTGAGGTGACGCGGCGGAGGGTTTTCAGATGGGCGCCGCAGGCCAGTTTTTGGCCCAGCTCGTGCGCGATGCTGCGGACATAGGTCCCTTTGGTGCAGGCCAGTTGGAAAAGGCCGACCGGCTCCTGGTAGGCAGAGAAGCGGAAGGTGTAGATGTGGATCAGCCGTGGCTCCCGCTCCACCTCGATGCCTTTGCGGGCCAGTTTATAGAGGGGCACGCCTTCTTTCTTGACGGCTGATACCATGGGCGGAATTTGCATTATGTCCCCGATAAAGGGTGTCGCTGCCTCATTGAGCTGTTCGACGGTGAGCGGCGGCACCGGTAAGGAAGCAACCAATTCTCCGTCTGCATCGTAGCTATCGGTCGTTTCACCGAACTTGATGCTCCCCTGGTAAAGCTTGTCGTCGGACATCAACTTTTCGGAGAGCTTGGTGCCGCGGCCCAGCACGATAATGAGCAGACCGGTGGCATTGGGATCGAGGGTGCCGCAGTGGCCGACTTTTTTGATATTGAAATGCCGGCGAATCGCGTCCACTACGTCATGAGACGTGGGTCCCGCCGGCTTATCGATCAGGATGGCGCCGTCCAGCGCCGAGAATTCTTGCATCATGGCCTAAATAACCGCTTACCGTAGCGCAGCCGTCTCGGCTGCGAGTTCCAGCACCGTCCCGGTGCCGTTGCTCCCAAAACCACACTGTTCGCCTGCGCGGCGAGACGCCGCTTCAACTCGCAGCCGAGACGGCTGCGCTATAAGTCAGCAGCAAAATGGCAGCAGTGTCAAGACGCGCTCCCCGTTTACATTTAAGATGCAAAAAGATTGCGCCCGTTTGGCGATTGTTGCAGAATGCCGCCGACGTCACCACGGGGGCGTGTGACGGCGTTCAATCGAATTGTTGGTCCCCCGCGGCGGGGTTTTGTGTAACTGAATTGAATCATGGCCCAGGCCAAACCAGACTCAACTAAAGACAATCGGACAAGGATTCTGCTGGTGGACGACCACGCGGTGGTGCGTTACGGCATGGCCCAGCTCATCAACCACCAGGGCGATTTGATGGTGTGCGGGGAGGAGGAAGATGCCGGCAAGGCCCTCAGCGCCATTGCCAAACTCAAACCGGACCTGGTGATCGCCGACATTTCCCTCAAAGACAGCAGCGGGCTGGAGTTGATGCGCAATATCAAAGCGCAATATTCGGGCCTGCCGGTGTTGGTGGTCAGCACTCATGACGAAACGATCTACGCCGAAATTGCTTTCCGGGCCGGCGCCCTGGGGTATGTGATGAAACAGGACGCGCTGGACAAAGTGTTGCCGGCGATCCGGCGGGTCTTGAGCGGAAATATCTATGTCAGCGAGGCGCTCGGGGCGCGGATGCTTCAGCAGCAAGTGCGGGGCAAATCCGACATTCACGAATCGCCGGTCAAGGACCTCAGCGACCGCGAATTGGAAGTTTTCTCCCTGATTGGGCAGTGGAAAAAGACCAGCGAAATCGCTCAGGAATTGCATCTGAGCGTCAAGACGATTGAGTATTACCGCGAGCAGATTAAGCGGAAGCTCAACCTGAAGAACTCCGCGGAGTTAACGCAGCGCGCCACCGCCTGGGTGCAGCGCGAGCAACCGACCTGAGCGGGTTGAACCGTTCCAGGCCGGCTTGGGGCGGAGGCTAGGCTAAAGCCGGTTCGTGCTGGGCAGCAGCTATTTGTTCAGGGGACGGGCCTGGCGAGTCGAGGACCTGGCGGACAAGCTGGGCCAGTTGAAGCGGGTTGTAAGGCTTGGGGATGAACGCGGCACCCTCATGGCTGAGCTCGCTGCCCATGATTTCCTCACTATAACCGCTGGAGTAGATGACTTTGAGGTCCGGCCTCCGTTTTCTGAGTTGGCGGCTCAGGTCGCGTCCGCTCATCCCGTCGGGCATCACCATGTCGGTCAAGAGCAGATCGACCTGGCCGTTGTGCTTGTCCCAAACCTGAAGGGCTTCGACGCCCGAGGCGGCTTCGACCACGCGATATTTATACTGGGAAAGAACCTCGCGAATGAGCTCCCGCAGGGCGTGATCATCTTCGACGAGGAAGATAATCTCCTGCCTGCCCAGCGACGCGGCGCCGTTGGTGTGGGATTGGTCGGCTGGTTTGGGGGCTTCGGCGGTAGCCGGGAAGTAGATTTTAAAGGTGGTGCCTCGGCCGGGTTCGCTGGTGACCTCGATCCAGCCTTTGTGCTGCTTGACAATGCCATAGACCGTCGCCAGGCCGAGGCCGGTGCCTTTGCCGACCTCTTTGGTAGTAAAGAAGGGCTCGAAAATCCGTTCCAAAGTCTTGCGGTCCATGCCGCAGCCGGTATCCGCCACACTAAGGCAGATGAAGCGGCCGGTGCGGGCGTCCGCGTGGTGCCGCGTGTAAGCTTCGTCGATCTCAGCGCTGGAGGTCGCGATGAGGAGCCGGCCGCCTTTGGGCATGGCATCCCGGGAATTGACCGCCAAATTCATCACGACCTGTTCCAACATGCCGGTATCGGCCTCGATGGCGGGCAGGGTGGCCGCATATTCGGTTTCCAGCGCGATGTCTTCGCCGACGAGCCGCCCAAGCATTTTGACCAGGTTCTGGAGCACCGAATTCAGGTCGAGAAGTTTGGGCTGAATGACCTGCTTGCGGCTGAACAGCAGTAATTGCCGGGTGAGGGTGGCGGCCCGCTGCGCCGCCACCGAAATCTGCTTGAGGGGGCCGGTGGCGGTCGCGTCCGCCGACCAGCGCGCCAGCAGACTTTCCGAATAGCCCTGGATGACCGTAAGAATGTTGTTGAAATCGTGGGCGACACCGGCCGCCAATTGGCCGACCGATTCCAGCTTTTGGGCATGGCGGAGCTGGGATTCCAGATTGAGCACCTCGGTGATGTCCGCCCCATAGACGTGCACCACGTGGCTGGCGGCGATGGGGAAAAACGACCAGGTGAGAATCCGGTTGTGCGTGGCGATTTCCAGGCCCAGCCGTTTTTGCCCGCTGGCCAGGCATTCCCGCACAATCGTGCTCGCGTCCGGCGGGAGAATCGAGATCAGGTCCGGCTTGCCCAGGGATTTGACCATCTCCTGGGCGGCGTTGTTGGCGTAAGTAAGGGTTCCGTCTCCGCTAAACTCGAGCACCGGGTTGGGACTGAGCTGGGGAAAGGCGGCGAGTTTCTGGATTTGAACTTCGGCCAGCTTATGATCGGTCACGTCGATGAGGGTGCCCGAGAGGCCGCCGGCGGTGCCCTCCGGGTTAAGGATGGGCTGGGCAAAGACTTCGAGCCAGCGCACCTTGCCTCCCTGCGTGACGAACCGCGTTTCATACCGGCAGTAGTCGATGTTCCGCTCAATCAGTTTGAGGAAAATATGGCGGTTATGCTCCTGGTCTTCGGGGTACACGTATTCCAGGAAAAAAGTCCCCAGGGTCTGCTTGATCTCAAAGCCCGTCACCGCCGTCCACGCCGGGTTGAGGAACACCCAGTTGCCGAAGGCGTCCATTTGGAAAATCACTTCCTTGATGCTTTCCACCACCGAGCGGTATTTGCCTTCGCTGCGGTCGAGGGCCTCCTCGGAACGTTTGCGTTGGATGCACAGGGCGACACCGTTGGCGACGGAGCCCAATTCCTGAAGAATCTGCTCGGTGAGGGGTTGCTGCGTAAACAGCGACATGAGCCCGACCAATTGGTCTTCCAGCACGAGCGGAAAGGCGGCGTATGAAGCCAGGCCTTCGCGCTTGACCCACTCCTGGTCCACCGGCGCATCGTCGCGGAGCAGTTGTTTGAGCAGGAGCGGCTTGCCTTGGGCTAGCGCGGCCGGGTCCAATTTGACCGGGGGCAGCGTCTGGTTTGGGGCCAGGCTCTCACAAATCGGGCCGGCGGTGGCGCGCGGGCGAAACGTTTTGTCCGCCGGCTCATACGTCGCGATCTGGGCCGCGGCGGCATTGAGGTATTGGACCATCGCCCGGGCGCAGCTTGCCAGCAGCGCATCGAGGGAATCGCGGCGGGCCAGTCCCAGACCTACTTCGGCGCCAAAGGCGGCGAGGCGAGCTTGCTCGAAAGCCGCAACCGCGGCTGCCCGTTTGCGCTGTAACGCATACCGGATGCTTCGCCCGAGGGAATCGGCGCGGAATTGACCCTTGATCAGGTAATCGGAGGCGCCGGCTTGCATCGCTTCGACATCAATCTGGTGTCCGCCGGTGCCCGTCAGCAGAATGATCGGGGCCGGGCAGCCCCGGTCCACTGCGGCGCGCAACAGCTCCAGGCCGGTCTTGGCGCCTAAGCGGTAATCGACCAGGCAAACGTCATGCTGGTTGCGGCAGATCGCCGCCAGACCGGTTTCAAACGTTTTCGTCCAATCCAAAGTAAATTGGTTGCCCGGGATTTCCGCAAACAGATCATGGATGATGAGGTAATCGTCCTCGTCATCCTCGACCAGCAGCACCTTGATCAGGCCCGTCGTTACCATACCTCTTCTTATTTCAGCCCAGGCAGTTGGACGGTTCGAAACCAATATTGGCCCAATACCCGGAACACGTTTACCAGCGCATCGAACTGGACCGGCTTGGAGACAAAGGAGTTGGCTCCCAGATCGTAGAGGTTGGCGATGTCGGTGTCCGCCTTGGACGTCGTCAGCACCACCACCGGGATGCGGCGCAGGACCGGGTCGGCCTTGATTTGGCGCAGGGCTTCCCGCCCATCCTTTTTGGGCATATTCAAATCCAGCAGGATCAATCCCGGGCGCGGGGCAGGGGCCGCCGATTGATATTTGCCGCGGTGCAGGAGGTAATCCAATAACTCCTCTCCGTTTTCAACGAACCGAAGTTCGCCCTCCCAGCCGCAATCGGCCATGGCATCCTTGACCAGCAGCCGGTCGTCGGAATCGTCTTCGGCGAGCAATACTATGTGTGGTTTCGGGGTCTCATTCATATAATGGTGGTTTTGGTAAGGACTGGCGGACGGGTAGAGTCACCGTGAAAGTCGAGCCGTGGCCGGGGATGCCTTTGGCCGTAATCGTTCCCTTGTGGCGGTCGGCGATGCGGCGGCACACCGCCAGGCCCACCCCGGTCCCTTCGTATTCACCCCGCCCATGCAACCGCTGAAATACCACAAATATCTTCTCCGCATACTGGTCCTCAAACCCGATGCCGTTGTCCGCGACGGTCAGTTCGCAAAACAGCTCGCCCGCGAGCGTGGTGATGAGCCGCGAATCGATTTTGATCACCGGTTGCGCGCCGGCGGCTTGGAATTTCAGCGCGTTGCCAATCAGGTTGAGCATCAGTTGCCGCATTTGGCTCGGATCGGCGTCGATTGTGTGAAGCTCTCCGATCTCCACCCGGGCCGCGCTTTTCTCGATCCGCACCTCCAAATCGCCCAGCACTTCCCGGGTGATGCGCCCCAGGTCGGCCGGCACGAACGGTTCGGAGCTGCGAATGACCCGCGAAAAAGTCAGCAAGTCGTCGATCAGCGTCCGCATCCGCGCCGCCGCGCCCTGCATCCGGTCCAGGTAATCCCGTGAGTCGGTCGAAAGCACCGGTTCGAGCTTGGTCTTCACCCGGTCGCCGAAGGCCTGGATCTTGCGCAGCGGCTCCTGCAGATCATGCGACGCCACAAACGCAAATTGTTCCAGCTCGGCATTCGAACGCGCCAGCTCGGCCGCGTTTTGCGCCAGCGCGTCCTCCGCCCGCTTGCGTTCGGTGATGTCTTTGAACATCAGCACCGAGCCGGTCTGCACCCCGCTCTCCTCGATGATCGTGCGCACAAATTCCACCGGGAAGCGGCTGCCGTCTTTGCGATAGAATACCGATTCGCCCGCATCCTCGCCGGGGCCGGCCGCGCCATTGGGATAAAAGATTTCCTTTTCGCTCCTTCCAATTAATTCCTCCAGCGGCCACCCGGTCACCTGCGCCACCACCGGGTTGACAAACGTTGCCTTCCCTTCGCGGTCCATGCCGCAGATGCCCTCACCGGCCGAGTTGAGGATCAGCTCATACCGGTGTTGGAGCGCCTCCAATTCCTCGCTGCGCGCCTGCACATGCATCTCCAGGACCGTCTTGGAGCTTTCCAGCGACTGCCGCTGCTGCGAGAATGACCGCTCCACCTTTTTTCTCGAGTTAAGTTCCGCTTGCAACCCCGCCTTCTGTTGCGTCAGATCCGCGAATTGGGCCCGGATCTCCGCCAGGTTCTTCGCCAGCGCTTCCTCGGTCCTGTGGCTGTCGCCTAGCTGGGCCTGCAACGCCGCGCAAACTTCCGTCCTCCACCGCGCTTCATCCTCCGCCTTCTTCAACCGGTGACGCCACACCCGCCGCCAGCCCGCTACCCCGCCTGAGAGCGCCAGCAGCGCCGTCGCGCTGCTCACCGTTGCGATCGCGCCAATCTGCCACGCAATGGTGCCAAATTGCTCCGACACCGCGCGGCCGCCGCTCTCACGGTCCGCGGCCGTCCCGAAATGGCGGAAGGCCGCCAGCTCCGAAAACGATTTGTTGCCCACCGCCAGGACGTAGGCCAGCGCCGCCAAACATACGGCCGTCGTCGCTCCCGCCCAGGCAAAGGCCCGTTTCGGTGAGGCCAGTTCCTCCGGCGCCGGCGCGCGCTCGCCCGTCGCAGCACCCGTTAAAATCGCTGTGTCGTTCATCCGAAATTCTTCCAACCAGCCGTCCGATTTTGCGCCCGAGCCAATCACTCTCTCACTCAGGCGCTTCCACGATTCGGGAATAGAAAATTCCCTCTTCCGCAATAGCATGATCCAGACCAGTACGCCCCGGTCTCAGCGCCCGGAAACCAGCGCTTAGCCCTGAGTTAAGTGGGTTAATTGGGTCATTTGAGTTGATTGAGTTAATTGCGGGAATTGGGTTAATTGAGTTAGTTGGCCAACCCCTTGTCATAAAACGAGACAGTCCGCGTCGAGCTAACTTCCCCGCTTAACCCAATTAACTCAATTAACCCAATCAACCCAATTAACTCAATCAACCCCGTCCCCGCCCAGCGTTCCCCCGGGGTTGCGTTCCGGGTCTTTCCCGGATTGCTCGCGCGCCTCGTCAATGAGAGCGTTGAACCAGCTTAGAATTTTATGAAACTTTTGTTTTCCTCCTCCAACATCATCGAGCTTCAGCGCGTAGCTCAGAAGCTGAACGCGGCCGGGATTGCCTGCCGGGTGCGCGGCGACTCGGCCACCGAGACCGCTGAGGAACCCGGCTCTTATCCGGGCCTCTGGATCCAGGATGAAGCCGAGTATCGCACCGCCTGCGTCATCTTTACTTCCGGAAATGCCCGTGGCTGAACCCTCAACGCTGATTTAGGAATCGCTTATGTGGAACAAATTCCTTCATGTGGATGATGAGCCCGCCTGGGGCCTGACCGTCGGCACCTTTTTGAAACTGGCCGGTTTCAGGGTCGTTACCGCCGGCAGCGCCGCCGAAGCGAAGGTTCGCGCCGACGGCGGCGGCCTGGGCGCGATCATCCTGGACGTCAACCTGGCCGGCGAAGACACCGTTCAACTGTTGAAGTCCCTGAAAATAACTCGCCCCGAGGCGCCCGTCATTCTTTACACCGGACTCGAGCACGACGCCGAACCGGTTCATCGCCTGATGGAGCAGGGCGCCGATTACTATTTGCGAAAGGGCAACCTGCGGGCCCTGGTCGAATGCATCCAGGCCTTGGCGCGCAAGCTCAGCCCCACCGCACCCCGCGCCGCCGAGCCCCGCGCCGCCGAGCCCCGCCCCCGGCTTGACCCGCTCCAGACCAGCGCCTGGCAAGTCGTCTGAATCGGCCCGCGTCACCCCGGGTTAACTGAGTTAACTGAGTTAACCCATTTAACCCATTTAACTCAGTTACCCCATTTACCCCAATTAACTCATTTACCCCAGTTAACTCATTTACCCCAGTTAACCCATTTAACTCTTTTAACTCTTTTAACCATTTAACCCTGGTCTCGTCGGTCTGATCGGTCTGGTCACCCGTTGACATCCCCAATGCCTCCCCGTAATGTCCCTGCCTGATGCGTTCAGCAACTGCCCTTCCTTTCGCACACCCGGAGAACTCCTATGCCTAAAAAAATCCTTTTCGTGGACGATGAACCCGACTGGCGCCAGATCCCCATCATCTTCCTCAAAGACGCCGGTTACGAAGTCCTCACCGCCAAAGACCCCGCTGATGCCGTCGCCCAGGCCAAAAACGCCAAGCTCGATTTGATTATCCTCGATGTCAACCTCGCCGGCCAGAGCGGCGTTGACCTCCTCAAAGTTTTAAAAAAAGACCACGCCACCGTCCCGTTCATCCTCTACACCGGCATGGAGCACGATGACCAAACCGTTCAGACCATGCTCCAGGCTGGCGCCGACCTCTACCTGCGCAAAACCACCATGGAAGAAATGCTCCGCGCCGTCCAAAACATCCTCGACCGCCACTCCCGCGCTCCCCACGCCTGATTCGAACCCAAATCATTGCGTAGCGCAGGCGTCCGCGCCCTGCGAGTTCAACGGGCGTCCGCGCCCGTCCTTGACCTGCGGCCTTGCCTCGAATTGCCTCGCCGCTCTGCCCCCTTCAGCCGAAACCCAATCCCTGCGGGTTACACCCCATTATCGAACTTTCGCGTCTGCGCCATACTCCTATATTACTTTATGCCCGGTGACGACCTCTTTCTGCTCGTCGAAGATTCCGAGGAGGACGTGTTTTTACTCCGCCGCGTCTTCCTTAAGGCCAATATTATCAATCCCCTGCAAGTCGTCAAAGGGGGCCGGGAAGCCCTCGCCTATCTCAGCGGGTCTGGACCCTACGCCAATCGCGCCGAGCACCCCTTTCCCGCCCTCGTCCTCCTGGACCTCAACATGCCCGACATGAATGGCTTTGAAGTCCTCGAGTGGATTCGCCGGCAGCCCGCCTTCATGAGCCTCCGCGTCGTCGTCCTCACCGTCTCCGGCCACGCCGCCGACATCAACCGCGCCTACAAACTCGGCGCCAACTCCTTCCTCACCAAACCCACCGATTTCGACCGGTTCGTCGAAATCAGCCAGGCCCTCAGCGGATATTGGTTGTGGACGAGCGCAGCCCCCGACGCCTCCCGGCCCGTCCTGTCCCTGCCCCAAACAGCCGCCGCCCCGGCGGACCAACCCATTGAGCGAGTAAACCCGGTTGCCGTGGCCCTGCTGCCACCCCGAATAAGGCCCCCTGGCCCCTGATACGCTCTCCATGAAAGCGTTTCGCTAAGCATAAGAGCCGCTAAAGCGCTGGGGAGTGTTTCACCCCAATGGCGGGCCGGTCAATATGAAGATACTGTCAGTGGGGGCTCGTTTGCCCCCCTGAGCGTCTGGAATCTGATCGATTCCAGCAAAAGGCTCTGACATGAAACCGGCCAAGCGCTTGATGATAGTCCTTTTCTCGCTCGCCGCACTGCTATTGCTAGGGAGCGTGGTTATTGATCACGAGATCGGCCTGAACGCACTGAGGGCGAACAGGAAGATGGCGGGGGAACTTAGCGTCGCTTATCACCTGAAAAATTTCCTGTCCATTCTAAAAGATACCGAAACAGGCCAGCGTGGATACTTGCTTACGGGCGAAGAATCCTACCTTGCCCCTTATCGGGAGGGATTGTCAGAGATCCAGAAGGAATTGGAGGAACTGCGCCAACTCGCTGCCACGGGGGTCCTTCCCAAAAATGAAGTGGAGCACCTGACCCGGCTCACCGGACAGATGCTCGACGAACTCAACCAGACCGTTCTTCTGCGACGAGATCAAGGGTTGGAGGCGGCTCTGACGATTGTACGAAGCAACCGTGGCAAGGAGATCATGGATCAGATTCGGGATCAGACCGCGCGGTTGGAGACCAGCGCGCACACCCGGTTTGAGGCAGCCAACCGCATTGCTTACCAGGCGGCGAGTGTTCGAACCGCAACCTTTGTGGCTTCAGGGTTGGCGTGTCTGTTGTTCCTCGGTTGGATGTTCAGAAAGATTTCCCTCGAGATTGAAAATCGCGAAGCTGCGGCTCGGGAGGCCAGCCAACAAAAGGAATTATTTTCGAAGACGCTGACTAGCATCGGAGACGCGGTGATCGCAACGGACAGCGAGGGGCGCGTCACCTTCATGAACCCCGTCGCCGAAAAACTCACGGGCTGGAACCAGCAAGAGGCATTTGGCGTTCCCTTGGAAAGGTCGTTTAAGATCCTGAACGAAGCCACCCGGCAGGTGGTTGAGAATCCGGTCACCAAGGTTCGCCAGACCGGCGTGGTGGTGGGATTGGCAAATCACACCATTCTCGTTGCGAAGGACGGCGCCGAGCGGCCGATTGATGACAGCGCCGCGCCGATTCGTGAACCGGACGGAAACCTGAGCGGCGTTGTTTTGGTCTTCCGCGATGTGACGGCGCGCCGCGCGGCAGAAATGACGGCCCGGAAATTGGCGGCGATCGTTGAAAATGCTGATGACGCGATCGTTGGCAAGTCGCTGGAGGGAGCTATTCAAAGCTGGAATCATGGCGCGGAAAGCATCTTTGGCTACACCGCCAGTGAAGCGATTGGCCAATCGATCATGATGCTGGTTCCTGACGACAAAAAGAAGGAAGAGCTGGAGATTCTGTCGCGGCTTAGAAACGGAGAGCGGATTCAGCATTACCAGACCGTGCGCATTTGTAAAGACAAACGCCGGATTGATGTTTCGCTGACCGTTTCTCCGGTGAGAGACTCAACCGGCCGTATTGTGGGCGCGTCGAAGATCGCCCGCGATATCACCGCCCAAAAAGAGACCGAGAAAGCTCTTCGCGAAACACAGAGACAGCTCCAGGCCCACGCTCAGGAGCTCGAAACGGCGGTCCACGCGCGCACCGAACAATTGCGGTCCACCGTCGCCGAACTTGAAGCATTCTGTTACAGCCTGTCGCATGACATGCGCGCTCCGCTGCGTGCCATTCAAAGTTATTCCGAACTTGTCTTGGAGAATGACGCGCAGAAAATGGGTGCCGCTAGCACTGATCATCTCAAAAATGTCATCAAATCTGCCGTGCGGGTGGATCGATTGATTCAGGACGTCCTTGCCTATACGCGCCTTTCCAGGCAAGCCATCGTGCTGGAACCGGTGGACGTTGAGAGATTGATCCAGGCTATCATTCAAGAGCGCCCGGAATTCCAAAAACCGAAAGCGGAGATTCGGATCGAAGGTCCGTTGCCGCCAATCATGGGGCACGGAGCTTCTTTAACTCAATGCATCACCAATCTCCTCGACAACGCCGTCAAGTTTGTCGCCCCTGGCGTGAAGCCCCAGGTTCGGGTTTACCCCGAGCCCGTCGACCATAAAATGCGCCTTTGGTTTGAAGACAATGGCATCGGCATTGATAAAGCCGGCCAAACAAAGTTGTTCGAGATGTTTCAACGCGTCCATGGCAATCACCAATACCAGGGGACCGGGATCGGGTTGGCCATTGTCCGCAAAGCCGTGGATCGAATGAAGGGCGAAGTGGGAGTTGAATCCGAGACGGGCAAAGGCAGCCGGTTCTGGCTGCAATTACCAAAGGCTGACGAATGAAACAGGTGTATTGCCTGTTAGTTGCCGAGGATGATGCCAACGATGTGTTTTTTCTCCAACACGCCCTCAAGGAGGCGAACGTTCAAAACCCTCTTCAGATCGTCCATGATGGTCAGGAGACGATTGATTACCTGGCAGGTGTTGGGAAGTTTTCCGATCGCAGTCAGTTTCCGCTTCCTTATCTGCTGATCCTCGATTTGAAAATGCCTCGCATGACGGGCCTGGAAGTTTTGCAATGGTTGCATGATCAGCCGACATTACGATGTCTGCCGGTGATCGTTCTTTCCTCTTCGGCTCATCGTCTGGATATTGAGCGGGCCTATGAATTGGGTGCCAATGCATTTGTAGTCAAGCCATCGGCCGTGGGCAAGAGGACCGACTTGGCCAAATTGATCAAAGGATTCTGGCTTGATTTCAATGAGGCCCCGGCCGTCACTACGGAAGGCCTGGAAGGAGCTCGCAAATTGCGGGAGGAATTCTGACCGGGTCAGTTTGCCATAACGGAGCGGCGCTTACCCGTCGAGAAAGGGCTTGGTCTATTCCTCGATGCGCAGGTCCCCCTTGGGGCCTTCACCCCATTGGCCCCAAACGCCCGCGTGAGGCACTTTACTTTGGTTATTTCGTGCCGATATGCGCGATCATGCCCTCTTTCTGCTCGTCGAGGATTCCGAGGATGACGCGTTTTTGCTCCGCCAGGTCTTTCGCAAGGCCAACATCAATAACCCCCTCCAGGTCGTCACGAGCGGCGAGGAGGCCGTCGCGTACCTCAGCGGGCTGGGCCGTTACGCCAACCGCGCCGGGTTTCCCCTCCCCGCCCTCGTGCTCCTCGACCTCAAAATGCCCGGGAGGATGGATGGATTTGAGGTGCTGAAGTGGATTCGCCAGCAGCCGGCCTTAAAAACCCTGCCGGTAGTGGTGCTGACAGGTTCCAACGACCCCGAGGATATCAACCGCGCCTACAAACTAGGGGCCAACTCCTTCCTCACCAAACCCAACGACTTTCACAAATTTGTCGAAGTCACCCAGGCGCTCAGCGGCTATTGGTTGTGTATTGGCCAACCGCCCGGCGTATCCCTGCCTGCGCCGCCGCTGCCCGAGGCAGAGAGTCATCCGGAACCCCAAATGCGAGTTCTCCTCCGCAGCACCGAAACGGGGCTGTACTTCAAAGCCCCGGGCGAGTGGACGACGCGTCCGGAGGAGGCTCTCGACCTTCAAACCAAAAGGGCCGCCATCAATCTCGCATTCCAAATGGGCTTCAAAGACGTCGAGCTATCCCTCGCCCACCCCGGCCTCCCCTCGGTAACCCGGCCGCGTTCCAACAGATCAAATCTCTCGCCCCCTCAGCACCAGGAATAAAAGCTCTGGCTCCGCGCCTTCCCGCCTTCGCTGCATCAAATCCAATGGGACCTGCTCAGCCTATGCCGCGTGCCCGGCACATTGCCAGCCAAAATTGCTCCGATTTACCTCGCTTTATTTCTGCGATGGTCCTTGAGAAAAACTCGCAGTTCTGCTTTCGTAAACCCGTTGACAAAAAGCCAGCCCGAACGGTGCCATGCACAAACCGCCTGATAATCAATGTTGGGCCTCGACGCTTGCTCGGCAGCACGACGGTACCAACACACCAAATCATGAACACAACCTGCAAGTTAGTTGCAATTCTTTCATTCACACTCGGAACAGCAGCGTTAATCACCGCGGCTGCCGGTTGCAACCACCAGCGGACAGTCCACTCATCAGCTTCGATGACGGTCGCTGGCCGCGAAATCAAAGCGTCCATTGACGTTCCGGCCGGCACCTACCCGGACGTTGATCCCGCCAAAATCCTCGCTGCCGGCAAAACTGTGTCCGCGGGTGGTCCCATCGCTATTTACTCAGAGAACGATGCCGCCAGCATCCGGTTCGGCAGTCATGAGGTTCGCGTTGAAAAAGATCGGCTGTTGCTCGACGGAAAGGAAAGCGCGAAAATACCCGCATCGGCCACGCATGTTGAGGTGATCGTTTCGGACACCACCCTTGCTGTGGCGGCGGAAAGCACAAACATCCTGACCACAAAGATCGAAAGATGACCTGCCCTCTGCCGAGCGGCCTTCAGTATCCCGAACCCCTCTTCTTGGCGCGCACCATCCGCCTCGAGCGCAACCGCGCGCACCTCACCCAGGAGCAGCTTGCCGAAAAAGCCGGCCTTACCCGGAACTACATCGGCAACATCGAACGCGCCGAGCGAAAAATTGCCCTCGAAACCCTCGGCAAAATTGCCCGGGCCCTCAAATGTCGTATCCCCGACCTCGTCCGGGACCTATGACCCCCAGTCCGTTCTGGAAAACTCTCGAAGATCTCCCCGGCCTCTCCGCCGTCCCGGCCATCTGGCGCGCCCGACTCGCCGGCGACTTTGCGCCCTATGCCGCCGCTTTTCTCCAACCCAAAACCAACACCGTCGATTCCTTTCCCTGTCCGCGCCAGTGCGGCTGCTGGCACGAAGTCCCCATTGCCCCTGAATCCTCCTCTTCCTCGTTCTCGTCATCCCTCCACGAAACGCCTCCCGCTTCATCCTTTTCTTCGGTGCCATCATCCATTTCCTACCCTCCATCATCCTCCCCTGGCCCCCCATCATCCACCATCCACCATCCATCATCCCTTCCGCACCATCCATCATCTTCCCCGGCCCCCGTTCCCCCATTAATCCAACAATCCATTAATCCATCCTCCCTCTTCCGGGCGACCTGCCGCTGCACCCCTCCCACCTGCCCGCCGCTCGACCTTACCCTCGCCGAAGTCACACCCCTCCAGGTCAACCGCCCCAAACTCGCCCGCGCCGTCTGCAAAGCCTTCGCCTGCGACCCCAAAACCGCCGAACTCGGACTCTCCAACACCGTCCAGGTTGGCGCCTGGTCTGCCGATGCCGTCCCCGTCATCCTCACCATCCAATTTAGCCGCGCCGCCTTTCAAAGCATCACTGCCCAGCTCGCCGTCCGTCTTCAGCGCCCGTTTATCCTGTTTGCCCCGACCAGCCATTACCTCGACGCCGTCTCCCAGGAACACCTCGCCCACGCCCGCGCCGCCTTCTTTCCCCTCGATTCCCACCTCACCCTCACGCCCGCCGGCACTGTCCGTCCGCCCGGCGAACTGTTAGCCGCTTTCACCCCTCAACCGAAAGAACCCCTCGGCGAAAATGTCGCAGTCCAGGCTGTCGCGTTGCTCAAATCGCTCGCCTCCAAACACAAATTCCAGAAAGCCCCGCCCTTCGCTGTTTTCCTCTACTATTGCGCCGATGGCATGTCCCCAAAGGAAATAGCCCGCGAATGTCGCTGCACCAAAGGGCTGGTTTTCATCCGCCTCAGATGGCTTCGCCAGAAACTTGGCCGCCACCCGGCCGAACTCCGCCAATACGCCAGCCAGCTCCAAACTATCTCCGACTCCCCTCTCCGACCCCAGGGCCAGACTCATCGACCGCAAGCGCGCCATCTATGGCGACGATCATACCGAAGACCCAGGGGATTGAGCGGCCCCTCCGCTCACCCCTGGTATCCGCTGCAAACCAACAGCCTTACTGGCGGCTCGTGCTATTTTAAAGATCGCCAATGGACAAATTACCTCGGCGGTTCTACCTCATTCGCTCGCGATGAGCCGGGCAGGCGCGCCTTTCTGCCCCCAGATTTTTGCTAGTGGGTCATCACCCAGGAGACAAGCCTCCCGACAGCCTGGCAAAATCCGCGTCCATGAAAACCGGGCTGATGATGAAAGACACGTCCCGACGGACTGCGACTGCGCTCACGCTTTGGGGGCAAACCTTTGCTTGAAAAAGCCGCTCTATTTTCGGCAACTGGTTAGCCTGGTTAAAGACGTCATCGACCGGCTCCAACGGGAGGGCTCCGAGGTTCTGGACCTGGATGCAGAAGCAGCCTGATCTTGCGCAGGTGCGCCCCGAACCCTGGCACCAACTCCGCCGACCACCTGGCCCGGGCAGAGCGGGTCCGCGCGTCTGGGGCACTTGGCACCGTTGCCCAACCTCCGCGTGTCGGCTGCCCTTTGCCCCGCACTCCGGCAGGCCTTATTTCTACTGCATCCTAACACCTCAATCGCAACCCTGATTTGGCACCTGGAATGCTTAAATTGTCGAGTTGTTTTGTTTTGGTTGCGACAGCCGCCCCAGAGTCATACCTGAGGGCGGCTTGTTTTTGCACTTCACTCAAATTGTGCCAAATACGCCAAATCAAATTAGGAAACCGATCAGGCCGAAATCTCTGCGCCCGTGCTTCTGGACAACGGTAAGGACACGGTTTTCTTTTATGGCGCGGTGGCCCTCCGCCGCTCCGTCAGACACGGGTGACATGGTTTGCGCTTTCCATTTAATGCTTTCCATTTAATGCTTGACTCAATTGTTAGTTTTTGTTATTAGTGCCGTGATAGTGAAATTGAACGTCCTCATAGCTGACGATGAGGAAAACGACCGGGACCTGCTTCGGTTAGCTTTCAAAAAGGCAGGCTTGGACCGTTCGATTTTCGCCGTGTCTAACGGACAGCAAGCTGTCGATTACCTCGGCGGCTCGCCTCCTTACAGCGACAGGGACCGCTACCCTCTGCCAAGCTTAATGCTTTTGGATTTGAACATGCCAGCGATGGACGGCTTTGAGGTTCTGGCCTGGATGCAGGAGCGGCCTGATCTTGCTCACGTGCCGGTAGTAGTCCTGTCTGGGTCTCCACGCGAAGAGGACATGACCAGGGCAAAAAAGCTGGGCGCGCGTGATTACAAGGTTAAGCCCGCAGACTTATCGGGGCTTGTGGAAATCGTCAAAGACCTGGACGTTGCGTGGCTGTCACCAACAAGCCGCGCCGAGGATATTCCTCCCGAACCGGTAGTCGAGGCCGCGCACGCTCCAGGTTCGCCATAGTCGGTTGGTTTTGGCTGAAAATCGAACGCCGGCTGATGCCCAGAAGGCCAACCCAACCAAGCCGTGACCGCTGCGCAGGGATTATCGAATTGGGACAGTGAATAAATCATAATGCCCGTCGGGCCACCGCAGCACCAAATCAACATGCTCAAGATTGTTGTCGATGCACGCACGAATAAATTCAGCCCTGCGGGGTCTAACTTCCGTTGGGTGACTGCGGTTCATATGGGGCGGCTTGCGTGGTTGCGAGCCGCCCCTCTTTCTTTTTCTAGGGCTGCGGCGAGATTTTGCTGCTCCACGTGATTACACAAGCCGTGCTCTTCCGCTCAGTTTGGCCGGGCCGCCGCTCTAGGTTTGCGCTGGCTCCCCTAGCACCTTGCGCACCTCCGCCAGTAATGAGGGCAGGCTGAATGGCTTTGTCAGGAAGGTAGTCGCGCCCAACGTTTTTGCCTCCTGCGCGCTAACCTGATAAGCTTGGATACTCGTGATCACGACTACAGGTATGGCTGCGGTGGTCGGCTGCGCTTTCAATTGTCGTAACGCG
>DATMQA010000217.1:0-10132 GCA_035566895.1 Binatia bacterium
GCCCGGCCGGGCCGAATAAGGCGTGCATGGCGTTTGTATCCCGGTCTTTCGCCGCGGCCTCGAGCGCGCTGACCGCCGCTTCCGGGCTGCCGAACTGTTGTTCGCCGGCGGCCAACACACGCAGCGGCAATACGACCATCAATGTCCCAGCCAGCAGCCGGAGCGAGGTGCTCCACCACTTCGCGAACCTTGGCCGCAACCATTCGCTCGGAATTGACCAGGAGGAAACGGAGTCACAGAATTTCATTAGATATTCCTTTTCGTTGCAGATTAGTTCCCGCGGCCCTTCTGTGACTTCTTCGTCTCGGGCGAATTCGCCTTGGGCGCTGGCGCCGGCGCCGGCGCTGGTCGCGCCGCCACGGCTGGCCTGGCTACCGCTTCCCTGCTTTGCTGGCCGCGCGCGCTGGCCTCACGGGTCACCCGCGAGCTTTCGATCCCGGCCAGGGCGCCGGACGGCGGCCGGACGGCTGCGATCGCGACCGGACGTGAACTTGCCGGCGGAGCAGCGGGTCGGGGAGTGCTGGTTGCCACGGGAGGCTGCCTCGGAGAAACCGGTGCGGGCACTGGGCGAGTGTCCTTCGGCGCGGCGATCGGCGCACTCGGCCGTGGTGCTGGTTTCACTTCTCTGGCCAAAGCGGGCTGGCCACTGCTCGGCCGCGCCTCATTGCGTGCCGGCACCGAAGGCACCGAGCGGGCAGGGATGACAGGTGCCGGCTTCACTTCTTCACGCGGAGGGGTTACCTGGGGTTCAGGCCGTCGAACCGGCGGTTGTTGAGATTGCGCCTGATTCGGACGGATTTCTCTGGCTGGAGGGGCAGGGCGAACTTCTTTCGTCGGAACCGGCTTCTGCGTTTCCGGGACGACCGGGACATTTTCGCGCGGAGGATTTGCGCGCACTTCCGGCCGTGGAGCGACCTCACGTTGAACTTCCGGCTGACTCGGACGGACTTCTCTGACCGGCGGTGCAGGGCGAATCTCTTTCGACGGAGCCGGCCTCTGCGCTTCCGCGACCACCTGGGGCTGACGCGTCTCGCTCCGTCTTGGTTTTGCCTCTTCGTTTCTCACGGGCGTATTAGCTCGAACGTTTTGCTGGCCCCAGCCACGGTCACTGCCAGATGCCGCCGCACCGCGCGTTCGGGGATGCCACACAGTGACGTTCTGGTTCACAATGGTGGTGTTGTTCACCACAGTCACGTTGTTCACCACGGTCGTGTTATTCACGACCCTGGGTGTTTCGCGCCGGTCCTCCGGATGATACCACCAGTCCGAGGGCCGCGGATGGTCGTGATGCCAAACAATCACCTCGTGCTCGTGCCAGTCGCAGTCGTGGTTCAGCCACGCGCCCACGGCCAGGCCGGCGCCGAATGAAATGTAAAACCGTCCCGGTGCCGGAGGCGGGCGCACATAAACCACTTCCGGTTGATATACCGGCACATAGATGACCTCTGGAGTGGCCGGGACAATTTCGATGTTCCCATCGTTAACCTCAACGGTCTGTTGTGGGGTGGATACCAGATTCCCCACCGCCCGGGCTTGCGCGCGCAGGCGTTGGACCGAGTCCATTACGTCGGCCGGTTGGTTGAGAAAAGCCTGGCCCAGTTCGGTCGTCCAGGCGAGATTATCGTCCAGCATGCTGAGCGTTGCGGGATACCTCGCCAGGGCCTTCAGGCTATTGTCCCACGGCTGGGCGTCCACCTGGTTCAGGTCCCCGCCCGCTCGCAGATAACGGTCAGCCAGCACCACCTGCTCCGGCAACGTCGCCGCCGGCAGGAGCTGCGCCAGCAACGGGTCCGGGTAAAGCGCGATCGGCGCCAGCATCGTGTCCAGCTCGGCCGCAGAACGCATCGGCGCCACCGGCGCGGGCGGCGGTGCCGGCGGCAGCTCAACGGCGGAAGGAAGCGGTATTACCTCCGGAGGTGGTGGCGGGGGCTCAGGCGCCTGAACTGGATAGACCGTCCGCACATACGTCTCGCGGTCGCCCATGCAGCCCGTTGCCAAAACCAACACACCGGCGAACAGCACGGCTGCCGCCGGTCCGCTTTTGCTCAGGGAATTCCATTTTTTCATATTGTTGTCGGTTCGACGTCGGGGCTTCCTGGCGGCTTCGGACAAAAGTGCTACAATTTCGCCGCCGCTTTGTAACCTTCCGGGGATTCTGCCGTCTTGCGTATTTTCTAAACCGCGGTCGGCAGTCGCATTCTTAACAGTTCCATTCAGAACCCACAACCGGATTTCTGCTCTCTCTTGAAATTGGGCCGGCGACGGAGCGGATGATTGCAGTGCTGCAAGAGCCGCTGTGAGATGACGAGTGCGGGAGCGGCGGAGGCTTCCAGTCAATCTCCGCGCAGCGAGTCGAGCTTGCCTTTTGCCTGGTTAATCAGGCTCCCAAAGCGAGACATGTCATCCCGCGAGAACAGGACGGGCGCCGAGTTGGTCCGCGCGTCCCGGACGGTAAATTGAACCCCGCCGTTGGGCCGCGTGCCGAAGGCCGCGATTCGAAGCCCGCCCTTGGTCGTGTACTCGGCATCGAAGGCGTTCAGCGGCGTGACAGAAATGTTGAGGGTGTTGAGGTAGTGGAGGGCGTTCAAGAGCGAATCGATTTCGTCATAATCAATCAGCAGCCGGTCCCTGGCTTGCGGCCTTTGAGTGAGCTCCATGGCAATTCCCTGTTCCTTGCGCCCGCTGGCGGTATCTGTAATTTCTCTGCATCTGACGGACACGACTCCCGTGTTAACCGCGACGGAGCCGATTTCGGTGGTGGCCTTGATGATGACGGTGGCGATATTGGTGTCGAAGGACTCCAATTTTGTTGCCGGCGGCACCGGGTAGACAATCGTCACTTGGGCTTGAGCGAAATTCCCGAGAAGTGAACAACCCAGGACCGCCAAAAGGATTAATGTCAATCTAAGCATAAGTGGTTTCCCCAAAAGTTGATGACGCAGCCGCGGCGTGGGTTTCCAGATGCGGCTTCCATACCGGTCTGACGGCACCTGCGGCTAAATATTCACCGTCTCTTGTCCGACGGCGGACAGGAGTAACGGAGAGAAACATAATCCCATCCGTGTTATCAGTGTCCATCTGTGGTTTCCGGCTTTGCTGCTAATCCCTCCCCGCCGCGCCCACATGCAAAGCAACGGGCCCACTCCCCCATCGTACGGGCGGAGTCAGTTGGGTAGTGCCGTTGGACAGGGTCCCGGCGGATTTCCGCTTTCCGGTGAAGGGTTGGTACCACTCGGCTTTTAAAGGCGCAGCGAGCCCGGCCAGTTTGAGCGAGAAAGGCATCGCCTGGCTAAGAAAGACGACATATTCGCGGCCGGGCGCGGCCAGGCAATAGCCGGCGCTGACCAGGTCATCGTTGGGTTCCATCCGCCAATAGCCAGTGCCGGCAAAGAAATCGCGCAGATGCTTGAAGTAAGCGTAACCGGGCGGGGTGTCCCTGGGCCGGATGACGTCCCAGGCGGTATAGGTGTAATAATAGGCGCCATAGCCGCCCGCCATCTGGACTTCCCAGGCGCGCCGGCAGACTTCTTCCGGGGACTGGACGACGCGATAGGTGCTATCGTTGAGGCCGGCCGGGCCATGCTCGTAGCCAAACTCGACGTTGACGACCGGCCAGACTTTTTGGCGGCGATGTTCGAGGAGCGTCGCCTGCCATTTGGAATGCTGCTGGTCGGAGCGGTAGTCCAGGAGGCGGTTGTAGGCGCCGGCATCGTAGGTCTGGCGGTCATCGTGAACGGTGAGCGGGCGATGGTACGGATCGTTTTGGCGCAGGAACCGCAACCGGTCGGTTTTGTAATCCAGGTCTTTCTCGTTATTGGCTTCCTTGGAAAGGTCCCAATGGATGTTGGGAAAGGCAGCGTAACGGGCGACGAGCCAGCGGAAGAACAGGTCGTCTTCAGGACTGCCTTTGGCCGGCCAATTGACCATTTTGTTGTAAACTTTGACCATGAGGTGGGCGACGATGCCGCGCCGGTTGAGGGCGTCGATCACGCGGTCGTAATGCTGCCAATAGGCGAGGTTAAACCGGGTGTGGTCGGGCTGTTCGTTGGTCCCGGCCCAGGCATACATTGGCGGCGGGCCGAAATCATCGTCGGCGGTCTTGCCCTTCCGCCACGAGGTGTCATGGGCGTAGGCGTTGAGGATGACGTAGTTGAAACCGTTGGCGGCGAGTTTGTCGAGGAAGGCCTCGGTGGTTTTCAGATTCGGTTGGCCCAGGTCCAGCGCCCAGAGCCAGTCGCATTCATAACCCATCAGGAAATAGCGGGTGCCATCCTCGAAAACGAAATGGCGCGGGAACGCCGGGTCAACGCGCAGCCCGCCGTGGATGCGCGGTGAGGTGTTGGCGACGCAAGTGAACCGGACCTGACGGCCGCTGAGTTCGGGCGTTTCCGACCGGGTCGCCAGCGACCAATCGCCTGCGGCGGGGGGCGAGACGCGCACTTTCCAGATGCCCTCGCCATCGTAGAACCCGGCGGTTGTGAAGGTGGCGTTGCCCGGGCCATTTAAGGTGGCAGAGAAGGCCACGGAGAACGGGTTCGTTGTGGGAAGGGCGTTGGTGAAGGCAAAGACGCAAGGTTGCCAGCGAGGCACCTTAATCGGGCGCTTGGCAGTGCCGACCGCATAGGAGGGTGCCGCCGGGGCCGGCTGAGCCTGCGCACTCGCAGCCATGGTGGCGATGGCCGAAAGGCAGGTGCTGAAGGATTTGCGAATCAGACGAACAGTTCTTGGGTTCATGGTGGCATGGGTCGTGATGCGCGATGCGTGAACACATCACCATGAAGCAACGGCGATGGCGTTGGCAATTCTTCATTTTTGTTTTTTGATTTCAGAGGGGCCAGAGGCCGTATGCTTGGGAACGCCATTGACAACCCGGTGACAAAGTGGCACCATATGCTCATGGAACATGTAATGGCAGAACCTCGCAAAAGGATAACGGCCCGCGTCTCGGACAAGGTGCGTGTGACGCTGGAACAAGCTGCGGAGCTCGTGGGAGCCACCGTCAACCAGTTCGTCGTGCAAACGGCGTATGAGGAAGCGCAGCGCGTGCTCGAGCGCGAATCCGTCATCCGGCTGTCGCAGAAAGACGCGCGGAAGATTCTTTCCCTGCTCGATAACCCTCCCCATCCCAACAAGCGGCTCAAGGACGCGGTAAAACAGTTCAAAGGCACCGTGCGTGCGTAAAATCGAACTGCTGTCGAAGTCTCACGACCGGGACGGATTCGACTGCGGGAGCGAGCCGCTTAATCTGTTTCTCAAGCAAACCGCGCGTCAACATGCGGCGCGGGGTATTTCACGAACATTCGTTCTGGTTGAGGATGGCGCTTCCGAGCCAAAGGCCATTTTGGGCCTTTTCTCCCTCAATCTTTGCCAGATAAAGTCGGAGTCCCTTCCAGCGGAAGAAGGCAAGAAGCTGCCGCGTGAGGTGTCCGGGATAAGGCTTGGCCGGTTGGCCGTCGCCAGGGAATATCAGCGGCAAGGTATTGGCAAAACCCTGTTGGTTGCGGCAATGGGGAAGTTCATTGAAATTTTTGACGCTGCTGGCGGGATTGGTCTTTTCGTGGACGCGAAAGATCATGAAGCCAAACGCTATTATGAGCAATTCGGTTTTGTTTCCCTGCCGTCAAACGAACTGGAAATGTTCCTGCCGGTAAAGACGATTCAGGAAGCATTAACACCGCACTCCAAGTGGAGGGAGAGACAGGAAAATTGAAGACAGGAAAATGAAGCGGAATCCCATTTTCCTGTCTTCACTTTCCTGCCTCCAAATCAGCTTCCCTTCTTGGCCGGATGGGCTTCCAGATTAGCGACCACTTGCTTCAGCTTTTCCTGTGCGGCGGCATCCTCCGGCAGCGCCTCGGACTGAAACGCCGGATACAGTTTATCCCAGATGGCATTCATCTCGCCTTGGAAGTTGCCGGTGTCGGCCGTGATAGCGAGCACCGCATCCTTGTCGGGAATCTCGACGCAGAGCTGGCCGCCGGCGCCGTCACCGCGGAAAGCATTGTGGGTGCAACGCCAGAATTGAAAGCCATAGCCTTGCTGCCAATCGATGCCAATTTTGCTGTGTCCTTCCTGGTCGTTGGGCACCTGCTTGCTCGTCGCCTGTTCGATCCATTTTTCCGGAACCAACTGCTTGCCGTTCCACTTCCCTTTTTGCAGGTAAAGCTGGCCGAACTTGGCGATGTCTTCCGTGCAAAGCTTGAGGCCATAGCCGCCGAGCGAATTGCCCTCGGGACTGCTGGCCCATTCGGGATGTTCGATCCCCAGCGGGTCAAACAATCGCGGCTTGAGAAATTCCAGCGTGGTCTGGCCCGTCACCTTGGTCACGATGGCCGAGAGGGTGTAGCTGCCCATGGTATTGTATTGAAAATGCGTGCCGGGCTGGTGCGGAACGGGGTGGGCCAGGAACTGCTTTACCGAAGGTCCCCCGCCGACGGACTTCGGCTCGGTGTCGTGGCCGCAGGTCATGGTGAGCAGGTCGCGCACTTTCATGGCCTTGAGATTTTCTGAAGGGTCAGCCGGCGCGTCGGCGGGAAAGAACTTCAGCACAGGATCGTCCAGGCTTAGTTTTCCGTCGGCGATCGCCAATCCGACGGCCGTTGAATTGAAGCTCTTGCTGAGCGAGGCCAAATTATGTGGTTTGTCCGCCGCCTCGGGTTTCCACCATCCCTCGGCGAGCACGCGGCCATGCCGCACGAGCATGAAGCTGTGCAGCGTATTTATCTTATCGGCCGCTTCGACAAAATCGCGAATGGCCTGGGACGAAATGCCCTGGGCCTCCGGCGTGCTTCGCGGTAGCGGCGTGCTGCCCGCGTGCGCGCGAGCGCTCGAAAAAATTGCGACGCTCAACGCCGAAAGCAGCGCTCTGTGTTTCATGCCGGGATGTCTATCCGTAAGTGATCGAGGTGTCAAACGGGAAGGCGCGATCCTCTTCGAGAGCAAGCCAGAGGAGACGAGAGGGGGTAACATAGGAATAGGATGGCAAGCGCAGGACGTTTGATTTTCCGATCAATCATAGTCACTTAATGTGATAGTTCGGAGCTTGGTGCTTGGCGTTTATTGGTGGGTCTGACAAAACAGGGGCATGGTCTCCCCTCGAACCGGGTTTCATCGCCGGTCGAGCTCGATGAGGACGGATTCGATTGAGCCGGTGAATCGGTTGGCCTCGGAGTACGGCCCGACCAATCCACCCTGGTCGGAGCCGACTTCCAAGCCGTCCTGCGGCATGGTTTTGATCGGGCCCGGGGCTTTGCCGGCGGCGACCGGTTGGTCGTCCAACGTGAGCGTCAGGTTGCCACCGGTTTCGAACCGAGCAACGGCGAGGTGCGGTCCGGCGACGTTCTGCGGGGTGGCGATGGTGGCGGCCTCGGCCGTAGCGGTCCGCAGCAGGAAGGTGAGCTTGCCGTCTTTCAGGAACAGCGAATAACCGCGGGTCGCGCCGCCCTGGGCGACGATGACGCCGTTGGTCCCCCGGGCATCAAACCTGGCGGTGATGGTAAAGCCGCGTCCGGCGATGGCGGGAGCATGGGCGCGGTCCAGGTGGTCGCCCATTTTCAGATTGAAACGGGTCTCGCTGCTGAGCGGTCCCGGGGAGCGAGGGCGTTTGGCCGTATCTTTCCAGCCGCCGAGCGGCAGCACATTGGCGCGCGAGGCGTATTCATCCCATTTGGCGGCGAGTGCCCGCGCGCGGTCGGGCTGGGCGCCGGCGAGGTCGCGCTGCTCGGTGCGGTCGGCGATGACGTCGTAGAGGCGCCAGGGCTGGTCGGCCAGGGCGACGAGTTTCCAACGGCCATCGAGCATGGCGCGATTGCCTTCGTGCTCCCAAAAAATCGGTTGTTTGCGGGCCAGCGGTTTGCCGGAGAAGGCCGGGCGCAAGCTGACGCCCTCCAAGGGCGTGAGAGGTTTGCCGTTGAATTGTCGCGGGTATTGGGCGCCGCCGACGTCGAGGCAGGTCGCCATGATGTCGATGACGTGGCCCGGCTGGGGTTCGAGTTTGCCGTTGCGCTTTGGCGGGATGCCTTTGGGCCAGTGGGCAATCAGCGGCGTGGCGATGCCGCCTTCATCGGTGTAATGCTTGTAGCGGACGAAAGGGGTGTTGTTGAGGGTGGCCCAGCATTGGCCGACATAGACATCGGAGTGGGCGTCGCCGGGGTGAGCGCCGACCAGGCGGCCCGGGACGCCGCTCTCGGCATTGCCGCCGTTGTCGCTGAGGAACAGGACAAGGGTGTTGTCCAGCACGCCGCGCTGCCGGAGGCCGTCGATGAGGGCGCCGACGGCTTTGTCCATGTGTTCGACGACGGCGGCGTAAATGGCCATGATGTTATCGTAGCGATCCTGTTGCTCGGGGGTGAGGGTGTCCCAGGCGGGGACGACGTCGAGACGCGGGGAGAGGGGCCAGGATTTGTCAATCAGGCCGAGCTCGATTTGGCGGTGGTAGCGGGCCTCGCGCAATTTGTCCCAGCCGATTTTGAATTTGCCGCGCCAGCGGGCGATGTCTTCGGGCGGGGCTTGGAGCGGGAAATGGGGCGCGTTGTGCGCGACGTAAAGGAAGAAGGGCTTGCCAGCCGCGCGCGCTTCATCGACAAATTTCAGGCCATATTCGGTCCACAGATCGG
Source organism: Binatia bacterium (assembly GCA_035566895.1). Lineage (GTDB taxonomy): Bacteria > Verrucomicrobiota > Verrucomicrobiia > Limisphaerales > UBA8199 > DATMQA01. The sequence continues at coordinate 8,616 of DATMQA010000217.1, forward strand.
TGGAGTACCAGGATTGGGGCAAGGGGGAATTGGTGCGTCCAAGGTTTTGGCCATTGAGAAAGAGCTCGGCGTTGGGCGAATCAGAAAAGTAGAAGCCACCGGCGACGGAGTTGAGGGAACGGTCGAAACCGCGGCCCCAGGGGGTGACGCCGTGGTTTTGTCCGACGTGCCATTTGCCGGTCATGGCGGTGAAATAGCCGGCGGGTTTGAGGGCTTCGGCGATGGTGAGGGATTGGTCGTTAAGCCGGCCGCTGTAACCGGGCAACGTCTGGCCCTCGGCATTCTTATGCTCCTCGGTCATGTGGCCTACGCCGGCCTGGTGAGGATACAAGCCGGTGAGCAGCGAGGCGCGGGTGGGACAACAACGGGCGGTGTTGTGGAACTGGGTGAAACGCACGCCGCCGCGCGCGAGCTTGTCGAGGTTGGGCGTAGTAATCTCGCCGCCGTAACAGCCGATGTCCGAGTAGCCCATGTCGTCCACGAGGATGACGACGATGTTGGGACGGGGTGCGGCGTGGAGGGCGACCGCGGGGAGGAACAAGATGGCTAAGAGGGCGGCGAAGGGTTTGAGGGGAGTGGATTTGGTGAGGCGGAGGCGGAAGTCAGGCTTCATGGACCGAGCATAGTCAGACCGGCAAAAAGATGGAGGCAAAAAAATAAAAGATCTTCATCTTTTTGCCGCCATCTTTTTGCCAGCTCGGGCAGAGATTCCAGGGATGTGCGTCAGCCTGACCTTTCACACCGCTTCGGACTGCGAGCTGAAATGGAAGGCCTTGACCTTCAGGGCGGGCATCAGCTCGGCGCCGCGGCCTTGCGACTCGGAGCCGCTCACTCGCTCGGCAGCGCCAATCATCTCGACGTTGCCCGGCGCCAGCAACTCCAGCAGGCTTTGGTTGAACCGGAAATTGCGGACGGGGTACTGAATCTTGCCATTCTCGATGTACCACACGCCGTCCCGGGTCAAGCCGGTGAACAGTTCTGTTCGCGGGTCCACACCGCGGATGTACCAGAAGCGGCTGACGAGCAGGCCGCGCGCGGTGGACTTGATCATCTCCTCGACGCTGACGCCTGGCATTGAACTTTCTAAAATCGAATTCACCGGCCCCGGCGTCGGTTGCTTGCCCTGCTTCTGCGCCCAATAGCGCGAGTAGTGCAGGTTTTCCAAGACGCCGTTGCGCACAAAATAAATCTTCTCCGCCGGGATGCCGTCCTGCGCCGCCGATGAAGCCGGCAGCTCGGGATGCCAGGGATCGCTATAGACATTAATGCGCTCGTCGAAAATCTGTTCGCCGACTTTGGTTTTGCCGCCGGGAACAGAATACGGACTGCGCCCTTCGTCGGCGCTACGCGCATCGAAGCCAAGATGGATGAGGTCGCCGGCGGCCTGCTCTTCGAGGATCACCGGGTAGACGCCGGGCTCAAGCGTGTGCGGATTTTGCGAGGTCAGCGCCTTCTGGATGGACTCGCGCCCGATCCGCGCGGTGTTCAGCCTGGCAATATCGAAATGGTTGCGCAGA
>DATMQA010000218.1:0-8528 GCA_035566895.1 Binatia bacterium
CACGACTCCCGCCGCGATCGGTGCTCGCGGGGACAGTTCTTTCTGCAGCTTTTTTGGTACGCTTGACGAAGTGAGCGTTTATAATCGGGCGTTGTCAGCCACGGAAATCCAACGCATCTACGCCGCCAATAGCGCGGGCAAGTGCGTGGGGACGATCCCGCCTATAATCGTCACGCAACCTACGAATAAAACTGTGTTGTCGGGGAGCAGCCTCACTTTTACGGCCCTTGCCGCCGGTAGCCCTACATTGGGTTACCAATGGCTCTTCAATGGCACGAACGTCATTCCCGGTGCAACGAGTACCTCTCTGACGCTGGCCAACGTTAGCTTAGCCCAAGCGGGCAACTACTCCATCCAGGTGACCAACGCCTTCGGCTCCGCCCTGAGTTCCAACGCGTTGTTGACGGTGCTGCCTCCTTGCACGCCGGTGCCCTCCGGGTTGATTGGCTGGTGGAAAGGGGATGGCAACGGAATCGACAGCGTCGCTGGCAACAATGCTTATGCAATGCCAAACATCACCTTCACCCCGGGGATGGTCCTCCAGGCCTTTGCCTGCAACCCGGTGGGATACACGGGGGTCCAGATTCATGATCAACCGTATTACATTCTGACTAACTCATTAACGGTCGAGGCTTGGGCCCGGCCCCGAGGCAATGGCTATGTCATCTTTTTCCGGGGGGACCATCGTCCAGGCTTAGATCCTTATACTATGTCGATGGCGGGGAATAACGTCCTTAACTTTGGGGTTACAGACACGAATGGCAATACCGCGTCGATCTCTGCTCCATTGGTTTTTAACCAGTGGTGGCATCTGGTGGGAACCCTGGACGGTGCCTCTGGAAACCTGAGCCTCTACACCAACGGCGTGCTCGCAGCCCAGACCAACACACCCGTCAGGCCCTTCGGCGCCCTGATCCCGGCGCAAACACCCGGCATCGGCATTGGGAATGTCAATGACGGCGGCAACAATTTCCCGTTCGTTGGAGATATCGACGAGGTCCGGTTGTACAACCGCGCGTTATCGCAAGCTGAAGTCCAGTCGATTTACCTTGCCGGGGGTTCGGGCGAGTGCACGAATACGATTCCGCCAGTGATTCTGTTGCAGCCGAGCAACCAGACGGCCTCGGCCGCCAGCACGGTCACATTCTCTCCTCTAGCCGCCGGCAGCCCCACGCTTAGCTATCAATGGTTCTTCAATGGGACGAACGTTATCGCCGGAGCCACCAACACATCACTCACACTGTCCAACGTTAGCTTCCCGCAAGTGGGCAGCTACTCCTTGCTGGTTACCAACGCGTTCGGCTCGGCCCTCAGTTCTAACGCGGTTTTGACGATACTTGCCATTTGCACGCCCGTTCCCTCCGGCTTGATTGGCTGGTGGAAAGGCGATAGCAACGGAGTTGACAGTGTCGCCGCCAATAATGCCTTTGCCATTCCGAATGTTACGTTCACAAACGGTGTCGTTAATCAGGCGTTTGACTGCGATTTCAAGGCCTTCTTCAGTGAAGGTGTTGAGATAGCCGATAAACCCTGGTACGTGCTCACTAATTCTTTATCCGTCGAGGCCTGGATTAGGCCTCGTGGTGATGGTTATTGCATTTTCTACCGCGGTGACCGTCGGCTGGGCTTTAACCCGTACATGCTGTCCATGCAGCACGATAATATTCTCAGCTTCTCCATCACCGACGCGAGCAACACCAACGCCAACGTTTTGGCTCCCTTGGCTTACAACCAGTGGTGGCACGTGGCCGGCACATGGGACGGCTCTTCCGGCCTGTTAACCCTCTACACCAACGGCGTCCTGGCTGCTCAAACCAGTACCACGCTCAGGCCTTTGGGAAACCTGATCCCGTCTCAAGCGCCCGGGCTCGGCATCGGCAACGTCTTTGATGGCGGTAAAAATTATCCTTTCACCGGCGATATCGACGAAGTCTCCTTGTACAATCGCGCGCTTACTATCAACGAAATCCAGGCCATTTACTACGCCGGCGCTGGCGGTAAGTGCACTAATACCATTCCGCCAGTGATCCTGTTGCCACCCACCAATCGGATAGCGCGGCCAGGCGATCTCGTCACACTGACGGCACTGGCGGCCGGCAGCGGAACCCTGAATTACCAGTGGCAGTTCAACGGCGCGAGCCTCGTCGATGGCGGGCGCATTACTGGTTCCCTCACGCCCAGCCTGAGCATTTCTGGTGCTCAGACCAATGACAGCGGCAATTACCAAATCGTCGTCACCAACAACTACGGCGCTGTCACGAGCCAGGTCGCGGTGCTGGCGGTCGGTGTGCCCCCCCAAATCATCACTCAGCCGACCAATCGCGCGGTGTTGGTCGGCAGCAACTCCACTTTCATTGTCAGCGCGACCGGCACCGCCCCCCTCAGTTACCAATGGTGGTTCAATGGGAACAAACCGCTCGGCCCCAATAACCCGGTCCTCACCATCAACAACGCACAATTCACCAACATCGGCGACTATTACGTCGTCGTCACCAACTATTGGGGCGCTGCCACCAGCGTCACCGCCTACCTGTCGGTTGCCTTGCCGCCGCGCATCCAGAGCGTAACGCTTAGCAATGGGCAGCTCACAATAACCTGGAACGGCGCCACCGGCTTTACCTACCAACTCCAGTACAACACCAACCTGGCCCAACCCTACTGGAGCAATTTGGGCGGCCCCATCTTTGCCACGGGCAACATCGTTACTGGACACGACCTGATTAGCTCGGGCCCGCAACGTTTCTACCGCGTTTCGCTCCTGCCTTAAGCGGCCGCTCCGGCGGTTGGAGTGGATGCGCGGCTGTGACAGCAGCGCGACCGCGCCGCGGCGCTTCTATCGCGTGAAATAACGATGCTCTGAACGCCGGAAAACACCTGCAAATCCTTGACCTCGGTCAAATCCACCAGCCCACCTCTCGCCTACCTTGTGAACATGCATTCACAATATGCCTGCGAGCAAACCATCCGACCGCTCACTCCGTTGACAACCGCGCGGCTCACCAATCGCCGGTTGGCGCGCGAGTGGAAAACCGTTACCGCGATGGTCCACATCTACTGCCGCCATCAACACAGCGGCTCTTTGTGCGTCGAGTGCCGGGAGTTGATGCGCTATATCAGCCTGCGGCTGGAGCGCTGCCGGTTCGGTGAAGAAAAGCCCACCTGCGCGAAATGCCCGGTGCATTGTTACCAGCGGGACCGTCGCGAACAAATCAAGGCTGTGATGCGGTTCGCCGGCCCGCGGATGCTTTGGGAGCATCCCTGGCTTAGCTTGTGCCATGCACTGGATGGGTGGTTCCGGTAAACAGGACCAGGAAGCTGAATCCCCGATACGCCGCAAGCAGGCCGGGTGGTATCACTTGGAAAACCCATCAAAATCAGCATCAGGCGGGTCAGTACCCATAACGGCGTCCCCAATCTGAAGAAATCTTAAGCCTGGTTGTGGCTCGCGAAGGGACAAGGATTCTGGCAATGTCCACCTTTGCTATGGCCATGCGCCTGCTCATTATCGAGGACGACGAGAAGACCGCCCGAGCGCTCGCTTCGGGCTTGGCTCGCGGCGGATTCTCCACCGCCACGGCCCACACCGGGGAGGAGGGCTTTTTCCTCCTGAACTCGGAAGGATTCGATTTGGTGGTGCTCGATTGGATGTTGCCCGGCCGTTCCGGCATCGAGATTCTCAAAGCTCTTCGTTCGCGAGGCAATAAAACCCCCGTGCTGCTCCTTACCGCACGCGACGCCGTGGACGACCGCGTGCTGGGTCTGGAAAGCGGCGCGGACGACTACCTGGTCAAACCTTTTGCGTTCGCGGAGTTGGTGGCGCGGATTCGAACGCTGCTGCGCCGTTCCGGGCCCACGGAACCGTTAAGAAAGAGCATTGCCAATTTGGTCGTCGATCTGGAGTCGCGTCGCGCGGCGCGGGCCGGTAAACCGATCGAGCTTACTCCGCGCGAATTCGACCTGCTGGCCTTTTTGCTGCGGCAACCCGGCCAGGTAGTTACCCGGGAGATGCTGGCCAAAGAGGTCTGGCGTGAAGCCAATCGCATTACACCACTGGATAATGTGATTGACGTTCATGTTGCACATCTGAGACGCAAAGTGGACGAAGGCCATGGCATCAAGCTCATTCACACTATTCGCGGCGTGGGTTTCGTGTTGCGCGAGGAGGCGAACGCGTGAAAGTCCGGTGGCAGCGGCGCTCCTTGAGCGTGCGGTTGGCCCTTTGGAACGCGGTCGCGGCGGCGGCGGCAGCTTTAATGGGCCTTGCGTTAGCGGCGGCGCTGGGGATTTGGAAGCCAGCGAACTTTCCCACCCTCCTTGCAGAACTCGCCTTGATCTGGGCCTTTCCGATTTCGATTTGCAGCATTGGAGCTTATTTCATCGCCCGCCGGATGCTTGCGCCCTTGGGGGAGTTGGTCACGAGGACGCGGCGTTTTTCGGCTAAGGCCTTGAGCCAGCGCCTGCCCGTGGCGAATCCTGATGATGAACTCGGGCAATTGGCTGCGGGCCTGAATGACCTGCTGGAACAACTCGAAAGCTCTTTTGCCGAACTGGACCGGCTCACGGCCGACGTCTCACACGAGCTGCGCACTCCCCTCACCGCGATGCGCGCGGTGGGAGAAGTCGCCCTGCGCGAGCGAAATCCCGCCGTTCTTCACGACGCCGTCGGCAGCATGCTGGAGGAGATCCGGCGTATGAACCAACTCATCGACCGGCTCCTGCTGCTGACCCGCTCCGATAATGCGGAGATACCCCTGCAAATGGAGGCTGGACTGGTGCGACCGGTGCTGGTGGAGGTCAACGACGCGTTGAGCCTGGTCGCCGAGGAGAAACAGCAACAACTCCAGGCAGACTGCCCGGATCACTTGCTGGCAGTTTTCGATCCGGCGCTGCTTCGACTAGCGCTCATGAACCTGACTCAGAACGCGATTCGCTATAGCCCCCCCGGAAAACCAATCAAGCTCCGCGCTTTTTCCGCGCAAGACAGTCTCATCGTCGAAGTCGCCGACGAAGGCCCCGGCATTGCGCCGGAACATCAACAGAAAATCTTTGAGAGGTTCTATCGGGTGGACAAAGCCCGCTCTCGGGCGGATGGCGGTGTGGGTTTGGGATTGGCGATCGTCAAGTGGGCGGTCGAACGAATGGGAGGCGCGGTCGGGCTCGACAGCGAGCCCGGACGCGGCAGCGTGTTCCGCATCCATTTGCGCACCATCCTTCATAGACCGGAGCCCCCGGGCTTCGCCGTGATCTTGTGGTGAAGAAGCGAGGTCGGAAAGACAAGCCTGGGCCTGAGGGGCGGGGCAGGGCAGGCGGGCGGCTTAATCGTGGCATCCGGGTAAAGGTTCCGGCGAGAATTCTTAAGAATTCTTCAGAAATCTTTGATCGCACCTCTTTCCCGTCTTCCCTTATTGTTCCGCTGCTCGTCGTTGGCCTGTCCGCCGATGTATCGGGCTTCCCTGGTGAAACTCAAGTTGGGGAAGCGACCATCGCTCCACTTCGGCAAGAGGATCAGATGGCGTTCGGACACCGCAAAGTAAGGCAACCATGTATTGGCTCAGCAAATGTCTTCATCAGGTCCGCCGAATGAACCGTCGGACGCTGCTCTTCCTGGCCGCCCTTGGTCCCGGGATTATCACCATGATCGCCGACAACGACGCCGGCGGCATCTCCACCTACGCCCAAACCGGGGCCAAAACTGGATTTAACCTGCTCTGGGCGATGGTGATCCTCGTGCCGATGGCCTATTACGTGCAAGAAATGACCGTCCGGCTGGGCGCGGTCACCAAGCGCGGTCATGCGGAGGCGATTTTTGACGGTTTTGGGAAGTTCTGGGGCTGGTTTTCCATCTTCGATTTGGCCGTCATCAACTGGCTCACGTTGGTCACCGAATATATCGGCATGACCCAGGCGATGAGCCTGTTTAATATTCCGCCGTGGATTACCTTCTTCGGGGTGACGTTCCTGATGCTCGGTATCGTGATCAGCGGCCGGTATTGGACATTCGAGAAAATTACGCTCTTCTTCTGCCTTTTCAATCTGGTCTATATTCCCGCGGCCATCTGGGCGATGCACACCGGCAACGTGAAGGAAGGTTGGACGGCGGTTGGGCGTGGTTTTTACCATCCTAATTTTGCCTTCGGGATGTCGGGTGTGACTTTGCTCACGCTCATCATGGCGAACATCGGCACCACCATCACCCCCTGGCAGATCTTCTTTCAGCAATCGGCGGTGGTGGACAAGGGAATGGACATCAAAGATATCAATTACGGGAAATTCGACACTCTCTTCGGCTCGTTCATGACGTGCGTGGTAGCGGCCTTCATCATCATTGCTACCGCTGGCGTGTTCCATTTCAATCCGGACCAGAGCCAGGGTTATCGGGAGATTGATTCCGCCGCCAAGACGGCAGCCGCCATGCCGCAGGTGCTGCATGGCCAATGGGGGCAATGGGCCAAGGTGCTCTTCGCTGTCGGCCTCTTTGATGCGGGGTTGCTGGGCTCCCTTTGCATTTCCCTCGCCACGAGCTGGGCTCTGGGAGAAGTGTTCGGCTGGGCCCACTCCCTCAACAAGACCGTGCGCGAAGCGCCCTGGTTTTATGCGGCCTATGTGTTGATGCTCATGTCGGCCGGCGTGGTCTCGCTGCTCGCCTCCATAGATTTGCAGAACATCATCACCATCTTCGTCCAGGTGGTCGCCGTCACGCTGCTGCCGGCGGCGTTGATGTTCCTGATCCTGCTGCTCAACGACAAACCGCTGATGGGCGAGCACGTCAACACGCGCTGGCAGAACATTGCTAATTGGAGCATCACCGCTTTTGTCATCGTTATCTCGACAGCTTACGGTGTTTCGGTTTTGTTCCCGGAATGGTTCGGATCCGGTAAATAGCAGCGATTCGTTATGAATAACGCCAACCAGGATACCCGGCGCACAACCAGGGCGGGGGATACACCTGCCGGTTACGAGGGTTACCAACTGTTGTGTTTCTCCAAGCTGCTTAACCGCCGGATTCGGCTCGACAAGACCAACCGGAAAAACGGTCGCCTGACCGACTTGGTCTTCCGGCTCTCCGAGCCCTATCCCGAAGCCGTGGGCATATACATCGAGCATGGGAAAGGATACCCGTCGGAACTCATCCCCTGGGAGAAGGTTGCGAGGATCGAGGAGGAAGCCATCTTGGTCACGCCCGCGGAAGGCGGGGCGCCTTATCCGCGTTTCGTTGATCAAAAGGGTTGGATTCTGCTCAACGAACACCTGATGGGCCAGACGATCCTGGACATTGACGGCCGGCGCACCGAAGTTGTCAATGACGTCGATCTTCTCTACTCCAAAGGGCGAATGATCGTGGTCCACGTCGATGTTTCCTTTAACGGCTTTCTGAGGAAATGGGGCCTCGACCGGTTCGTTTCTGGCAAAGATCAGTTGATCTCCTGGCGTTACGTCCAGCCGCTCTCCGTTGAAGATCACACCAAGGATGTCGTCACCCTCTCGGTCGCCCGCGAGCAGGCGCTGGAACTGCCCGGCGAAGACTTGGCCGATGCCCTCGAAGTCTTGTCCGGGGACGAACAGCAGGCCATGTTCGCGGCGCTCGCTCCCGACAAAGCCGCCGAGGTGTTGGTCGAAGCCGAGCCGAGGGCCAAGCGGCAACTCATTGCGTTCTTGCGCGACGAGAAGGCGCGCCTGGTCCTGGATAAGATGTCGGTGCCTCAAATCGCCAGTCTATTGTCGGACCTTCCGCATCAGAAGTCGAGTGAAATGCTGAAACTCTTGTCTCCGGCTCGCGCGGAACGCGCTCAGGCCGTCATGGCCAATACCGACGTCCTGGCATCGACCTTAATGGGCAAGCGCTTTCTCGCGTTCGCTCGGGAAACCAGGGTTGGGGAAGTTCTGCGAACTCTGCGGACAGCCACGCGCGACCACCGAAATATTTTCTATTTTTACGTCGTGGCCGGACCGGAGCAGACTCTGCTTGGGGTCGTGGATTTACGCGACCTCGTCACCGCCTCGGAGGACGCCGCGCTCGGTGACTTGATGATTTCGCCTGTGGTTACCGCGCCGGAGGATGCCTTGCGCGAAGACCTCGTCGCCTTGTTTGCCCGTTACCAGTTTCGCATGCTGCCCGTCGTCAACCCCCAGGACCATCTCTTGGGCATCGTGCGGTATCGGGACATCATGAGAGGAGCAACAATCGAGTTTCCGAACTGACCTGAGTTATGCCGCGCATCAAAACAACCCCGATGGTGAAGGCCGCTTTGTGGGCCCTGCGAATCTACCTCCTGGTTCTTCTTTCGTTGATTGGGTTGAAATTCGTGCGCGTATTTTCGAGTTCGCACAATCGAGACAGTGCCCCCGCAAGCTCCACCGCTGCAACCGCCGCAACCAACCAGCCAACCGCTGTACCCAGCCCATGAGATATGCACCTCACCGATCCCTCCCGCTGGAAACATGGTCACGATTTTACCGCTGACTTTGCGACCGCCGAAAAAAAAAGCACCCGGCGCGTCTTGATGCTGACGGCAGCGATGATGATTGCC
>DATMQA010000219.1:0-57963 GCA_035566895.1 Binatia bacterium
GAAAATCATCTAAACGATGCGGAAAGCGCCAGGCCCAAAGCAAAATCGCCGCGATCAACGCCAGCAACACGCAACCCAGCCACACCAGTCGCCTTTCCATTTGGTACGTCGTGTCCGTCCCGGACCGCCGTTCGTCATTGCCCCGCGCGCAGGGTCGGCTCGTTTCAGTCCCACTGGTTGGCGCCTCTCCTCGGCCACACACGAGCGCCACGCCATAGCCCGCCAGCAACGGCCCCGCGAAGATAATCACCGTCACGAACTTCACCGGATAGTTCATCAGCGTCAGTTGCGGCAGGAGCTTACGCAGCGCTTCATAGACGAAAGTCTTGTCTCCCAAAGCACAAATGAAAGCCACGCCGGCTGCTCCCGCCAGCAGCCACACCCGCCGCTCGCGCCCTCCCCACACCGCCAGCAAACCCAGCAGCAACGTCCCAACGCCCGGATAATACGAAGACGTCCAATACTGCCCGTATTGGAAAAACACGTCCTGATTCCACGTGCTCCCGAACACCCTTGGCACCAGGAAATTGGTCCAGCCCCGGGCCGGCAGGGACCAACTCGTATCGGCGTATCCCCGCTCTCGTTGCGAGTGCGCCGCCAGGTCCATGAACGGCAGCAACTGTGCCGCCGCCAACGCCGCCACCAGCAGCACCACCAGCCCAAACCTCTGCGCTGTGCACCGTGGACTGTGGGCCGTGGACTGTGGACTGTGGACCGTGGACTGTGGACCGTGGACTGTGGACTGTGGACCGTGGACCGCAGCCTTTGGACTTTGGACTCCGAAAACGCTCTCGCACACCCATAACGCGGTCAGGAACAGCCACGTCAGCAATATCGTTTCCGGCCCGCCCGCGAGCATTTGCATGCCGCCTGCCAGCGCTGCCAGGATTACTTTGCGCCCGCCTTTGCGCCAGGCCTGTTCCACCGCCAAAACTACCCATGGCATCCAACTCAAAGTCGCCATGTGACTCGGCCACATCAGCAGGTTCAGTGACAGCCCGTTAAAAGCAAACACCAACCCCGCCAGCGATGCCCCCAATCGGTTGCCCGTCCAACGGTAGGCCAGGAAATACATGCCCAGGCCGGCAAACCAAAGATGCAGCAAGTCGAAGAACGTCAGCGACCAGCTCAGCGGCAGCAGCAGATAGATCAAGGCTGGTGGATACAGCGGCATCGTGTTCCACTGGGCAAGGAACGGCACACCGCAATTGTTATACGGATTCCAGAACGGCAGCTCGCCGTGCCAGAAACACTCACGCTGGTAATGCGCCAGCGGATAAACGAACAAACCAAAATCGCGCAGCACGAAGGTTTCGAGACCCAGCAGGACCTGCGGGAAAGCGACAAAGACCAACCCTCCCAGGAAAAGCGCAAACCAACCCGCGGATAAATCCGAAAGCCGAGCTCCGACGGCCGAAAGAAGGCCGACGGACCGAAATCCGAACGACCCATCTTCGTCGGTCGGAATTCGAGATTCAGCTCTTCTTCGGCTTCCGGCCTTCGGATTTCGGATTTCGCTCATTCCGTTGCAGTCGCCCCACAGTACCTACCCGGCCATTGGCCTTACAAGGAGGATTGGAGGTCACACCAGAATGCTCGGACCATTCTGCCATCGGAGGTCCATTGGCTTTCGGATTTCTTTGGCGGATAGGCTCTGCCTTCGGCCGGCGACAATAAAATACGCAGCTGCGATTTTTACTGTCGCGACACTATTTATCGTAGCTGCGATTTTTATTGTCGCATCTCTGGACCTTTCAAGGCCGTTTTCCCAGTTTGTCGGGGTTTTTCCTTGCTCCAATGCTTGTTCTTCTGAGATGCTCGGCATGAATTCATCCTCGAGCGATGAGCGACGCCGGTTCACATAACCTGAACTCCAAATACGCCTGGCGCGAGCTGGCCCGGGAGGAGCTGCCCAAACGCTCGGCCACCGACCGTGCTGCCGACTTCCTGGAGATTTACGGCCTCCTGGACGAAGCCACCGCCCGCGAACAGGCCAGCCGCTGCATCCAATGTCCCAACCCGACTTGTGTCGCCGGATGTCCCCTCTGCAATCCCATCCCCGAATGGATGCTGCTGACCGCCGAGGGCCGCTTCCTCGAAGCCGCTGCCCTGTTAGGCTCCGTCACCAACATGGCCGAGATTTGCGCCCGCGTTTGTCCTGCTGAGAAACTGTGTGAGAACACCTGCCTGTTGGAGGGAGTGTCGGAGCCGGTTTCGATTCAGGCCATCGAGCAGTTCCTGAGCGAATACGCCTTCGCCCATGGAAAGGTCGATGCCAGCACCGCCCCGCCCAATGGAATGAAAGTGGGTATCATCGGGTCCGGTCCCGGCGGCTTGGCCTGTGCGGAAGAGGCCGCGAAAAGAGGTTACTCCGTCACCGTCTTTGACTCCGCGCTGGTGCCCGGCGGACTGCTGGTGAACGGCACGCCCGCCTTCAAGCTCGACAAATCCATTGTCCAGCGCCGGCTCGACCTTTTGAAAAAACGCGGCGTCGTGTTCCGACTGGGCGTTAAGCTCTGGGAAGACCTTCGCCTCGGGCAGCTCCGGACCGAGTTCGATGCCGTGTTTCTTGGCTGCGACTCTCGCAAGGCGCGTCCGCTCGAGGTTCCCGGTGCGGACCTCAAGGGCGTCGTTCAGGCCCTGCCTTTTCTCCTCCAGAAAACCACGCCCTTGCCGCTGGACGTTCCGCAGATCGATCTCAAGGGCAAACGCGTTGCGGTCCTCGGCGCCGGGGACACTGCGATGGACTGTTTGCGCGCCGCGATTCGCTATGGCGCACGCGAGGTCACCTGTGTCTATAGGCGCGACGAAGCGGATATCCGAAGTACGCGGCAGGAGTACAAAAACGCGCTCGAGGAAGGCGCAAAATTCATTTTTTGCGCAACGCCGGTGGCCGTGTTGGGCAATGCGGGCAACGAGGTCACCGGCCTGCGCCTCATCCGCACTGAGCTCGGCCTGGCCGACGATCGAGGTCCGCGTCCGTTCCTGACTCGGGCCGGAACAGAATTTGAGTTGGAGACCGACTGGGTCATCCTCGCCTTGGGATTCGACCCGCTGCCATGCCCGCACACCGATGATTTCAGCGCCCTCGCTACCAACGAGTGGGGCGGCCTCACCGTTGATGCCAAACAGATGACGAGCTTGCCCGGAGTCTTCGCCGGCGGCGACCTGGTGCGCGGCCCGAGCACCGTGCTGCATGCGGTGCGCGATGGCCGCGCAGCCGCAGCGCAGATCCACGCTTATCTCTCCGCGAAACGCGAACCGGTCAGGGGATAACGAAGCGAGCGAGACCGCAGGGAATCCCTTGTCACGCACGGTTTGTCCGGTAGTTTGCTCTCATGAACTGGTTGCAGGTTTGCGAAGATCGAACACTGACTGACCTGCCTTACAAGATCGAGTTGGACAAACACGGGAAACTCGTTTTGAGTCCAGCGGGAAAGCAGCGTTCTAAACTCAAAGGCAGGATTCAAGGCCTTCTCAGCCGACTTTTGCATCATGGGGACCCTTTGGTAGGATGCGCCGTCGAAACAACCGAGGGCACGAAGGTGCCTGATGTCGCCTGGATTTCGGATGCACGCTGGATTTCCATGAACCCGGATGAAGTCAGTTGCTCGGTGGCACCCGAAATCTGCATCGAAATCCTCTCTCGTGCCAACACCGTTGCTGAGATGCTCGGCACCGCGGAAAGACCCGGTAAACGCGAGTTGTATTTTCAGGCGGGTGCCGTTGAGTTTTGGATTTGTGATGATGCTGGCCAAATGTTCTTTCACAATCGCTCCGGCCAGATCCCGAAATCGGAGCTCTGTCCGGGCTTCCCGGACAGGGTTTGAGGTTCAAACCTCGGCTGCCTTCTTCCCGACTTTGCGTCTTCGCTGTCGAACCGCCTTGCCTCCCGTGCCTGGTGCGAGCTTCTTGATCTCGCGGAGGGCCTCCGAAAAACCTCGCCGTGCAAACGGCGAAAGGTTCTCGCCAACCCCAATGTTCTCGACCGGGATCGTCAACCACCAGGCCTGCGGCGCGTGCCCGAACACGTCCCGCGCCAGGGCCAGCAACGTTCGCGGGTCGGCCGCGTGCGCCATGATTTGCGAAGAGTCGGCGGGAGTGAGCGCGCGGAGTTGGACCTCGCGGGGCGCATCCACCGCCGCATCCACAAAAATGACTTTGTCGGCCCGGGAGATCGGCTCGGCTAGTTCGGGAGTTAGCAATCCGCAACTCAGCGTGCCCACCCCGGGAAGGTTCAGCCTCGCGACCGCTTCGGCCACTCGCGGGCCGACACCGTCATCACTACGCAGCGTGTTGCCATAGCCGATAACTAAAAGCATAGAGCGTGTTTGAAAACCATTCCCATTGTAGCAGCCGACGCAAGGAGGCTCAAATTTCGGCCCTCTTGAGTAATCGATCAGATCCTCCTTGCGTCGGCTGCTGCAACGACCTACCCTCCCCGCGCGATCTCTCTCACCACTTTCCCATCCGGCGCAATGAGCCGGATGTGCAGCGGCATTTGACCCACCGCATGGGTCGAGCAACTCAGGCACGGGTCGTAACAACGGATGCCGTGCTCGATCCGGTTTAGCACCGGTTCGGGGATGTCCTCGCCGCGGACGTAATGTCGCGCAATTTGGGCGACCGTACGATTCATCGCCAGGTTGTTCTGACCGGTGGCGACGATCAAATTGACTTTCTTGAGCAGACCGTCCCGGTCCACAGTGTAATCGTGGAAAAGCGTGCCGCGGGGGGCTTCGCTGACACCCACGCCGCGAAAACTGTTGATGCCCGCATCCGCCCGGAGGTCCTCGCTCAGCAGGTCCGCGTCGTCCATGTAGGCCTCGACCCGCTCGATCGCCGTCAAAACCTCGATCAGGCGCGCGTAGTGATACAGGAAAGAAGACGTCACGGCGCCCCGGCCCATTTTCTTGAACTTCTTCAGCTCCGCATCGGCTTTGGGCGTGCCCATTTGCTCCGCGATATTGAGCCGCGCCAGCGGTCCGACCCGATACATGCCCTCCGGGAAACCCAACGGCGTGTAGTACGGCGACTTAAGATACGATGTCGGTTGCACCGCTTCGCTGATGTATTCGTAATATTTCTGCGGGTCGAGCTGGTCGGCAATGACACTGCCGCTGCTGTCCGTGAAGCGCAGTTTGCCGCCGTGATGTTCCCAGTTGCCCTCCGCATCGACCAATCCCATGAACAGGGACGGGAAGTTGCCGAAAATTTGAATTTCCTTTTTGTGCGTGTCGAGCGTCTTCTTGAACAGTTCAAACGCCGTCTTGGTTGTGGCATAGGCTTCCGGCAGCCAGGCCCGAATCCGGACGCTGCCCTCCTCCGTGAGCGGACTGCGCACACCGCCCGGCACCGCCCAGGCCGGATGGATTTTTTTGCCGCCGAGGATTTCGATAATCTCCTGGCCGAACTGCCGCAGGCGAATGCCCGCGCGCGCCAGCTCTTTGTTGGAGGCGATCAATCCAAACACATTCCGTTTCGCGGGCGGTGTGTCCCAGCCCATCAGGAAGTCCGGTGCGCTCAGGTGGAAAAAGCTCAACGCATGGCTTTGGATAATCTGGGCCAGGTTCATCACGCGCCGCAGCTTGTCGGCCGCCGGCGGAATATTCACCGCCATGATGGCGTCCCCCGCTTTGGCTGAGGCCAGCAAATGGCTCACCGGGCAAATCCCGCAAATGCGCGGGGTGATGCCGGGCATTTCGGAATACGGCCGGCCTTCGCAGAATTTCTCGAACCCGCGGAATTCCACTACGTGGAACTCGGCATCCGAAATATTGCCGGCGTCGTCCAGGAAAAGACTAATCTTGGCGTGGCCCTCGATGCGGGTCACCGGGTCGATGATGATGCGTTTCATGGCCTTATCCAAACTTAAGCTGTGCCCCTTCCAACTTCGGTTCAACGCCGCTCAGCACCTGGGTCAGCAGCGCTTTGATCCGCTCAGCCGGCGGCGGGCAGCCCGGCAGGAAATAATCCACCCGCACCACCTCGTGGACGGGTTCAACTCTCTCCAGCAAGGCGGGCACGATGCCCGGCTCCCTCGGCACGCTCGGGTTGGACTGCGCCCCTTCGACGTACGCGCGCTGGAGCACATTCTCAGCGTTGCTCAGCCCAAGCTGGTTGCGCAGCGCGGGCACGTTGCCGGTGACGGCGCAATCGCCGAACGAGACCAGGACCTTCGTCCGCGCGCGGACCTTTCGAATCATTTCGAGGTTGTCCTCGTTGCAGACCGCCCCTTCGATGAGGCAGAGATCGACATTCTCCGGATACTCCTTCACGTCGATGATCGGGCTATAGACCAGGTCAATCTTCCCGGCCAGCTCGAGCAGAAACTCGTCCAGGTCCAGGAACGACATGTGGCAGCCGGAACAGCCTCCGAGCCAAACCGTGGCAACGCGGAGAACGGGCGTGGGGTTTATTTGTTGAGCGGGTTGCATGCTAAATCCATTGTTTCTTCTCCCTCGCGGTGACGATGAACTCGAGTTTATTGCGGTCGCGCTCCATCTCGGAAACCGTCGAACCTTTGT
The DNA here is from genome assembly GCA_035566895.1 of Binatia bacterium. Classification (GTDB taxonomy): domain Bacteria; phylum Verrucomicrobiota; class Verrucomicrobiia; order Limisphaerales; family UBA8199; genus DATMQA01. The sequence continues at coordinate 6,528 of DATMQA010000219.1, forward strand.
AGAATAGCGCGCCGGTCGGGCAAGCCATGACGCACTTGCCGCACTTGGTGCACGTGTCGGACGCCCCCCACGGCTGGTTCAGGTCGGAAATAATCGTCGCCCGCGCGCCGCGGCCGGAAACGTTCAGGGTCCCGGCTCCTTCGATGTGCCAGCAGACGCGCACACAGCGGGCGCAGAGAATGCACCGGTTATGGTCCATGCCAAACAGCCGGTGGGTGTCATCGACTTCCCATTTCGGGAAATTGTAACGGTAGCGGACGTGGTCCATCCCTTGGCTGGAGGCAATCGTTTGCAGTTCACAATGGCCGTTGGCGACGCAAACCGCGCACGTGTGATTGCGCTCTGCAAAAAGGAGCTCGAGTGTCATCCGCCGGTACTTGCGCAGCCGTTCGCTGTCGGTCTTGATGTCCATGCCCTCGGCGACCCGGGTGGTGCAGGCCGGCAGCAGCTTGGCGATACCGGCCACTTCCACCAGGCACAGCCGGCAGGCGCCGACATCATACACGCCCTCGAGGTGACAGAGCGTCGGAATGGCAATGCCGGCGTCTGTGGCGGCTTCGAGAATCGTCGCAGTCTCGTCGGCGCTGACCTGTTTGCCGTCAATCGTGAGTGTTTTGGCTGCCATAAAATTGCGTCAGTTCAAATCTTCGGCGCGAGATAATCGGTCAGTCATTGCGGCGGAGCGCGGACATTCCTGTCCGCAGCAACTTCCGAACGCCAGCGCCGGCCGGATTTGCCGCCAATTTTGCGTATGACACATTGCTGCGGACAGGAATGTCCGCGCTCCGCCCACGGGGTTTGTCATTTGCCCTCCTTTTTCGCCTCGCCATTCCCATTCGGCCCCCCAAAGAGATCCGCCGTCAACAGCTCGGTGTATTCCTTCCGGAAAAAGCGCAACGTGCTCAGCACCGGGTTGGGCGCGGTCTGTCCCAGCCCGCAGAGACTGGTGTTTTTCACCATGTCACACAGTTCTTCCAGTTGCTTGAGATCGCGCTCGGTGGCTTTGCGTGCCAAAATCTTGGTCAACAAATTGTGCATTTGAACTGTGCCCGCGCGGCACGGGACACATTTGCCGCAGGATTCGTCCATGCAGAACTCCATGAAGAAGCGGGCGACATCCACCATCCGCGTGGTTTCATCCATGACGATCATCCCGCCGGAACCCATGATCGAGCCGAGCCGCGTCAGCGAATCGTAATCCACCGGCGTGTCGAGTTCCGCTGCCGGAATGCAGCCGCCCGAGGGTCCGCCGGTTTGCACCGCCTTAATCCTGCCGCCCTCCGGGGCGCCGCCGCCCATTTCCTCGACGATTTTGCGCAGCGGTGTGCCCATCGGCACTTCAATCAGCCCGGTGTTATTGATCTTGCCGGCCAGCGCAAAAACTTTGGTCCCCTTGCTCTTCTCCGTGCCAATCCCCGCGAACCAATCGGCTCCTTTCCGGATGATGGGCGGCACGTTGGCGAACGTCTCGACATTGTTGATCAGCGTCGGCGAATTGTATAATCCGCTCTCGGCCGGGAACGGCGGGCGCGGGCGCGGCGTCCCGCGCTTGCCTTCCACCGAGGCCATCAGCGCCGTTTCTTCGCCGCAGACGAACGCGCCGGCGCCGATCCGCAGCTCGATGTTAAAGCTGAAGGGCGATTCGAAAATGCCGCTGCCCAGCAGGCCGTACTGTTTGGCCTGCTTGATCGCCGTTTGCAGCCGCGCGATCGCCAGCGGATACTCCGCCCGCACGTAAATAAAACCCTGGCTGGCCCCGACGGCGTAGGCCGCGACGGCCATGCCCTCCAGCACGCTGTGCGGGTCGCTCTCCAGGACGCTGCGGTCCATGAACGCGCCTGGGTCGCCTTCGTCGGCGTTGCAGATGACATACTTCTGCTGGCTGGCGGTCTTGGCCACCGTCGCCCATTTCAGCCCGGTCGGGTAACCCGCGCCGCCCCGGCCGCGCAACCCGCTCTTGATCATCGTCTCGACGACCTCTTTTGGCGTCATCTCGCGCAGCACGTCGTGCAGGGCCTGGTAACCTTCAGCGCCGATGTATGACTCGATGCGCTCCGGGTCAACGTAACCGCTGTTCGCCAGCACGATCGGGAACTGCCCGGTGAAAAACGGGTCCTTCGGGTCACCTTGCTGGACTTTGGTTTCGCCGCCCTGAAGCGTGCCGATCAGCGAAAGTGCGTCTTCAGGCGTCACCTTCTGATAGAGCGGCCCCGCACCCGGCGTCTCGACCTGCACACAGGCCGAGGGGCGGTAAGTGTCAATTTGGACCAGCGGCCCCTGGCAGCACAATTTCATGCAGCCCACGCCGCGGACTTCGACTCGCTCCGCCAGCCCGGCCTCTTTCACCGCCTTGTCCAGCGCTTCTTTCACCGCCTTGGAATTGGAGGACATGCACCCTGCTGCCAGGCAGCAGCGGACCGTGTACGGCTTGCGCCCGGCGCGTTCCTTCTCCGCGATTTCAACTAGATCATCAATGACCATGGTCGAGCCATCCTTTCACATGTTCGAGGACCGTATCGGCCGTCTGCCGGGGCGTCACCGTGCCGTCGTAAACCACCGCCGGGGCGATGCCGCACGCGCCGATGCACCGCGCGGTCAGTAGCGAAAGCTGATTGTCGGGGGTCGTCTCACCCGCTTTGATCCGGGCCCTGGTCTCGACGGCTGCCAGCAATTTATCGGCGCCCCGGACGTAACAGGCGGTCCCCATGCACACCACGCACGTGTGCTGGCCTTTCGGTTTGAGCGTGAAAAAATGATAAAAGGTCGCCACGCCATAAACGCGGCTGGCGGGCAGTTTCAGCTTGAAAGCCACAAACAGCAGCAGGTCATCCTCCAAATAGCCGAACAGCTCCTGGGCCTTGTGCAGCACTTCGATCAAAGCATCCTGTTTGAACTGATGCTTCTTCATGTGCGCTTCAAGAATCCTGAAGCGCTTGTCGCCGCTGGCGTGTTCCAGAATCTTCGGCAGCCGGTTCTGCTTCTTCGTTGCAAGCGTCGCTATCATATCGCTCTTGAAAGATCGGGGTCCGCACCGCTCGATGGGTGCCGGGATCATTTCCAATCCCGGGGCTAACCTAAGCGGCGCCCGGGCCTTTGGCTGCGCGAGAATTGGCATTTGATAAACTTTTTTTGCGAAAGGATGAGTTTATGGATCTTATAAGCTGCGCCTCCTTGGTCGTCGTCATGAAACACGATCTGTCCAGGTTCTGTCCACCATTCCCAAAAACTGAACGGACCACCCCAGAGTGAACGCCTGCCGCGGGCCCTCGGCAGGCAAACGCACCCGATGTTCGCCCGATTGTGCCGGCTGCCCGACAGCCGCCCGGACTGAGCGCTGCGCGGGTGAATAAGGCGCATTTAATGAACGAAAAAGCTGGACTAAGTTTCGGTTACCTGCTTCATTGACCCGCTTGAGATCCATGGCCAAAGCCGGCGGGCGACCCGCAAGTTCAAAGCACGATGCGCTTTGAGCCACCGCTTTGCCTACTCCTCCAGATTGTCTCTCCAGGCGGAACCAAGCTCGGACGAAAAGCCCCATGAAAACCCCCATCCAAAATCTATTCCCTGGGCTGGCTTCGCTAGCCCTCTTAACCCTCGGCACTCGCTTCTCAACCGCCTGGGCTCAAGGAGGCGCCTGGTCCACCAGGGCTCCCGTGCCCGTGGCCAGAGCTGGCTCGGCGGCCGGTGTAATCAACGGCAAACTCTATGTGGTCGGCGGCACTGGGTCCGGGGCGATCTACCAGTCCCCTCCGTATCACCGCTTAACGGACCTCGAGGTCTATGATCCCCTGGCAGACGCCTGGAATACCAAGGCTCCGATACCCATCGGCATCGACGGCGCCACTGCGGGTGTTATCAACGGCAAACTTTATGTGGCTGGCGGCCAGACGGGTTGGGAGCTGGCTGGACCACCGGGCAATTTAGCCAATCTTCAGGTCTATAATCCGCTCACCGATACGTGGACTAACTTGTCCCCGATGCCGTTCGGTTCCTCCGCCACTTGCGGCGGGGTCATCAACGGCAAGCTCTACGTGGCCGGCGGAACCACCACCGATAATCTTGGTATGGTGAATACGCTTCGGGTGTATGACCCGGCAACCGATACGTGGAGCACCAAGACTCCAATGCCGGAGGCGCACGAATGGGCCGGCGCCGGTGTCCTCAATGGAATTCTCTACGTCGTGGGCAAGAATACTCTCGAGGCTTATGACCCGGTCAAGGACTCCTGGACCACCAAATCCCCAATGCCAACCATCCGCGACCAGTTAGCGGCTGAAGTGATTAACGGCATTCTTTACGCCGTGGGAGGCGAAAACGGCGGCACCAACCTCAACACGGTTCAAGCCTATAATCCCGCAACGGATCTCTGGACCACCATGCCCCCGATGCCTACGGCACGCTATTCGCCCGCACTGGGGGTCGTGAACGGGGTGCTTTATGCCGTAGGTGGAGGTAATAGTAATGCCGATGGTCAGGCGGTAAATGAGGCTTTCACACCATTCAACGTGGACATCAAGATGTTTGCCGGGGTCATCGTGAGCGGCCCGCTCGGCTCCAATATTCTCATTCAAGCCACCGCAAACCTCGCCAGCAGCAACTGGACGACACTGACGAATCTCGCGCTGCCGGCACAGCCCTATATTTACATTGATTACGGTTCACCGACCAACCGCCAGCAATTCTATCGTGCCATTCTGCAGTAGCAGAGGTTGTATCACTCCGGGGCAATGACATAGCACAGGTTCGATTTCCCCACCACCACGTTCAAACCTTCACGGATTCCAGGAGGTCTTGATCGGCGAATTGCTGGTAGTGGCCTGAGAAGTGGAGAATCAAAATCCGCCCGAGCGCCGTTCCATTTCAATCGCGAGGGCGCGTTTGATTCTGCTGAGACTTTCGGAGCCGTGGGACAGGCCGCCCACGAGTTTTGAGAATTGGTCCTGGGTGGGGATGTCGCCGTTTTGGAAGTGGGATTTGAGGGGTACGCTGGAGGCATTGAACAGGATGTCGCCGCCCAAGGGCTGGAGTCCGAGCGAGGGCGAAGCGGTTCGCAGATTGGACTGGGCCTCGGAGGTTTTGGCGCGGCGGCTGCTCCCCGGGCTGGCGGCGAGTCGAATCGCCCCATTGATGTCAATTCTTTCCATCGGGGTTTTACCCTTTGGAGGCGACGCACTCCACGGGTTGTTGTCGGCGAAAGCCAAGGGGACGCCCGCGCGCAGGATGTAACGGCCGCTCAGGGGGTCGAGATAGCATGAGCCATCGTCGCAATGGAGACCGGTCTCGGGGTCGAGGCGGAGGCCGCCAAAAAGGTAGGGGTTGCCGACGGAGGACGCGGTAGCGGAGGTGGGGGAACCGTCGCTGGTGAGGAAGGTGACGGCGCCGAAATCGTCATACTCATAACGCTCGACGACATTGCCGGCGGCTTCGGTGAGGGCGAGGACATTGCCCTGGTCGTCGGGGTGGACGTAATAGGTCTGGCCGGCGCGGGTCATGAGCGAAGGGCCACCACAATCCTTATCGGTTTCAACGGGCTCGCCCTTGCGGCACACATAGGTGGCCGAGGTGACTCCATGGTCGCGCTCTTCGATCACTTCTGTGCCATCATAGAGGAACAGAGTCGTGTCGGGCGGCAGGCCGCCGGAGAAGACAGTTTTAGAGATGCGCCGGCCCAACGCGTCGTAAGCGTAGGCGGCGACAGCCACGCCTGAAAGGCTGACGCCGACGAGGCGGTCGCAGCCATCGTAGGTGTAGCTCAAGGTGTCACCGGTGGAGAGACCGCGGGCGATGAGGTTGCCGTTGTTGTCGTAGGTGCGGGAGTCGCAGGGGGTGGCGGTGTAACGGTTCATTTGGAAGTCGCCCGGCGGCACCAGGGGACTGAGGGTGTAAGGGCCGAAGCAGGGTTCGCCGGAGACGTTCGTGCGGTTGCCGACGCGGTCGAGGCTGTAAGTGGTGAGGCGCACGGGCAGGGAGTTGCTGGCGACCGAGACGGTGGTGAGGCGGTCGAGCGGATCGTAGGCCAGGGTCATGCTGTTGGTGCGTGGAGTCGGGGAGGGAATGGTGACGGTGCGCGCGGTTTTGTTGCCGTTGCGGTCCCAGGCGAAGGAGGCGTCGTTGATGACGGGCAGGCCGCCGCTGGCGGCGTGGCGGATGCTGCGGACCTGGCCGAGGCCGAAGTCGCCCGGGGCGTTGGGCGTGCCGGAGATGCCGTCATAGAAAATCCGGGTGCGCATTTTGTTGGCAAAAGAGACGCGGGAGAGGCGGTTGGGGCCGTCGTAATCGAAGGAGGCGAGGACGGCGCCGGAATCGACGATGCTCGAGCAACGGTTGAGCGAATCGTAGGTGTAGGAGAGGGCGCGTCCGCCGGGATAGGTGAGGGAGAGCTGGTTGCCGAGGGAGTCGTAGGTGGAGGAGGTGGCGAGGCCATTGAGGGTTTCGCGGGTGCAGTCGCCGAGGGAATTGTAGGTGAAATCGCCGTCACAGGCGTCGTCATGGTGATGAACGAGGCGGGAGAGGCCGTCGTATTGGAAGGTTTCGACGGTGGTGCTGGAGGAGACGCCCGGGCCCGGGTTGATGTTGTTGGAGATGCAGCGGCCATCGAAGTCGTAGGTGTGGAGGACGACGGTGCCGTTAGGGTCCTGCTGGCTGGCGAGGTCGCTGAGGGAATTCCAGGCGAAGGTGTGAGGCGTGCCATTGGGGCTGGTGACGAGGGCGCAGCGATCGAGGGCATCGTAGGCGTAGGTGGTGGAGTTGGTGTGGCTGTCGATGGTGGCGAGGAGCCGGCCGCTGTTGCTGCTCCAGACCGCCTGACTGAACTGGTCATGGACGAGGTCGGGGAAGCCGTCGCCATCGAGATCGCCGATGGCCAGGGTGCAGCGGTCCAGCAGGTCGTAGGTGTAAGATACGGTGTATTCGCGCGGATTGAAAAAAGTGACGACACGGTCGAGGGAATCGTAGGCGTAGCGGTTGGTGTTGCCGACGTTATCAACGGAGCTGACGCAGCGGCTCAAGGCATCATAGATGTTGGTGGCGGAGAAATCCTGCTCAGGGCCGCCAAGGGTGGAGAATTGGCGGGCGGTCGTGGTCAGGACGTTGCCGAGGGGGTCGTAGGTGAATTCGAGGCGATTGGTGGCGGGGTCGGTGACGGAGAGGATGCGGCCGACGTTGTCGTAGGAGAAAGTCGAGGAGCGGCCCAGGTCATCGGTGACACTGAAGCATTCGTCGTTGGGGGCGAAGGCGAAGGTAGTGGTTTTGTCGCCCTTGCCGATGGGCAATTGGGTGGCGGTATCGAAGAACCGTTCGTGGGTGCGGACGCAGCGGTCGAGGTTGTCGTAATCGCAGCTCGACTCGGCGAGGCGGGTGGAGCGATCGGTGCTGGTGACCTCATTGGTGCCGCCGAAATGGCGGCGGAGCTTGAGGTTGTCGTTGGCATCGAGGTAGAGGGAGATCAGGTGGCCCATGGGGTCCTGGATGGAGGCGGGGCGACCGAAACCGTCATAATTGTAGGTGGTGACGCGTTGAAGACTGGGCATCTCGAGACCTTGAATATCATGATGCTTCCAGGGAGTCGCTTTGGTGGCGATGGCCATGTAGTCAAACTGGCTGCTGGACTGTTGAGTGGAACCGGCGGCATAGACCTTTCGATAGAGCAGGCCGCGCTCGTCGTATTGGTAAGAGATGGTCTGGTGGGAGTCGGTTCCCGCGACGGCCTCGCCGCCGAGGACGAGCACGCACTGATCGTCGGCGTCGTAGAGGACTTGGTTGGTGAGCGAATGGGTGGTGTCCACGGCGCAGGCGATGGAGGTGAGGCGGTGGAGGCGGTCGTAGCCGCGCAGGACAGTTCGGACGCCGACCTTGGAATCGGTTTGGTCGAGCAGGTCGGTCGAGGATTGGACGAGGTTGTCGTTGGCATCGTAGTAGAAGCTGGAGGTGCAGCGGGCGGAGAGGTTGGTGGGGGTCTGGGCCTGGACGCATTGGTCGAGGGCGTTGTAGGTATAGAGGCAGTCGTTGCTGCGGGCGTCGATGCAGCGGGTGACGTTGCCACGGAGGTCGTATTCGTAGGTCGTGCGAAGGTCGAGGCTGGAGGGGTCGCTGGTCGAATCCGTGAGGGTGAAGTGCACGTAGCCTTGCTGCGTACCGTTGGTGTAATAGGTGATCGTATCGACTCGGCGGCGGCCATTGGCATCGACGGGTTTGGTTATGGTGGTTAACTGGCCACTGGCGTTGTAAGCGAGGTCCAATACGGGAGGGTCGTTGCCAACCACGAACGGCGCGGTGGCTCTCGCCAGATTACCGGCTGCGTCATAGCTGCCGGTGGTCGTGTTGCCGCGCGGGTCGGAGGCGGCAGTGACGAATCCATACCCGCCGCTCGTGCCGGGATCCGGTTCGTAACCCAGCCGGCGGGCGTGCCGGACCAGCGAAGCTGATGCTTGAGCGGTGCACAGAAACGATTCCCGCGCGTAACGGCCCCCAGCCGCCCGCGCCATGCGGCGGACAGGAACATAGCGCCAAACGCCCTCGGCCATTCTTGCTGACCCGCCCATGCCGCCTGGCTTGCTGGCGACGATGCCTCGGGCCAGGTCCGACTCACGATACTGCACACAATAGCCACCTGCCGGATCGGACCCGAAACGTGGGTCGTAATCATAGTGCCACGAACGGACGACCAGGTCGGGGATGCCGTCGCCGTCGAGGTCCACCGGGCCGGTGGCGAGCTGGCGCAGGACGCGGAGGTCGGCGCGTTTACGGGCGGGGGTTGAGGGGTCGAAATCCGGTGAGTAGGCGCACTGGAGCTGCTGTCCGCCGGGGGAGACTTCGAGGGTGCAAAGCGAATCTCGGTTCCAAGCCCAACGCGTCTCGTACAAATCGGGGTCGGTAGAGCGCAATTTGCCCGTGGGCCGGTTGGAAACGTCGGTGACGGGCAGGCCGGCAGTGGCGCGCCCGGTGAATTCTTGCAGTTTGACGCAGCGGTTGCGGGCGTCGTAGAAGCCTTCGGAGACGTTGCCGAGGGGATCGTTGATGATACAGCGCAGGGCGGCGAATTGATTGGAAGGGGATGGGGTTTGGGGCAGGTAAGTGATGATAGCGGGAGTGTTGGTCCAACGCTGGAGGCCGGTGCAGCGCAGGTAGGAGGCTGACGCGGGGTTCAGGTCGTAATCGCATTGGACGGTGGTCTGGCCCAGGGCGTCGGCGACGGAGAGCAAGAGATGGTTGGCGACGTCGCTGGTCGAGCCGGAGGAGTAAGTGTAGGTATTGGTTTTGCCGGAGGGGAAATCGTTGCCGTTGGGAGTACCGGTGACGGGCGGAGAGGTGACGGTTTTCAAGTCGCCAAAAGTTCCGCCGGGTTCACCCATGTAGTAGGAATAGGCGACGGTGCGGCCGGAGAAATCAGTGAGGCCGGCAACCTGGCCGGTGGAGGCGTCATAGCTGATGGAGTTGGTGCGGCCGAGGTCATCGACGATTTGGAGCAATTGGCCGGCGGAGCCGTAGGAGAGGAGCATGGCGTTGCCGTTGCTGTCCTGGATGCGCGCGAGCTTGCCGGCCTGGGCCGTGCCGTCGAACGGGTTGAACTGCCAGAAGCCGGTGTCGGCGAAAGTGAGGCGAAAGACGCCGGAGGTGAGGGTCCCTTCGCTGAAGAAGCCCGGGCAGGTGAAGGTGCCGTTGGTTTGGGGCAGGAAGGTGTCCTTGCGTCCGGTGCCGTTATAGACTTCGACGCCACCGGAACTGTTCTGGACGCAGCGAACGTCGTAGGAGAAAGTCCAGGGACTGCCGTAGGTATTGAAGCGGGTCGAGCGCGAGCGATAGGTGCGGGCCCAGATGAAATCGAGGGCGCGACCCGGGATGAACAGGTCCACTGCCTCAAGCTGGACCTCGCCGGAGGAGGGGGAGAGGTGCATGTTGCCGGAGCTGGCCCCGCCACTGCTTGATCCGGCCCCCCCACCCAACATGCTCATCAAGCGATTGGGCGAGCAGTCCTGGACCTCGCCGCCGTTGCCCGCGAAAATCGTACCAGGTTTCGTACCAAGTTTGAGAGGGGCGCCCTTCAAGTCTATGTTGGGAGGGGGCTTGATCGAAGTCGGCGGGTCATACGGCAGGTCCATGGCAGTAAAGCCGTCGCAATCATCGTCTCGCGGGTTGCCGCCAGCCCTACTCAGACTTGGATTTCCACCGATTCCCCATAGCGGTCGTTTGCCAGGTTCACGAGTGGCCAAGGCCGTCCAGCCGCCGCCGTCCGTGGTCATGCCGCCGCCGGCGGCAAGCGAGGAACTGGCTCCGGTGGAGCCGGCAACCAGCACGAGTGGGTTTCGTCGCAGATTCGCGGCCGGCCCGGCGGGCGGGTACTCCGGCGGTTCCAGCAGGCTGACGCTACTGGAGGGCGAGGACACCAAGGACCAGGCGTAGGTCAATTTTGAGGTTTGGCCGCCGCTGACAACCTGGACGTCATAGCCTCCGGGCACGTCGGGCGTGAACGTGGGCGCCGGGCCGGTGACGTGCAACAGGGTGGGGCTGATAAACTGGACGTTGGTCTGCACCACGCCGCCGATGGAGACTACGGCGTTCGAACCGAAGGACTGCCCAATGAGATACAGATCCAGGGGCGCGCCGGTTACTGAGATGGCAGGTTCGACGTTCAGGAGCTGCATTTGGGGCAACACGAGGCGGTAATACGCCGGAGGCGACGGGTTGCCCAGCGCGTCCGTGGCGACGACTTGAATCTGGTAGAGGCCGTTGGAGTCGCCAGGCGTGACGGTGTCGAGGGTCTGCCAGGCGGCGCTGGAGGTGAGGTTGGAGGTGGTCTGCACGAGATAGGTGGCATTGGCAAGGGCGTTCCATTGGAGTTGAAAGGATTGCCTTCCCTCGAAATCGGTGCCGGTGAACCGGATGCCCAGGGTGGTGGGGGGCGCATCGGCCCCCGCGGGCCTCGGGGCGCAAAAGGCAAGGAGCGTCAGGAGAAATAGCGGAATCAGTCGCTGGTGAAAGGACGGGGGACGCCTGGACCCAGGGGGAGTGTTGGGTGACATGCCTGTAACATAATCGTAACAATTAGAAGAAGGCAAGGAGGTTCTGCGGAAAAATTATGAGACTTTTACGGGTCCAAGTCGGGAATTTGTGATCACTCCGGGGCAATGACATAGCACAGGTTCGATTTCCCCACCACTACATTCAAACCTTCACGGATTCGATCTTCGGAAATCTCCTTGTCCGGGCTCCATTGCAAATACTCCAACTGGGCCTTCAGTTCCGTACGGTTGTTGAATTTTCGTTCCACCATAACCCGTTCGGCCACGTCTCTGCGGAAACGATTTTCCAACAGCGCGTAGTCCTTGTTTGCCTGAAGCAGACTGGCCTGGGCCGAAGCGATTTGATTTGTGAATTCGACGAGCTGGCTGGTCAAAACCGCAAGGCGCTGGCTCGAAGCCTGTTTTTCCGATTCCGATTGCGCGATTTGCCGGTTGAGGTCGGTGATCTGCCGGCTCAGGTCCTCTTTTGCGGCGGCCTGGGCGGATTTGGCTTCAATCAACCCGTTCGAAAATGTCAACGACGTGGACTGGCAGGTTTCGAGCCGGTTGGAAAGGGTGAGCATCTCTTCTTTGCCAGCGGCGACTTCCATCTGGGCTGAGGACAGCAGGTTCGAGGCACTGGTGATTGCTTCGGCATCCTTTTCATGCTGCGCATTGTCATTACGTTTGGTTACGAAGAGTGACACCGCCAAGGCGAGGCCTATCAATCCTGGAATTACAGCCGATAAATGTTTCATTCAGCAAAGGGTATTTTACTGGCTTGCGGATGATAACAGGCAAGGCGGGCGGTAATGTTACAATTCTGCGAAATGTTCGGGTCCGAGCAGGTGAAATGCGAAAGCGGCCGTTGCCCCCCTTTCATACACCTCGTCCGGCGGGGGGGGCCCGGTTAGCGGTGGGAGCGTTTCCGCACCCGCTTCTCAACGTGTTTCCGGAGTGCCTCGCGATCCTGCTCGGCACGGTAAAGGGCCGCAAATTGGCGGAAACTTTTGCGGCTGAGGTAAACGATGCTGCCGATGTTCGCGGTCAGTATGTGCTCATCTGAGACTATCGGTATAGCGGTTTCGTTCTGTCTTGGCACCTCGAATGCAAACGTGCAGGGAAGTGTATATCGGACTTTAGTTTGACCGTTTGCATGACGGGCATGGGGGGGGGACCACTGTCGGTTTTAGACAATGCTGTCGCTTTTAGACAATGACTCGTGCTTGTCCCGAGGAGGACGAGAGAGGAGGCTTAAACCTATGAGCACCACCATTTGCCGACGCTCCCTCCTGACGTTGTGGGTGGCTCTGGACTGCGCGGCACTTTTCAGCGCGCTCGCCGCCCAGGCCGACCAAACCAGGATTAATGAACGCTTTCGAATCAAGGTCGCGGCGGAGTTGTCGCCGCCCAGTGTTTCACGGATTCACCAGTGCGCACAGATTGCGTTCGTTTATGGGTTCATTCCTGGCGCCGCGGTGACCGTTTTTTCGGGTGGCAGCCAACTAGTGGGGCAGGAGAACAACACTGTCTTCGGCTTCACTGTGGTGCACCTGAACCGGGAACTCAACGCGGGGGAAAAGATCACCGCGACCCAGACAGCAGGCGGCTTCACCAGCGCACAGTCATATTACCCGGTTTTGGTTGAAGCCTACGATCCGAGCGGCCTGACCCAGCCGGTCGTAAGCAAGGACATCTACGATTGCGGTCAAGTCGTTCCGGTGGACCAGTTGGAGGCGAGCGCCTGGGTAAATGTATTCGACAGCGGGAGCAAGATCGGCACCGACGAGACGACGGGCACATGGGACCCGGTGATCACTTCTCCACTGAAGCAAGGGCATCCAATTACGGCGCAACAAACGGCCTGCACCGAGCAGCCGGCGTTGGCGTTGAAGGGGCCGATGTCAGTAGCGGTGAACGTGAAGCCATCACCAAATCCCCCGCCCTGGCCCTCGGTGGATCCGACGATCGTCGGCAACAATGCCGTCGTGCTGCGCGGGCTTTTCGCAGGCGCCCAGATTGAGGTGAGGGAGCACGGGAGCGTCGTCGGCGGGGGCCTGGCAACGGCAACGGAGAACTGGTGCCCTGTTAACCCACCCATCCCGGCAAATCCGAGCGTCCAAGCCAGGCAGACGCTTTGCAGCCCGAGTGCGCTGTCGCCGCCCCAAACGAAGACGGTGCCTCTCAACGCGCCGATCATTCTTCCGCCGGTCTGCAACGGCGCGCAGCAGGTTACGATTCGGGGCACGCAGATTAATGCGACCGTGGTCCTGCTTCGCGGCGGCTCCAAAATTGTAGGATACGGGGGTGCAGTGCCGGGCGACCTGGTGTTGCAGGTGGGCGGGGGAATCCACTTGAGCTCGGGCGACGTGTTGACGGCGGTCCAATACATGGGAACCACTCTTGGGCCATCCTCCGCTCCGGTGACAGTGGGCGCCTGCAACGATGTGATAACGTATCACAATGACAACGCGCGGACCGGACTTAACCCGGACGAGAAGCTTCTGACGCTCGCCAACGTCAACCCCAACAATTTTGGCAAGCTGTTCTCGCAGCAGGTGGATGGCTACGTTTACGCCCAGCCGCTTTACCTGTCGCAGCTCCCGATTCCCGGCAAGGGCACTCACAACGTGGTGTTCGCGGCGACCGAACACGACAGTGTTTACGCCTTTGACGCTGACTCCAACGGCGGACCCAATTCTACCCCGCTTTGGCACGTTAGCTTTATTAACAAAAGTGCGGGGATTGATAGCGCCCCGGCGCCGTGCGGCGACGTTGCTACCGAGATTGGTATTACGGGCACACCGGTCATTGACCCGAGCACAAAGACTCTTTATGTCGTCGCGAAAACTTTAGAAACCAGCGGCGGCCACGGGCACTATGTGCAGCGTTTGCACGCGCTCGACGTGAGCACTGGAGGCGAGAAGTTCGGAGGTCCCAAGGTAATTGCGGAGACAATCTGCGATGATGCCGGGTCGGACCAATACCAGTACGTGAGCGGGCCCAAAGTTCCCGGGAGCGGGGAGAGCAACTACGGCCAGGGCAACGTTTTTTTCAACGCGCTGCGCCAGGCCCAGCGGTCTGGTCTGGCGTTGGTTAACGGAGTGGTGTATGCGGCCTGGGCATCGCACTGCGATCGACCCCCGTATCATGGTTGGGTGTTGGGCTTCGATGCTCAGACCCTCGACGCAGTCAGGGTGTTCAATACCACCCCGAATGCCACCTCTGGTGGGAGTGGGCTGGCAGGCGGCGGGGTCTGGCAAGGAGGCGCCGCGCCAGCTGCCGACGCACAGGGAGCGCTTTATTTTGCTACCGGCAACGGCGTCTTCGACACCTCATTCAACGCTGGAGGTTTCCCGAACCAGGCAGATTTTGGCGATTCGGTGCTGAAACTCGTGGGAGATACGGCGTCCTCGGCAGCGAACCCGAATGCGAATGGATGGGGTTTAAAGGCCGGCGATTTTTTCACGCCGCACGATCAGGCCACCCTCGAAAGTGGCGATACAGATTTAGGTTCGGGCGGCGTGCTGGTCTTGCCCGACCAACCGGCCCAGCCCACGCACCTGATGGTCCAAGCGGGTAAGGGGAAAACCATTTACCTGCTCAACCGCGACCAACTGGGGAAGTTCCATGCCGGCGATGACAGTCAGATCGTGCAACCCCTGGTTGGGGTGATTCAAGGTGTGTGGGGCATGGGCGCTTAGCTACGCGAACCTGTGCCGTTGTGGTGAGACGACGATCTGGTCGTTGCGGTTGCGGGTCAAAGACGGGGAGAAACGGATGGTGACGATCGAGGTGGACCCGCGGAGGCGTGCGATCATCCAGGCGCGCGCGAAATGCAATCTGCGGCCGGGAGGTCGTTCGGTTGAGATCATGCGGCAATGGGCGGTGTGGGTGGGGTTGGAGATCGACGTGCGGATCTAACCACGAATGGACACGTACCCCTCTTTTTGCGCCCATCTGCATTCCGCACTCCGCTGGGCCCTCCGCACTTCGCGAGCCGGCACCCAATGTCTGCCCCAATCATTGCACTTGCAGGACAACGGGACTATGGACCACAGGACAAAACAAGGATGAAGGATGCAGGCCATAAAACAGGGCACAACATCATTATCTGCCCGTATTTACCGTGCCATGATGCCTTCGGAATCAACAATCGTCCGTGTTTACCGTGTCCCTACAGATTTGAGATTCACGATCCACGGTATCTACCGTGCCCTGATGCTTCGAACACCAAAAACAGCTCGTGTTTACCGGGTCCTGACGGATTGCAGATTCACGATCGCCCGTGTTTACCGGGTCCTGACGGATGCTGACGGATGCTGACGGATAACCTGACGGATTAAAAACTCAAAATCGCCCGTGTTTACCGATGTCCTGACGACCTGACGGATGAAAGGGGGGATACTATATACATTTATACCAATACCCCTCACATCACCTCGTCCTGCTTTGTCCATCTATCCCAAACATCGACTAACATCGACTAACCGCGGCTAACCGCGACCACATTCATTAAATCCACTTTAGCCTAATTCAGCCTAATTTAGGTTATTTCAACCTAATTTAACCACAAACGCCTCCCGCACCTTGCCGTCCTCACTGCGTTTGGGCCCGCGCAAACGTCTCGAACACATCGCAGTTCAGATACCCTGTTTTTGCTGAGTTGACGAATCGGGCGCAGTCCGTACCGTCTGGCAAGGCACATGCATCGAATTGGCGAGCATCTGGTTATTTGGACGCTGCTCGCCTGCGGCCTGGCCGGGTGCCAGACCTCAAAGGAACAAGCAAAGGTGGCGGAGGAATTCCGTCGCGCGGCGTATCAAGGAAACCTGGAGAGGATGCGCCAAAAGTTTGAACAGGCCCCTGCTGTGCTTGAATCACGCTCTGAGCCGGGCAGGGTTTTTCATTTCCCAAAGCGAACGGCGGCCACACCACCCCCATTTGAGGAACTGGAGCCCCATCGCTTTACCGCGCTGCATTACGCGGTGTACATGTTCCGCACCAACGCCGTCGTCTGGCTGCTGGGCGAAGGGGCGGAAGTGAATGCCGGCGACCTGGACGGAGTGACTCCCCTGCATCAAGCCGCTAATTTGTGCAATATAACCCTGGTCCAAATCCTTCTCGATCATTCCGCCAATATCAATGGCCGCACGGCCAAACAACGCACACCGCTCCACTGGGCGGCGGTGGGTGGCGATTTAAATACCGTCAAACTCCTCCTGGAACGGGGCGCTGACCCATCGGTTCGAGACAGTGCCGGACGGACCCCGGCGATGGACGCCGCGAGGAACGAGCACAAGGAAATCGCGGCCTACCTCGAAAAAGCAGCAGCCGAAAGCACCCGTCATTGACGTGGCTGAGAGGCTCCGCAAACTGGAAAAGCAATCTCGGGAATGACGGGCGTATTGAACCGTAGTGGGAAAGGGACTATGGACTGCAGGACTATGGACTATGGACTATGGACTATGGACTATGGACTGTGGACTGTGGACCGTGGACTGTGGACTGTGGACCGTGGACTGTGGACTGTGGACTGTGGACCGTGGACTGTGGACCGTGGACTGTGGACCGTGGACCTTTGGACTTTGGACCGTGCTTGCCGGCTCATCGCCCCTTGGCCTTGTCGCTGTCCACCTTAGTCCACTGGCCGTCATAGGTGGAAACCACCACGACGTCATGGCCGAGTTCCGGCAACTGGAGTTCCTCGGGCTGAGGCGTGTTGTTTTCCAGCGTCGCCGGTTTCGGAGCAGCCGGTGAGGGCCCGGCTGTCCCCGGATTTGCTGGGGAGGCCGGCCGGCGGAAGAGCGTCGTTTTATCGTCATCCCGGGCGCCTCGTTGTTCGTCATGGAGGCGGGCTGATTCCATCAGCAATAGTTCCCACGAGCCTTGAACGGTCCGCGCCGCCGGCGGCCGGTACGGATGGGAACGAAATTGTCCGTCGTTCAGAGCGAGCAACCGATGCAAGGCCGGCACGCCCCACAGCCCGCCCGCTACGGCATGAACGATCGCGCCGGATTCAATGTAGATTTCGCCTTCGGGCCGGGCGATGAAGATTTCCAGAATGCAGGAATTGCGCCGGAGACACTCCACCTGAATGAGGTCGGCCAGGCCGATCTGTTGCAAGGTCCCGGAGAAACCTTCCCGATGCTGCCAGGTGAGCAGGTCATTCAAGATGTTGAAAACAAATTGCAGACCATCCCGGGTCACGGGTTTTTCGAGGAAAAGTTCCGCGCCGGCCGCCAGGCACTGGGCCCGGTGGGCCTCCGTTGCCAGCGCCGTTAACATCACCAACTTCACGTCCGGGTGCCGCCGGTGGAGCATCGTCAGCAACTGCAAGCCATCCAGCATCGGCATGTTAATGTCGAGCACGGCAAGTTCGATCTGCCGTTGCTGGATGATGCGCAGCGCCTGATCCGCGCCGCAGGCTCGATGGAGCTCCCACGCCCCATTGGCGAGCGCGTCGAACACGTCGCCCGCCACTTCCAGAAATGCCATGCTATCATCCACGAGCAGCACGGGATGCTTTCTAAGGCCGGCACCCCCGCTCGACAACTGCTGACAGGCAGGGATGTGCCGGTGTCCATTGACCGGTTCCGGGTCCTGCAGAGGCGCGGATGCGGTCGGGGAAACCTCAAGCCGGAGTTCTACTTCGCCCAGGCGCAAGACCTGGCCAACGCGCAGCACCCCTTCGGTGATCAGGGCGTCTTTGAGATAGGTGCCATTCGTCGAGCGCAAGTCCCTCACCAGCAATTCGTCGTCGCGAAATAAAACTTCGCAGTGCCGGCCGGATACCGATGGCTCCGCTATCTGGAATTCGTTGTCCGGGCCGCGGCCAATCGTCACCCAGTGGTCGCCTAACCGGCAGGACAAACCGGCCTGTGACTTCGAGATCACAACGAGTTTTGCCATAGGGCGATTTTGGCTTAAAAGGTAATGATGCACGAGGTCATTTGGAGCAAAAAGCAGCTGGTTTCATTCCAAATTTGAGTGGAAATGCCATTCGATCGCATTCGACCCTCGCGCCAAGTAAATACTTGCCGTGCAATGCTTTGTGCGCCTGTTATTCCCAGGATCCAATTTAATGAGCGGAAGAAACACCGCCGAGCTCCTTTCTGGCCGCGGACCTGGTGTTGGGTGTTGATTCGTTGGTCCCTGGTTGAATCGAACTTATGATTCAGTCCTGCCATGATTCGGTCGGTCCATCCTTTAGTTAGCGCCTGGCTCGCGAAGAATTCTGTCCTGCCGGCTGCGCGCTAGCGCCACTCAATGGCTTGCATCGGGTGGAGCCATCAGGTAAGAATAGGAGCACAGCCGGAAGGGCTTGAAGTTCTGAGCATTTGCGGCTGTTTCTGACCTGGGTGCCAATGTAGCTCAGCGGTAGAGCAACGGTTTCGTAAACCGTCGGTCGCCGGTTCAATCCCGGCCATTGGCTCCATTCGGTAAAACGAGGTGATTTTCCACTTCCTGGCCCGATGGCTCGCGAGGCCGGCCTCAAGTCCTTGTGCGAGGTGGATGGTTGTGGTTCATTGGTGGCATCATGTGCCGCGTTGCCGACCTTATGTCTGCGCTGGGTGGCGTTCTGTTTGTCTGCCAACCGGTGTTCGGCGCGGAGACGGCGGTTTGGCCGATGTTTCGCGGCAGCCAGGCGCTGTTGGGCGCATCACCCGCCGAACTCTCCGAACCACTGGAGTTGGCCTGGACCTTCAAGACGGCAGGGCCAGTCAAATCGTCCGCCGCGTTGGATGGCACCCGGGTATTTGTCGGGTCAGACGACGCCAACGTGTATGCGTTGGCGGCGGATAAGGGCAGGCAACTGTGGGCCTTCAAAACCGGTGATGCGGTCGAAGCAACGCCCCTGGTCCTGGAAGGCGTTGTTTATGCCGGCTCGGCGGACGGCTTCCTGTATGCGCTCGACCAGGTAACGGGCGCGCTGAAATGGAAGTACAAGACCGAGGGGAAGATTGCCGGCGGAGCCAACTGGTTTCGCCTGCCCGGGGCGCCGTCCGCCCGCATCGTGGTGGGCAGCTACGATAATTCCGTCCACTGCGTGGATGCTTCCACGGGCAAGGCAGTGTGGACGTGCGAGACCTCGAATTTCATCAACGGCACGCCCGCGGTGGCCGACGGCAAGATCATCTTCGGGGGCTGTGACGGCGACCTGCACGTGGTCGATGGCGCCAACGGCAAGGTGCTCCGCTCGGTGGAAGCGGGTGGCTACATCCCCGGTTCGCCGGCCGTGAAGGGCACGCGGGCGTTTGTCGGCCATTACGGCAGCCAGGTGCTTTGCGCGGATATCGCCACGGGGGAGGTCGTGTGGCGCTCGAAGGAACACAACGCCCCTTTTTTTTCCTCACCCGCGGTGGCCGACAGCTCTCTGGTCATTGGCGGCCGCGGCAAGCGGGTGTTTTGCCTGGCTTGCGCCGATGGGAAGGAGCTTTGGACATTTACGACCAACGGCGACGTGGACAGTTCTCCCGTCGTTTGCGGGCAAAAGGTCGTATTCGGCTCGTCCGACGGGCGGTTGTACGTGGTGAGCCTGGCGGCAGGCAAACAGCTCTGGTCGTATGACATCGGCAAGGCCCTCACCGCTTCGCCTGCGGTGGGCAAGGGCCTGTTGGTGCTCGGCTCGGAAGACGGAGTGGTGTACGCCTTCCGCTCGAAGAAAAAGCGTTGACCGTATGCGCATCGTTCAGTTGACCCCAGGCACGGGAAATTTTTATTGCGGCAGTTGTCTGCGGGACAACGCGCTGGTGCGCGGCTTGCGGGCCAAAGGCCACGAGGTGCTGATGGTGCCGCTGTATCTGCCCCTGGTCATTGACGAACCAGCCGAGAACGAAGATGCGCCTATCTTCCTGAGCGGCATCAGCGTCTTTCTCGAACAGAAAATTCCCGCCTTCCGGCACACGCCGGACTGGCTGAACCGCGCCTTGAGCTCGCCGGCGCTGTTGCGGCTGGCAGCAAACCTGGCCGGCATGACCACGGCCCGGGAGCTCGGCGAAGCGGCGGTTTCGATGCTGCAAGGCGAACAAAGCCGCCAGGCTCAGGAAGTCGAACGACTCGTCACCTGGTTGCGCAGCCAACCCGCCCCTGAGGTGTTTTGTTTGTCCAACTCCCTGCTCAGCGGGTTGACCCATCGGCTTAAGGAAGAATTCCACGTCCCGATTGTCTGCACCATGCAAGGGGAAGATTCCTTCCTCGACGCCCTGCCTGAGCCCTATCGCAAACAATCCTGGGACCTGCTGGCCAGGCGCTGCGCCGAAATCGACCAATTCATCGCCGTCAGCCAGTACTTCGGCGACTCGATGCGCAGCCGGCTGGGGTTGCCAGCCGAGCGGGTCACAGTGGTGTATCCTGGCATCGCAGTGGAAGACTTTGCGCAGGCTGTGGCACCGCCCAATCCGCCCGTCATCGCCTACCTGGCCCGGATGCACCCCGCCAAGGGCCTGGACACCCTGGTCGAGGCCTTCCTCAAACTGAAGGAATGGAACCGAGTGCCCGGGTTGCGGCTCCGGATTGCCGGCGCCATGGCGGGCGCGGATAACCGCTTTGTGGATTCTTTGAAGAAACGGCTTTCACGGCTTTCGCCAGACGTCGAGTTCCTGCCTAACCTGGACCGGCACGCGAAACTTGAATTCTTGCGCACCATCACCGTGTTGTCCGTGCCCGCCAACTACGGTGAGGCGTTTGGACTTTATCTGTTGGAAGCCTGGGCTTCGGGCGTGCCGGTCGTCCAGCCGCGCCACGCGGCTTTTCCGGAACTGCTGGCGCAAACCGGGGGTGGCATTCTTTGCGAGCCGGATAGTCCGAATGCTTTGGCCGAGGCGCTCCAACAATTGCTGCTGGACCCGGCCAGGGCCCGGCAGTACGGCGAAGCCGGCCGCAAAGCGGCCCGGCAACATTTCACGATTGAAACGATGACGGACAAAACTGAAGCCGTGCTGCGCAAGGCCACCCATGCTGCTTGAACTGACCCGTGTCTCGAAAGCTTACGCGTCACCGGATGGCGGCCCGGCGGTGGAGGTGCTCAAAGACGTTGACCTGCAACTTGCTGCCGGCGAGGCGGTCGCGATCATCGGCCCGTCGGGTTCGGGAAAGAGCACGCTGTTGAACATCATGGGAGCGTTGGACCTGCCGACCGATGGCCAGGTGCGGCTGGACGGCCGCGATTTGCGCAGCTTGAACGAAGCCGAACTGGCCACGATGCGCAACCGCAGCATCGGTTTCATCTTTCAACTGCACCACCTCCTGCCGCAATGCACGGTCCTGGAAAATGTGCTGATTCCCACGCTCACCGCGCCGGCTAAATTGCATACAGCCGCGACACTCGAACGAGCCGAACGGCTGCTCGATTGGGTCGGCCTGAAACAGCGGCATTCGCACCGGCCAGGCCAGCTCTCCGGGGGTGAACGCCAGCGCGTAGCCGTGGTGCGGGCGTTGATCAACCGGCCAAAACTGCTGTTGGCCGACGAACCGACCGGCTCGCTCGACCGGGCCGCGGCGATGAAGCTTGGCGAGTTATTGGTCGAGCTTAATACCAGGGAAGGTGTTGCGCTGGTGCTCGTGACCCATTCGCAGGAACTCGCCCGACGCCTGCCGCGGGTGCTCGAACTCGACGGCGGTGTGCTGCGTTGAAATGACAACCCGGACCCTTGTTTTCCGAAGCTTGCGGTTTTATTGGCGGGGACACCTTGGGGTCCTGGCGGGCACCTGCGTGAGCTGCGCGATTCTCACCGGCGCCCTGGTGGTGGGAGATTCGGAGCGCTACACGCTCGAACAAATGGGGCGGGCACGGCTGGGCAAAACGGAAATGGCACTGAAGACGGAGGAGCATTTTGTTCGCGCCAGGCTGGCGGACGAGCTGGAACGCGACCTTAAGGCGACGGTAGCCCCTGCAATCATGCTGCGCGGTTCGGCGGCCCTCCCCGATGGCCGGGCGCGCGCTAACGATGTGCAAATTGTCGGGGTTGAAGAACGGTTTTGGAAGCTGGGGGGGACCAGCAACCTGCTTCAGAACGCCGAGAGCGATGAATTGGTCGTCAATGAGCGGCTCGCAAAACATCTTGGTGTGGGCCTCAATGACACGCTCATCCTGCGCGTCGAAAGACCGTCGCTCATCTCGCGAGAAGCGCCCTTGTCGGGCCGCAGCGATGTCTCCATCCCTCTGCGCGGCCGGGTGCGCGCGATGGCGGGCGAGGGTGCCTTCGGCCGGTTCAGCCTGCAAGCCAACCAGGTGGCGCAGATGTCGGTGTTCGTCCCGCTGCGTGCCTTGCAGGAGCAACTCAAACACACTAACCAGGCCAACCTGCTGCTGACCAGCGCCGGTACGAACGCCAACCCAGCCTTGCGCGCCGATTGGGCTTTGGCGGATACGGGTTTGGAAGTGCGCGAACTGCCCGGCAGCAAACAAATCGAGTTGCGCACCGACCGCGTGTTCCTCGAGCCGGAGGTGGCACGGAGCGCGCTCACCCTGTCACCCGTCGCCGTCGGCGCATTGACCTACTTCGTGAACGAATTCCGGTTGGGCCAGCGTACGACGCCCTACTCGTTTATCACGGCTGCGGGCCACCAGCAACGGGATGACGAGATTACCATCAACTCGTGGCTGGCGGAAGACCTCAGAGCGAAAGTGGGCGATGAACTGGCGCTGCGCTACTTCGTCATCGGCGAACGGCGGGAGCTGGCCGAGCAGACCGCCACATTCCGCGTGCATGAGATTACGCCGCTGGAACCGGATTCGTCCTGGATGCCGGATTTTCCAGGGCTGGCGGATGTCGGCAACTGCCGCGATTGGGAGCCGGGCACACCGATTGATACCGGGCGCATCCGTCCCAAAGACGAAGATTATTGGAAAAAGTATCGCGGCACGCCGAAGGCCTTCGTAACGCTGGCCGCGGGTCAGAGGTTGTGGTCGAACCGGTTCGGGAATCTTACGGCAGTGCGGTATCCGGCGGGAACTCCTGTGGAGTCGAAACTGAGGCAAACACTCGAGCCTGGGGCGCTCGGCTTGTTTTTCACGCCAGTGCGCGAGTTGGGGTTGCAAGCCAGCCGGCAATCGCTGGATTTCGGCCAATTGTTCATCGGCTTCAGCTTCTTCCTCATCGTGGCGGCGCTGCTGCTGACCGGGATGCTCTATGCGTTCAACGTGGAACAGCGGCACGAGGAAGCCGGATTGCTGCGCGCGCTCGGGTTCCGGCCGCGCCAGGTGCAACGAATCCTTCTGTCGGAAGGAGGCTCGCTAGCAATTCTCGGCACAGTCATCGGCGTGGCCACCGGAGTGCTTTATACGAAGCTGGCCTTGTATGGTTTGTCCACCGTGTGGCAGAAGGCCGTTGGCACTTCAGAATTTCGGTATCACGCCGAACCGGCGACCGTGCTGCTCGGTGCGGGGTTAAGTTTGGCCGCCGCCGTGGGGGCAATGTGGCTGGCCCAGCGCGGCCAGGCCAGGCGCGCGCCCGCTGAGTTGCTGGGCAGCGGGGCGGATGCAAATGAAACACCAAGCTCCAAACACCAAGCTCCAGGGAAACACCAAACACCAAACACCAAACACCAAACCCGAAAACCAGGTCGCCACTGGGTTTTGGATGTTGGAGTTTGGTGTTTCTCTGGAGTTTGGGGCTTGGTGTTTGGTGTTTCCCTGGCTGGCGCAGTAGTCTTAGTGGTTTGCGCCGGTCGTGAGAAGGACCCTGAGACATTCTTCAGCGTCGGCGCCTTGTTGTTGCTCGCCGGGATTGCGTTCAGCCAGCGATTGCTCGCGGCCATGACCAGGCTGGCGCGAAGTCTGGGAGCCATGGGCCGGCGGAATGCCGCCCGGCGTCGTGGGCGCAGTTTGACCAGCATTAGCGTGCTGGCGAGCGGCGTTTTTCTGGTCGTGGCCGTCAATGCGTTCCGGCAGAATCCGCAGCAGGAGGCACAGCACCGGCGTTCCGGCACGGGCGGCTTTGCGCTCTACGCGCGGTCGGCACTGCCGGTGTATGACGACTTAAACAGCGCCGCCGGCCGCGAGTTGTTCGGCTTGCCGAGTGAACTGATGAAGGACGTGAGCGCGGTGCCACTGCGCGTCCGGGAAGGCGATGACGCGAGCTGTCTGAATCTGAACAGGGCGGTGCGACCGCGTTTGGTGGGCTTGCGGGCGGAGGAGTTGGAGCGGCGCAAGGCCTTTACCTTCGTGAGCCAAGCCGGCAACTGGGGGTTGCTAAATCAACTGGCTCCTGATGGCGCGGTGCCGGCGGTTGGCGATGAGCAGACGGTCCGTTGGTCGTTGGGGAAGAAAGTCGGAGACACGCTGCCATATACTGACGAGCGCGGGAAGACGTTCACCATCCGCATCGTCGGCATAGTGGCGAATTCCATCCTGCAAGGCAGCCTTTTGATTTCGGAACAGCATTTTGTCGAGCGGTTTCCCGACACCGGCGGCTATCGCGCGTTCCTGATCGACGCACGCCGGGACTGTACCGCCGAAGTAGCGGAGGCGTTATCACGCGGTTTGCAGGACCGGGGATTGGAAGTCACACCGGCCTGGCGGCGGCTGGCAGACTTCCTGGAAGTGGAAAACACCTACCTGGCGATTTTCCAGGCGCTCGGCGGTTTGGGCTTGTGGCTCGGCAGCGTCGGGCTGGGGATCGTGGTGTTGAGAAATGTTTTGGAGCGCCGTGGTGAGTTGGCTTTGCTGCAGGCAGTCGGGTTCCGTCGCCGAGCGTTGCAATGGCTCGTGCTCAGCGAGCATTGGCTGCTGATTTTCCTCGGGTTGGCGAGCGGGCTGGTGGCAGCGGTGCTGGCGTTATGGCCCGCGTTGCGTTCTCCCGGAACCGAGGTGCCGGTGGTATGGCTGACCCTGACGCTGGCCGGTCTGGCGCTAGGTGGCATGCTCTGGAGCTGGTTGGCCGCGTTGGCCGCCTTGCATGGGCCGCTGCTCCCGGCGTTGCGTAACGAGTAACCCCTCCTATCGGGCTTTCACGTCGTAGCACAGCAGCACGTCTTGATCGCGGAGGTAGAGTTTACCATTAGCGATGACCGGGTGCGGCCAACTGTGCTCCTTGCTGCGGTGAGGCTGGTTGAAGCGCCCGTGTTCCTTGTAGCCGTCGGGCGTGGCCTCGATGAGCGCAACGGTCCCTGGGCCGTCTTCCTGGCGCAGATAAAAATGACCGTCGGCATATACGAGGCCCCCCTTCCCGAGCTTTTCCTTGTTTTGCCATTTGGCCTCGCCGGTAAGGAAGGTCTGGCAGGTCCAGCCTTTGCCGTCCGAGTAGCCATAAACATAATCGCCCACCTTAATCGCGCCGCCGTGATGATTGACGATGACCTTGTTCGCATAAACCTCTTGCGCAGTGAAGCTGCCTGAGTTCGCGCTGAGTTTGAAGAGATTGCAACCCGCTCCATAACCCGAGGTGACGTACACGAAATCACCTGTCCAAATCGGTGTGGGGATAACGGCGGTCTGCCCCCGGCGCGGGGCGCGCCAGAGCAGTTTGCCGTCCGCCGCCGCAATGCCCGCCACGCTGCTTGGGGTGAGCACAACATATTGCTTCACGCCGCCAATCTCGGCGAGGATGAGCGACGAGTAATGCGCCGGGTCGGTGAAGCCCGTGCTCTGCCACAGCAAAGCGCCGGTTTGTTTATTCAAAGCGACAACCGCCCCTTTCGCTCCGCCAGGCGTTACTGCCACTTGGTCCCCATCGACCAACGGAGATTCCGTAAACCCCCAGTTAGGCTGTCCGCCGCCAAAGTCTTTGGTAAAGCTCTTGCGCCACTTTTCAGTGCCGCTCCCCGTTTCGAGACATAACAATTCACCCGTTTGCTCCACAACGAAAAGCAAATTCCCATCGACCGTCGGCGCGGCGCGAGGGCCGACGACACCAGCCGGGGCGGCTGGCTTGCCAAGTTTGGCGGACCAAACCTGTTTGCCATCAGCCACGTTCAGGGCGAAGACAAAACTGGAAGCTTCTTTTTCGCCGGCCGTATAAATGCGCTCGTCAACCACCGAAACGGTCGCGAAGCCGCTTCCGAGTCCGGTGGCTTCCCACACCAGAGGCGGTCCGCCCGCCGGCCAGTCCTTCAGCAGGCCGGTCTCGCTGGAAACGCCGTCGCGATGGGGACCACGCCATTGGGGCCAGTCGGAAGCGGTGGCCGGCGCGATTGCCGCCAGAGAAAACAGAAGCAGGGTGGCGGTGAGAGATTGGAGCTTGTTCATAATGAGGTGCGTCAAACGCCGCGCATGTTGTCCCGGGTAAAGCTAAAATGCAAACAGAATGGAGGGTAGGCGTGAAACGTGAAACGTGAACCTGGCGTCGGCAAATTCACGTTTCACGTTTTACGTTTCAGATGCACCTGCCTTCACGGAGCCATACACCGGGTCTTGCGTAAGAGGCTGCAAGCGGCCACTCTCCCAGGACATTATGAAGAGACCTCCCAAGCCTCACTGCTCGGTTGCATGGTGCAGGATTACCCTTAGCTTTTGTTTCGTTTCGATGGTGCTCCACGCTGCTGACTGGCCACAGTGGCGGGGGCCGCAGCGGAACGGCGTATCCCAGGAAACCGGTCTGCTCAAAGAGTGGCCTAAGGAAGGGCCCAAACTTGCTTGGCGGGTCAAAGACATCGGTTCCGGCTTCTCGACACCCTCGGTGGTAGGTGAGCGACTCTATCTGTTAAGCAACCGCGGACTGGACGACGAATTCGTGCAGGCGCTGGCGGTCAAGGACGGCCAGAATATCTGGGCGACGCACCTCGGCAAAGTCGGCAACCCCGACCAGCAGCCGAATTACCCCGCCGCCCGGTCCACACCGACCGTGGATGGGAAACTGCTTTATGCCCTCGGCTCCGATGGGGACCTCGCCTGCCTCGAGACAGCCTCAGGCAAAGTCCGCTGGCGGAAAAATCTGCGGACGGAGTTCGGCGGCAAGCCTGGGAATTGGGCCTATGCAGAGTCGCCGCTGATTGACGGGGATATCCTCATCTGCACTCCGGGCGGGAGCCAGGTGACTCTTGTGGCCCTAAACAAAAAGACTGGGGACGTCATCTGGAAATGTGCCGTGCCGGGCGGTGACGAAGCCGCGTACGCATCTGCCATCATTGTCGAGGCTTGCGGCGTCAGGCAATGCGTTCAACTGCTGCAAAAAGGCCTGGTGGGCGTCAATGCCACAACCGGCCAATTTCTGTGGCGCTACGGAAAGCTGGTCAGCCGCTACAACAACAACGTCCCCACTCCAGTGGCTGAAGGCGGTTCCATCTATGGTGGCTCCGTTGGAACCGGCGGTGGTTTGGTCAACCTGAAAGCGAAGGATGGCGGGGTTGAGGTCAAGGAGGCCTATTTCTCACCGAAATTCCCCACCAGCATCGGCGGGGCGGTGAAGCTGGCTGATTATCTCTACGGCACCAGCCAGACGCTCCAGTGCCTGGAGTTTAAGACCGGCGCCGTGAAGTGGGACGAGCGGAGCCTCGGCGCGGCTTCGCTTTGCGTTGCGGAGGACCGGTTGTACCTGCACGGCGAGAACGGCGAGGTGGCGTTGGTCGAGGCGACGCCGGATGGCTGCCGGGAGAAGGGACGGTTCACACCCCCGGACCCGCCAGAGCGTGGCTCGGCGAAAGCCTGGGCTTACCCGGTTGTCGCCGATGGCCGGCTCTACATCCGCGACATCGGCACGCTCTGGTGCTACAACATTAGGGATTAGCAGTTAGCGGCTCCAGAGCCGCAGCGTAGAGGACTTCGAAGTCCGCGGTAGCAACCGGTCGCGGGTTGAATTGGGCTGTCCACTGACAGGCGGCCTCTTCGGCCAGGCGAGGAATATCCTCCGGCTTGACTCCGCACTCCTTGAGGGAGCGAGACAACCCGGCGAGCTCGAGCAGGCCTTCCACGCGGCTGGCCAGTTGTTCGGCGACATCCTTTGGACCTGCCGGCGGTTGGGCGCTTTCGGCGGGCCACGCGAGTTCAGCATAAGCCCGAGCGGTGGCCGGCTCGCCGCCGTTGAACCGGACCACGTGAGGCAGCATCAGCCCGACCGCGTGGCCGTGGGGGATGCCGAAATGCGCCGTTAGCGGATTAGCCGCCGAGTGGGCCGCGCCGAGCATGCTGTTCTCGATCGCGGTGCCGCCCCAGGCCGCTCCCAGCAGCATCCAGCCTCGGGCTTCAAGGTCTCCAGGCGCGTTGAGGACGCGCGGCAGACCCGTCATGGTGAGCCTGAAAGCCTCACGCGAAAAGGCCAACGAGAGCGGAGAACGACTCCGGGTCACCGCGGTTTCCACAGCATGAGCGATGGCGTCGATGCCGCTGCAGGCGGTGACGCGGGTCGGCTGCGACAGGGTCAGCGCCGGATCGAGAATCGCGATGCGTGCCCCGGCTTTTGGGTCGCCACAGGCCATCTTCTGATGGGTCTGTCCATCGGTGATGAGTGCGAACGATTGGCATTCGCTGCCGGTGCCACCGGTGGTGGGGATGGCGATGAGCGGCAACATGGGAAGCTTCGCTTTGCCGACACCCCAGTAGTCCTTCATGCGGCCACCGTTGGTCAAAATGAAATTGCATCCTTTGGCCGTATCCATGCTGCTGCCGCCCCCGAGGCCAATGATGGTGTCTATGGGAGACCTTCGAGCTGCCTCGACACAGCTTTCCACGCACCGCGTGGTGGGATTTTCCTCGACCTGGTCGAAGCACGTTATAGCGAGCCCGGCGGCTTCCAACAACCCCTTCACCCTTCCGGCGTGGCCGGCGGAAACGATTCCCGGGTCCGTCACAAGCAACACGTTCCTGGCGCCAATCTCTCGGGCCAGTTCGCCGGCACGCTCGACACTATTGACGCCAAAGACAATCCGGGTCCGTGGCCGATAATCGAAGGACGCCGGGGAAGGCGGGGGGGTGTCCGGATTAGGCTGCATAGTTCGCAGTCAACCCCGTAGCGCAGATTTGCAGTCTGCTGTATCGCGGATTTCTAATCTGCTGGCCGCACGACATCTCCTGGATCTCGGGCAAGTTCGGAAGACTGCCGATTGCAAATCGGCGATACAGCAGATTGCAAATCTGCGCTACTTTGGTTGCGTCTTGCCGTTTTTCCGTCTTTGCGTTGAGATTCGGTGGCATAAACAGGGCTAAGGAGGGCTACGCAAGCTCGATGGCGCGGCGGCGGTAGAGAAACTCGAAAAGGTTGCCTTCGTGCGGCTGGTCCCAGGATACCTTCATGGTCGAAATGGGGCCAAGATTCAGCCGGTCGATCAGGGGCGATTCCAGCAGCGCTTCACGGAACCCGGCATCGTTGGTGATGGCCGTGACCACCAGCGAAGGACCGATTTGCTCGAGCATCTCCGATTGAGGAACCTGGATGACACTGGCGTAAGGAAACAGAAATTCGCGGTTCGCCAGCGGATGAGCAAAGGAATCGCAATGAACCACCGCGGGACGCAGATACACGCCCCCTTCGAAGCTTACCTTGCGCGGACCTCCGCGGTACTTGGCCGTCATCTCCGTCGCGCCGGGTGTTCGCAGCCCTGCTTCGATCATACTTTCGATACCGTCAGCCATCGCCGGATTTGCAAAGGCGGCGAGTCCCGCCCTTTCATCGCGGGCCGGCAACGGCGCCACGGGACCAAGCCTCCGCCCGAGGGCATCGGCGATTTCGGCAGCGCATTTCGACACGACCACCGCCGAGGCATTGATGCAACTGCGGCCGCCGTTGTCGGCAATCGAAGAGGCCATGATGTCGAGGAGCTCCGGCCACCGCTCGATTTGGTCATCGCCCACGAGAATTTTGCTGAAACCAGGGCCGTGGATCTGTATGGCCGGGTTGTTGGCATATTGGGCCGTGGTGCTTTTGTCACCGAATGCCAAAGAGCGACCACAGGAGCGGAGTATCTCTGCGGCGCCTTCATGATCGGTAGGGTAAAAGCCGAAGGCTTCCGCGGGGCACCCAGCCGCGATCAGTGCCTGGATAAGCCGGTACGGGGTCAACGGCTCTTCGCGGCCCGGCTTAAGCATGACCGGCACCTTGAGCGGGATAGCGGGAAGCCAAAGAGAATTCACGCCGGGCGAATTGCTCGGCATGACCAGCCCCAGGCACTGAGCCGTCGGATGAAAACTGATGCGCGTGCCCCACTGCTCTCCGTGGCCCCGGTCCAGCATGCTCAGGTCCAGGCCCCGCGTCAGGCCGTTGAGAACGCTGCGCATGTTTTGGAGGGCCTGCGCCAGCTTTTGCATGTTCCGCCGCACCATCACGAAAGGCAGGCCGCTCGTGGCCGACAAGGTCTCGACGTATTGGTCCGGCGATTGAGTGTGTTCGCCCAGGGGCAGCGTCTCATTCAGGAATAACCCGGCGGCTTTGACGCAAATCTCGATTAGCCGGCCACAAGACAACTGCTTGAGCGCCGCGCGCGACTCGCTGGTTTTGGCAAGGTCTTTCCGAATAATGCCCACGTTGATCTGGCTGATGCGGGCGACCGGCTCGCCGGTCCGGCAGTCGTTTACGTTCGCCTGGTCGAGGCTCGCGTAACTCTTGCCGCGACGTAAAGCTGGAATGTGCGGGAGCATGAGAGTCAACGACGCTTAATAAACTCCCTCGACGATGGTTTTTTCCATGGACCCGAAGGGGCGCACCTCGCCCACTCCGTCCCAGGCGTAAGGCGCACGCGGTTCACGCCGGATTGCTTCGTCGCGTTCCAGAAAACGCGGCAGGAACAATTCCTTCGTCAGGGTGGTCAGTTCGACGCGGCCCCAGTCTCCGTAATGCACAAGCTGCTCGGTCCGGGCGGGGTTGACGACGCGGAGCACGGCGCGCGGTTGCGGGGCATAGTAAGTGATCGAGTAATTATCTTCGGGTCGAAGGCCCGCGCTGGCCGCCAGGCCCATCAGCGTATTGCCATAAGTTGGATAGAAACCGACCCGGCCCTCCAATACTTCCTCCCTAATGAAGCGCACCGTTTGCGGCGCCATCGTTGTGCCGCCGCAAAACACCCCGCGGATGCCCGCCTCGTACAGGTTAAGTTTCTCCCCCAGCGCCTCGAGGAGCTTTGGCGTCGTGAACAGGCCGCTGACCTTGCGGTGCTTGAGGATGGTCACAGCCTGGTCCACCACGTGGTCCATGTAGGCGCGGGCCTGGTCGAACTTTTTCTCGGCGATGACTTTCTTGACCCAGCGCGGGTCGAGATCGACAAAATAGCAAGGGCTGCCACGGAAATTGGCAAGGTGCTCGATGGCGAGGCGGAGGCGGCGCGGGCCGGTGGGGCCGACCATCAGCCAGGCCGCGCCGCGCGGGAAATGTGCGTCCGAGATCTTCGCGGAGAACTCCTCGTAATCGGTCTTGTAATCGTCCCAGCCGATGCGCTGCTTCGGCATTCCGGTGGTGCCGCCGGTCTCGAAGACGTTGTAGGGGCGGCCCTTGAACGGGGCAGGCACCCATACCTCAGGCTGAAGCTCGCGCAGCCATTCATCCTGGAAATGCGGGAACACCCCGATTAGGTCGGCGAAGGATTTCACTTTCTCACGCGGGTCCCAGCCGGCGTTCCGGGCCCAGTCCAGCCAGAACGGGCAACCGGTCTCGATCGAGAAATGCCAGGCGATGATCTCGCGCACATGCGTGTCGAGCCGGACCTGGGCGGCGTCCCTCGCGTTTTGGTCGCTAATCATGGGTCAAAACACGACTAGAAGTAGCCTATCTTGCGTCGCAACACAACTTTCCGGAGATTTTAGGCACAGGTGGGACGGGCAATCAGACTTCAAGGTTTCGGGTGACCAACCGATTGCGCCAAAATAATTTCCTGGTCCGGCCGCAACTTCAACTTCGGCCCGAGTGCCTTTCGGTCCACCGAAGCTCTTGCCCCGGTGACCAATCCTTCAGAGGCGCAGAAGAGATAAGCATTCTGGGATATATAGCCGACATTGACGTTGGCTGTATTCCTTTTTGCTTCCTGGCTTGCATCGCCCATCTTTGAAAAGTCAGCAACAAAGAGCAACGTCACCGGAGCGTTTGTCGCGAACGCCTGGGTGGCACCGAGATTTCGGATGTCTTCCGGCAGGACCAGCGAAAGCTTGGTGGATTTGACCTCATAAACATACGCCCCCTGCTTGAGGAGCACATACACATCCGTCGCCTGTTGATTGTTGGCAGAGGGAGCCGTGCGCTTACCGTCGGGTCGATTGATGCCAAAGGCAGCCCAAAGCAGGCCGGAAAGTTGCTGGGGCGACAGTTCCCTGGGATCAAAAGCTCTGGAAGTGGAGCGCTTGGCTAAAGCATCCATCAGCGGCATACCGCCGGATTTTTGAGGGGCAGGCAGATTGATGTCCTGAGCCGAGAGACTGCCGGCGATGATTGCGGCGACGAATGGGAGTAGGAGTAGTGTTCGTTTCACTTCAGGGTGGCGGCAAAGATTTATAGTCGGAGCTGGCGGGTCAGGCTCTAATCAAGCTGCGACCGGTGCGGCGGTGGGCTGTTGTTTTTGGGCGGAGAAGTACTTATCGATGGTAGCCTGGGAAGGGGGGTGTGTGAGCAGGGAGCCGAGAATCATGCACAAGGTGGAGCCGAAGACCATTGGGACGACAGTCATGAACCCGTTCCAGAAGCTGACGTCGCCGCGAGGGTTGAGGAAGAGCACTTTGATCGCATCTTTACCCTGGCCAATTTGCCAGATGATGTCGCCTGCGTGGCGGGAGTTTTGGAGCACGGCGAAATAGAGCAGGCAGCCGGCGGTGAAGAGCGTGGCGGCCAAGGCGCCCCATTTGGAGCTGCGCCTCCAAAACAGGGCAGCAACCATCACCGGTGCCATGGCGGCGAAACCGGAAAACGCGTAGCGCACGGCGATTTCGAAAATTCCCTGTTTCTCTTTGAGTCCCAGCGCGATGACGTAGGCCGCGAGGGTTACGACAACAATGAACGCGCGGGCGAAATGGACGGCGCCCTTTTCGCCGTATTTCTCCCGGCCACCGTAGTGCTGGTAGATGTCTTTGGTGAACATCGTGCTGAGCGCCAGCACCTGGTGAGCATCGGAGCCCATCACTGCGGAAATGATGCCGGCGCCGAGAAGGCCCGCCAACCAGGCTGGCGCGTACTTCTCCAGCATCAGCAAGAGGATGCCGTCGGCATCGGCCACCTTGCCCAGCGCGGCGGCGCCCAGCACCCCCAAGAAAACGCAAGGCAGCCAGATCAACAGAATGGCGAGCGGATACAAGACGACGGTCCGCCGAAACGCCGTAACCTTCCTCGCTGAAAAGCACATGATCGCCATATGGGGGAACATGATGCTCGACAGTGGAATCAGGGTATAGCTCCAGAAGGCTTGGGGCGGCATCTTCTCGCGCGTGACCAGAAATCTGGTTTTGGGATCGCCGGCGAGCTTCGCGATATACTGGCCGAAGCCGCCCGGGAGCGCGTGGCTGATCGTCAGCACGGCCACGGCTCCGAAGCAGAGGAAAAGGGTGGTCTGCAAAATGTTCACCCAAACGGTGCCGCGCATCCCGCCCAGAAAGACACCGAGTGTCACTACCACCACCACGACCGCACAGCCGAGCCAATAGGGAATGAGCGGTGCGCTGGCGCCGCCCGAGTCCGACAGGTGGGCCAGCACAGTGCCGCCCCCCATGATGCTGATGATCATATAAGGCACCAGCATCGCCGCGCTCAGCGCAAAGATCACCGTCCCGATGGAGTCGCACTCCCAGCGGTCCCGAAAGAAAGCGACCTGAGTCTGGTGGCCGAATCGCTTGCCCAGCGCCCAAAGCCGCGTGCCGATGAGGAAGATGGTCAGGGGAATAACCAGGCCTGAGGACGAGGCCATCAAACCATAGATGCCGATGCCCTGGCGATAAGCCTGTCCGGAACTGCCGAGGATGGCAAAGGCGGTCATGTTGGTGGCGAAGATCGACAGGAAGAACACCATCTCGCCCACCGAGCGGTTCGCGAGGAAAAAATCTTCCGTGTTGGTCTTGCCGCGGCGGAAGGCAATGCTCCCAACGAAGGCGATGACGGCGAGGTAGAGGAGGATGACAATGACCGGGATCATGGGGTCAGTGGGAAGTAATCAGTAATCAGTGGTCAGTGGCGACGGCAGCGTGGGGTGAGTGCTAGGTAACGGCCTCCTCTCCCCAACCCTCTCCTCCCGAGAAGGAGAGGGAGAAGTGCCGTGAGCATCGGGTCGAGAGCGTCACCGGTGGCCATCGGAATCGCCTGGAGGTTGTAGCGGGTCTTTATTGGCCGGCTCGACATTTTCCAGATGTTTTGGCCAGGCGAATTTGACCAACACAGCCATGGTTATCGCCGCAAGAATCGAGTAGCCGGCGTGGTAGGCCAGGCCCACAGGCAGGAAACCCAAAACCAGCGGTTCGGCTTTCTTCCAGTTCCAGAAATCCTGGTGCAGCACGTACACCGCAATGACCAGAAGGGTGAGGAGGATGGTTTTGGCGGCCTTCATCTCCCTAGGGTTTCAGGTTGGCAGGTTGAATCGCAGTGGAAAAAGCAAACAAGTGCGTGTTCGAGGAAATGTACAGGACGCCGTTGGCGACTACCGGAGTCGAATAGACCGGCGCGCCCAGGTTTGTTTCGCTGAGAAGCTTTTTCTCCTTGCTGGCCGCGAAAACCGCCAGGCCGCCGTCCTCGTCGCCCACATAGACCTTGCCGTCGGCCACTAGGGTCGAGCCCCAGATGTGCGCCTTGAGGTCGTGCGTCCAGTAGAGCTTGCCGGTCTCGGCGTCGAAGCAATAGACGTAACCCGAGAAATCACCGATAAAGAGCAAGCCGTCGGGCGTGAGCGAGACGGTCGAAAGGCTGCGGTGGATTTTGTCGTACGACCAGATTTTCCCGGTCTTGGTGCTGTCACCGGTCTTGGTAGCGTCAATGCAAGTGAGGATGCCAACGCCTTCGCCATGTTCGGGGTCCTGGCCAACCGCCGTATAAACACGGTTCTTCCAAAAGACGGGTGTGGCATTGATTTCACTCGGACCCTCGGCCTCGGGGTATTTGAACTTCTTGCGCTCGGGAGGATTGACGTCACACCACCAGACCTTTTTCAGGTAACTGCTGTCGCCTTCTTTGACGGGTTTGGGGTCAAATGCATAGCAAACGCCGTCGCCGCCACCGTAGAATATGAGCTGGCGCCCGTTGACAACGCCGGCGGAGGGGGAACTCCACAGGCCGTGAAAAATGCGCGGGCCGACCTTCGCATCATCCTCGCCAAGAAACTCGCCGGTGCGTTTGTTCAACGCGATCAGGCTGGGCGCGTTGGGCGCCGGGATGTTCGAGTGCGTCCAGTCCTGGCCATTGGAAGTGTTGACATAAACGATGTCCTCAACGATCAGCGGCGCGCCGTCCGAGGCGTTGTGGGGAAAGACGCCGAGCTCGTCGATCATGTCGAATCGCCAGATGATGTCGCCGTCCTTGGGACCGGGTTCGATGGGAGGAGCCGGCCGCTCAGTGGGCTTGCCCTTGTCGAGAATGACGTCCTTGACCACATATTTTGCCTCATCCTTGAAGGGGCCGTCGTTGCCGTTGGCCATGCCGTTGATGTCCAAACACAGCACCTCGCAACGGCTGCTCACAACATAGACGCGGTCGTTTTCGATGGTCGGGGAGGACAGCAGGCCTAGGCTCTCCCAATCGTTGACCTTCCCGGAAGCCAGCTTGGGCACCACCTGTTGCCACAGCAACTCGCCGGTGTTCTCGTCGAAGCACATCAGGATGCTACGGTCGCCAACGTGCCGCGGATCGCGTGGGTTCTCGTTATTGGTCCCGATGAAGACTTTGCCATGAGCGACAGTGACGTTTCCGTAGCTCTGCGAGCCGAGTTTGGCGACCCACTTCAGGTTTTCAAGATTGGAGCGGTCGATTTCCTCGGTCCCCGGCTTGAACTTGATATCGTTGGACCTGTCCTTGGTGAAATGGTCGGGCAGACCCTTGGCGGGGCAATACATATTGCGCGCGGGGGCGCCGCCCCATTGGGGCCAATCCTGGGCGTGCAGGGAAGAGGCGAGTAAGACTGCGGCGAGCGGAGAAGCGATGTAACTCATTTAACGTCAATCCGGTGTTACCTCGATATTGTCAATATAAACCCGCATGTCCTGCGGGGAAAAGCCAAACAACCCGGGCGACCCGGCCGCGTGGGCGGTCTTGTGGGGAACCTCGATAGTCCACTTTTCCGGTTCGGCCTCATCGCGCTTCCAGGCCTTGGCCCGGACCGCGGCCGAACTATCCGGGTTCATGTCCACTCTGGTCTTGAGGTGATACCAAACGTTCGGCGACCATTTGAAGTCCTCGGCCACGCGCAGCCGCTCCTGATTCGAGTTGACCTCCAGCTTTTGTTCATTGCCCTTGAGCACGATTAGGTAACGCTGGTTGATCAGACCGACTTCGGACATCTTGCGCCGGTTGCCATCGCTCATCACATCCGCCTGAAGAGTGTAATGTTTCATGTCCGGCGTGCCAATGAAGACGGTCGCACGCTGGAAAAACCGGTTGTCGGTGGTCTTTGCCAGGACTTTGCTGCCATCCTTTTCACGCACGTCGAACTTGAACCGCGCCCCGATCCACGGCAGTGGCGGATAGGCAAACGCGGTGCCTTCGGAGTTCGTCTCCGAGAGAACGAACGACTCGAAGTCCTGCTTTATCGGCAGGTTAGGCATTACCCGGCCGCGCAAGTAGCCTTTCAACCCTCCCACGGTCGCTTCAAACGCGCCCGCCGACACCAGCGGGTCGGGCGCGACCACGAGCTCGCCCATGTCATTGAAGGCGCCTTTCAGGGTCGCCTTTACCTTCGCCGTCGCGGGAATATAGCTGGCCCACTTCACCTGGGTTGGCGTAATTGATTCCTCAACCGTGAAACCGTCCGCGTCCAGCGAACGCACCCGGAAGGTCGCCTTCTCGCCCGGATGCAACAGCACTTCCGACGGAATCACCTGAAGCTGCGTCGCCTTGCCCGCCGCAGGCCAAGGCTTCTCCGGCAGCGCTGCCGGCAAGCCAGAGTTGTCCTGCTTCCGGCCCCAGCAATACAGGTGGCGCGTGGTTTGCAGGTAAAGCTTGCCGTTGTAGGCGACCGGCGTGCCGAAGCACCGGCCGTCGAGTTCGGCGTGGCACAGCACTTCATCTTCCTTGTCAGTCGGTTTTATGATGTAAAAGCCGCCCTTCGTTCCGGCCCCACCCTCTCCACTGCTCTTCGTCGCGGGGTCATCGAGGATGGGCACGTAAAGTTTGCCGTCAGCAAACAGCGGACAGGAGTTGCGCTGCTCGATGCCGAGCTTGAGTTTCCATTTGATCGCGCCGCTATTCGCCTCGATGCAGCACAGGTCGCCCTTCTCGGCCACGATATAGATCAGGTCTCCGACGAGGATGGGCGAGCTGGTTGAGGAGGAGATGTCGTCGGCCCATAACTCAAGTTGTTTGCGCGCGAGCACGACCGGTCCAGCGGCGGCGTTGGCCGGCATCACGTCGGGCATCTTCAGCGCGACCATCTGGCCAAGCTCGTAAGGCGTGCCGTAAATGGCGATGATCTTGTCGTTGTTATGCACGAGCACGGTCGCGTTGATGCCGGCGCGGAAAAGTCCTACCCGCCAGAGCGGGTCTCCCGTCCGCGCGTTCACGCAGACCACGCTGCCATCGCCGGTGGCGGCAAAAAACACGCGCTTGCCGCGATACCAGCCGAATTGCGGATGCGAAAAGGAATTGTCCTTGGGCGGAGCGCCGGGGCTGGAGGCCCAGACTAGTTCGCCGGTTTTCTTGTCGAAGGCATAAAAGCGGTCGGCCCCCGGTCCTTGCACGCCCCAATTGGCCGTGATCCCGCGGGTGATGACGAGTTCGCCGTCAATGGCCGGCGATGCCGTCCGGCTGTTCGGGAAGGTCAGCCGTCCCAACTCCTCCACGAGCGAGTGGTGCCACACCAACTTGCCGTCCGCAGTAAACGCCGCCAGGATGCCTTGCGTCCCCTGAATATAGACGTTTCCGGTCTCAGGATCGAGCGCCGGGCTGGCTGTGGCGTAGCGCAGATAAACGGTGTCGCTGAGATAATCGTTGTAGAGGTGTTGCCACAGCTTCTGCCCGGTCGCGGCGTCGAAACAAGCCACTCCCTCTTGTAAATCCGGCCCCGTCCCCAGGTAGCCCATCGAGTAGAGTTTGCCATCGGCGATAACCGGCGCGGATTGGCCGGGAAAATCAACCACCCAAAGCGCGTCCTGCACCGACACCTTGGCCGGCAGCCCTGTCTCGCGCGAAACGCCAGTCTGCTCCGGTCCGCGCCAGCTCAGCCAGCCGCGCACCGTCCCGCCTAGGGCGGAAGACGCGGTCAGAGCGGAAATAATGGCCCACCTCGCCGCAAACGTGGCGAGCAACCAAAGCCAAGCCTTTCGCTCCCATCGCTTCGTCATTTGAAGCGGAATTCGACTATGCATTGATGAACCATCACGGTCAGGAAACGAGGTAAACTTTCGATGATCGGCTGTGATTTTGCAAATGGATATTGCTTATTCGTCGCATCGCATCCGAACAATTCTCCGTCGAGGTGTGGCGGCGGGCTTCCGGCCTGCCAGGGCAGACGCATCTTGCGTCGGTCCGGTAATCTGAGCGACAAGATGCCGCAGCACTGGCAGGTGCAAGGCCGCCGCCACCGTCGGTCCTGAAACGCCCGAAAGGGTCTTGCATGGGGCCGCTTCTGGCCGCACATTGGAGCCAAGGTTCCTGGCCGGGATAATCATGGCGGGGCTCCTTGTATCCGGGCTTGCGGCTTCTTACTCACAGCTTGTCAGAAGCATGAGCACACAGAATACTTTCAGATGTATGAAGGAAACCGAAGGCATGAAGGCCGGCACCCGAAAAAACGGAGGGTGCTGCGTGATGAGCAGAGATTGGGCGGTCATGGCCGGCACCGTGGTGGTTCTGGCAGCATGGGCCGGCGCGCTTCGTGCCGGCACGCTCTACGTCCCCAATTTTTCTTTTGAGTCGCCAGCCACCTCGTTTGCCGATCCCCGCGTAGATTCCTGGCAGAAGCCAACCCAACCGGGCACGTTTGACACCAACATTTTTGGAGCCTGGGACAACCTCGCGGGTGTGTTTCTGAACGCTCCGTCAACGAATGCCGACCACATTGACAACGCTGACGGCAACCAACTGGCGTATATATTCGCTTATCCGCAGGTTGCCCTTTTCCAGGATTTCAACTCCACCGACTGGTCCAACGCCGTGCCGACACACGCCTTCAACGCCAAATTTGAAGCCGGCAAATCGTACCACCTCGCCGTTGGGCTGACCAGCAGCCGGGAGGAACCGTTGACCCCTGGTTCCACCCTGCAGTTAATGCTTTATTATCGTGATGACGCCAGCAACATGGTGACGGTTGCAGCGACCACCGTTACCTACGACACGAATCTCTTCACCAACATCACTCATTTGGTTGACTTCCAGGTGAATGTTCCGGCGGTGAAAACCAATGACGCCTGGGCGGCAAAGAATATTGGCATCCAGTTTCAATCCACCGTTGCCCCCAACCTCATTGGCGGAGTCTGGGACCTGGACAAGGTCCGCCTGACTGAAACGATCGACATCCCCAATTTTTCGTTTGAATCGCCCGCCACCGCGTTTGCTGATCCCCGCGTGGATTCCTGGCAGAAGCCACCGCAACCGGACACGTTTGACACCAACATTTTTGGAGCCTGGGACAACCTGGCGGGTGTGTTCCTGAACGCTCCGTCAACGAATATCGACCACATTGACAATGCTGACGGCAATCAACTGGCGTATTTGTTCGCTTATCCGCAGGTTGCCCTCTTTCAGGATTTCAACTCAACGGACTGGTCCAACGCGGCAGCCACGCACGCCTTCAATGCCAGGTTCAAAGCGGGCAAATCCTACACTCTCACCATTGGGCTGGTCAGCAGCCGCGAAGAACCCTTGACCCCCGGCTCCACCCTGCAGTTGAGCTTATATTACCGCGATGGCTCCAGCAACATGGTGACGGTGGCGGCGACCACCGTGGCCTACGATACGAATATCTTCACCAACATCACTCACCTGATTGACTTCCGGGCGACGGTGCCGGAGGTAAAAGCGAGTGATCCCTGGGCCGGGCAAAATATCGGCATCCAGTTCCTATCCACGGTTGCGCCCAACCTGATCGGGGGAGTTTGGGACCTGGACAATGTTCGCCTGACCGAGGTGGTTGCGACCGCGCTGAACAACCCCGGCCTGACCAACGGTCAATTCAATTTCACGCTGCAAAGCGAGCCGGGACTTCCCTTTGAAGTTCTGGCAGGCACGAACGTTACCCAACCGGCCACGAATTGGGCGAGCATCGCCACCTTCACCAACGTTACTGGCACTTTTGGGTTTACCGACCCCGCCACGAACCTCAAGCAACGTTTCTATAGAGCGCATCAGTTGCGCTGAACCTGAATTCGTGTGGCGCAAACGACCCGTTCACCCTCATTTCGCCGGGCTTTCACGCTCATTGAGTTGCTGGTGGTGATTGCCATCATCGCGACCCTGGCGGCGCTGCTGTTGCCAGCCCTGGCATCGGCGAAGGAAAAGGCGCAAAGGGTTGCCTGCCTCTCCAACCTCCGGCAGCTCGGCCTCGCCGTACACAGCTATGCCCCTGATTACAGCGGCAGAATTCCGTATGGTCCCCAAGCCCCGCCCTTCAGCAACCCGTCGGACTTCTATCCTTCCACCGGCGCGCCCACCAGCCTGATCTGCCTTCAGACCGGCGCCGCCGCCGGCCTGGGTTTGCTGCTCCAGCAACATATCAGCGGCCAACCCAAGGTCTTGTTCTGCCCCGCCAGCGATCAGCCGGTGGATACGGACGCCGAGCTGGCCAAGGTGGGCGTCCAACAGGCTCAATCCAGCTATTACTATCGCCACGCGGGCAACACCCTGTTGCACGATAGCTTTGGCGCCACGAACGCGCCGGCCCACCTCCAACTGGACAGTTTGGGCGACAATCGCAACGGTCTCCCCATCCGAGCCTTGGCCATTGACACCATTTTCCTCTGCCCGCCCGACTTGGCAGCGTACGGCGTCAAGCCCAGCACTCATCACCGGCAGCGGTTCGCAGACATACTGTTCTCGGACGGCCACGTCCCTTCCCGGCCGAATGGAGACAAGCGGTTCACCGTGGACCTCACGAATTACGGCGACATCACCAGCGCCTTCGATAGGATACTCAAAGTGCTGGAGCAGGCGGACACGGAGCCTTGACTGCCTTTTGCGGACTCGACAACGTCGGCAGACCTGCGCATAAATTTGGCAGGCTCAGTTAAGGCTAGGCGTTGCCTTTGGGTTTTTGGATTGGCGGCCCAACCAACTTTATCGGCGGCTTGGCCAGACCGGAAGAATAATACATGAACCATCGAGTTTTTGCTGAATCACGGGTGGCATTGATCGGTTTGCTCTGCTCATGCGGCGTCACGATAGCTGCCATCGCCTCGGTGGCACCGGCGGAGAACTGGCCCCAATGGCGTGGGCCACTACAGAGCGGCGCTGCTCCTTCCGCAGACCCACCGACGACCTGGAGCGAGACGAACAATATCCGCTGGAAGGTGAAGATTCCGGGCGAGGGCTCGGCCACGCCCCTGGTCTGGGACAACCTGGTGTTCATCCAAGCGGCGATTCCTACTGGCAAGAAGCTTGAACCGAAACCGACTGATTCGGCCGAACAAAGCCCGGCCGCGCGCCCGGAGTCCAGCGACGGTCAGAACCGGAAAGGGCCTGGAGGCGGCCCCGGTGGCGGCGGCCCGGGCGGGCCAGGAAGGGGTCCGGGTGGCCGAGGCGGTGGCTTCGGTGGCGGACCCAAGCCGACCGAAGTTCTCCAATTTGCGATTTTGTGCCTGGAGCGCCAGACGGGCAAAGTTCTGTGGCAGCAGGTTGCCCGGGAGGAAGTTCCGCATGAAGGAGTCCGCCAGGGCGAGGGCACCTTCGCCTCAGCGTCAGGCGTGACCGATGGCCAGCATGTTTGGGCCTACTTCGGCTCGCGGGGCCTCTATTGCTACGACCTCAAGGGAACGTTGGTGTGGAACCGCGACCTGGGCAAAATGCGGGTCGCAATGGGGTTCGGGGAAGGCAGTTCGCCGACGCTTTACGAAGACACTCTGATTGTGAATTGGGACAATGAGGACGGCTCGTTCATTACCGCGCTGGACAAAAACACCGGCAAGACATTGTGGAAGGAATCGCGCGACGAAGGCACGTCGTGGTCCACTCCGCTCGTGGTCGAGAAGGACGGCAAAACGGAAGTGGTGGTGACCGCGACGCGCAAAATACGCAGCTACGACCCGGCCTCCGGCAAGTTGAATTGGGAATGCAGCGGGCTGACCCGCAACGTGATTCCGTCCCCGGTGGCGGACAGTGAAATGGTCTATTGCATCAGCGGCTTTCAAGGCAACGCTCTGCTGGCCATCCACCTCGGCGGCAAGGGGGACCTCACCGGCACCGACGCGGTTGCCTGGACGCACAAGAAAAGCACGCCCTATGTCCCGTCACCGCTACTTTACAATGGCAAGTTGTATTTTTACGCGAACAACAACGGCGTCCTCTCCTGCCTGGACGCCAAGACGGGCCAGGCGCTCTTTGACGCGGAACGAATCGAGGGCCTCCAGGGGGTCTATGCCTCGCCAATTGGCGCGGCTGGAAAAGTCTATCTGGCCGGGCGCAATGGCGCGACCGTCGTGCTGAAGCAAGCGGACAAATTGGAATTGCTGGCGACCAATCGGCTCGAGGACAAGTTCGATGCTTCGCCGGTGGCCGTGGGTAAGGACCTGTTATTGCGCGGCCGCGAGTATCTGTATTGTATCGCGGAGAAGTGAGGAACTGAAATACGTTTCGATAACGGATGAAGAACCTGACTGGTCTTGCCACCTTCATTCTCCTGACTCTGGCACTGCCTGGTCCCGCTCAGGAGTGGACCCGGTTTCGCGGCCCCAACGGCACAGGCATCAGCCCGGCAAAGACCGTCCCAACGTCCTGGACGGAAAAGGATTTTAATTGGAAAGTTCCCCTGCCGGGGGCGGGCCATTCCTCGCCGGTCTTATGGGGCGACAAAATCTTCCTGACCAGCGGTGACGACCAGGCCGGCCAGGTGTTGGTCTTCTGTATCAGCGCCGCCGATGGGCGCGTGGTTTGGCAAAAAACGTTTCCGTTCTCGACCTATCCCAAGCATAACTACAATAGTTTCGCTTCCAGCTCGCCGGCGGTGGATGAGCGTCGCGTGTACGTCTGCTGGGGTGTGCCGGCGCGCTGCACTCTCCTGGCACTCGAGCACGACGGGAAGCTGGCATGGGAAAAGGACCTGGGGCCCTTTGTCAGCCAGCATGGCAACGGCACGTCTCCGATCGTTTGCCAGGATAAAGTGATTCTGGGGAATGAGCAGGATGGAGATAGTTTCCTGATTGCGGTCGATGCCGCCACCGGCGTAACCCGATGGAAGACCCCGCGCAAGACCGCCGAAACCGCGTATTCCACCCCGTGCGTCTATCAGCCAAAAGAAGGCAAACCGGCGCTGATTTTCAACAGCCACGCACACGGCATTTCTGCGCTCGACCCAGACAACGGGAAAGTGCTGTGGGAGTTCGCGAGCGCCTTCGACAAACGGTCCGTTAGTTCGCCGCTCGTGGCCGAAGGCTTGATTATCGGCTCGTGCGGCAGCGGTGGCGGCGGAAATTACGTCGTGGCAGTGCGGCCAGGCGAGCCGGCCAAAGGCAAAAAGCCGGAACTGGCCTACAGCATCCGCCGTTCCGCGCCTTACGTTCCCACCAGCGTCTGCGTGGGAGAGCGGCTTTTTCTTTGGGGAGACGGTGGAATTGTCAGTTGCGTGCAGGCGGCGACGGGCGAAATCAAATGGCAGGAGCGCGTGGGCGGAGATTTCTTCGGCTCGCCGGTCTGGGTGGATGGCCGGTTGTTTTGTGTTTCGAGTCGAGGAGAGGTGGTGGTCGTAGAGGCTTCCGACCACTTCCAGGTCCTGGCCAGAAATCCTTTGGGTGAACTGACTCACAGCACCCCGGCGGTCGCTGGCGGTCGCATGTACATCCACACCAGCAAACATTTGATCAGCGTCGGCGGCGGCAAAGAGGTCAGCGCGAAGGAATGAAAGTCCGGGAGCGTGCTTCGAAGG
Source organism: Binatia bacterium (assembly GCA_035566895.1). GTDB lineage: Bacteria > Verrucomicrobiota > Verrucomicrobiia > Limisphaerales > UBA8199 > DATMQA01. Next base: position 50,573 of record DATMQA010000219.1, read on the forward strand.
CTTGCCGATGGGCAATTGGACATATGTCTTGAATCTGGTGAACCAGCGCCTCGATGCAACCCTGTCGGAAGTGACGACTGACATTTGTGAGCTTTCCGATCACGTGCCAACGACATTGCTGGCCAAACCCAACTTCGCCGCGGGCGGTTCAAGCCCTGGGAACATTCCTGACGCTCTGCGTGCGGTTGGCTGCGACGGATGGTCCGGATGAGGATTGGCCCAGGTTCCTCGGCCCGGACGGCAACAATACTTCCGCTGAAACCGGCCTGCTCGACAAATGGCCCGCCAAGGGCCTTCCGCTCGTCTGGGAAAAGGAAATCGGCGCCGGCTACAGCGCGCTGTCCGTGCGCCACCCCTACCTGGTCCTGCACCACCGGGTCAAAGATCAGGAAATCGTCGAGGCCTTCGAGACCGCCAACGGCAACCCGGTCTGGCGGTACGCTTACGCGTCCAGCTTTGTTGATCCGTTCGGCTATAACAACGGCCCACGTTGCACTCCCCTGCTGACCTCAAACCGCTGCTACACGTTCGGCGCCGATGGCAAGCTGGTGTGCCTGGACCTCCAGACCGGCCGACTCATCTGGCAGCGTGAGACGGCCAAGGAATGGAACGTGCCCGAGCCCTTCTTCGGTGTGGGAAGCACACCCTTGCTGGAAGGGGACAAGCTGATCGTGATGGCTGGGGGCCAGCCGAATTCGGGGGTCGTGGCCCTCGACGCGGGCACCGGCAAGACCCTTTGGGAGAACGTCGGCAAAACGAATTGGGACGGTATGCGTGCCATCGGCTGGCGTGGGGAACCAACGTACCGCTGGACCGGCGAGGAAAAGCAGGCCAGTTATTCCTCTCCCGTGGCCGCGACGATCCATGGCCGACGACATATTCTCTGCCTCATGCGCCAGGGGCTGGTTTCGCTTAATCCAACCAACGGCGAGATTTACTTCAGTCGCTGGTTTCAATCCCCGGTGAATGAGTCGGTCAACGCGATGTGCCCCGTCGTGCGGGAAGATTTGGTGCTGCTCTCCGGCGCTTATTATCGTATCGGCAGCGTGCTGCTGCGCATCAAACCAGACGGCCGGTCGTACGAAGAGGTGTGGCGCAGCCCGAGGCAACCATTCGAGCGCGAGTCGGAGACGGGGAGTTTAACACCGCCGGTTCTCGAGGTGCACTGGAACACGCCCGTGCTGCACGACGGTTACCTTTACGCGTTCAGCGGACGCAACGAGACGGACGCGACTTTCCGGTGTGTCGAGTTTAAGAGCGGCCAACTGATGTGGAGCCGGGATGAGCGTTGGCGCTCACACAGCTCACTTCCACCATCGGTCTATGGCCGCGGCTCTGCCATTTTGGCGGACGGCAAACTAATCGTGCTGGGAGAAGGTGGAAAACTGGGTTTGTTCGCCTTGAACCCGAAGCAGTCGGAGGAAACCTGTTCCTGGCAGGTACCTCAACTGCACTACCCGTGCTGGACGGCCCCGGTGCTCTCGCACAAAAGGCTCTACTTGCGCAGCGAAGACCGGTTGCTTTGCTTTGATTTAAGCCGCCAGAACCAAGGGCGTTAGACTTTGGGCCTCCGGCGCCCTTAAGTGAAAGATACCCACGCGCGGTCTTGCCTGGCGGACGCGGGCCAGTATCATCGGGCTTATGTTCTCCTTGCCCATCAGCATGAACAGGAACACTTCCATATTCGCAACCATCGGCCTGTCCGTCGGCTTGAACTCGCCGGCCGCGCCCGCGCCGGAGGCCAACTGGCCGCAGTTCCGGGGGGTGGGTGCGCGGGGCGTAGCGGCCGATGCCAGACTGCCGGAGCATTGGTCTGCAACTGAAAATGTGGCGTGGAAAACGGAGGTGCCTGGTCGCGGTTGGTCGTCGCCGATTGTGTGGGGCGACCGAGTGTTTCTCACGACGGCGGTAAGTTCGGGCGAGCCCGAGCCACCGAAGAAGGGGCTCTATATGGGTGGCGAGCGACCGAACGCACCGCGTCCCGAACACGAGTGGAAGGTAGTGTGCCTCGATTTGGCCTCGGGCAAAATGCGATGGGAACGAGTCGTGCAGCGGGCGGAGCCGGTGGGGCCGCGTCACCTCAAGAACAGTTACGCCTCGGAGACGCCGGTCACGGACGGCGAGCGCGTATACTGCTATTTCGGCAACGTAGGCGTGTTTTGCCTTGATTTGGACGGCCACCCGGTTTGGTCCAAGGCGCTTGAACCGCACAAGACGCGCTACGGCTGGGGCACGGCCGCGTCGCCGGTGCTGCATCGTGATAGGCTCTATCTGGTCAGCGACAACGATGAGCAGTCCTACCTGCTCGCACTGGATAAGCGCACCGGCAGGGAGATCTGGCGAGTGGACCGTGATGAAAAAAGCAACTGGTCCACGCCTTATGTGTGGGAGAACCCACAGCGCTCGGAGATCGTCACGGCCGGCACCGGGAAGGTGCGCTCCTACGACCTGGACGGGAAGCTTCTCTGGTGGTTCAAGGGCATGTCGAGCATTACCATCGCCACTCCGTATGCCGAGCAGGATTTGCTGTATGTGAGCTCCGGGTTCGTAGGGGATCGAGCGCGGCCGCTGTACGCGGTCCGCCCAGGCGGCAGCAGTGATATTTCCCTGCAACCGGGCGAGACGAATAACGCCGCCATTGCCTGGTGCCAGCCGGTCGCCGCGCCTTACAACCCGACCACGCTGGTCTATGATCAGAGGCTCTATGTGCTTTACGATCGCGGGCTCTTGAGCGCTCACAACGCGCGGACCGGCCAGATCCTTTTCGACCGGGAACGCCTGCCGGAAGGGCTGCATTTCACGGCATCTCCCTGGGCCTACCATGGGCGTGTGTTCTGCCTCAATGAAGATGGCGTCACCTTCGTGGTGCGCGCTGGCAACCGGTTCGAGTTGCTTCATACCAACAAGCTGGCCGATGACGACATGTGCATGGCTACCCCGGCCCTGGCCGGTGACCGCCTGCTTATCCGGACCGCGGTTCGGCTGTATTGCATTCGAACTCCGTGAAAAACTATTTCAAATCGGGCGTGCGGACTGATGATGATACGCTTGCCGTTCATGGGCTGCGGATTTCCCACAAGTTGGTCAGGCCGCGCAGGACGATGCCGTTTTGCACAAACGCCGGGCTGGCGTGGAACGAGTCGCCCATCTCCGTGCGGAACAGCTCGTGGAATTGCCGCGTGGCCTCGACCACAATCGCGGTTCCTTTCTGGCTGAAAAGGTACAGCCGGTTTGCGGCCAGGCCCGGTGAGGCGTGGAATTCCATTTCGAAATCATGCTCCCATTGTTTTTTTCCATCCTTTGTGTCAAAGGCAGTCAGCAGGCCGGACGACGTCAGGGTGAAGATGAGTTCGCCGTTGCTCACTGGACTGGTAATGTCGGGGATATTTTCCTCCGCAGTCCAAATCACATGGGTTTTGGTGACATCGCCCTGCCCGTCCGGTCGAATGGCCAGCAGTTTGTTGGAGGGATCGATGACGAACAGCATGCCGGCAACAAAAATGGGCGACGGCAACACTTCCCCGCTGAGGCAATCGACCCGCCACAGTTCCGTGCCGTCTGCCGCCGCGTAGCCGATAACCCAGGGTACCGCGAGCGTAATCACCTGCGCTTTGCCTGCCGCCTCGATGACGATGGGCGAGGCCCAGGAACTGGGGACTTTGCGCGGGCGCTGCCACACTACCTGACCGGTGCTCCCGTCGAGGGCATAGAGCCTGGACCTGCCCTCCTCACTCTCGCCCTGGTCGAGCTGGACGATGAGCCGGCCTTGCCACGTGGCCAACGACGTGGCGTGACCGTACGGGTTCTTCAGAGGGCCAAAACTTTTTGACCAGACGAGCTTGCCCTCGAGCGTGAATGCAGCGAGAGCGCCATTGGCGAACATCGCGTAAACGCGCTGGCCATCGGTGGCCATAGTCGCCGCGGCAATTCCGCTAGTCTCCGGCACCTCGGGGGCCTTGGGCGGGCTGCCGGGAACATTAACCACCGCTTGCCGCCAGAGGCTTTCGCCGGTCTGCGCGTTGAAGCAAAGGACCTCAGGCTGGCTGGAATCGCCACCCGACAAAAAGACGCGGGCATCCCACACGATCGGCGAGCCGAAACCGCCGGCCGGCACGGCCCTTTTCCAGCCGAGCCCCGAGCCGGCTTGCGTGTCCCACTTAACAGGTGCATTCGTGAACGCGGACCGCCCACTGCCATCCGCACCGCGGAAACGGGGCCAGTTTCGCTCGAGTTCCGCAAGTGACGCGAAGTCAACGGCCGCAAGAGCTGCGGCGGCCGGACTCACCACTTTCGCAAGCTTTGGAGCTGCTTCGGGAAAAGGCGTGCTCCGACCAAGACTCAATATGAAGAGCACGGCGCCAATGGCCGCGCCGCTGGCGGCGACCGACCAACGGGCTTTGGTGGCGGCGCGCGCGGCTCGTTCTTGAGGGGAATCCGACTTGCGTTCGGGTCGAGGGCGGCGATTCTCCAGGCGCGCCACCTGATACATAGCAAAGAGGAACACAACGATGCCGCCGACCACCAACCAGGCACCCGACCTGACGCGCGCCAACTGGCGGAAGTGCTGCTGGCGGAGCCGCAAATCAACTTCACGGAGGCTTTGCTTTTTCTGTTCGTCGGCCGGGTTGAGCCGCAGTTCTTCCTTGTATTGTTTGAGCTGAGGGGATTGCAACGGAGCGTTCAACTGGGTCTGGATGTGACTCAAAAGCATCGCCAGGCCCACCAGGACGGAGAAGGCACCGGCGACCCACGCCGTCATTCGCCAGCTCAGCAGGGCCGTTGCACCTAGGTTTTCGTGCGAGCGAGCGACAGGTGCGGTTTGGGGGGTGATGGACATCGGTTTAAACCGAGCGCAGGTCCCCGCTCGCCCCCGGCGCCGCGCCAGCCGTCGCCACGACTCGCCTGCTCACACGCTCTCGCGGGCAGTACTCGAAGCACCGGGCGCAAGCAAAGCAGCCGCCGTGTTCCGGCTCGTAATCGGTCCGCGGGCGGCGGACGGACACGCTGACCAACTTCGCGCCGATGACCAGCCCCACCCAGGCACCTAAAATCCAGCCGCCGAGAGTAAACTGCCGGCGGATTCCGGCCGCGGCGCTCAGAATCTCTGTCGGCGCCAGTTGCACGCGTGACAGCGCCAGGTCCTCGACTGAGGGCAGTTCGCCCTTTGAACTTTGCGCTTCAGATTTCGGTGACTTCGCTTGCCCGCGGACTAGCCGCTCCGCCAGGCTCACGGTCGGATGCAACCGCGAGGCAGGAAGGCTGAACTGGCGGCCCAGGCCGGCGCCCACGGCCACGAGCACCGGCACAAGCGCCAGCAGCCAGACCAAACGCTTGCGGTCCTGGGCGAGAATTCGCGCATCCGGAATCGCAGGTTCGGGTTCGCTAATCGCACCTGTGGGGCAGGCGACTTCGCATACCCGGCAGTGAACGCAGTGGTCCGGGGTTACGGTCACGCGCCACTTCGCGGCCACGGCGCACAGCTTCAGCAGCGCGCCGTACGGACATAGAAAACGGCAGAAAGGCCGGCACACAAAAACACCGAGCAACAACAGCCCAGCTCCGGCGAGGACCATCGAAATCCGCCCGCCCAGGCGGAAGAGCGGCACGAATGGATCGTACTGGCAGAAGAGAAAAGCGCTTCCGGTCGCGGCGAATAGCACGCCCGCTCCCAGGTAAACGAAGGGCAGCACGCTCAGGCCATGTTCGAGCCAGGCCGGCACGTTCAAGGGTTTGAGCAAGACCAAGTCCTGCAAGGCGCCATGCGGACAGACGCCCGCGCAGAAAAGCCGCCCAGCAAAAAGCGCAAATAAAAGCGGCAATACGAAAAACGCGGCCACGGTGATGGGCAGGCCGTAGCCGCGGTCGGCGATGGCCAGCGCAACGTTCTGCACGGAACCGATCGAGCAAATGCAACCCCTTCGCCAAAAGCCGAAATATAGCAGCGAGAAAATCGAGAGGGCCATCAGCCCCTTGCGCGAACGCTGTTTGAGCACCAGCCAACCCGCCAGCGCCAGAGACGCGGCCAATACTGCGAGATCGAGGTATTGCAGCACCGGTGCGCGTGGCGGGGGCGTCGTGGTGAGCGGCAATTTGTGGCCGCCCTCGAAATCCGGCGGCTGAAACCTCTGCTCAGCCCCGGCGACGAAACAGCAGAGGACCGCCAGGACAAGCACCAGGAAGCCCGAAACCAAGCGCGGAGGTATTCCCCGTTTCTGGATTTGGAATGGTGAATCCGGACACATCTCAAGCCTCGATGGTTTTCAGCAGGTAAGGCTGAGTCGCCGGCACACGGCGGAACGCGTCGCCGGGACAGGCTTTGGCGATCGCGCATTGGTTGCAGTTGACGCAGCGGTCGTGGCGGACCTGGAGGAAAAGGGAGCCGTTGCCAAAACGAACACAGCCTTCGACGCATTTGGCGCAACCGATGCACAGCCGCTCATCAATCGTGTATTCGTAGTAAGGGTCTTCGACGAAGGTGCGCTGGATTGCGCCGGTGGGGCACAACTGGTTCTCGGCGCCGGTGTTGAGGTCGTTGGGTTCCGGCTCAAAATAGGCCGTGCAAAGCTGGCAATAGCCGCAAATGGCGTAAGCCTGCACGCACTTCACGGCGGATTGCTCCAGGACGCAGTGCGTCGAGCAGTTGCCGCACCGCAGGCATTTCTCAGGGTCAATTTGCCAGACCGTTCCGCGGGCAACGCCGCGGCGGGCGAGTCCGGCGAACAAGCCTGCGAGACCGGTCGCGGCGGCGGCGCGCACGCCGGCGCGCAGAAACTGCCGGCGCGCGACCGGCTTCGGGCGCTCATTGTGTTCGCTCGCTTCGTTCATGCGCCCGCCGGGTTGCGTTCCATCACCCGAGTCTCGCCGGTCACCAGATCAAGGATGTAGATGCGGCCTTTCGAGTCCGCAACGCCATCGAGCCCGCCAAGCGTGCAATCGTTTGGGCCGCAGACCTTCGCGTTGTCTGCAAACGATTCCGCCCCGGCAACCACCGAATCGAAGGCGCCATTCGAGGTGTACACCTTCACCCGGGGAATCCCCTTCTCGAGGGTGACGACCCGGCCATCCGGCAGCAGCGTGAGGTTGATGGGATTGCAGCAACCGCAGAAGTTTTCGATGGCCCAGCCCGGGGTTCCCCACGCGAATTCAAGGTCACCGTCGAACGTGTAGGTCTCGACGCAGTGCCGGCCGGGATTGGCCACGCGCAGCAAACCATCGCGCGCGATTTCCACGTCAAAGAAAGGGCTGGGAATGATCAGGCCGGGAATGTTTCGAGCTTCATCCTTTTCACCGATACGCCCCTTCAGCCGGCCGGAGCGATCATACCGGTGGACGACGCGATTGCCGGCATCCGCCACAAAGACATCGGCTTCACTCACGGCGACACCGGTGAA
>DATMQA010000220.1:0-28503 GCA_035566895.1 Binatia bacterium
GGCGATTTAGGTAGCTGCTCAGTGGCTACCCAAAACTCCGGCTGCGCCGCTTTTTCTTTATTTCCGAACACCCGCTATCCTATTCAAAACCAACCACTCCTCGCAAAACATTTCACCGGAAAGTTGGCAGTTTTTCAACAGGCTGATAGGGTAGGCGTGGTGCGGTACGCCAGCCCTTGACCTTTCTCTTCCTTCCTTCCCCACCGTTGAAACGGTGGGCTATTTTCGGACGTGCCTTCGGGACAGAACCGGCAATCGGGACCTCAAATCCTAGTGGCATTGGACAGGAATGTCAGACAGGGATGTCCGCACTCCGACCGATGTCACGGGCCGATTACACTTTGTAGCTCACTTTGACCCTTGAAGCGACGGGATTGATCGGTACTTTAAGGCTATGGTTTTGGACTTCACCAAGATGAATGGAGCGGGCAACGATTTCGTCCTCATCGATAATCGCCAAGGGCGTTTTTCGTTGAGCCGGGAACAGATCACGCGGATTTGCGACCGTCACCGGGGCGTTGGGGCCGATGGGGTTATCCTGTTGGTGCCTTCTGCCTCGGGCAAAGCCGATTGCGCGTGGCAATTCTACAACAGCGACGGCAGCACGGGCGAAATGTGCGGCAACGGCGCGCGGTGTTTCGCTCGATACGTGCAGCGGCGCACGGGTCTGGACCGGGATTTTACTTTTGAAACCGAGGCCGGAATCATTACCGCCCATTTTGAGGGCGAGCGGGTCACGGTGAGTCTGACCAAGCCGAATGACCTGCGTTTGGGGGAAGAATTGGCGCTGGCCCAGGGCCGGCAGACGGTCCACTCCTTGAATACGGGCGTGCCGCACGCGGTTCTGTTTGTGCCTGATGCCGACAAGGCGATGGTCCAGCAACTCGGCCCGGAAATCCGGCGCCATCCGCATTTCGCACCCAAGGGAACGAACGTCAACTTCGTGCAGGTGCTCGGACCGAGTCACATTCGAGTGCGCACATTCGAGCGTGGCGTGGAAGGCGAGACGCTGGCGTGCGGCACGGGAGTGACAGCTTCCGCGCTGATTGCCGCTCGGGTTCACAAGTTCAGTTCACCCGTGAAGGTGCAGGTGCAAGGTGGTGAGGAACTGGAGGTCGGCTTCCAGGAACCCAACGGGGGATTCTCGGAGGTGCGCTTGAGCGGCCCGGCGGAGTTTGTGTTCGACGGCAGGATAAATGTCTGAGCGGTGAACCGACAGAATGCAGCTTGTCGGTCCACAGGACCAGTGTTTGGTGTCGATTGACATTTTATAGCCACATCGGACTAGCCAAACGCAGCTATTTCGCTACCTTTACGCGCCATTTTGAGACGGCAACCAATGTTTACCGGTACCTACACCGCTATTGTTACACCGTTTAGAAACGGCGCTATCGACGAGACGGCGCTGGAACGGCTGATTAAGCTGCAGTGCAAAGCCGGCGTGGACGGCATTGTGCCCGTCGGAACGACCGGCGAATCGCCGACCGTCAATTACGAAGAGCACATCCAGATTATAGCTTTATCAGTGAAGTTCGCCGCCCGGCGCATCAAGGTGCTGGCCGGCACCGGGGGCAATTCCACCAGCGAAGCCGTTTACTTGACGCAGCACGCGGAACGCGTCGGCGCCGACGGGTCGTTGCAAGTGGCGCCTTACTATAACAAGCCGACGCCGGAAGGCCTGTTTCAACATTTCCGCGAAGTGGCGCGCCAGACGAAGTTGCCGATCGTGCTCTATAGCATTCCGGGGAGGTGTGGGATTGAAATCGGTGTCGAAACCGTCAAACGCCTGGCGCGCGAATGCAAGAACGTGGTCGGGATCAAGGAAGCCGGCGGTAATCCAGACCGGGTGACCCAACTGCGAGCTGCGCTTGGGCCGCGTTTTGAAATCATGAGTGGCGATGACGCGCTGACGCTCCCGTTCATGGCCGTCGGGGCCCAAGGCGTAATCAGCGTGGCCTCGAACGTGATTCCTCGCCCGATCGCTCAAATGGTGAAGGCATATGGTTCAGGGCGTGCCCGCGCAGCGCTGAAGATTCACCGGCAGTATTACCCGCTGTTTAAAGATTTGTTCATCGAAACCAACCCGCTGCCGGTCAAGGCCGCGCTGGCGATGATGGGCCAAATCGTCGAAGAGTATCGTCTGCCGCTGGTGCCGATGAGCGCGAAGAACCGGGAGACGCTGAGGGCGACGATGAAGAAATGCGGGGTATTGAAATGAAACGTGAAGCGAAAACGTAAAACGTAAAACGTGAAGCGTAAAACGCGGCAGACCGATGTCCCACATTCACGTTTTACGTTTTAGCTTCACGCTTCACGAACCGCGGAGCACAGACTATGACCAGGATCATCATCACCGGTTCCAAAGGGCGCATGGGGCGGGCATTGCTCGCCTGCGCGCCGCACTTTCCCGAGTTGCAAGTGGTCGCTCAAATCGACGAGGGCGATGAGCTTCGGGACGTGATAGGTCAGGGGGATGTGGTGATTGATTTCAGTTCGCACAGCGCCACGCCGGGAATTGTGGCGCTCTGTGCCGAGCACAAAAAAGCCGTGGTTATCGGAACGACAGGGCACTCGGAGCAAGGGAAATCTCAAATCGCAAATTTCAAATCTCAAATCCCGATAGTCCTCTCTTCGAACTTCTCCACCGGCGTGAACACTTTGTTTTGGCTGACGCGCAAGGCGGCCGAAATCCTGGGACAGGGTTTTGATTTAGAGATTGTTGAGATGCACCATCGTCTCAAGCGTGATGCGCCGAGCGGCACGGCCAAAACGCTGGCGGAAATCCTGGCGGAGGTCCGCAACCACCAGCTTGATAAAATTGTGCGGCACGGCCGGTCAGGGATTGTGGGCGAGCGTACTGCGACCGAAGTCGGCGTGCACTCGGTTCGCGGCGGCGATGTCGTTGGTGATCACACCGTTATTTTCGCTGGGCCGGGAGAGCGCGTCGAGTTGACGCACAAGGCGTCCAGCCGCGAGACCTTCGCTAACGGCGCGTTGCGGGCGGCTCAATGGGTGGTGAAACAGAAGGCCGGCCTGTATGATATGCAGGATGTGCTGGGGTTGGTGTGAAGGGTGAGGAGCAAATTATCCGCGTCGGTTTTCCGGAAACCGAGGAGTTTTATCTCGAGGTTGATTTCAAGCCGGTCAAGGTATGAACCGTCGCCTGGCAGTTATCGCGCTCGGCGCAAATCTTGGCGCGTCTGATCGTCAAATCCGTCAAGTCATGAGCCGACTCCGGGAATACTCCGATGAAACCCTCCTGAGATCGTCGTTATGGCAAACCGACCCGGTCGATTGTCCGCCCGGTTCGCCGAGATTCGTGAATGCGGTGGTGGGGTTGGTGCCGCGCGCGGATGAGACGCCGGAATCATTGCTAGCGAAATTGCAGGCCCTGGAAAAGGAGTTTGGCCGAAAACCGAAGAAGGTCCAAAACGAGCCGCGTCCGCTTGATCTGGATTTAATTGCGTTCGGAAACGAGACGCGCCGAACGAAAGAGCTGGTTTTGCCTCATCCGAGGGCGCACGAGAGGCGTTTTGTGCTCCAGCCGCTCGGTGAGATTGCTCCGGATTTGATTCTGGTCGGCCAAACTAAGTCCGTAGCGAAGCTATTGGTGGACTTACCTGCGGATGCGGAAATGAAGCGTTTGCCGACGCCTGACTGATTGACCCGCCTCTCATGTTCATGCAGGGGGTCGAAGGGCTACGCCGCGACGGTTGGTTCGCCTGTGGGCGCGGGTGCCTTAGCTGGCTCCTCTCGATATTTAAATAGCAAGGCAAATAGCGCCAGGATGGCAAGTGCACCGACGGCTGGAAGCAGCCAAATCCGGTCCCACAGCGGCAAAGGTTTTGACAACATCCCTAAGGGCTTGGAAACCGACTCGTTGCTGGGAGAAAACATGGGGCCGTCGCGCTTAAAGACTTCGATGACCGCTCTGCGAGTATCCTTCGTGATTTCTTTGATCTTTCCGAACGCTGGGTTGCCGTCCTCGTCCCATTTGACATAGTTGCCCAGTGTCCATGTAGCGGTGTCTTGTACCACCTGAAACTTCATGGGCTCGACTTTCGGGAAGCTGTAATTCTCGACGACTAGTCCGGAGAGGTTGGCCCCCACAAACATGCCGGCGCCGAGTGTAACGAAAGCGATGAACCCTTGCGATTTGGCTCGGATGGTTTCTGGTGCTTTTTTATCCACATAAATGAAAGCGGTAACGAAGAAGAAATCGTAGCACACGCCATGGAGTAGGATGCCGAGGTAAAAGGGCCAGGCGGTACCGGCGTTATAGCCCTGCAGGAAAAGAAGATAGCGTGCAGCCCAGCAGAACATCCCGACGATGAGCATCCACTTGACGCCGAGACGCGCGAAAAACAGCGGCATGACGAGCATGAAGAAGATTTCCGACATCTGGCCTAGGGTCATCTTGCCGGCGATGTTGCTGACATTGTTGTCACTGAGGAACGTTGGTGTGAAACTGAAGTAAAAGGTGAGCGGAATGCAGATCAAGAAGGCGGCGACCACGAAGATGGCGAAGGACCGCTCCTTCATAAGCTGCAGGGCGTCAAGGCCCAGGACGTCCCTCACAGTGACGGGGCCTGTGCTCCTTGGAGGCGTGTGGGGCAGCGTCAGGCAATAGAAGCCCATGAGGATGGAGACGGCCCCGGCCATCTGGAAGGGCATCGGAGAGGTGGTAGCTTTGTTTCCCAAAAAGAAACCCACCGCCAGACCCGCGCAGATCCAACTGATCGTGCCGAGCACGCGGATGCCGGGGAACTGCTTGCCTGGGTCCTTCATCTGCGCAAAAGAAATGGAGTTGGTGAGAGCGAGGGTCGGCATATAGCAGAGCGTATGGCCGATGAGCAGCGGGTAGAAAGTGGAGAACGTCCTCGCTTGCGATACCCCAAAGAGTAGGGCCCCACCGAGGAAATGCAGCACGGCCAGAATTTTTTCAGTGGGGAAGAAGCGATCGGCCACCATGCCTACAAAAAACGGCGACAAAATTGCGGCCAAGGCAGTGCAGTTGTAGGCAAAGCCGATTTGCTGGCCGGTGAAGTTGAGTGTTCCGCCCAGATAGGGGCCCATCGTCACGTACCAGGCGCTCCAAATGAAATACTCGAAAAACATCATCAGGGACAGGCGCAAGCGGATCGAAGTGTTCATAGATCAGTGGCCCCGAGCTTAGGAAAGCCGGAGCGCAGAGGCAAGCGCTGTTGAAATTCGGTCAGGGCTTCATCCGACAAGTCGGACCGGTCTGACTCGTCTGACCTGTCTGACTTGCCGGCGCTTGGCCGCTTCTCGCCCGCGAGCGGGCGGCGTACAGGCTCTCGGTGAATCCGCCCTTTGCAAGAAACGCCCGGCCCTGGCTTTCCAACTGTCGGCGCAGGCGGTAAGCCGCCTGGTTGACCGCGCACAGCATCGCGTTAGCTGCCAACTCCGGTCGCGCCTTCGCGGCGAACTCGGACAACCCCGAAAGCCCTGTCAATCGGACTGCGCCTTCGCGGGGCGGGGGCAAGGCAGCCACATGATCCTGCGCCAGGCGCGCTCGCATCACCCGCGCTTCGCGGCTGTCCTTGGGCCAGACTCGCAGCCCGTTTTGAACTAGAAAGCTCTCATAATCCCTACGCAACTCATCGGACAAGCTTGCCCGAGCGACATTGGTGAGCTTCATCTCGGTCTTGCGCGAAGTGGCTGCTGCCCCGCTCGCCTCGCTGATGTTTCGCACCCCGCTGCGCGCTGCTTGCACCATTTGGTCGGTTTGGCGTCGGTCATGCGCTAGAAATCGCCGACAGAACACCACTGTGGCGTCATATACGGCCTCCGCCACCTTGTAACTGCGCAGTTTGCGGTAGCCGCCGTGCGGCAGAAGTGGAGTTTCGGCCTCGCTCATATTGCCAAATGTTTATGCTGAGCGTCGAACAGTTGCAAGCAGCTAATGAGATTGCCGCCTTCTGCCCCCTTCGTAAATCCCGTTTTGAACTTGCAGCATTCTGGTCTATATTGCCGGGGCTTCTTTTGCCCTGCATGTCTGCCAAAATGTTAGCTGGCACGGACGCCGGCCTGCCGATGCTGATTCTTGCATCCGCATCGCCCCGGCGGACGGAGTTGCTGCGTCAATTGGGGGTGGAATTCAAGGTCGTGGCCAGTGATATCCCCGAGGTTCATCACGATGAACTGACCGCCGGAGAGATCTCCCAAATCAATGCTTATCGTAAAGCTCGGGCGGTGGCCAAGAAGTTCCCTGATGCGCTGGTGCTGGGAGCCGACACGCTGGTGTGGGTGGATTCGGCGCTGTTCGGCAAACCCGCGAGTCTAGAGGACGCCTACCTGATGCTCCAGAAATTGCAAGGGCGCACGCACCAGGTCGTCACGGCGATGTGCCTGTTGCATCTTCGCGAGCATCGCCAGCGAATGTTCTTCGAGAGCACCGAAGTGACGTTCCGGCCGCTGGATGCGGTGCAGATTCGCCGGTACCTGACGAAGGTAAATCCGCTCGATAAAGCGGGTGCCTACGCCATCCAGGAGGAGGGCGATTTGATTGTCGAAAAGATTTCTGGTTCGTACACCAACGTGGTCGGCTTGCCGGTTGAACGTTTGCGAACCGAGTTGGAAGGTTGGAGCGGCGGATGGCGGTGTCATGTATGAGGGAGTCCGAATAGTCAGGCCGGTCCGACTCGTCTGACACGACTACGCATCACGCATCACGTTTCACGCGGCTCAATTCCCGCCACAGATACGCACTCATCACCTGGCCCCTGGCGAAGCAATCGAGATCGAACTTCTCATTGGGGGAGTGGGCATTGTCGTCAGGCAGGGCCAGGCCGAGCATGAGCGAATCCACGCGCAGGATTTTTTTGAAATCGTTGACAATCGGGATCGAGCCGCCTTCGCGCATCAGGATGGGCTCGTGGCCGAAAGCCAGCTTCAAAGCGCGCAAGGCCGCCTGCGCTTGTGGGCTCGAGGGCGAGACTAGGTAGGGAACCGCGCCGTGGCCGGATTTAATTTCCAGGCGCACGGTTGGTGGGCAAAGCTTCTCCAGGTGCCGGCGTAACGATTCGATAATCCGTTCCGGGTCCTGATTCGGGACGAGGCGCACGGTGATTTTGGCGCGGGCCCAGGCGGGGATGATGGTTTTGCTACCCTCGCCCTGATAGCCGCTGGTCAGGCCGTTGATTTCCAGAGTGGGCCGGGCGGAACGTTGTTCCAGGGGCGTGAAGCCGCGCTCCCCGAACAGCTTCGGCACGCCAAGAAACTTCCGGTAATCCTGTTCCTTGAAGGGAAGGCGCTTGAATTGCTTGCGCTCGTAAGCGGAGAGCGGTTGCACATCATCGTAAAAGCCGGGAATGGCGACTCGTCCGTTCTTATCGCGCAGCTTGCCGAGAAGGTGGCACAGGGCCATGGCAGGATTATCCACGGTGCCGCCGAAGATGCCGGAATGAAGATCGCGCGAAGGGCCGCGGAGGATAATCTCGAAGGCCGCGATGCCGCGCAGAGCATAAGTGAGCGCCGGATGTTTGGGCGTTGGCATTCCGGTATCGGAGATCACGATGGCGTCACAGGTCAACTCGGCGCGCTGCTCTTTTAGGAACGAGGCGAGGCTGTTGCTGCCGACTTCCTCTTCCCCTTCGATGACAAAGGTAATGTCGCACGGCAACTCGGTGCCGGTCTTGAGATAGGCCTCGATCGCCTTGAGGTGAGCGAGGTTCTGGCCTTTGTTGTCGCTGGCCCCGCGCGCAAAGAGCGAACGGCCTTCGATGCGAGGCTCGAATGGCGGAGATTTCCACAGCTCGAACGGCTCAGGCGGCTGGACGTCATAGTGGCCATAGATGACATAATGTGGCCGGCGGGAAGCGCTCACTTTGCCCCGCGGGGTCTTGGCGACCACGATGGGATGTCCGTGTGTCGGACAGAGGCGGGTTTCCAATCCGATGGCCTGGCAATGTTGGACGAGCCAGTCGGCGCACGCTTGCAAATCGGGCCGATGCTGTGGCTGAGCGGAAACGCTTGGGAAGCGAACGTAATCGCACAGTTCGTTGATGAAACGCGGTTGGTTTTGGCTAAGAAAATCGAGTACGCATTGCATAAGTGGGGTGAGCGATAAACGTTGGGGCCCGAATCGTGCCTTAATTTGCGTTAATCTGCGGGTTACTCCAACACTATTTCTTCGGGCGGCCGAAGATGTCGAGAAGGTCCTTGACCGCAGATTGGTTGGTTGCGGGCGAATTTGTGGAGGTGTTGGTTGCGGCCGGAGAGCCTCCACCTAGCAGACCGCCGAGACCCCGTAGGAGGTTGCCGCTGGGGGCGCTGGTGCCCGTAGCATTGCTGGAGGCATTGCCACCTCCGAGGATGCCCTGCAAGAGGTTGCCCGCATTTCCGCCGAGCTTCGGAATGCTCCCGCCGAGGCCTTTGGCGGCCACGGTCAGGAGCGCCACTTTGTTGATTTGTTCCTTGGGCACACCTATGGTGCCAGTAATGGTCAGGAAATCAGGCAATGCGGCGTAGATCGCGTTCGTCGGGGTATTGGCCGGCACGAGATTTATGCGGTCGGCTACCGACCGGTTGAGCGCAATCTTTACCGGGATGTTGACAATGGAATTGCTCAGGATTGGAGCGAGTGCAATCGAGCCACCCCCGGCGTCGGCTTGAAAGGCAGAGCTGGTGATCGTTGCTTGTTGCAAAGCCACTTTTCCAGAGCCAATCGAGCCGCGGGCAACGATAGCGTTAATAGGAGATTTCTGCAGCTCACTGGCCAGGCCACCGCTGGTGCCCGCCGCGCCGGTCAAGCCCTGCACCAGGGAGCCGATACCGCCCGCGGGATTGGAAATGAGCTCGGGAATAGTGGAGATGACATTGACCACCGTTTTGATGATTGGGCTCTTAATGTTAACGACCGAAAGGTTCAAGTTGGTCGAACTGACGTCAAACTGGCCGGCGAGGTTCTTCTGGAGACTCGCACCCGTCGTCCCCGAGCCATCGATCTTGGTCTGGGCAGTGAAAGTGCCGCCGAGTTGGCCTTTGCGCTCCGGTTGGAAGGAATCCACCAGCGGCGCCAGCGGGACGGCCAGTGCGTTGAAGGCCAGCGAGTACTTGTAACCGGGCACGCCGAGGTCGAGATCAATAGTGTTATTCACCGGCGCACCATTGAGGGTGAGCTTGAATGGGTTGACCACTACGTGGCCGCCGTCAATCTTTACGGTAGTTTGGAAATCCGCGACCTCGACTCCGTGCAGGTACAAACGGCGGATGGCGGCTTCGGCGACGAAGTTCCGGAATGGAAGGGGCTTGGCTTCCGGCTCCTGCTCAGGCGCAGAAGTCCCGGGCGTGGCCGTCGGGGCGGTCCGCGCCGTTGTGGGCGCGGGTTGTTTTTCGGCCGATTTTTTCTGACCGCCAAACAGGTCATAGTAAGTGGTTAGATCGAGGGAATCGCCGGCCAGCTTGACGTTGCCTTGCGTAGCATTGGTCCGGGACATGTCGATGTGGCCGGTCAGTTGGATTTGGTTGGTGGCGCGGCTCGTGGGAGTGAGACCGAGCTGGCATTGCTTGATGTCCGTGACTTGTTTGTTCATGGAAGCGTCGAGCTGTATCGAGGCTTCCAGCGGGGTCGCCGGGATTTGGCCGGTCGGATCGTTGACGACCAGGTTGGTGACCTGGAGGCCGGCTTTGATCGAGGAAGCCGCTTGCGGCTGGTATTGAACCGAGGCGTTGGCGTTGAGTGCGATGCTGACCAGTTTTTTATCCCCCAGCATGGGTTCGAGGAAGGGGCGCAGGCCCGCCGGATTAAAGCCGCTTAAATTCGCGGTGAGTTGTGCTGATTGATTCGACAAATCGTAATTACCTGAGAGGTCGATGGTACCGCCGACCGTGCTGCCCTCGGTGAGTTTGCCGTTGCATTTGCGGATCAGGATTTGTTGCGGGTTCTTGGCGAGGTCGAGGTCAGCCGTCGCGCCGAAACTGCGGAAGGAGTTGCTCCCGATTTGGCCGGTGAGGCCGGTCAACGCAAGATTTCCCAACACGGTCTGGCTTGCGTCCGCAGCCAGTCCTTTCTGAGTGATATGCGCCTTCAAATCCATCGTGCCGGAAGAAACTTTCATATCCGGGCGTGGAAGCGCTTGTAGAAGTTTGGCGAGCAGCACCTGGGCGGTGAGCTGGACATCGGCGTTTCCAGTGCCGGTGTCGTAAGTCAGCGAGCCGGACGCCGTGACCAGGGGCTGGTTTTGCCGGGCGATCTGAAGCTTGTACTCTGGGAAATTGAATTGCCTCATGTCGGCGGCTTGACCGTGCATTTCCATCGTGATCGACGCCTGGGTGATTTGATTGCTCCCGGAACCGGCGGTGAGATTGGCGATTTCGGAGGTCAGATCGAATTTGAGTTGCTTGCCCGCTTGTTGGGAAAGCAGTTGCAGTTTCAGGTTCACTTCGCCGGCAGGCGCGACGTCGCCGAGGAATGGTTTCCAATCGGCGAGGTCGAGGTGAGTGACGGCGAGGTTGAGAGCGGAGTCGCCGACGGCATTGGCGGTGTTCCCCCAGGAGATGGTCATGGGGCTGGTCAGTTCGCCTTTGAACACAGGATTGCCCTTTTGCAGCCCAGTCAGGGTAAGCGTCCGCAGGAGTGCATTGCCAGCGGCGCTATCGACGGTGACGTTGTATTCCGTGTGAAGATCAAGCGGGGGTGTGGTTTGGTTGGTCCGGGTGACCTGAAGCTGACGAAGGTTGAACTGGCCTGCAGCCGTGACGGAGGCGCCGCCTTTGGCGAGTTGAATTTCGTTGGTCGAATTGATCGTCGTGGGGCCGAAG
The DNA here is from genome assembly GCA_035566895.1 of Binatia bacterium. Lineage (GTDB taxonomy): Bacteria > Verrucomicrobiota > Verrucomicrobiia > Limisphaerales > UBA8199 > DATMQA01. The sequence goes on from DATMQA010000220.1 coordinate 10,786, forward strand.
TCCAGCCCGCTGCTGGCGCCGGCCAGATTGAGGAGCCGCTTGTCGATGTTGAACAGCTCAATGTTCAGTCGGCCTTCGCTCTTCTCCAGGCTGAGCGGGCCAGTGACCAGCAATTCGCCCAGGGAGGTGTCGCCCTTTTGGAATCGCAGCGCGATCTGTTTGACCTGGTCCGGAGTGACATCGCAATCGAGGTTGGCGCCGATAGTGGCGGCCTGGGCCAGGCTGCCTTCGGCCCGCGTGACGGTGAGGCGCGTATTGCCCTGGATCGAAGCGGGCTTGAGATCGGCGGTCAGGGCAAAGCTAAAATTGCCACTCAGTTTCGCCTGCAGCACGCCTTTCTCAGCCGGCGCGGGAGGATTCTTGTCAACGTTGATATCGGCGCTCAGGGTTAGTTTGCCGGTCTGGCCGTTTTTCACGTCATTGACGGTGACGTTCACATGCGAGAGTTCAGTGACGTCCCGATTGCCATTCTTGTAAATTTTGATCTGGCGAATGGTGGCATCGTTTAGCGCGATCTTCTTTATGTCGATTTTTGCCGGTTTGGACGGCTTTGGCGGCGGCGCAGGTTGCTTCGGTTGCTGGCTCATCGCCTTGAGAATCGAGTCGAGGTTCTTGCTGCCGTCCGGATTTTCGACCAGCGCCACCGTTGGCGTAGTGAGGGTGAGTTGATCGACGCGGATGTTGCCGCCGAGCATGTCCATGAGGTTATATTGGAGGCGGACCTCTGTCGCAGTCACCAAAGGTTCGGCGCCGGTGGATTGGATCTTGAGATTATGCAGCACGACCTCCTTAAAGGGATGAATGGAGGCGTCGCTAACGGTTATGTCCGCATGCATCGCTGCGCTGGCCTTGGGCAGGATGACACCTTTGAAAAAAGCCGAGGTGGTCGCGACAAAGTACACCACGACGAGCAAGACAATCAAAATGCCGAAAATCCAGGCCAAAATCCGGAGCCAGCTTCGCTTTTTGCGAGGTGCCGGCGATGTTGCAGTTGCATCAGCCATAAAAAGAATCCTATCTTGAGCAGAGGCGCGAGTGATTGTTGATTGGCACCCCCGCCACCAAACCACTACACAATATATACCTCAGAAGCAAGCGCCGATCGAAGGATTATCAACTCGCGGGGGCAGAACAGAACTCTCCGCGAGCGCATTCTCATTAACACCGCTTTAGCTGAAGCGAGGTGTTAATGAGAGGGGCGCAAGCTTTGCTGTCTATCTTTTCGCGAGCTCCAGCGGGCGTTTGGCCGGGAACTCGTCACACCGCCTCGGCCCGGCCATGATGATACTGGCGGCCAGGATGCCCAGCGCACCGCAGCTCAACCAGAGCGCAAGCGGGCTGGCGGAGAAAAGCAGCAGGCCGAGGCTCGGCCCGCATACGAACGCCACAGCCCAAATCATCCCGTAAGTCCCCATGTAGAGCCCGCGCTGCTCCGGCGGCGCGAGGTCGGCGACATACGCCCCGGAAACCGGCATCGCGATCGTCTCGCCGAACGTGAAAAGGACGACCGTGAGCACCAGGAGAGGAATCGTGCGCACGAGCGCATTGGAGGCAAAGCCGGCCCCAATCAGTAAAAAGCCCAACGCCATGACTCGCCGGGGCGGATAGCGTTTCGTGATCGTCGTCAACGGCAGTTCGCAGAGAACGATCAGCACGCCGTTCAAAGAAATGACCAGCCCATAGGTAGAGGCCGAAAGGCCGCTGCGGGTGATCTGAAGACTCATGGTCGAGAAGACCTGCACAAAGACCAGGCCCACTGCCAGCGCGGCGCAAATGACCTGGCGGAACCGCCGGTCGTCGCGCAGCACGCGGAAAGTTTCGAGCCACGTATTGCCGGCTCCCGCGCCGCGCAACCCGGCCGGCAAAGCGAATAAGGCCACCAATCCATAAAGCACCGATGTCACGGCATCGCCAACGAAGAGCCATACATAGGAATGTTTCGCCAGCAATCCCGCCGTGGCGGGTCCGAAGGCCCACCCGGCGTTGAGCGCCATTCGGTAAGCCGCAAAAGCCGTGACTCGTTGCCCGGCGGGGACCAGGTCGGCGAGCAAGGCGCTGCTGGCCGGCCGATAGAGTTCGCCGGTCAACCCGGCCAGGCCGGAGAAACAAACGATCAGCGGCAGGGCCCGAACCTGGGAAAGGCCGGCCATCGCGAGCGCGACAGAGAGCATGGATAGCACAATGGTCTTGCGCCGGCCCAGGCGGTCGGCCAGGTAACCACCCAAGAGGCAGGCGCCCAGCGTGCCGATGCCGTACGCGGCCATTGCCAATCCGGCCTGGGGCGCGCTGTAGCCCAGGCGCGTCATATAAATCGCCAGGAACGGCAGCACAAAAGTCCCGAATTTGTTCAGGAATGTGCCGAAGAAAAGAATCCAGGCCCCGCGCGGCAGGGCCTGCAGGCTTTGTTTGAGACTGGATTGCGTCTCGTTCATACAATTGCGTGCCCAATGGCGCGTATCGCCGTCAATTTCTGGCGCCACACGGCCTCGATTAATTTTTTGGGTTCATGCGAAAAAACAAAAAACCCACCAGCCTTTCAGCGGGTGGGTGGCAAAATCTGGAGTTCTGTATTATGAAGATTCTGGGTCCCAACCGCCGGTATGGCGCCCGTCCATGACGTGGCGCCAGGACCGCATGCGGTACGCGTTCAGCGTACGCGTGGCGGCCGGTTTCAGTTGAGAGTTGATGGTCATTGCTGGCGTTAAAATAGGACACAACTTGCGAGTGTCAAATACTCTTTTTGGGCTGGATTCATTTCGCAGTTGCGGAGCAGAAGGCAGACTCGGCACAGTTCCATGAGTGCAAAATGTGTGATTGCCGGTGAACCATAACTCCCATCCACCCCTATCCTTCTCATTGAAGTGAACACGATGAATGACGCCAGAAATCCATAACCGCGAAGAGAAGCCGGAACCCTCCAGTCCGGAAATCGTGCCGACCAGGGCTGGTTATGACCGATGGGCCGAGGTCTATGACGGGGAGGATAACCCGCTGGTCCTGCTGGAGGAGCAGCACCTCGGGCCGTTGCTCGGTGCGGTGGGAGGTCTCGAGGTGGCAGATATCGGCTGCGGCACGGGCCGCCATGCTCTCCGGCTGGCAGCGGCAGGCGCCCGAGTTACGGCAGTCGATTTTTCCAACGCCATGCTGCAACGCGCTCGAGCCAAACCCGGTGCCGAAGCAGTGACTTTTCTTCACCATGACCTGGCCGAATCGTTGCCGTTGCGGAGCGCCGCGTTTCATCGGGTGCTTTGCTGCCTGGTGCTGGATCATATCGCCGAGCTGGAGAAGTTCTTCGCTGAGCTTTGCCGCCTTTGCCGGCCAAGCGGGTTCGTCGTCATTTCCGTGATGCACCCTGCGATGTCGCTCCAGGGTGTCCAGGCCCGGTTCATTGAACCGCTCTCGGGCCGCCGCATTTGTCCGCTCAGCTACCCGCATCAGATGTCCGATTACCTGATGGCCGCGCTCCGGGCGGGCTTGACGCTGGACCAGGTGAGTGAATATGCGGTGGATGACACCCTCGCGGAGCGGTCGGTCCGCGCGAAGAAATATTTAGGTTGGCCGCTGTTGCTGTTGATGCGCTTTAAGGTGTCCGTCATGGCGTGATTTTGCTCACCTAGTCGCCATGCGAATCTCGATTGTCATCCCGGCGTTCAACGAAGAACGGCTGCTCGTGCAGACCTTGGCGCGGGTAAAGGAGGCGATGGCAGCGTTTTCGTCACGAGGTTGGGAATGCGAACTCATTGTCTGTGATAACAACTCAACCGATCGGACGGCGGAGCTGGCGCGCGCGGCCGGCGCGAAAGTAGTCTTCGAGCCGGTGAATCAGATTGCCCGCGCCCGAAATCGCGGCGCGGGAGCGGCATCCGGCGACTGGCTCGTTTTCGTGGACGCAGATTCGCACCCGAGCCGGGAGCTGTTTGCGGAGGTCGCGCAGGAGATCGCAGCGGGGCGCTGCTTGGCCGGTGGCTGCACCGTGAAGCTGGATGGGAATTATCCAGTGGGGAATGGTGTCGTGCGGCTGTGGAACTGGCTCAGCCGCACGTTCCGGTTGCTGGCGGGGTCATTTATCTTTTGCGACGCGAACGTCTTCCGGGAGGCCGGCGGATTCGGACAGGAATTATTCGCGGGCGAGGAAATTGAGCTTAGTACGAAGCTAAAGCTGTTGGCGAAGCAGAAGGGGAGGGTCATCGTGATTTTGCATCGGCATCCGCTTTTGACCTCGGGACGAAAGATGGAACTGTATCGGCCAAGCGAGCATTTGTGGTTTCTGGCCAAAGCGATTTTGTGGCGCAAAAAGGTCCTGACCAGCCGGGAACAGTGCCCGACCTGGTATGATGGGAGGAGATAATTGTCATCATAAAAAGCGCTTGCACGCACTCACTGGGAAAAGGTAGGGTTCGGCCGTCGGGCGTCTGGCCGTTGTTACACGCGGGGGGGACCTTGGTCCCCCTTCTTCAGGTCGGCTAGGCGCTCGACACTCCACGCCCATCCCAAAAATCGGCGCGCTTGCCAACGCCGAGGGGGGGTTGTTTAATGCGCGCGTGTTACAGCAGCAAACAGTCAATCGGCCGGCCAGCTATTCCGGAGTGGGCTTGCATAGTGGCAACCGGGTAACGATGACGTTTCTGCCCGCGCCGCCGAATACAGGTATTCGATTCAAGCGGGTCGACCTGGAAGGTAAACCGGAAATCGAGGCGCGCGTCGAGAACGTGGTCGAGAATAACCGCTCCACTACGCTGGCCAAAGGGAACACCCGAATCCATACAGTGGAGCACGTGCTCGCCACTTTCGCCGGCTATGGGATTGACAACGCCTGCGTCGAGTTGGACGCCAATGAACCCCCCGTTGGGGATGGCAGCGCGCGTGCCTATTGCAAGTTGATCCAGGAGGCGGGCATCGTGCCGCAGGATGAACGGCGCGAGCCTTACAAGGTGACGGCCCCCATCGAACTCGAAATGGGAGAAACGGTGATGACCCTGTTTCCGGATGACGTCTTCAAAATAAGCTGCACGAGCGCCGATAAACAGGGGCGGTTCACTCAATTCTACAGCGTCGAGCTCTCCCCCAAAACCTGGGAGACCGAACTCTCTCAGGCGCGAACGTTCTGCTTTTACGAGGAGATCGAGTTTTTAATCAACAACGGACTGATTCGCGGTGGAAGCCTCGAGAATGCCGTGGTGATTCGAGATGATGCGGTGCTGACCACCGAGCCGCTGCGGTATCCGGACGAGTTTGTGCGGCACAAGATGCTGGACATTGTCGGGGACCTCTCCCTCCTGGGCCGGCCGGTGCATGGGCATTTGCTCGCCGTCAAACCGAGCCATGCGGCGAATTGCGAGCTGGTGCGGCGGATAGCGGCGCAGATGAGGAAGCCCGAGTCTTTTGCGCCCCCGCCCGGACCCCCGGTGCCCAAGCCCGCCCGGCCGCCGTCCGGCGACATACTCGAGGAGTTGCTGGGCAGCGACGGCGGCCTGGACATTCAGGGGGTGATGCGCATTCTGCCCCATCGTTACCCGTTTTTGATGGTGGACCGGGTAATCAAAATCGACGGGAACCACGTCGTCGCGCTCAAAAACGTCACCGTAAACGAACCGTATTTTCAAGGCCATTTTCCCGGCCATCCGATCCTGCCCGGCGTGCTGCAGCTCGAGGCTATCGCTCAAACGGCGGGCATTCTGATGCTGCGGCAGGCGGAGAACCTGGGGCAACTGGCCTATTTCATGTCCGCTGAGGCGGTCAAGTGGCGCAAACCGGTCCAGCCGGGAAGTGTGCTGGTAATCGATGTCGAGATGATGAAGATGCGCGGGAAAATCGGCCGCGCCAAAGGCGTGTGCAAGGTTCAGGGAGAAGTCGTGAGTGAAGCCGAGGTGACCTTTGTTTTGATCCCCGCGCGTGATGTTTGAACATAAATCCGAGGGCCGAAATCAGAAGGCCGAAAGAACTCCGAAATCCGCGGGCCGAAGGCTAACCGATACCAAATGGTTCACGTTTTGGAATTCGGGTCTTGGCCTTCTTTCTGAATTCGGCCTTCGGGTTTCGGATTTCAAATGCGCGGGTGCCCCATGATCCACCCAACAGCCATAATTCATCCTCACGCGCAAATCGGGCAGAATTGCGACATTGGGCCCTATTGTGTGATTGGAGAAAATGTGGTGCTGGGGGAACGCTGCCGACTGCACTCCCACGTCGTTATCGACGGGCATACCCGTCTTGGCCACGGAAACGAAATCTTTCCGTTTGCCACCATCGGCCTGAAAACGCAGGACTTGAAATGGAAGGGAGGAGCAACCCGGACACAGATCGGCGATAACAACACGTTCCGCGAGTACGTGACCATCAACAGCGCGACCGCCGACGGAGAAGCCACCGTCGTCGGCTCCAACAATCACATCCTGGCGTACTCTCATGTCGCCCATAATGTGAACCTGGGCAATGGCGTGATTATGTCCAATGTCGCCACCCTTGCCGGGCATATTGTCGTCGAGGACTTTGCCGTTGTCGGGGGATTGGCGGCGGTGCATCAGTTCTGCCGGATCGGCAAGCTGTCCATGATCGGCGGCTGTTCCAAGGTGGTGCAGGATGTGCCGCCCTTTATGATCGTGGACGGCAATCCCGCCGAAACCCGCACGATCAATAAGGTGGGCATGGACCGCCATGGCGTGCCGGAAGAAACCCAGACCGCCCTGCGCCAGGCCTTTAAGTTGCTGTTCCGCGAAGGATTGACCATTCCCAATGCGCTGGCGCGCATCACGGCCGAGCTGCCGCCCTCGCCGGAGCTTGGGCACGTGGTGAGCTTCGTCCGCACCAGCGAGCGGGGAATCAGCAAATGAAAGTGGTTGAAGGTTGGAAGTTCAGCTTGCAACTCCTTCGCGGTGCGCAAGCAACTTGGAATGATGCAACCTTCAACCTTCAACCTTCAACTTTCAACTTTCAACCTGACACACCGTATGGATGTTCTCCCACCGCTCAACCCCGCCACTCTTTACCTGGTCGCCACGCCCATTGGAAACCTGGAGGACATCACCTTGCGCGCCTTGCGGACCTTGCGCGAGTGCGACCTCGTGGCGGCCGAAGATACGCGCCGAACCGGCCAACTACTGAAGCACTTCGGCATTTCCAAGCCCCTGCTGAGCTATTTCCAATTCAACGAGGCCAGGCGCAGCGAAGAAATCCTCGAACGTTTGCGCCGCGGCGAAAAAATCGCACTCGTCACCGACGCCGGCAGCCCGGGCATCAGCGACCCGGGAGAGCGAGTGGTCAAATCGGCCATTGGCGCCGGTTTCCGCGTTGAATCGGTGCCGGGGCCGAGCGCGCTTGTAGCCGCCTTGACCGCCAGCGGATTGCCCACCGACGAATTCCATTTCATCGGCTTCCTGCCGCATAAATCCGGCCAACGCAGGAAAAAACTGGAAGCATTGAACGCCATCGAAGCAACTCTGGTGTTGTATGAATCGCCATACCGCGTGGAACGGCTCCTGGGCGAACTCAACGAACTGTTCCCCGGCCGCCAGGTCGTCCTGGGCCGCGAACTCACCAAAAAATTCGAAGAATACCTGCGCGGCACACCTGCCGAACTGCTGGTAGTGTTAAAGCGTCGCGCCCTCAAGGGCGAATTCGTCGTGCTGGTCGCCGGCAGCCCGGATGCCTGAAATCTGCATCCGCATCTTCCACTTTGCCCTTTGCTTCCCGTTGCCCCTTCTCAATTTGGGGAAAGCGAGCAAGGTATTGACACGGTTGGCCTTCTGTGCATACATTCTGTATGCGTGCGCATTCTAAAAGAAAAGTTCCTTCGGGATGCGGCGGAACAATACCCGAAGGCCGCCAAGTACCTGGCAGCCTGGGTAAAAACGGTGCGGCTGGCGGCGTGGCGCAGCCTCCCCGATGTGCGTGCAGCATATCCAAGCGCCGACATGGTGCTGGTGGGGAGCCGCAAACCGGTATTCGTGTTCAACGCCTGCGGCAACACTTATCGGTTGATAGTGGCTATACACTTTGATCGCCAAATGGCCTACACCCTTCGCTTCCTAACCCACGCTGAATACAGCACCGACCGATGGAAAGACGAATTATGAAAACCAAGAGCAAATTTCGCTTCCAGGACTTTCCGAAGGATTACGAGCGCCTTTGCCGGCTATTCCTGCCGCGTCCAGTCCGGGATGGAGTAGATTACGCCAACGTCACGGAGGTGACGGACGCCATGGCCCTATGGCAGGATGATTTCACCCGCGACCAGCGCGACTACTTCGACCTGCTTTGCTCGCTCCTGGAGGAATACGATCGCGAGAACATCAAATGGCCGAAGCTGCGCGGCGTGGACCTTCTCAAACACCTGCTGGATGAACACGGCCAGACGGCGGCGGACCTCTCCCGCTTCCTCGGTGGCAGTCGCAACCTCGGCGCAATGCTCCTGCGGGGTGACCGCAACCTCACTCTCTCACATGTCCGAAAGCTGGCTGCCCGCTTCAAACTTAGCCCCGAGGCCTTCCTCTGACCAAAGCTTTCCAAAGGTTGGAAGCCCGTGAAATTGTCTGCCCGCTTCGTTGGCCGACTGCTAAGTCTTTTGCTGTTATTCCCGTTTATGAACCGCCATCTGCTGCGTTTGGCATCTCAAATCAGCAGCCTCCCATGCGAATTAGCAGAAAGGCGCTTGGTTTGAGTTTTAAACGCCTCCGCCAAAAAAATGACCCTTGCCTCTTTTCACCCTGCGGTGTAGTAGTGCCCAATCAATTATGAGTGACTCCACTCCTAAGGATGGTCTGGCCGTATCACGGCGCGCTTTTCTCAAAACCTTCGGCACCTCGGCCGCAGTTGCGGCAACGGCGCAGGTCGAGGCTGTGGCCCAGGAATTGGCCAAGGCCAACGCCGAGAAGGTTTATGGCCCGGGGACAGTTCCCATCACCCTGAACGTCAATGGGAAACCCCTCAAACTCGAAGTCGAACCACGGGTCACTCTCCTCGAGGCCCTGCGCAACCATTCCAACCTGACCGGCGCCAAGGAAGTCTGCGACCGCGCGACTTGCGGCGCCTGCACAGTCCTGTTGGATGACATGCCGATTTATTCGTGCTCGAAGCTCGCGATTGAAGCGCAGGGCCACGCTATCACCACCGTCGAGGGCCTGGCGCAGAACGGAAAGTTGAGCAACGTGCAACAGGCCTTCGTCGAGAAGGATGCCCTGATGTGCGGTTACTGTACGCCGGGGTTCGTCATGAGCGTCACCGGGTTGCTCAAGAAGAACCCGCATCCGACGGCCGAGCAAGTCAAGCAGGCCTGCTCGGGCAATCTCTGCCGCTGCGGCACTTACCCGCGCGTCATGCAAGCCGCCCTCCAGGCCGCCGGCGTCAACGTCTCCAGCACCACGGAGGTGATTTCTTATGCCAAGCTGGCCTGAAAAACGAACACTGATCGGTTCGCGCGTCAAACGCATCGACGGCCCCGCCAAAGTCACCGGAGCCGCAAAGTATCCCTCCGATGTGCAGCCCGAAGGATGGCTCTACGGCATGATTTTGCGCTCCAAATGGCCCAAAGCCAGGGTCACGAAGATTGATTTGGAAAAAGCGCTTAAAGTTCCCGGCATCAAGGCCGCCGTCACTGCGCGCGACGGTGAACGAACGGTCCGGTATTACGGGGAAGAATTGGCCGCGGTGGCCGGCACGACCAAGCAAGCCTGCCTGGATGCCTTGCGCGTGATCGAGGTCGAGGCCAAACCGCTGCCGTTCGTCGTCCGCGAGGAGGACGCCAAAGAAGAATCCTCCCCCCGCGTTTGGGATGACACGCCGAACCTGTCCAAACCCGGCCTGAACGAAAAAGGTGACGTGGACAAGGCGTTTGGTGAATGCGCGACGGTGGTCGAGGGTTTCTACACCACTCCCGTCCAGCTCCATCACCCGCTCGAGACGCACGGCAACACGGTATCGTGGACGGACGAGGGGCTGACGGCCTGGTCGTCCACCCAGGGCATTTCCAGCGTGCGCGATGGTTTTGCCGGCAACCTCAAGCTGCAGCACAGCCAGGTTCGTGTCATCTCCGAATACATGGGCGGAGGGTTTGGCTCGAAGTTCGGCCAGGGCGTTGAAGGTTCGCTGGCGGCGCGGCTGTCGCATGACGCCAAAGCGCCGGTTCGAATCATGTTGACCCGGTTTGACGAGGCGCTGGCGGTCGGAAACCGCCCTTCCAGTTTTCAAAAGATTAAGCTGGGCGCGACCGCCGACGGCAAGCTGCACGCCTTCGAGCTGGAATCCTACGGCACCGCCGGCATCGGCGCGGGTGGCTCCAGCGAGGGCGGCGGTGGCGGCGCGGGCTTCCCGGCCCCTTACATCTATCGGGTTCCAAACACCCGCGTAAGGCAGTCGTCCGTGAATGTCAACGCGGGTTCCGCGCGCGCGTTCCGCGCCCCGGGCCATCCGACCTCCTCCTACGGGATGGAATCCATCATGGATGAGCTCGCCGTGAAAATGGGCGTCGACCCCGTGGAGTTGCGCCTCAAGAATGATCCCTCCGAAGTCCGCCGCAAGGAATATCAGCTTGGCGCCGAGCGGTTCGGTTGGAAAGAGAAATACAAAAAACCCGGCAGCTCCCCCGGCCCAATCAAAACCGGCGTGGGTTGCGCCGGGGCGACCTGGGGTGGCGGCGGAGGAGGCACTCAGGCCGAGGCGCAAATCAACCCTGATGGCAGCATCGAAATCCGCTGCGGCACCCAGGATTTAGGGACCGGCTGCCGGACTTTAATCGCCGTAATCGCCGCCGAACTGCTCGGCCTGCAACCGGAACAAATCACCGTGCGGATCGGTGACACTCAGTTCCCACCCTCCGGCGGCAGCGGCGGCAGCACAACCACAGCCTCGGTTTCCCCCGCCATTTACGACGTTTGCACCAAGGCGCTGCAGGAACTGCAGACCCAAACCGGCATCGCCGATGCCCGCGGCGCCAACTGGACCGCCGCCTGCAAGAAGCTTGGGGTCAATCCCCTGACAGTTTCCGGCCGTTGGCAGCAAGGCCTCTCCTCCAGCGGGGCAGGGGGCGTCCAGTTTGCTGAAGTCGAAGTCGATACCGAGACCGGGTTTGTTAAGGTCAAAAAGATTACCTGCATCCAGGATGGAGGCCTGATCGTCAATAAGTTGACGGCGGAAAGCCAGGTGAATGGCGGCATCATCATGGGGATCGGATATGCCTTATACGAGGAGCGCATCATGGACCGCTTGTCCGGTGTCGTGCTCAACCCGAACTTCGAGACCTACAAGCTCCCCGCTTTGGCCGATATGCCGGAGTTTGATGTCGTGCTGCTGGACATGCCCGAGCGCGGCGTGATTGGAATCGGGGAACCGGTGACCATTCCCACCGCTTCCGCCGTGGCCAACGCGGTCGCCAACGCCTTGGGTGTTCGCGTGAGCAGTTTGCCCATTACTCCCCAGCGCGTCCTGGACGCGTTGGGCAAAAAGGCCGAAAGCGTTCCTGCTGCGGCCGCCAAACCACAGGCTTGAATCTGCTATGAAACCCTTTCAATACGTGACCGCCACTTCGCCCGCCGGCGCCTGCGAACTGGTCGCCGGCAATGGCCGCTTCCTGGGCGGCGGCATCGACCTGCTCGGCCAGATGAAGGAATACCTCGCCGACCCGAAAATCCTGGTGAACGTCAAAGCGCTCCCGGGCCTGGACAAGCTCGAACCGGGCGAGAAGTCCTGGACCATCGGCACCAACGTGACCGTGGCTCAGCTCGAAGACCACGATGAGTTGAAGAAAACTTTTCCGGGCCTGCAGCACGCGGCGGCGGAGGTCGGCTCCCGGCAGATCCGTAATGTCGCCACCGTCGGCGGCAATCTCGCGCAGCATTCCCGGTGCTGGTACTACCGTCATCGGGATGTGCTCTGCCTCAAGAAAGGCGGCGATACCTGCTACGCCCGCCATGGCGACAACAAATATCACAGCCTCTTCACCGGCAATACCTGCATCAGCCCCGTGGTTTCCAACCTGGCCGTGACCCTGGGCGCGCTCGAGGCAACCGTGATTGTCCAGCGCGGCGAGAAGACCCTGCGCCTTTCGATCCCGGAGTTCTATGCGAAAGCCTGGGACAACCCGACGGCGCACCATTCGCTCGACGCTGGCGACCTGATCCTGAAGGTCGAAGTGCCGGTGCAGCAGCGGCGCAGCGCTTACCTGCAGGTCAGCGAAAAATCGATGTTCGACTGGGCGCTGGTCAGTTGCGCGGCCGCCGCGAAAGTGAAGGGCGGCAAGCTGAGCCAGGTCCGGGTCGTTCTCGGCGCGGTGGGCAACGTCCCGTACCAGGATGAGGCCGCCAACAAATTCCTCGAAGGCAAAGAACTCGACGAAGCCAACGCCAATAAAGCCGCCGACCTGCTCCTCGAAAAGGCCCACGCGCACTCCGAGAATGGCTACAAAATCCCGCTGGCCAAAACGCTCATTCGCCGCGCGCTCCTGCAACTCGCGGTTGGTTAAAGGTGCTGCATGAGTTGCCTGCTTACAAAGGCCAGCGGCGCGAATAGCTCATGTAACCTGTAACTTTGTAACCTTGTAACTCTTCCCACCATGAGCTCAAAGATCCTTTGCAAACACCTCCGGACCAAGTCGATGTTCATCCCCGCCCTGGCCCAGGAAACCTCGCCCGAAGCGGAGGAGAATGTCGGCCATCCCTCTCATTGCTGGTGCAATTGCACGCTGACTGAGACCGGCCCCGACGACCGGGCGGTGGGCCACCAGGTCTGCCAGCCCACGCGTCCCTGCTTTGAAGAGTAGGAAACTGCTGCCTTCAATTGTAGGAGCCGACGTAAGGAGGCTCTGATCTGTAGTTTCCTCCTTTGAATTCCTGCGGCTTAGTACTTCGGCTGGGTAAAGGCGCCATCGTAGGCGATGTCCCAAACCTCGAGCCTGAACCATTGCGCCTTTTCCTGCCCAAGCGGCCATTCGAACGTTTGACGGCCAAATTCTTTCGTGTCAGGTAAAGGCAGCGTTTTGCGTTGCACCCGTTTTCCGTCACCGGTCACCAATTCGGCCTGACCCAACGGCAGCGTCCATTCCACGTCTGCCCGCACTTTCCCATTCTCCAGCCGGCAGGAATGAATCAGCACTTCGCCCGTCGTCACGAAGGAATCTCCGCGCCGCAGCGCGTCCAGTATCGGTGACCAATTGTCCGGGCCCGGCAATTTCGCCAGGTGCAGATAGTTCACATTCATGTGACCGTAGATCTCGTGGGTCTCGTCAATGGTGAAACAGTCCACCTCGCCCAGAATCACTTTTCGCTGGCCCCACGTGTTCATGTCATCCAGCAGGTCCAGCGAGCGCACACCCAGGCGCGGCTCGGAGAGGTCGCCCGGCATCGCCTTCCAGGTCGCTCCGAGCCATAACGGGTCTTTGTACCAGTCGGTGTCCTTGTAACTGTCCGGGCAGCCTTCGCTGCCTTTGATCCGCGGATGGCTGGTCCAGCCCAGCCCGGATTCCTGCTTCAGCAGGCGCGCCAGGTCTTCGGAATCTTGGGGATGATAGACGGTGCCGTAGGGCGCCAAATCCTCGCTGAACGGCGCTCCTTTTATCGGCACCAGGGTCAGGTACACCGGCTTGGGAAATAACAGCACCGTGTGCCCGGGAAAATAGGCGTTCGCTTCCTCGCTCGGCAGCAGAAGGAAATGCTCGTCCGAATACTTGCGGCACAGCTCGAACATGCCTTTGAGTTCGTTCAAGCGCACCAGCCCGGGGTCCCGGGGATGGCCGTCGCCATGAAACTCGGCCAGTTGGAATGCCTGCACATTCATCCCCTTGAACACCTTCTTGAAATCCGGCGCCCGGGGATGGCTCGTGTTCTCGTGGACGGTGAGCTGCGAATGCATATGGCTGGCCAGCGTGACGCAGCCTTCGAGCGGCTTGAACTTATCGCCGTGCGTGTAGCGCTTGATCTCCTCCAGGGTCCCCTCCGCGCGCTGCCGGCTCAGGTAAATGAACATGCTCATCCGTTGCACCTTGCCCTCGGGCGCATCGAACCACGGTACATACTGCCCTTCGTGCCCCTCGCCCCCGGCCGGGTCCTGCCGCAAACCGAACCGCCCTTCCCCGGCTTGCGCAAACTTGAAATTGATCGAGTAATCGCGCGGAAAGAAAAACGCGTGTGGCGCCGGAAACACCGCCAGTGTGCCGTTCTCATTCTCCGACATGATCGTGCGGTTGCGCACCGCGACGGGCTGGGCGGCGCCGGTTGGCGTGACCCGCACGAATTGGTCCTGCAGGTCCTTCCAGGCGAGCGTCTTGAATTTGCCATCCAGGACGGCATCGTAGATATACGCCACGCCCTTCTCGTTCAGCCCCAGGGCGGCTTCGACCTGGAGAAACGCGCTTCCCGCATAGAGATGAAAAACCAGCTCGCCCGCAAACGGTCCCGCCGCAAGCCGGCTGAATGTGATGGTCGCCCGCTTGCCGGCGCTCTCGACGCGCACACTTTTCAGATCGAGTGTCACGGTGAAGTGTTTCACCGGCCCGTTCTTCTCCGTCGAGGGCTTGTCGAAGAAGATGTACTTCACGCCCGGCCGTTGCACCCGGGCGCCGGTCGTCACCAAATACACCGGCTGCACCTGCGTTGCCAGGACCTTCCCGCCGGCTTCCAGGGACTGGAGCAGCGGGGCGTTGGGTTTCAAGGAGAACTCCACGGCACACGGAGTTCCATCCGCCGCCTGCCATTGGGCCAGGAGCCGGCCGCCCTCCTGTCGCAGCGCCACCCCGCAAGCCGGGTCGTACTTCGAGAAGTCAACCTCCGCGCCCTGGCTCGCCGGCACCCAAATCACGCTGGAAAAGATTAGTAAGACGGGAAGCCGTTTGAGTGTCCTCATAGCATGGGTCCAGCGTGATATCAACCGGGCCATCAAATGGCTCGCGGTTTGAAAGGTGGTTCCGGTGGAGATTGTCATTAAACTGCCTGACGGGATACCACCATGCGTCTGGCCACGCGAGACCAAACACACTCAAAAGTAACGGGTCTCCGATCGATGAACTCCTCTTCATCCTCGACTCGGCCCCACCTTCGCCGGTCACAATCCTAATCTTAATCGTAATCTTAATCCTCCCTGGAGCAGTCTCCTCCCGGCCCGCCCGCTCGTCGTGACTTTGTCTTTGCACATTCGCTGCAATCGTGCAAAGACAAAGTTTGAACAGCGCACCCGCTCTAAGATCCGGCCTGGGCTCGACACAAAACAGGCTTATTTTGCCCTTCGGCTTGACCCGGTAACGCTAAAATGGCATTTTCTACCCATGGCAAATCTTTGTCTTTCGACTTTGTCTTTGCACAGGTGACTTTGTCCTAATTGTACTGTTCGGCGACAGGTCGCATTGCGATGTTATGAGCAAAAAGGACGAATGCATCATACCCGAGGAAGCGCTCACTGACCCGAATAGTCGGGAGCTCCTGCGAGCGTGGGTCGCAAACGAGGCTTTGCACGTTAGCCTATTCATCCCGGACGAATGGGAGGACCCAGGGCACTGGGGAGTCGCGCTGGCTGATGTGACGCGCCACCTTGCCGATGCTTACCATAAGAGCCAAGGAGTCGATCCGAAGCAGACGATACGGAGGATCCAGGAGATGATCGCCGCCGAACTGGCCGCGCCGACGGATGACCTTACAGGAGGCTTTGTTGAGGGGTGACCGCAGACATTTCCCGCCGAACCAGAGCGTCGAGCGGACGGAGGCCAGCCGTTTACGCCGCTTACAATTCGGGTCTCAGTGGCGGCTGGCCCCCGCCGCTCACGCTGGTCGTTATGTGACACGGTCCCATGGCAAACGCAGCTGACATTTTTGCGGAAGCAAACCTGCTACAGAAGCAGTTGCTCGACCAACTGGCGACGGCTCCCATCGTCGATCTGCTGGGCGTGGTTTCTCCAAACGGCGTGACGGGCGGCCGGTCCCGCGGCGAGGAGCTTTGGACCCTCAGGTTGGCCTTTGATGCTTGGCGAATTCACGGTGGAGGGGTAGAAACCCGCCGACTCACAGTCCGGCGCAAGGTGACGGACCAGGAGCTTGCGCAATTTCGAGGAGTGATCCGTCCTTACATGGTCATCCGCATTCGGGCTCGCGTCGTGAGCGCCTCGGCGTGCGGAGGTCCCGAAGCCCTCCTGGAGACCTTCGTCGGTCGCGAGGATTCAGATGCAGAACTGAACGCCCATGCGATACAATTGCAGAAGCCCGTCAACTGCGAAGATCCCGTCTTTGGCACGTTCACCCTCGACCGGCGGATCGATTGGTTCACCGGTAGCGCGGTCTGGAAGGGTGGCTCCGTCGCTCTCCACCTGTCCGCAAGAGCGCCCGCTGAGGTCCAGGCCGCATTGACAACCGCACATCGCCTCTGGCAAACCCAGGACGGGTGGGACCAGCGCATCCGCGATTGTGCTGCACGGATACTACTTCCGCTCAAGAACGAGAGTTGGCTTGGTGAGGATGAGGCCGAGGTTACAGCCGATCAATTCAAGCAGCGGATGAAACTTGAATCGATCACGGTCCACCCGGACGGTTCTCTGGAGTTCTCGCACACTGACGGTGATCTGTTTTGGGTGCACTCGATACAAGTCACCGGGACCATCTCCGAAGGTCCAACCGACGCTGAGATTGCAGGATGATGTCACATAACAAACGCGGTGCAGGCAAGGGCGGGGCCGCCGTCCTGTGGCTTACTGAACGCGGTTGGCCCGCCCTGCCTGACCGCGAACGTTCGGCTTAGTTGCGCACTATGAGATTCTCAATCGTTGCTGCGTTCTGTGTGTTGCTCGCGGGCTGCCAGCACCAGCCTGCGGACTCCTTCGCCGGCTACGGTTGTATCAACCGCTTGCGGATGATAGAGGGGTCTAAGCAGCAGTGGATGCTGGAGAACCACAAAACCACAAACGATGTTCCGACTTGGGATGACATTCGTCCTTACCTGAACCGGGAGGGTAAGATCCCCTCCTGCCCCTGGGGTGGGACGTACACGCTCGGACGGATGGATGAGCAACCAAGATGTTCGATTGGCGGGCCATCACACACACTGCCACCGTGGATACTGACCCAATGATGCCGAACCCTCGGCCTGCACTGGACGCCGCGATGCCGTTCAGTTTACATTTTGGACGTCCCTGTCGCGGCGCCAGTGAGGCCAAACGTTGGGCGTGAATGGTATGCCTAGGTGCCCTCATTGTGGAGCGATGAACCAGCAGGGAGAGCGAATGTATTCGGAGTGTTCTCTTGATTTGGACAGCCATCCAAAGTATGCAGCCGCGCGGTCTGGTAGTTCGTGGCGGCCCGTTATTATCATTTGGGCGATCGTCATTGGAGCCGCGTTGCTCTGGTGGCTTGTTGCCTGCATCGGCGCCAGCGGTTTGAGCGATAAGTGAGAAAGAGCATGAACGCGCCCAACTTTTCGGTCGAGCGAATGGCGGCGGGCGCTACCTGCTTGCAGAGCCGGACGCTTGGTGCCCGCCGCCATCGCTCACCTGCTCGTTCGACACACAAATGAAAGACTCCATCTGGAATCACAACCCGGCCAAGTTTCTAAAGGAGTGCAAGCGACTGCGAGCGCTTTGCCAGCGGATCATTGATGGCAAGGAATCGGTAATAAAGGGTTCTCGCAAAATGGCGACATATCGCTTCTGGATGAAAGAGGAGGGCAACACCGGATGGAGCATTTTCACAGGCGTCTCTTCAGAATCTGACCATCTGCCCCTCGGTGCGGTAAGGCAGCATTGGGCTGCGGACGCGC
>DATMQA010000221.1:0-86355 GCA_035566895.1 Binatia bacterium
CGACCAACGGGTTGTTGAGCCTGGGCGGAAGCAGCAGCAAGTTTCTGGATAACGCGCTGACCAATGCCGGGACGGTCGCCTGGAGCGGCACCGGCAATTTTTACGTGTATAACAACAACGGCGCTCCCTATCGGGGGGCCATATACAATTTGGCGGGCGGGTTGTTCGACATGCAGAGCGATGCGACCCTGGTTTGCGGCTGCTACGGCCCCGAGTTTTTCAACAATGCCGGGACGGTACGCAAGTCGGCGGGCACAGGCACGAGCGCTATTGGAGTTTCTTTCACAAATACCGGGACGGCGGGCGCGGAGCAGGGAACTGTGAGCTTCTCGAGTTTCGTGCAGGGTGGCGGGACCTTGAGCCTGGGGATCAACAACCGCACAAATTTTGGCCGGATTAATTTCAATACCGCGCTGAGCCTGGCGGGAACGCTCGAGGCTCATCTGAATCCTCCGTATCTTCCCAACGCCGGCGATACGTTTAATCTGCTCACGTACCCGTCTCGGAGCGGCAATTTCGGCGCGTTTGCACTGGATCCGGCGGCCCAATGGCAAGTGACCAATGGCGTGACGGCCTTTACGATTACGGCGACGGCGGTTTGCGATTTGCCGCCGGCAGGATTGGTGGCGTGGTGGAAGGGCGAGGGCAACTTTCTTGATTTAGCGGCGGGCAACAACGGCGCCAGCGTCGGCGGCGTTGGATTTTCCCCCGGCATGGTCGGGCAGGCTTTCGTTTTCGACGGTGTGAGCCAGCATGTTGATGTGCCGGACAATGCCGGGTTGGAAATTACAGGAGCTGTTTCCATCGAGACCTGGATCAACCGCTCCTCGATGGGCGTGCAACATTCGATTTTGGAGAAGTTCGGCGATACGACAGGAGGCTATGGATTGCGAGTGCTCAGCAACGACAAACTTAACTTCTTCACTGCCGATAATTCGAGTGTACAGGATAGCGTCACTGGCACAACCAGCCTGGTCTCGAACACGTGGTATCATGTGGCAGGTTTGTGGGATGGGAGTAATCTCAAGCTGTACGTGAACGGTCGCCTGGACGCTGCAGCGGCATCATCCCGCAACCCCAAGGCGGGCCCCTCCTCAGTGCGGATCGGAGCACGCGGTAATGATGCGGGGACATCGTTTGCGGGCCTGATTGATGAGCCTTCGCTCTACAATGGCGCGCTTTCTTCAAATGCGATCGCCGCTATCTACAACGCCGGCAGCGCCGGCAAATGCGCCGGGTTCCTCAGCCCGCTAATCGTGGGCGTGCCACAGAGCCAGGCGGTGCCGGTCGGCAGCAACGCGGTTCTGACAGTGGCCGCCACAGGCACGCCGCCGCTAGCTTACCAGTGGCTGTTTAACGGCACGAATTTGACTGACAACGGCCATATCAGCGGGTCGCAAACCAACCTGCTGAGCATCCTTAGCGCACTGACCAATGATTCGGGGAGTTACCAGGTTTCGGTCGTCAACGCTTACGGGGCGGCAACGAGTGTGGTGGCGGTGCTGACGGTCGGTTATGCGCCCAGTATTACGAACCAGCCCTTGAGCCAGACGGTACCGGCAGGCTCGAACGTGACTTTCACGGTTGGGGCGGCAGGCACGCCACCGCTGGCCTACAGATGGCTTTTCCAGGGATCCGCCATCAACAACGCGACTAATTCGAGCTATACCATTGGCAGCGTCCAGGCCAACAACGCCGGCAACTATGCGGTCACGGTGTCGAGTCCGTTTGGGAGCGTCACCAGTTCGAACGCGTCGTTGCAGGTGGTGTTGCCGGACCTGGCACCGGTGGCGTTGCTGACGCCTGGCATCACGACCACCACACCGCCAAACCCGAGCGTCACCGTGGTGATGGGAATAACGAACCAAGGCACCGGCGCCGCAATTGGTTGTTGGTACGACCGCCTCTATCTTTCGAGCGACGGGACCCTCGGCGGGGCCATTAGCTCGTGGGCATTTTATAGCTGCCAGAATGTTGTTGCGGGAGGAAACTATTTCGAGACGAACACCGTCACGCTGCCGATCAACCAAAGCGGGACGTATTATCTGCTGTTTAAAACCGATGACAATAATGCCTTGGCGGAAGCCGACGAGGGCAACAACGTTTCGGCCCCGCTGGCAATTGCTTTCACGATCATTCCGGTTTACACGATTTCGGTGAGCAACAATCCGCCTGCCGCCGGCAGCGTCACCGGCGCCGGCTCGTACCTTTCTGGAACCACCAACGTCCTGACGGCCACGCCGGGCTTCGGATACAACTTTGGTTACTGGACCGAAGGCGGCAGCGTCGCCGGCTCGAACGCCACTCTGGTGACGGTGGTAAATACCAATCATTTCTTCGTGGCCAATTATACCGAGGCGAACCCGGTCCATTTCGTGACCACGACGACTTCGCCATCGGGCGTGGCGGCCGTAACGGGTGCGGGCACGTACAGCAACGGACAAGCGGCCGTCTTCATAGCACCGACCGTCCTGACCAATGGCGCCCTGCGCTACAGCTTCCAGCAGTTCACCCTCAATGGCAGTTACCTGGCGAATACGAATAATTACAGCAAGCTCTTCTCCACGTTGGATGTGAGCAACATAGCGGTCGTGGCGGTTTATGCCAGCCAGCCCGTCCTGCCGCAAATCATCGCCGCTTCGGCGAGTATGGCAGACCCGGTCGGCGCAACGACCAACTTTCACCTGACCTTCCGGTTTGACCGCAGCATGTCCACTCAGCCTGAGCCGCTGGTGATTTTGACCAATAGCCAGGCCTTGCTGCAGCCGAGCGTTTCGACTGGCGGAGTCTGGAACGCGACGGCATTGGTGAACGATACTTACCGGACGCCGCCAATTACGTTTACGCAGGGAATGGACGGGGCCAACCTGGTCTGGGTTTCGCAGGCCACAGATTTGTATGGGGCGATGATGGCGCTAACCAACGTGATGGTGGTGGTGGTGGACGCGACGCCGCCGGTGTTGAGCAACATTGCCGCCAATCCGGGAGTGGTGACGGCTTTCGTCACCTGGAACTCGGACGAGGCCTCCTCGTCGCTGGTGGAATACGGCACCACGGCCGCTTATGGACTGAGTTCGGGCAGCGGCCAACTAGTCACAGCGCACGGCGTCACCCTTTACAATCTGAGTCCGTTGACGACTTATCATTACCGCGTTCGCTCCCACGACCAGGCCGGCAACGAAACCGTTTCCGGCGACGGGATTCTCGCCACGTTTGCGGCCCCGGACCTGCAAGTGACAAACCTGTCGGTGGCCGGCAGCCAGGTGTCGGGCGGCAATATTCTAATCGCGTGGCAGGACACCAACTCCGGCCTCGGCGCCACGTTCACATATTGGTACGACCAGGTGGTGGTAACCAACAGCACCACCGGTCAGACCCTGCTGAACACGTCCGTGTTTTACGACCCGAACGCCAACGGCAACATCGCCGCCGCTGATTTCCGCAACCGGCAACTCAGTTTCCATCTGCCCGATGGCCCGGCCGGGGCGGGCAATCTGCAAATCTTTGTCACTGCCAACGCCTACTTCAACCAATACGAAGCCAATGGCAACGGCACCGCCCAGAGCAACAACACCGCCTCCCTGGCTTTTACCAGCGCGCTGGCGGCCTATCCTGACCTGCAAGTCACCGGCCTCGTCGTGACCAATTCCCAAATTCAGTCCGGCAGCACCGTGGGCATCACTTGGAACGACGTAAACACCGGCTTGGGGACGGTGAGTAACTTCTACTACGATCAAATCACCGTCATCAATCAGACCACCGCGCAAACCCTGCTCAACGCCGCGCGGCCTGTCGATGCGTCCGCGTCGCCAATCGCCGGTGGCCAATCATCAAGCCGGCAGTTTGCGTTCACACTGCCCAATGGCCCCGCTGGTGTTGGCACGCTCCAAATCGTCGTCGCAGCCGATGGTTTCAACAACATTTTTGAATACAACACCAATGGCACCGCCGAACTCAATAACAGCAATTCAATCACCGCGGTTTCCTCTCTCGCCCCGTACCCCGACCTCATTGCTGCCAACGTCATCGGCCCTGCCACCGCCAGTGCGGGCCAGGCGATTCAAGTCTCTTGGAGCGAAGCCAACCAGGGCAACGCTCCAGCCACCAACAACTGGTACGACCAGGTTTTCCTGACCAGTTCCAACGCCGTCGGCGGCGGACAACTCCTCGGCACCTTTCTTTTCACCAATGGGCTGGCGGTGAATCAGTCCACGTCTCTCACGCAGACGGTGGTCCTGCCGCCATTTGTCCAGGGCAGCCAATGGTTAATCGTCGAAGCCAACGCCAGCGGCAGCTTCTATGAACCGAACACATTCAATAACAGCGCCATCTCCACCCAGGCCGTGGCCGTGGCCGCCACCCTGGGGCTGACGCTGGCGCCGCCTGAGGTTTCGGAATCTGCCGGCAGCAACGCGGTTTCGGCGACGGTGACACACAACGGCGACACTTCGATGGCGCTCACGGTCCAGCTTGCCAGTTCGAGCAAAACCAATGTTTACCTGCCGGCCAGCGTTGTCATTCCGGCAGGGCAAAACTCCGCAACCTTCCCGCTCAGCATTCAAGACAACTTTATCGCCGGCGGTTCGGCCGTTGAAACCATTTTCGCTTCGGCCACAGGTTTCCCACCGACCAACGCGCCGCTGACGATTTTGGAGA
Organism: Binatia bacterium; assembly: GCA_035566895.1. GTDB lineage: Bacteria > Verrucomicrobiota > Verrucomicrobiia > Limisphaerales > UBA8199 > DATMQA01. The sequence goes on from DATMQA010000221.1 coordinate 4,657, forward strand.
ATGACGTGGCAGTGCTGGAATTGGCCCTGAGCACCAACCAAATTCCAGAAAACGCCGGCGCGGGAGCAATCACCGGAACAGTGACGCGCAACGCCAACCTGGGCTCGGCCCTCACGGTCTCGCTGGTGAGCGATGTGCCCACCGCCCTGGTAGCTCCCGCCTCAGTGCTCATCCCCTCCGGCCAGGCCAGCGCTAATTTCCCCCTGACTCCGGTTCCGGACGGCGTGGTCACCGACACCCGGCTCGTTCATGTTTCCGCCGTTGCGCCGGGGTTGAGCCCGCTCTCCATCACGGTGGGTGTGTTGAACGTGGACGTCGTGCAGTTAAGCCTGGCGCTTGAAAAATCAACGGTGTCCAAAGGCGCAGGCAGCTCCGCGACGGTCGGCACCCTCTCGCGGCAAACGGCTTCCGCCAAATCGCAGGACGTCCAACTGACGGTGCAGAGTAATTCTCTCGTCACCGTTCCCTTCATCGTGACCATCCCCGCCGGCGCCGCTTCGGCGAATTTCAACGTCAATGTGGCTAACGACAACCTGGTCACAGGCCCGCAGACCGCCACGCTGCTGGCCCAGCCGTTGACCATTCTCGGCACGCCCGTGACGAACGGCGAAGCCAGCGCCACCCTGCAGATCCTGGATGTCAACGGTGCAACGCTCTCGCTCAGCCTGGCCAATTCCACTATCTCCAAAGGCAGCAACACTATAGCGACAGTCACTCGGAACACGCCGCCCACCAACTCAGTGACCGTCACGCTAAGTGCCGCGCCCGCCGCCGCGGTCTCCCTGCCTGCATCGATCACTCTGACGCAGAACCAGGCGAGCGCCACCTTCACCCTCAGCGGTGTGTTGGACAATACACAAACCGGCTCCCAGCAAGTGATGTTGACAGCGTCAGCCGGCGGCTTCAACGCCGGCGCCGTAACCCTCACGGTCTCCGACATTTACCTGCCGGACCTCCTGCCGACCGTTATCATGGTCCCCACCAACGGATTCACTGGAGATCAAGTGGCCGCAACGTGGGTGATCGCCAACCAGGGGCTTGGCAATCCCACCAACCAGGTCTGGTACGATTATGTTTATGTAGCTTCGGACAACCTCGGTCAGACCGAGACGTTGATTGGCGTCGTCACCAACCCATCGCCCCTCCCCGTCGGCGCCAGCTATACCAACCAGACGACTGTCTATCTCCCGCCTGCTCCGGGCAATTACTGGATTATAGTGGTCGCCGACGGGGGGAATGCTGTCGCTGAACTGAACAAGCAGAACAACACCCTCGTTTCGTCCCAGCCCATTGTCGTCAATCCCGCCTACCGCGCAGCTATCACCAATGTTACGCCAACCGTCGCGACCTCCGGCTCAAACATTGTCCTTTCGGGCTGGACCTACAATCCAACCAACAACCAGCCCGTGCCGAACCGTTTCGCGACCGTCCGCGTGTTGATCAACGGCACGCGCCGAATCTACAGCGTGCTCTCGGACAAGACCGGCGCCTTTTCGTACACCTTCCAACCCCTCACGAGCGAGGCCGGCGATTACGTCGTCGGCGCGGATTATCCCGAAGTCGTTGACACGCCGGCGCAGTCGGCCTTCGTGCTGCTCGGGATGGAGGCGTTGCCGGCTACCCTTGCCGGCCAAATGCTGCCGAACACACCGTTCACCGGCCAATTGGTGTTGAGCAACCTTACCGACCATCCGTTGACCAGTCTTGCGGCCACGGTTCCTGATTTGCAGGGCAACCTCACTGCGAACTTCACCTTCACCAATACCACGCTCCCGAGCAACGGCAGCTTAACCGTGGGCTTCACATTCCAAAGCCCGCTCACCCGCAACGCGCAGTTAAGGTTCGCCGTTACGGTGGCTTCCTCCGAAGGGGCTCAAGTGACGATTCCCGCCAACTTCAGCGTTGTGCCTTTGGTGCCGCAGCTTATCGCCAATCCGGCCTACCTGGCTCGCGGTATGTTGGTCGGGCAGCAGACGTTGGTTTCCTTCGATGTGCTCAATATCGGCGGCGCCAGCAGCGGCGATTTGACCGTGCAGATTCCCAACTTGCCCTGGATGACACTCGGTTCCGCGCCCTCGATTCCTTCGATTCCGGCCGGAGGCAAAGCCACGGTGACATTGATTTTGAATCCCCCGGTCGGGATAGCTCTGGGCCTTTATCCAGGCAATCTGGCCATTGCGAATCAGAACTTCGGCGTCAGCGTCCCGTTCCAGTTCCGCGCCGTTTCCGACCGCATGGGTGATCTCCGCGTGACCACCACCGATGATTATACGTACTACGTTGCCGGCGGCCCCAAAGTAACCAACGCCACCGTCACCGTGCGCGACGCCTTCACTAGCGCCGTCATTGCCCAAACCAATTCCGATGCCAATGGCATTGCCTACTTCGCCGCGCTGCCCGAAGGACCCTACACGGTGGATGCCAGTGCCGCGAAGCACAACCCGTTCCGCGGTTCGGTATCCGTCGTGGCCGGCGTCGTCACCGACAAAGAAGCTTTCATGGCCCGGCAGTTAGTGAGTTACGAATGGAGTGTGGTCCCGACCGAGATCCCCGACCGATACCAGGTGGTGGTGCAGTCGGTTTTTGAAACCCAAGTGCCGGTGCCGAACGTGGTGGTGGAAGACCCGCAAGTGCTGGTGCCCGCTGTACCCGGCATCGCTACACAGTTTATCATCAAACTCAACAATCAGGGGCTGATCGCCGCCAACGCCGTCCGCATCCGCGTGCCTGACGATCCGACCTATCTGGTCACGCCCCTGGTTACCAATGTGGGAATAATTCCCGCGCAAAGCTCGATTTCGATTCCCGTAACGGTGCAGATTCGAAGCGCGCCCGCGCCTGCGCTCGCCCGCCATCCCGTGCCGCATCCGTTGGACGGGGGCGAATGCACCGCGAATTACTTGCACAAATGCCTCCCGGAGATACCGCTGACGGTAGGTTATGCTTACAAGTGCGGTGAGAACAACATCGATCAACAACGCGACGTCAACCTTAAAATCCTCTGCACGACCAAGGATGTTTACAAGTGTTTGAAAAACGCCATCGGTGCCGCGGGTTCTGACGACATCTTGAAAATGAGCTGCAGTGCTATAAAGGCATTCATTTATTGCGCGGGCATTAACCTTTCCCCTTGTGAAAAAGCCGCCGTTTCAACTGCCTGTGGCGCCCTTACGGGTGGTTTGGCCGGGGCGGCGGACTCCGGCGGAAACGATATTCTCCAGTGCATTTGCGACTTGCTCAAGAATTTGCACATCTCTATTGACCTTGGTGACGTTTCTCTCCGGGACAATAGCGGCGGCGGCGGTTGGGGCTCCTCGAGCGGCGAAGTGGTGATCAACAGCACTGCCGGCACCCCCGAATGCAGCACTGGAAGCCCCCAACTGGCCAGCGCGTCCAGAGTTGTCGGCCCCGCTTTTCTCGCCAAACTCCGCGGGCCGAGCAAACTCAGCTCTGCTCCAGGCGTTTGCGCTCATGTCCGCCTGCGGATTGAACAAAGCATCGTCATGACTCGCGCCGCCTTCACCGGCACCCTCGAGGTCGATGATGGCGGCTCGACGCCCATTACCAGCATTCAAGTGGCCTTGGATTTCCGCGACGCCACCAATGGCGTCGCCGCAAACAAGTTCTTCACCGAGGGGCCCGTGGTCACCGGCATGACCGCCGTGGATGGCTCGGGCGTGCTGGCCGGGGGTGCCACAGGTTCGGCCGTTTACACTTTTATTCCCACCGTGGACGCCGCGCCGACCGCTCCCGCCACCTACCAAATCGGCGGCACGCTGAGCTACATCGATAGCGGCCAGCAGGTGACCGTGCCGCTGCTTTCCGCCCCGATCACGGTGTTTCCGGAAGCGCGGCTGGACCTGGTTTACTTCCAACAGCGCGACGTGTATGGCGATGATCCTTTCACCCCGCAAATTGAGCCCTCCGAGCCCTTTGCCCTGGGCCTGATTGCCAAAAACGTCGGCGCGGGCACGGCGCATAATTTCCAAATCACCTCCGGCCAGCCGCAAATCGTGGACAACCAAAAAGGCCTCCTGATCAACTTCAGCATCATCGGCACTGAGGTTGGCGACCAGGCAATCACTCCCTCGCTTACGGCCACACTGGGGGACATCCCTCCCGGCGGCGCCAAGCAGGTCACCTGGGAAATGATTTCCTCCCTCCAAGGCAAATTCATTTCGTTTAACGCCACTTTCGAGCACCTTGATGAGCTGGGCAGCACCAACACCTCGCTCATTGACAGCGTGGAAATCCATTCGCTGACTCACAAAGTGCTGGCCAATCGGACGAACGACGATGACCTGCCGGATTTCCTCGTCAACGACGTCCCCAATCCGAACAGTCTGCCCGACACGCTTTATCTAAGCGACGGCACCGTCGCGCCAGTGAACGTGGTGACGAACGGCTCCTTCGACGGCGCGGCATCCCCCGGCCATTTGCAGGTGCATCTCACCACGTCCGTGAGCACCGGGTGGAACTATATCCAATTGCCGGACCCCGGCGTCGGATACCTCCTGGCCAATGTTGTGCGCTCGGATGGCCAGGTCCTTTCCTTGACCAATAACGCCTGGACCACCGACCGCAGCTTCCCGTCCTCCAGTACGGCAGCCGTCAATGAGAACCTTCTGCACTTGTTCGATTGGGCGGGCACTGGCGCATACACGCTTTATTACCGCTCGACCAACACAACCCCGCCCGCCATCGTGCAACTCGGCCCGGTGTCGCCCTTCAATCAAACCGGCGCGCTTTCTTCTGTGAAGATCGTCTTCTCGGAACCGATTGATCTGACTACCTTTGGTTACAGCGCGGTGGGGCTATCGCTCAACGGGGGACCGAACCTGATCAATAGCAGCAGCGGCATCAACATTTCACCTGTTACCAACGCCACCTATTCAATCAGCGGGCTGCAAGCGCTCACGGCAACGGGTGGCAATTATCAAATGACTGTCAACGGGGCCGGCATTTACGATGTTTGGGGCAACAACGCGGGCAACATTTCCGCCTCGGTCTCGTGGGCCAAAGGCAATTCCCCGGTCAGCGTGCAAAGCTTAGCCGCAGTTTCGCCCAATCCGCGCAACCTGCCGCTCGCCAGCGCTACCGTCACCTTCTCCAAAATGATTGATGCCACGACATTCGATTACAACGACCTTTCGTTGACCTTAAACGGTGGACCGAATTTGCTCACCAGCGCGGTGACGGTGACGCCGGTCTCGCCGACCACTTTCACCATTAGCGGGTTGGGCGGGCTGACCGGGGCGGAAGGCGCATATGTGCTGACGGTCAACGCTGCCGGCATTCAGGACCTCGCGGGGGCGGGCGGGTTCGGTTCTCAATCCGTATCGTGGGTGATGATTACTTCCAGTCCGCGGATCAGCGGGTTGGAACAACTTGCCACGAATCCCCGGAACATAGTCGTGCCCTCACTCAAGGTCACCTTTTCCGAATCGCTCGCTCCCGCGACGTTCGGTTACCAGGACCTCAACCTCACGCGCGACGGCGGGCCCAATCTCATCACGAGCGACGTGACGGTTACCCCCGTCAATTCTACGACTTACCAAATCGCCAATATCAGCGCGGTGCAAGGGTACGCTGGAACCTACTCACTCACCGTTGACGCCACTGGCGTGTCGGACCTGGCGGGGAATGCCGGCACGGGCAGCACGAATGAAACCTGGCAGATAATCCTCGAAACCCCGGCCGCTCCAACAAATCTGCTGGTCACGCCGGACCTGGGCATTTCTGCGACCGACGGCTTGACCAGCACCAACACGGTCACCTTTTCCGGCACAGTCGGGGCAAGTAATCTGACCGTGCGCGTGCTGGATGCGACGGTGGGTTTAGACCTGGGAACCGCGACTACGGCGGGCACCAATTTCAGCCTCATCGGCACGTTCACCAGCGAGGGACGGCATCATGTGCAGTTCACTGCCGTAGATGTCGCCGGCAATGTTTCCCCGGCATCTTTCCTTGACCTGTTCCTGGATATTATCCCGCCCACCGCCATCATTCAACAGGTGACCTCACCGGTGTATGCGGCGGTGAGCAACCTTTCGGTTGTCTTTTCGAAGCCGATCAACACCAATACTATTCATTCAAGCAGTTTCGTTTTGACCCGGAACGGCACCAACGTTTTCACTCCGACGCTTTCGTTCGTGTCCAGCAACGTTTTCCTGCTCGGCGGCATGGGGGCGTTCACCGCTCCTTTGGGCACCTACCAACTCACCCTCTATCCGGGCGTCCAGGATTTAGCCGGCAACGTGGATACCAACGACGCTTTCATGCTCTGGGTCCGCGGCACGACAAACGTTCCGCCCATCCTCACGCCGCTGACCAACCTGGCCATGCCGCCGGATGGTGCGCTCGCGTTCAAAGTTCATGCCTCCGATCCCAACGGCGATCGGCTCGCCTATACTCTTGATCCCGGCGCGCCGTCCACCGCCAGAATCAATCCCACCAACGGCGTTTTCAACTGGTCGCCTACGCGAGCTTATGCCTCCACCACTAATCCGATCACCGTCCGCGTCACCGACAACGGGTTCCCGCCCATGAGCGCCGCGCAAAGTTTCCTGGTAACGGTGCTGGATTATCTCGACATAGCCATCGGTTTCACCAATGTTCAAGCTGGCCAAAGCGTTGATTTGCCCATCTATCTTGCCTCCAGTGAGGGCGTGACCAACCTCAGCTTCAGTATTACCTGGCCAAATCAGCGTTTCACCAACACCAGCCTGCTGGCCACCGCGCCCGGAATCGGTTCCGATTCATTGGTCGAGCAAGGCAGCAATCTTTTCATCGTCCTCCAAACGGTACCGGGCCAGGCGCTGCAAACGCAGCAGCAGATCCTAAAGCTCAGTTTCCTGGCCCTCAGCAATCAGTCGTCAGCTTTTGTGGATTTGCCGTTCGGGAATATCAGCGCCATCAAACCCGGCGACGTGATTTACAGCAACTATGTAACCCATCCAGGGCGAGTGGCGGTGGTGCAGGACAAGCCGCTATTGGTGGCCAATCTGGGGAGCAATCAGAGTCGAAGCCTGAGCCTCTTTGGCAGGCTGAACACCGGGTATCAATTGCAATTCGCAACCAATCCGTTCGCCGCTTGGTATCCAGCCCTCAATTATTCCCAAACGAATGGGATCATCACCATCCCCGTGGACTCCAGCCATCCAACGATCTTCTACCGCGTATTTCAGCCCTGAATGATGATTTTATCGCTGCCGTCTTAATGTAAACTGTGCGACAAAGGTCGTCTGACGGCGGACAGGGGGAAATTGCTATTGCAAGGCGGATAATAATCAACGGTCGTCGGCGGCTGGCCCGGCATTGTGGTTAGGTTCGTCTCAGCAGGGGTAGGTATTTACGTATGGGATGGTTTGCCGGGGCAAAGGCTTCCACCGCCGCCTTAAGGTCGGAGTGTCGTTCCAGGGAAGTCCAAGGCATTCGCGTCTTCTCGCCGGATTCTCTGATCAGCCAGAGAGTGCGAATATTCAGAAACCTGTGTGGCCGCACTTCTTTTATTTCGTCCCAAAGAATGAGGTTTTGCCCTTCCTGCAGATGAACTCCCAGAGTGCTGAGCCCCACGGCCCGGTGGGTCATTTTCTGCATCAGCCAGGAATATAACAACCCCGCCAGGAAGAAAGGCACGAGCCAAACCAGATGCTGCCCATCGAACATTCGCGAGAGGTTGCCCTCGGTCAGACCGAGCATCAAAATGAACCAAATTCCAACAAATCCGATTTCGCCATAAATGGCGAGCTGCCAAAAGGCGACCTTGAATTCAGAAGGTTTGACCTGGTCGGCGGCCGCCATCGAGAGAACGGTTGGGCGCAGATTAGTGACATTAGTATCATCCAGCGGCTCGCCGGTTTCGGCCGAATGGAGCAGCGATTCCAGTTGCGCCTCGAGGGGAACAAGTTGTTTGGACCGCGCCCGCTGATTGAGCCAGTAGACGAACGCATATGTGGCAATGAACACCAGCGTAGAAGGGATTTTGGCGTGGAGATGTATCTTCATGCCCCAGGTGGCGACCAGCAAGCCGATACCCGGGGGAAGCAAGTACCACCACAGCACCGACCCCAATAAACGAGACTGAATGCGCACCGAATTCAGTTCCGCCCGCAGTGATTCGACGGTGGTCGCGCCGGGTGGCGCCGGCGGAGCAGTCCGGCGGGCGTGAACGAGCTTCCAGGCGATGAAAATCGAGCTCCCGACGACAATCAACCAGCCGAGACGCACAATCGGCGCAGGTTCATTGAAAGCGAAATATCCAAAGACAATGATCACAAAAGCACAGGCCACGAGTTCGCGGGCGTCACGCGCGCGCAGGTCGCGGCGAAGTTGGGTCGTTTTATTTTGCATAGCAGAAATCAGTTGCGGCGCCGATATGTCCGGGTTCCTCAGCGGTTGCTGTTGCCAGAGATTCTTTAACTCGTCGTCGTTCATTTCGGCGCCTCCTCCTTCATCAGACGGGAAAGTTTCTTCCTGGCGCGATGCAAAATGACCCCAACGTTATTGGCATTGATGCCCGTGGCTTCCGCCATTTGTTCGTAGGTGAGGTCTTCCAGGAAAAGGGTGACGAGAGCTTTTTCGAGCGGGTCCAGTTTGTAGATGGCGGCGTAAAGATCGGCAATGCGGGCGTCAGCGCTTTCTTCGGTTGTCTGGCGCGATTCAATCGCGCGCGTGAGGTCGGCGGGTTCGAAATGAACGACGTGGCCGGAGCGTGAGGCCCGCTTGCGGACGAACGAAATGGCGGTGTTGAGCGCGACGCGATAGAGCCAGGTGTTTGCATAAGCTTTTTCTTTCAGTCCGGGCAAGGCCCGCCAGATTTGGAACAGGATTTCCTGATACAAATCGTCCTGGTCGGCGGAATTCCATGCATAGACGCGGCAGACCCTGAGAATTTTGTTTCGATTCTCATTCACCAGCTCCAGGAACTTGTGTTCGTCTGCGGGCGTCGAGTTCAATCACGGACCTTTATCTGATTAGTCGCAGCGGAAGGCAAAATTATTACCACCAAGGGAAATTTTATCGACCCTGTTTTTGGACAAAAGCAGCGGCGGCGCGAAAGGCGGCAACGTTATCGGCGCGACTGGTGAATCGGCGAGAGCGCCTGGCGGGCTCCCGCCGGTCGCGCACTCGTTCACATCGTGGTGAGGGTTGAGTTCGCGCGTGTCGCCGTCCCAGAAAACCGGCCAGCGGCCTTTGAACGGAAGCGACAACTGCGCCTGGCGCTTTTCCGGCTCGGCTTTCGCCGCCACATGCGGCGTGAAGGTAAGCCCGGCAATCAGGCCGCGACTGTCCAGCGCGAGCTGCATGTCGAGGGTACCCTTTTCAAACGTCGCGGGATAAACCATCGCTTCGCCGACGGGCCGGGGCTCGCCGAGCTTCTGGATTTTTCCCATCTGCTGGGTCAGCCCATTGAAGAACGCGCTCGATTTGTCCAGCGGCAACGCCGCGTCCATCTCCTGGTTGAAATTGGTCTGGATGCCGGCGTAATCGCCCGCGTTGAGCAACTCGACGAGCCGGCTGGCTACTTTCGCGTAACGGGCCGTCAGAGACAACTGCGTCTGACGCCTTTCCGGCTCCGCTTTCGCCGCCACGCGGGGCTTGAAGAGAAGCCCGGCGATCAGGCCACGACTGTCCAGCACGACGTGCATGTCGAGCGTGCCCTTTTCAAAAGTCGCGGGAAAAACCATCATTCCGCCGACGGACCGCGGCTCGCCGAGCTTCTGGATTTTTCCCATCTGCCGCGTCAGCCCATTAAAGAACGCGCTCGATTTGTCCAGCGGCAGCGCCGCGTTCATCTGCTGGTTAAAACTGGTCTGGATGCCGGCGTAATCGCCCGCGTTGAGCAACTCGACGAGCTGGTTGGCCACTTTCGTGTAACGCTCGGTCCCTTGTCCCATCGCAGCCCCGGTGGAGAAAAGCGCCGCCGCGAAAACCGCAAAGAGCGGCAAAAATGCGTGCACGGGAACGGTCTTCCAAAAACAGAGTGATGAGCGCCCGCTCCACGGCGTCAAGTTGCGCAATCGTTTCGTAAAGTTTTGCAAGACAGTCGTCGGGTTGCCGGTCGTGCGTTTGCCGCGCTTCGAGGTGCCGGGAGAGTTCCGGGTGAGCGAGTTGCCAGGCGCGCCCGCCGAGAGTCGCGCGCTTGCGGGTGAAGCTGAACGAGGTGTTGATCGCGAGGTGATAGAGCCATGTATTTGCATAAGTGTTTTCTTTCAGTTCGGGCAACGCCCGCCAGATTTGGAAGCAGGATTTCCTGATACCAATCGTCCTGGTCAGCCGAATTCCATGAATAAACGCGGCAGACTCTGAGAATCCTGTTTCGATTCTGATTCACCAGTTCCAGGAACTTGTGTTCGTCTGCAGGCGCCGAATTCAAACTCGGGCGTATATCTGATTAGTCGCTACAAAAGGGAAAATTATTACCGCCAGGGAAAGTTTTTTTGGCCCTGTTATTGGGCAAAGGCAGCGGCGGCGCGAAAGGCCGGCTACGTTGCCCCCGCCCTTGCGCACTAGCCCGGGGTGGATGAAATCGGCGAGAAGCCATAGCAAGGTGTTGAAAAACCAACAGAAGCGCCGCGTGGGGGCACGCGAGGAAATCCTCAAAACCGCGCGTGCTGTAGCCCGGTGCCCTTCACCGGGCGGCTTATTTCAACAGCCTGCTACCTACCGGACCAACCGGTGCGTCGCTGCTCAAGTCTAAGGCGGGAGCAGGCGGTAGGTTTTTTGGTTTCGGCCGGTTTCAAATTTGTATCATGATACAAATTCGGCCCGTCAAAACCGAACACATGTTGCCGATTTGGGAAACCCGGGACTGACCTTACGCGCCTATGAACCTTAGTGGCCGATTCCTTGCCTCAGTTCATAGTTTACACATAGTCAGGAAAGTTTTAGAAGTCCTGAAAGTGGCAAATACCCTGATTCTACCGTGTTAAAGTGGGGATGGCGGAGAGAGGGGGATTCGAACCCCCGATACGGCTTTTGACCGTATAACGGTTTAGCAAACCGCCGCCTTCAGCCACTCGGCCATCTCTCCAGCCGTCGATAAGCTTCGAGGAGAGACTGGCACATCTTATCTCCGGGTCAAGCCGAAACGAGGCACCACACGGCGAGCGGAGCTGATAAAACCGCTGGGGAGTGTTGGTTGCGGCGGGGTCGATGACCTGGAAGAAGCCGGGCGGGCAGTCGGTTACCGGTCCGAGAAACCTTATTTTGCGCGACGCCCCCCTCACCCCTTTCCCTTCTCCCGATCGGATGGGGAGAGGGGAAATGAAAATCGGGGCCGGTTTACCCAGGGTTGCGCTCGTTCCTCGCTGACCCTGGGCTACTCTCATATCATCCCTACGGGACTTCGGTTTGGCTCGCTTCGCTCGCGCACATAGACGAACGCGCAGCGCTTCAACGAACCCAACGGCATAGCATACGACCCCGCCGACAACGTTCTGTATGTGGCCGATGGCCAAAACGGTGCCATCCGAAAAGTAACGCTCAGTGGCGTGGTGAACACCATCGCGGGCGTGGGTAAAACCGAGGGCCAGTTGTTCTATGGTGTGGACCAGGTAGCCGTAACTTCATCCCACCACCTCTATGTGTGCGACGCGTACAACAGCACGATATGGACCATGGACACCAATGGCGGAAACCTCTCTGTTCTGGCCGGGCCCGGCGCTAACAACAATTGGCCCACCGGCTCCGGCAGCGCCGATGGGACCGGCTCTGCCGCCCAATTCGGTTTCCCGGAATCTTTGTGGTTGGACGCGGCCGATAATGCCTTTGTCGCGGACTACCACAACAACACAATCCGAAAAGTCACGCCCGCCGGAGTCGTCACCACGGTCGGGGGCCGGCCCGGCGTCATCGGGACCGCCGATGGGACCAACACCGCCGCCCTGTTCAACCGGGAGGAAGGCATCTTCGTGGACCCGTGGGGCAACCTCTACGTGGCAGATACCCAGAACAGCACGATTCGCATCGGTTACGCCGGACCGCCCGCCATTGTCAGCCCGCCTCAAAACCTCACCGTGCCCGTGGACGCCTCGCCCTCCTTTACGGTCATTGCGGGCGGCGCCGCCCCGAGGTCCGCTTACGAGTGGCGGTTCCACGGCGTCCCCCTTACAAACAATGCCCACATCTCCGGCGCGCAAAGCAATGTGCTCACGCTCACCAGCGTGACGGCCAACGACGCCGGCACCTATCAGGTCATCGTTACCAACGCCGCTGGTCCGACCAACCTCTCGGCCACCTTGACGATCACCCAGATACCCCCGGTGATTACCTGGACCAACCCCGCCGCAATCCTCTACGCCACCGCCTTGAGCTCCAGCCAATTGGACGCTACCGCCAATGTGCCCGGTTCATTCGTTTATACGCCGCCGGCCGGAACGGTGTTGAACGTGGGGACCAATACCCTCCGGACCGTGTTTACGCCAACCGACACGGACGATTACGGAACCGCCACCGGCACCGTCAGCCTCGTCGTCTTGCCCAGGCCTTTGACCGTCGCCGCCAACAATGCCTCGCAGGCCTACGGAGCGACCAACCCTGTCCTCACGGCTACCTACAGTGGCTTCGTCAACGGTGAGAGTCTGACGAACAGCGATGTGGTGGGCGCCCCTTGCTGACGACCCTGGCCGGCACGAACAGTCCGGTGGGCGCGTATGCGATCAGCAACCGGCTGGGCAGTCTGACCTCAACCAACTACACCTTCGCTTTGACCAACGGCATCCTGACCGTGACCCAGGCCAGCCTGACGATCACCGCAAGCAACAGCACCAAGGTCTATGGCCAGACCAGGATTTTTGCCGGCACCGAATTCGCCGCCAGCGGCTTGTACGGCACCGACAGCGTCACGAGCGTCACTCTCACCAGCACGGGCGCTCCGGCCACCGCGGCGGTTGGCGTTTATCCCATCCTGGCCAGTGGCGCCACTGGCCGAGGCCTGGGCAACTATGCCATTGGCTACGTGGATGGCATTCTGACCGTCACTCCCTCGACGCCAGTGACGCTCAATATCCCGCTCCTGCTGGTGGATGGAACAATTAGACTGACGTTCGCCGGTGGGGATGCCGGTGTGAGCTACCGAATCCAAGCCAGCTCGAATCTAAACTCTCCAACCTGGAACGACCTCGCCACCAATGAGGCGGGAACCAACGGCCTGCCGGGTTTCACCGATCTGACGGCTACCAATCAGCGTGCGCGCTTTTACCGCACAGCGAAATGACGGCCCCGGGGGGCTGTAATGAGTTAAAGGGGTTAAAGGGGTTAACTGAGTTAAAAAGGTTACAGGGGTTACATGGTTACATGTGCCACTTCACTTTATTGCGTCGGCTTTGCCCTCCGAGCCGACGGCACGGATGATGTCCTTGATGTCTTCCTTAAGCTTATCCTTGGCAGCGCGCGCGATTCTCCAGACGTGGTGCTCGTGGTTCAGCGTCTGGCTCAATTCGTTGAAGTAGCGGATATAGTTCATCCGCAGCCCCTCGCCGAAGTTAATCTTGGTCATGCCCGCCTTGACGCTCCGGGTGATGTCGGCGAGCGAAACCCCGCAGGTGCCGTGCAGCACCAGCGGCGGTCGCGTCGCCCCCGCAAGTTTCTTGATCAAGGCGAAATCGATGTCGCGTTGCTCCTTGAAAATGCCGTGCGTGGTGCCCACCGCCACGGCCAGCAAATCCACGTCCACTTTCGAGGCGAATTCCTTTGCTTCAGCCACACTCACTGTCGGCGCCCGCTGGCTCGAGGCGTCGGAGCTCTTGATTATGTGGCCGATCTCCGCCTCGACACTGATCCCGAGCGACCGCACGAAGTTGATAATTTCCTGCGTGCCGCGCGCGTTCTCCTCGAGCGGCTTGTCCGCGTAATCAATCATCACGTGGGTGAATCCGGCCCGGACCGCCCGCATGACCGAGGCCGGGCTTTTGCCGTGGTCGAGAGCGATGGCGATGGGGACGGAGGTATCAGCCGCGAGGAATTTGATCAGTTGCGCCGCGTAATCAAAACCCCGGTACTCCAGGTTCGGTTCATAGCACTGAATGATGAGCGGGGAGCGGAGTTCTTCGGCCGCTTCGATGATGGCTCGGCCAATGTCGTAGGTTCCGCCGTTGTTGTTGAGCGCCGGGATGCCGAAGCCGTTGGCCGCGGCCTGGTCGCATATTTGTTTTGCGTTATAGAGTTTCATAATGGTTACTTTGGATTTGAATGTAATTGGCCAGCATCGTGCGGGCCTGCCGGGACGGCCAATTCCTCCGGCAATTCTCCTTCGATAGCCTGCCGTTCGCGTTTCATGGCCTGGGCGACTTCTTCAAACCCGCGTTGCCTCTGCGGTGTCAGCGCGCTGACCACCACCTGGGCGAGCAAACCGACGACCGCGGCGGGGATGGTCGGGTTGCCCCACATTTTCGCTTGCGAAGGAATGGCCATAACGAGCAACGACACGGCCGGCGTCGTGACCAGGGCGGCCAGCGCTCCCTGCCAGGTCGCCCGCTGCCAGAAGCGCCCCAGCAGGATGGCCACCCCCAGGCCGCTCATCGTCAGGGGCAAAAATTTGACCACGAACCCCACAATGCTGCCGGTGTAGAGCGCCAAGGCCGTGGAAAGAACGAACGCGCACGCCAACGCCCGCCGTGCCACCACCACCGGGCGCTTGGGGTAATGCCCTGTCGCCAGGGGATAAATGTGCCGCACGAAGAACGTGCCCGCCGCCGCGGCGTTGCCGTTGGCCGCGGAGGACATCCCCGAAACTACCGCGACCACGACAAAAGCCGCCAGCCAGGGCGGCAGGACATTCATCACCAGCCAGGGGAGGGCTTCATCCGGGTTTCGAAGCCCCGGGTTGAGGTGGAAGGTGTACATGCCCGTGATTCCCACCGCCACTGAGAAAATAATCACTATAACTCCCGACGTGACCATGCTCCATTTGGCGCCGGCCTCCGTATGCGCGCTGTACATCGTTAGCCGCCGGCCAGGATCGGCAAGCGGGTTCAACGCCAGCACCACAATCAAGCCCAGCACATTCCAGGTCCCGAGCGACGCAACGCCCAGAAAAGAAAAATAATCCGCCGGAACCGCCTGGCGCAACCCCGCCAATCCCCCCGAGTCGCTCAAGGCAGAGTTTATGAGGCAGCCAAAGCCGCAGAATAAGATCAGCGTCTGGAGAACGTCGGTATAAACCACCGCCTTCAGCCCGCCCGGAATGGAAATCGCCGCCTTCGCGAGGCCGGCCAGCACCGTGCATTCTCCGTGGGGTAACCCCGTGACGGCCTCCACCACCGCCGCTCCCCCTTTGATCTGGACCGTCAGCCAGCACAATTGCGACACGAACAGGCTGATATTGGAAAACTCAACGACCACGCGGTTTCCATCGTAGTAGCAGGCGACCTCTTCGCTGAGTGTCATGAACTTGAAGCGCCGCATCTGCGCGAAGAACAGGCCCGCGAGCAGGGTGCCCAACCCGAGCCCGATCGGATACGCACACCCGCCCCAACCGTGCTGGTAGGCGAGTCCCGTTCCGCCGATGATCACCCCCGTGCCGATGCAGGTCCCAATAATGGTTCCCGTGAGCACCCAGTACGGAAGCCCTCGTCCAGCCACCAGGTAATCGGTCGGCTTCCTGACGCGCGACATCCAGAAGAACGACACTCCGGTCGTCAAAACGACGTAAAGCACCAGCCCAATGGCGATAGCGGCGCGTGTTCCCATTTATGCGGCATCCAGCACAAAGCTCGCGGGAGCAAAGGCCGGCAGGTTTATCTTGAACGTCCCTCGGCTGATCCTGACCGGCTTGCCTTCCGGCACGCCGCGCAAATTCACCGGCAACGCTCGGGTCGCTTTCAAGCCCGGTGGCAAGGTAACCGTCAGCGCTCCGGAGACACCGCCCAACTCCCATAAACGCAGCAATAGCTTGTCGCTGTAAGGATCTGGCCCGAAGCACGTGGCGATGACCCCTTCGCGCGAAACGGAGAGACCGGAGCCCTGAACCGGCAAGTTGCCGCGCGGGCCGTCAGCGGAGCTCGCGAGCAGCGAAGCGCGCGCTTCCCAGGCAGGCTCGATCAGATTCCTGGCGGAGATCCCTTTCCGCACGAGCCAGAGCCGGACACGCGAATTCCATGAACCCTCCTGCCAAAGCGGGAAATTCGTGTCCCATTGGTTGTTGTAGAGATTTATGAAAACACGCGCGCTTAGGGGAACGTAATTCAGCGAGAATTTCCAGAGGCCCGGTTCGCCGAGACTCACCAGCGGGGAGTCCAGCGGGCAAAGCCCGACGCCATACCCGTCCGGGCCGGTAATCGTCATCCCCGAGTTGAGGCAAAACAGATGCCGGTTGGCGCCCTCGATAATGTCCTTGCTCGGGTCAGTCAACGAGCCGAGCCGGGCAAGCTTGAACTCCGGCCGCTCGATGGCGAACGGCAGGCATAACCAGCCGCCCTCCGGGAGAGGGTTTGGCGTCTTATCCTCGATGGCCCACTCCAGGTCGAGATAAGGCTGCGCTTCGTAAAGGGTGTATCTTATCGTGACCGCTTTCGCCAGTGGTGTGGCGTCGGGGCAGCGCAGGGTGACCGTTTTGGCAACGGGATCTTGCCGGAGCGTCACCGTCCAATTTGTCAGGGTTATTCGGGCGTAGGGTGCTTTGTCCGGCCCCGGCATTCCCGGTTTGCCAAAGTCGTTGTTCACCCAGCCGATGCGCCGGCAGTACGCGCTGATGAACGCCTGCACATTGTTCGACGAGAATCGTTCATGCAGGTATTGACCCACGCCGGGTTCGGGTGCCACCAGCTCGCGCCCGGTCTTCAGATCTCTCAGTGAGGTTATGCACCCGCGGGCCGGGTCAACTTCGAGCCGGAAAGTTTTGTTTTTGAGAACAACCGAGCTGCCCGTTCCGTCCCGCGAGCCTTGTGCCGCACCCACCCTGTCTGACGGTAAGAGGCCGAAGGTTTTGTACCCGAGCGACGGAACATCTTCCGCCAGGAACCGCACAGTTGGCCCGTCGGAATCCTGAACTGTGACCCGCCGGCCGGTCGCCAGGTCCTGAAGCACCGCGGACTTGCCTTCCGGCAGCGCAATCTCGACCTCGCCGCTCCGTTTCCATGGCAGCGGATTGAACACGCAGACGCGGAAGCCGTCAGTTGCGACGTTCTGGGCCAGCAACCGCAGGCGCGCGTCCAATGCGTTCGTGACCAGGGAAGCCGTCCCCCGGATGTAATCGCGTTTGTCCTCGAAAGATCTTTCGAAGCGGGCGTATTTGCCCTCCGCTCGAGCTCGCGCCCATTCGTCGCCGTACCAGAATCCGCCCGGCTGGCTGCCGCGATACCCAAACGTGTGTTCGCTGTAAAGCAGGCTCTTTTCATAGGCTTCCGACAGCGAGGGATCGAGCGGCGGCGGGTCCACGCCCGCCACGCGTAGTTCCGTGTCGAGCGCCCCGACCGCTCCTTCCAGCGGCCGCGCGTCCCAGGCGAGCTTGGTTTCCGCGGGCATCGCCTCAAAGCCATGAATCCAGGTATCCGGCATATCGCCGCGCACTACGGGGATGTGCTGGTTCCTTTCCGCGCTGATGGCATCATAAAAGTCTTCGAGCCGGCCGAACTTGATCTTCACTCCGGGCAGTTCGCTCGCCGCCTGTCTCAACAACTTGTCCACCTCGGCGGCGGAGGGCGGACCATGATTGTCGCCGGTCATGATCATCGCCAGCCAGGTTTGATACGGCCAATCCTTCGGGGGGAGCAACTCGGTTCCGTAATGAATCGAATACGCAGTCAGCAGCCGCGAGCCGTCGGGACCTTCCCACCAAAAAAGCGGCGGCACATGCATCGGCGTGCTCCCGCCGTTGCACCCAAGGTGGAGAAAATCTATCCCGGCGTGTTTCAACAGCGTCGGCAGGACCCAGCAGTGTTCGGGCACATCGGTCATCTTGGCCGCGCGCGGCAAAGGCAACCCGTTTTCGCGTGCCAGGTCGGCGGAGAATCTCAGGCCGCGCACCAGGTCTTCAATGTCGAGCGATTCGGTTTGCAGCGTGAACGGCATTGCGTGGACGGCGAGCCGCCCGTCCCTGAGCGCCTGCAGGACCTTGGCGCGCCGTTCCGGCGTTTGGCCGGGCCACAACATCTGCCGCAGCGGCCAACCCGGCACCGTCCAGACGAACTGCTGGTCCGCCGGCAATTGGCGCGAATCCTCGATCAATTTCAGCGCGCCATCCAAAAACGACGTGCGGTAACGGGTGAGGACATTCGTGACGAGGTCGGTGTAGCCGATGTCGAAATGCGTCTTGAAGACGACCACGACCTCTTTCACGCGCGGGTTGGCCGCCTGGGTTTCCAGCGAACTGAAGATGAGCGCCGCGCCGATGGCTAGAAGCCAAAGCCTGGTGGTAGGGCGCATTCGGGACGGACACGCCCTGCTTTCGCAAACAACCTGGCGAAGATTCCCCCTCTCCCC
Source organism: Binatia bacterium (assembly GCA_035566895.1). Classification (GTDB taxonomy): domain Bacteria; phylum Verrucomicrobiota; class Verrucomicrobiia; order Limisphaerales; family UBA8199; genus DATMQA01. The sequence goes on from DATMQA010000221.1 coordinate 23,080, forward strand.
TTCAGAAGGGGAGAGGGTCGGGGTGAGGGGATTTGCGGCGACCGAGCTTAGGTGCTTGCCGAAGCCAGCTCTGCTTCTGCGCAAATCCCATTCCATAAAACCTCAAACAAACGGTATCCGTAGCGCGCGCGCCAGGCGCTTCAACAGCGCAGCGTGGAGCCCCTGGACCACTGCGACATGATGCGGCATCCCTTCGTGGCACAGTTCCTCAAACCATTCGCGCGGGTCAATCGCCATCCGCGCCAGCGCATTGGTGGCCATGAGATGGCGCTTCGGCTTGAGGGTCTCGCCTTCGCGCGCCGTCAGCAGGTATTTGCCGTCGAGCCTCCAAATGCGGAACACCGTGACCGGCATGTCCGCGCGAATAGTCGCCTCGATGACCGCCGGCTTCTTGATGTTGAAATGACGCGCGATGCGCGGCCCGCCCGGTTCGCCCACCGGCTCGCAAAGCGACATCGGCGCCGCCCCCCCATGCCAAAGGCTGATGGTCTCGCGGTCATGCTCCAGCCAGTCGGACAAGTAGCACCGGCCCAGCCCCAACCGCTCCGCCAGCCAGGCCGACAGCGCCCCGTCGGCATCCCCTTCGATGCCCACCGCCTGCCCTTCATCCGTCAACCGCGCCACGCCCAGGTACGGCCATTGCCCGAACGTATTGGGCAGTTCCGGCCATTCGCGAATCGTCATCGCATCCAGGTTTTCGGTGTCCAGGAATGACCGCATCGCCAAATAGAGGCGCGAGGCCATCGGCAAATCCTCGTCGGTCGTGTCCTTGTGCGGCAGTCGGAGCGCCTTGACCTTGGCAACGTCTTCGGCCACCCCTGCATCGCTTACTGCATTCACGGCATTGGCGAATTCGATCAGGCTGAACGTCTGGACCTGTACCCCCAAACCCTGGTGCATCGCAAATGGCTCGGCCCCCATCGCAAAATACCCGGGCGCCTGTCCCCCAATCACCCCGAGCCGCACCGAGCGCAACCGCCGCACCGTGGCTGCCAGCCGCACGGCTTCGCCGAATCGTTCCCGCGTCTCGGGCGCGTCCGGGTCGCCATAAACAACCTCGAACGCATGCCCCATCTGGCGCAAGACCGACGCCCAGCAGTGGGCCCCGACCAGCGAGCACGAACTGATCATGTCGCCGTCCGGCTTCTCCGGCGTGGCCCAAAGCACGACCGGATCAGGCCAGAGCTGCGCCAGTGTCGGGGCCAGCCGCCCATCGCCCATCGTAGTTTGCAGCAACGCAATCGCATCGACCCGTTGCCCTTCACACTCGGCCATGGCCTGCTGCAGCGAGGCATCGTCCACCGCCTTTTCCAACGGTTCCAAAACCGCGAGCTCCGTTTGCCGCACGCAGCGGCGAACCCGCTCCTCCATCTTCCCGCCCCATTCCATGTCGAACCCCGGCCGGCGGCGTCCGATAAAAATGAGGCCCAACTTCAGTGGCCGAACGGACGCAGCAACCTGGGACGGTTTTGGAATGGAAGAGTGAGTCATCATGCCTCCCTATAAAATCCTAATCTTAATCGTAATCTTAATCGTAATCTGTCCGGAACAAACGAAAGATTACGATTAAGATTAGGAACAGAATAACGGTGTTTCATATTCCGAGCCCCAATGAAACATGTTTCGTATCCAGGAACGCCTCCATCCCCTCGATGCCCAGTTCCCGTCCCCAGCCGCTTTGTTTGACCCCGCCGAAAGGACATTGGCTGGTCGTGGGCACGCCGTCGTTCAACCCAATCATCCCCGCCTCCAACGATTCCATCAAACGAAATGCCCGCTGCAGGTCGCGCGTGAAAGCGTAGGCGCTCAGCCCATACGGCGACGCGTTTGCCCGCCCGATGGCTTCAGCCTCCGTGTCGAAGGCGCACACCGCCGCCACCGGCGCGAAGGTTTCCTCCGACATGCACAACGCCTCGGGGGGCACATCCGCCAGCACCGTCGGTTCGAGGAACCACCCCTTGCGCTCCAGCCGTTTGCCACCGCACAGCAACCGCGCGCCGCGCCGGGTGGCGTCCTGAACATGCTCGAGCGCTTTGGCCAGCCCCTCCTTATTGAGCAGCGGCCCAACCTGGACGCCCTCCTCTAGCCCGTCGCCCGTTTTCAACGCCGAGGTCTGCTCCACGAAGCGGCGCAGAAATTCCTCGTAAATCGAGCGTTGGACATAGAGGCGATTCGACGCGATGCACGATTGGCCCGTGTTGCGGAATTTGGTGATCATCACCCCTTCGACCGCGGCCTCCAAATCGGCATCCTCGAATACCAGCACCGGCGCATGACCGCCCAATTCCAGCGAGAGCGGCTTGATCCCGGCCGCCGCGCCCGCAATCAGCGAGCGCCCGACTTCGGTCGAACCGGTGAACGTAATCTTGCGGCAGCGCGGATTCTCCAGAAATTCCTGCGCGATCTCCGCCGCCCGGCCCGCCACCAGTTGAAACACCCCTGCGGGCAATTTCGCCGCTTCGACGCATTCCGCGAACGCCACCGCGCACAACGGCGTCGCGCTGGCCGGTTTCAGAATCACCGGGCAACCCGCCGCCAGGGCGGGCGCCACTTTGCGCACGGCCAATACCAGCGGAAAATTCCACGGGCTGATCGCCGCCACCACTCCAACCGGCGTTTTGATGACCAGGTGACGCTTGCCGTCTGCCTGCTGCGGCACGATCCGTCCATAAGCCCGCCGCGCCTCCTCGGCAAACCAGCGCAGATGGTCCACCGACATCGCGACCTCCCCCAGGCTCTGCGCCAGCGGCTTGCCGTTCTCCAGCGTGATCGTCCGGGCGATCTCGTCGCGCCGCCGCTCCAGTTCGTCCGCGATTTTCCTCAAATACTCCCCGCGCGCCTTCCCGGTCAGCCGCCGCCAGCCCGCCGAAGCCGCGTGCGCGTCCTGGATGACCTGGGCCACCGCGTCGCGTTTCACCGCGCAGACCTCGGCAAACGGCTCGTTCGTCGCCGGGTTGACCACGCGCAAGGTGAACGCCGTGCTCACCCACTTGCCGTTGAGATAAAGCGGATGGACCTTCATTGCTTCGGCACCTTCTTCCAATCATTGAGAAACATCTCGATGCCGAGATCCGTCAGCGGATGGTCGTAGAGCTGCTTGAGCACGTCGAAACTCATCGTGGCGATGTCCGCCCCGATCAGCGCCGTCTCCAGCACATGCAGCGGGTGCCGCACCGCGGCGACGATGATTTCGGTCTTGTACCCGTAATTGGAGTAAATGGTTTTGATCTGGCGGGCCAGGTCCATGCCGACATGGCCGATGGCGTCGAGCCGGCCCACAAACGGGCTGATATAGGTCGCGCCGCATTTGGCCGCCAGCAAGGCCTGCAAGGGCGAAAACGTCACGGTCACGTTCGTCTTAATCCCTTCGGCGGTGAACTGCTTGACCGCTTTCAAGCCCTCTTTGGTATTCACCACCTTCACCACCACGTTCTTATGAATCTTCGCCAGCTCGCGGCCCTCGGCGAGAATCCCCTCCGCCTCCAGGCCGATGGTCTCCAGGCTGATCGGTCCATCAACGATTTGGCAAATCTCGCGGTAAACCTCCGCCGGACGACGCCCGGTCTTCGAGACATGCGTGGGATTGGTGGTCACGCCGTCAATGATGCCCCAGCTCCAGGCTTCTTGAACTTGCTTCACGTCGGCGGTATCGAGGAATAATTTCATAAGGGTTTCTGCGATTTTTTGAAAAATCTATATTTGCGGAAATGCTCAGGGAAACAAGAGATATTTGTGAGATCCGGTCGAGGCGCATCCGGACGCCGCCGGAGTGCTCCCGTCCTCGGGCGCAGCAATATCCACGCGCAGTCTCGCTCGCGACGATTCCAGCGCGCCCGCTTCCGAGAGTTCTGCTCCGCCCCAAGACGAGCGCACTCCGACGTTTTGGAGGATCCTGAGGCGGTGTCAGGATGCACCCGGCAGGTCGCTTCATCCCGCAGGGATGGCAGATGAAGACTCTGAAGCCTGGGGGTTGCGATATGATAACGAATTAGCCGCTCTCCACGATCGCGCTGTCTGCCGTCCCTGGCGGGACTTGACCAAGCTCCTTCCTCCCTCCCCACCGTTGAAACGGTGGGCTATTTTCGGCCATCCCTGCGGGATTTCGAAATTGCGCTCCGGGCATGATTTGTAATTCTCGACTCTGTACAGATAAGTAACAATTGGACCGATTCCAACCTTCTGAAGGCTATTCTCACCAATTGAAGGCTATTGAAGCCACAAATGCGCTTGCCTCTGCTGCGATACACCCGGCTCCCGCGACAAAAAAACTCCTCATCTGCCGCTGGAGGCACTGAGCCATGGCACTGACAATCACACGTAATAGCAGCCTGCCCCTTGTGCGGCGGGGTCCAGATTAAATTCTACGACGGCTGTTTCGCCGCAGGATCGGCGCGTGACGTGCACCTCCAGGTTCCCCGTCCGGCAGTCAGCCGGAGGTTGGGTCGCCAACATCACGATTAGACCCCCATCCGACTCAACCCACTGCATTTCTTCGATGGGAACATCCGCGGGATTGATCACGAGACTTCTATTGTTTCTCGTATCGTACAAGTCGGCATTCCAATCTGGGGCTAACCCCACGACTTCAAAGGCGTAAGCATCACGCTTCCCCGGGCCCCCCACAACGAACATCGCCAGGTTGGTGCGCCCGGGATAAACCCTCAGCGCCTTCGCCAGATGTCGTTCGACCGGATGAGTGCCGATAAATACATTGATGTTCCCCGCCCAATGTGCCTGACCCCGTCCCACCAACTCCCAAAGGTCCGGTGCCAAGGACCGTCTTGCGGCCAAATCTCCACCCGAAGAGCGGGTCGTTTGTCCCCTGCGAAACAGATTCAGCATCCCCGCAAATCCGGTGCCGGACTGCGGTGAGGATTGCTCCGGGGAGGTCACCGCGGTGAGCAGCCTGTTCGGCGGGACCAGGTTGAAATCACCAAGCGGGGTCGGCTGCGAGCGCGCTACATCGGTGCTCAGTTCTCGCGACTCGCCGGGCTCCAGAGCCGGCACGAGCAATTGGGCCAGGGGGTGCCAGGGGACAAATGCTCCCAGTGGGGCGGATTCAAGCCGCATCGGTGTTGGCGGCGAACGGTGCGCGCCGGCGTTATGCACCGTGACCTGAATTCGGACCCTGTCTCCAGACAAATCGTGAAACGAAATGTCCGTTCGCTCCACGTGTAGTTCAGCTTCGTACCTGGAACGGACTTCGAGTTCCGGCCTTTTCTCAATCACAATCATAGCATTACCTTTCACAGAAGCCGTGGCGCCGAAGCGTCTGCCGCGATGCGTGCGCGGGCCTGGATGGGTTCTCTCGCGTCACAACGCTACAGCGCGGCGAGAGTCCGGCCGCGTTTCCTTTCGCACCAGCCGCATACCGCTTCGAGATCGGTCACACAGCTTCATCATTATCTTACACCAAAACTGCCGAACGCATAGCAGCCTCGAACTCGTAAAATCGTAAATCCCACCATCCCACCGGCAACCCTGAAACGCGCGATCACTCGGTAAACATGGCTCTGCCACCGCATGGGGCACCTTTGGGACGACAAAAATCTCGGTAAATAGGCCCTTGGGACGGACTTGGGACGACTTGAAAATGAAAAAACATCGGTAAATAGCCGCTTGGGACGGTGGGACGGCATTTTTGCACCCCTGTGCGCGCGCAAACATTTCCGCTCCATCCCCATCAACCCACCTTCCTGGACCCGCTTTTAGCGGCTATCCGCAAATTCTCCTCTGAAAGCATGTTTGGTGTTTTTCCGTCGTTTGGTATCTGTCGCCGGTAGCCGTACGACCGGTGGTGGTACCTCTACGGTAGGTGGCGGTCGCCGTACGGTAGGTGGTGGTAGGTCCTGGTAGGTCCTGGTAGGCGCTGGTAGGTTACCCCCTTCTCTGAACGCCCACTCCTTTGTCCTCCACTTTGTCGGCTCCCTTTCTGCAGCTCCACAGGCGATTTCCCGCATCTTCCCACCAAAGGGGGCGCTGCAATCGCCGGCACGGACCTTTGGATCTTGCCCTTTGGACTTTGGCCGCGGTTCCCCGGCCTTTTTCCTCTGTCCGGCCTTTTTCCTCTCGCCGCCGACAGGGGGATATGCTACACTCCGTTTCATCGCCACCAACAAAACAATACTCACCCAATGAATCGAATAACCCCTTCAGATTCAAAAGCATGAAACCGAGTCCGCGAACTCTCCGCTGTTACGGAACGGTCGGCAAGCCGGCCCCGGCTGGGGCGTTTACCCTTATCGAACTGCTCGTGGTCATCGCCATCATCGCCATCCTGGCCTCGATGCTGCTGCCCGCCCTGTCCAGGGCAAAACTCAAAGCTCAGGGGGCCCAATGCATCAACAACCTGCGGCAACTGGAGCTGGGTTGGCTCATGTATGCTCATGATAACAGGGACTACCTTCCTGGCGACAAATGGTCGGACGAGGCGGCCCACATCCAATTCGCCGGCAATTGGATAAGCGGCTGGCTCACTCCCCAGGGTTCTGGTCCCAATAACGACGACAACGTCAACACCTCTTATCTGCTCGACCCAGGCTATAGCCAAATCGGGCCCTACGTTAAAAACGCCGGCGTTTACAAATGTGTCGCTGACCAAAGCCTTGCTCTCATCAACAACCAGCTCTTGCCGCGGGTACGCAGCATGTCCATGAACAGCTGGATGGGCCCCAACGCGCCGGCTTGGAGCGGAGAACCTTTCCAGGTCTTTGCCAAACTCAGCTCGATCATCACGCCGGTCCCCACCGATGCCATGGTGTTTATAGACGAGCGTTGCGACAGCATTGATGACGGGTACTTTGCCATCGATGAGGTCCAGATGGTGCTGGTTAACCTCCCGGCCGGCTATCATAACGGCGCCAGTGGAGTCACTTTTGCCGATGGCCACGCCGAGATTCACAAATGGCGCGACGGGCGAACCCTGCCGCCCCTTTCGACATCATTTCAAAAGTTTATAAGTTGCCCCGGCAGCATCGATTTGCTCTGGCTGCAGAAGCACGCCTCCAACCCCCAGTGAGGCCGGTATTCGAGCAGGTTGAGCCTTTCCCCTGACCGTCTTATCCGTTCCGAGCTTGAAGGCATCTGCTTTCACTTTATGATAAAGTCTATGCCTGTCTCCTCGCAAACCCACGTTTACGCGCCACCCATGGGTGCAGCGCTCTCGCGCCGAAATTTTGTGCAAAGCTGCGCTCTGGGCGCTTTCGCGCTGGGCGCCGGACCCATCCTGGCATACCCGAACGCCAGCGGTCGAACCCCCAACCGCTCCGGCCCGGCCAGCCGAACGGTTCCGTTGAACCGCGACTGGCTCTTCGGCGGCAAATTCAACCCGGCCGCGCAGGAAGCGGCTTTCGACGATTCAGCTTTTGCGAAAGTGACCCTGCCGCATTGTGTGGCGAAACTCTCCTGGCAAAATTGGGAACCGGCAGCCTGGGCTGACCACTGGATTTACCGGCGACACTTCGACCTGCCTGACGACCTCAAGAACTCGCGAGTCTTCCTCGATTTCGAAGCGGTCATGACCGGAGCAACGCCAGTAATCAACGGGCTGGCCCTGACCACGCATTCGGGTGGTTATCTTCCGTTCGACTACGAGCTGACAGACAAGGTTAACCCCAAGGGCAATGTGCTGGCCGTGGCTGTCGATGGCCGGTGGCAGAATGTGCCGCCGGAAGGCTCCCCCAAAGGCCCCCAGGCCGTCGATTATCTTGAACCTGCCGGGTTGCATCGGTCGGTTAGCCTGCGCTTCGTTCCTCAAGTCTTTATTCGTGACGTCTTTGCTAAACCCGTGAAGGTGCTTGATTCTGACCGCCGGGTCGAAGTGACCTGTTCATTGGATGCCGCCATCATCCCGTCGAAGCCGCTTCGGCTGAAGGCCGACTTGTTGCACCGCGGACGCGTCATCGCGAGCGCTACCCGGGAGGTCCACCTCGACAAGAGCGGCGAAACCAACGTCGCCTTGACCCTGTCAAGTTTGGGAAAAGTGGAACTTTGGGAACCGGCCACGCCCAACCTTTATGAGGTCTTTGTCACACTGCTGGTGAACGACGAACCTTGGCACGATTACCGCACGCGCATTGGCTTCCGGGAGGCGCGGTTCGAAATCGATGGCTTCTTCTTGAATGGGCGCCGCTTCCAAATCTTCGGTTTGGACCGGCACGAAATCTACCCCTACGTCGGCGCCGCGATGCCCCTGCGCGTGCTGCGCCGCGACGCCGAAATCCTTCGCCGCGAATTCAACTGCAATTTCGTGCGCTGTTCCCACTACCCGCAATCCGAGGCATTTCTTGACGCCTGTGATGACCTCGGTTTGATGGTCTGGGAAGAGTTGCCCGGCTGGCAATACATCGGCGACGAGGCCTGGCAGGACCTCGCCGTACGCGATGTAAACGACATGGTCCGCCGCGACCGCAATCATCCTGGCATCGTTATTTGGGGCGTCCGCATCAATGAATCGGCGAACAATCCCGCGTTGTACACGCGCACGAAAACTGCCGCCAAAGCGCTGGATGATTCGCGCCCCACCTCCGGCGCGATGAACCGCTATTCGACCACTGATTGGCTGCAGGATGTCTATGCCTACGACGATTACCATTCCGCTCCCGACGGCACCGTCGGCGTCCGCGACCCGCTTCCCGGGGTCCCCTATTTCCTGACCGAGGGGGTCGGACAGTTTGCTTACGGCCCCGGTAAAGGCGGCTTTGGTCGCCGATACCGGCGGGCGGGCGAACTGGATGTCCAGCAGCAACAGGCCCTCTGGCACGCCCAAATTCATGACCGCGCCCAACGCGCTCCGCGCATTGCCGGTGTGGTTGCCTGGTGCGGTTTCGATTACGCCAGCCTCATCAATCATTTCCATACCGTCAAATGTCCCGGGGTGGCCGATGTATTCCGCATCCCGAAATTGGGGGCGGCTTTTTACCAGGCACAAGTCGATCCCCAGCTCCGCCCGGTCATCCAGCCGGATTTCTATTGGGATTTTAGCCCCAAAACCCCGTCCGGCCCGGGTGACAAGGCCGCCATCTTTTCCAATTGCGACCGGCTTGAGCTCTGGGTCAATCGCAAGCTTCATGCCTCGGTCCTTCCGGATCGGGAAAACTACCCAAATCTGAGATACCCGCCATTCTTTGCGAATCTGAGCTTCGACGGCGTCAGCAAACCGGAGTTGCGCATTGACGGCTTTCTGGGGAAAAAGCGGGTGCTCTCGCGCTCCTTCTCCGCCGATGTCTCCCGGGACAAGCTACAACTGCAGGCCGACGACACCGAACTCGTAGCAGATGGCTCTGACGCGACCCGGCTGGTCTTTCGCGCCACAGACAAATTCGGCGCGCCCCGCCCGTTTGTTGGCGGCGAAGTCACCCTCGAATTGAGCGGTCCTGGAGTGATTGTCGGGGACAATCCATTTCGATGGGATGACAGCGGGGGCGTCGGGGCCGTCTGGATTAAGACGGTCCCGAACCAAGCCGGCCGTATCCGGGTTGCGGCAGGCCATTCCAGTTTGGGCAGAAACTCCGTCGAGATTACGTCGTCAGCAAAGATTCGCGGCTAAGAAAACCGCCGCCTTCAGCCACTCGGCCATTTCTCCATACCGCCTCGAACCTTTTCCAAAAGTCCTGAGGCGTCACGTTAAAGGAGTTAGGAAGGCCGCTGGTCTTTGTCTTCCTTCTTCTCGGGTTTCTTGCTCTTTTTGGATTCTGGGTCGTCGTTGAACTCTTTGACATTGGGCGCTTTTTTATAAATCTCCTGGAGCAATTCTTTGGCCTCCTCGGGAGTGCGGGTGACTTTGGGGCGCAGGAAGACCATCAACTCGACTTCGTGGCTGGTCTTGTCTTTCTTTTTGAAGGCCCAACCCAGGCCGGGGATGTCGCCCAGAATGGGGGTTTTGCGCAAGGTGTCGGAAACCTGGTTCTGAATGATACCACCGAGGACGAGAGTTTCGCCGCTCTTGGCTTTGAGGTCGGTGCGGAACTCGCGGGTATCAATGAGGGCGCCGCCAAACAGGGTCTGGCCAGGGACGATCGCGGAGGATTCCGCGCGGACTTTGAGGGCGACGTCGCCGTTGATATTGATGTGGGGCGTGACTTCGAGGACGACGCCGACGTCTTTGTATTGGAAGCTTTGGTTCAAGGCGCCGACATCGGTAGTCTGGCTTTTGTCGATGAAGGGGACCTGCTGGCCGACGAAGAGCTGGCCGCGTTCGTTGTCGGCGATATTGATTTGCGGCTCGGCCAGGACCTTGGCGGCGGTGGTCTTGCGCAGGAATTGGACGAGAAAATCCATATTGATAGTGCTGTCGAGGACGCCGGAGCGAAGCTGGCTCAGCGTGCTGGGGAGAGTGGTGGAGGAAGGGCTGTTAACAGTGGTGAGGCCGCCGAAGCCCTTTTGGTACTGGGCGCTGGCATGGGCGAGGATGGAGTTGTCATAATCGTCGGTGGTGAAGACCTTGCTGCCGTCGGGGGACCAGCGGACGCCGAGTTTATCGAGATAATCGCTGGAGACTTCGACGATGCGGGCTTCGATGAGGACCTGGGCGGTGGGAGCATCCAATTCCTCTAGAAGCTTCATGACCTGGGGGAAGAAATGGACATTGGCAGAGATAAGCAGCGAGTTGCTGCGCAGGTCGGCGACGGCGCGGACACGGCCAACGAGGTCGCTGACCGGCCGCGTGGCGTTGCGGCCGTCGGAGCTGCGGGGGTTATCGGGCTGGCCGCCGAGCCAGGGGTAATAGCCTTCTTCCTTGGTTTCCTGTTCGAGGGAAAAGCTGGTCTGGTAGCTGCTGCTGGTCCCCTGCTGTTGCTGTTGCTGCTGGTTGTTCTGCTGGGGCTGTTGCTGCTGGTTGACGGGCCGCAACGGCGGCGAGCCGTTTTTTGCGAAGAGGATGTTGATGTTGTTGGCAACGTTGGCGGCCTTGGCAAATTTTAGCTGGACCCGGAGAGTGGTCTCACCGGCTTGCGACGGAGCATCCAATTGTTTGAGCACGTCTTCGACCACCGCCAGGCTTTCCTTCGAGTTTGAGGTGACAATGATCGTGTTCGAGTATGGCTCGCTGGTGATGCGGACCTTTCCATAGAGCCGGCCGACGTCACGGTCGGCGGTCGGTTCAGACGGGTTATCGCTGAAGAAATCCCAGTAGGTGCGCTGCTGAGTTTTTTTGAGGAACAGCTCATTGAGGACCTCCTCGATATCGACGGCGCTAACGTATTTGAGCGGGTAAATTCGGGGGGCGAGGCTGTCGTCGGAGACCGGCTCGTCCAATTCCGCGATCATTTTTTGGATGCTGTCCATCTGGGCGGGCGGGGCCTGGATGATGAGGGAGTTGCGGCGGCGATCGGAGACGACGCTCATTTTTTTACCCGAGGACCCGCCACCACGCGAGGAGGAGAAATAGTAGAATGGGTAGCGGGAGGAATTGTCCTGGTCCTTCATGAGGTCCTGCAACTGGCGGGCGACGTCTTCGGCGTCGGCATTTTTGAGCGGGAAGGTGCGGGTGATTTTTTCGAGGGCATCTTCAGTGTCCAGGCCGGTAATGAGCTTTTCGATTGCCCTGAAGTTGGCTTCGCTGGAAAGGACGATGAGCGAGTTGGAGCGATCGTTGGCGGCAATTTCGATCGTATCTTTGGACCCCTTGCCACCCAGCTTCTGGTAGAGCGGCCCGATTTCACGGACCAGGTCGGCGGCATTGACATTTTTCAACGGGATCATGCGCACGGTGACGTCTTCGGACTTATCCGTATCGAGGATTTCGAGGAGCCGCTCGATTTCCGGCAGGCGCGATTTGGGGGCGGAGACGATGAGTCGGTTGGAGGTGCGGTCGGGCCAAATGCGCACCTGTTGGGTGGGGGGCTGGGAGCCAGCGCCGCCGGAGGGTGGTGAACTGGAGCCGCCGCTATCCGAGGAAGGCGGGCCGCCGAAGGGCGGGCCGCCCATCGGGCCGGAGGAGTTGCGGCCGGAGGAGGAAGACCGGCCGGAAGAGCCCGAGCCGCCGGATTGCGCGTTAAGGATGACGTTCAGCAAGCTGCCCAGATCATCCGCGTCAGCATGCTTCAGCGGATAAATCTGGATGGTGAGCCCGGAGGCGGAGACATCGAATTCTCCGATGAGCTCGGCGAGCAGGCGGAGGTTGTCATTGTAATCGGTAACGATAAGCTGGTTGGCGCGTTCGTCGATGTCGATGGTGCCCTTATCGGAAAGGACCCCGCGGACCTTGTCACGCACGTCGGCGGCCTGCAGGTGAGCGAGGGGGAAGATTTTGACGAGCCGCTGCCGGCCTTCAGGGATATCCTTGCGCGAGCCATCGAGAACCTCCGGATTGAGTTTGGGTTCTTTGCCCTCGGGGACGATGAGAATAGAGTTGCTGGATTCGATGGTGGTAAAGCCTTCGAGGGCCAGGGCGCGATAGACCAGGGTGATGGCCTCGCGCGGCGTGACCTTTTTGGAACTCATGATGGTGAGCTGACACTGCACCTGGGGGTGTTTGATGACGCTCTTGCCGGTATTTTGCGCCAGCCATTGCACAACCATCTCAATATTGGCTCCCTGGAAACTGAGTTGGATTTCGTTTGTGGAAGAGCTTTTGTTGGTGGTGGACTGGGTGTCCATAGGGGCGCTTTTGTCAGAGTTGGTTGGCGGCTTGGATTCAGGGGGGTCAAGTTTAGCAGCCGCGGGGGAATTGGTGTCGGCGGCTTCCGCGGAGATTTTTGCATCTGGGATTGGCGGGGTGTCCTGGGCCCGACCTGAGAGTGGCCGGACGCCGAGCAGTAGAAAGGGGAAAAGCAGGAGGCAGTTAGATGATAGTGGTTTCATGAGGCGGTTCGTGTTATTTGGGTAAAAGTGATTCGCTGCCGAGCCCGTTAAAAATAGTCAGTTCCTTTTTCTGGCCGTCCTGTTCGACCAGGACACGGTTGGTACCGATGCGGAGCAGTTTGAGGCCGCCCAGTTCGTCGCCCGCTTTGACCAGCCCGGTTTGGCCGCTCGGCGAGCGCAAGAAGGCAACGTCGCCGGCGATGCCCAGCAAGGCCATCGGCTGGGGCCGCATGACTGGGCCAAGAATCTCGCTCTCGGTTACTCTTACGACCTGCGCCTGGACTGGGAGCGGCAGTTCCAGCGGTTTCTTGCCGGGGCCCATCATCCCGTTCATCCCGGCCATAGCGATCTCGGCGGGCGAAGGGCGGTTGTTGCCTTTACTGCCGGACGCGGGAGTAGAATTGGTGTCGCCCTTTCCGGAACGGGGGGCGGCTTTCTCTCTGTCTGCCTGCGCGAGCAGGTTGGAGGCGGGTTTGCTGGATACTTGTTCGGCGACGGAGTTCGTGACGAGCTTTGCACTGTTTTTGGCGGAAAGAGTGTTTGTTTCCGACCCTGGGATGTTGACGGGCATAATCCCGTTCCTTGCCGTTTCTTGTGAGGTTGAATTTGTGTCCTTGGCCGAAGATTTCATCGGGGGGCTGTTCGTGACGGTTTTGGCCGAGGTCTGAGTAGAATTGGTGCCGGTAGTGAGATCTTTGGCCGAGAGGTTATTGGTGCCTGACTTGGATGCAGTTGTAACAGAATTGGTCATTTTTCCACCCGATGGCGAATCTGCCGAGGCGGCGAGGGTAGGCAGTTGAGGGATGGTCAGTTTCCCGAGCGGATCACTGTGCACTACCAAACGGACGATTTGGAATAGCAGCAAGGCTCCCAGTGCGAGACATAGGACTCTGAAGAGAGTTTCGGAACGCTCAAGCATGAGGGATGGCCTCCGGTTTCCACTGATCAAAATCCAGAATGACAAGGGTCAAGCTGAGTTTGAGCTGTCCCGGCGGGTTGGCAGAGGGTGAGATTTGGACCGTCTCGACCAGGAGTGGGTAACCAACAGTCTGCAGCCGGCGGAAGAAAGCCGTGATGGCTGGAACCGGGCCGGAACATTCCAGTTGCATAGTGGCCAGTTCTTTATTGGAACCAAGTCCGGGGGATTCGCGCACAGGGCCGACCGCCAGGCCGCCACCCGCCGCCGCCTTTTGGATGGCGGAGCTCGCTTCGGCGACGGCGGTCACCCTGGTCAGCTTGAGGGGGTCCAGGCGATAATCATTGATGAGGCTCTGGGCTTTCTGCGCTTTGTCCTGGTAGAGTTGAATCTCGCGCTTGAGATTTTGCGCTTCACGAACTAATTGATGGTACTCGGCGTGTTTTCGAGCGCAAAAGTTCCAGGCGTGAACACCGCCGAAGATCAGTAGGTAGGCGGCGACCACCAGCCCGCCGAAGCGGACTGTTCGTTTTTCGCGTGGGGTCAGGGGACGCATGGCAAAGTCCAAAGTCCAAAGTCCAAAGTCCAAAGTCCGGAGGCCGCAGTCCACGGTCCACAGTCGAGGCTCAGCCGTCCCGAAATGCGTATCGATGGTCTCATGGGTTTGGTGGAGGATTGCCGGGCGGAATAGTGATGGTGGGCATAGCGTCCGGTGGCAGGGATGGGCTGGGCGCCCCGGGTTTGCCCGGCATAACCACGGAGCGAGGAGCACGGCCCGGAGGAGGCATGGGCATGCCCGGCGGCGGCCCACCTCCCATTCCGGGGAATCCCATGGGGAACCCGGCCGCGCCCGGTGGCCCAAAGGTCGGCGGATTGGTTTTGGCCTTGGCGATTTCCTCGGCAGTTGGGCCGAGGTTCAGTGCCAGGCGCGCGGCCGCGGGTTTCCATTGGGCGCTCATCCGCACGGTGAGTTTCTGGCGGTCGGGCGAGGGCGTTTGTTCATCGACGCTGACGCTCGCGAACAAGCCAGAATCGATGAGCTTGGAGCGAAAATCCGCCACTTGTTGGGAGTCGTGCAAGGTACCGCGCCAGGAGAGATCGCCGCGGCGGTTCATGGAAAGGGAATCGAGCTTGGTTCCCTGTGGCGCCGCTTTGGCCAACAGGTAAAGTGTGTCAAGGCAGGGCGGCTGGTTCTGTTTGAGATATTGGAGGAAATTGTATTCTGAATCGATGGTTCCCAGCCTGCTACGATCGGCTTTGATGGCGGCAAGTTTTTTGGACAAATGCGCTTTCAGCAGCAAAGCTTCCGCATACGGCAAGACCAGCAGCGTCAGCGCGAGGGCACCCGCCAGGGCAACCCATTTCCAAGGCGCCGGACGGGTAATGCTGGCAGCCCCGTTGCTCTGTTTAACCTGGAGCACCAGTGGCTGCGCATCGCGGCCAGTCTCAGCGTTCTTTCTCAAGCCCAGGATTGCCGCCGACCGGCCCTCGCCAGGCGCAACTTCCACCGACTGGCACTCAACGCCGCGTCCCAGCAGCCGGGCCAGTTGCGCGGCCATGTCTTTGAACCGGGCAGTTTTTCCGGTGAGATAAATCCGCTGCGTGTTCCGATGGCTATTGAGGGCGCCAACGAGCGAAGTAAGCGAGGTCTCGATCACATTCCGAACTTTTGGCGCCAACTCGCTATCGGCTGGACGTGCCGTCTCCGGGGTGAGTTTGAGTTTCTCCGCTTCGTCGCGGGTGACGCCGAGGGTCTCGCCGAGCGATCGGGTCAGGTTCTCTCCGCCCCAGGGAAGGACCCGGAGAACAGTGGGGACCCCATTTTCAAAGGCGAGCAATTCGGAATAATGTTGGCCGATGTCCAAGACCGCGTACGAGCCGGCCGGGTGCGGGCACAAACTGCTGCGAGCGAGGGCGGCGAGGGTGAACACCGGGGTAACACCACACCTGGAGAGGATCTCCGCGTACTCTTCCACAGCTTCCTTTTTCACAGCAGCGACCAGGAACTGTTGTTTCATCCCGGAGGCGTTCGGCTGATTATTCTGGCCGTTGAGCAAAGAGTAGCCCCAGGCCAAATCATCGGGGGGGACCGGGAATTCGCTTTCGACCTGAAGGAGCAGGTGGCGGTGCAGGTTTTCATTGGTCGCGGAAGGCAGCGAGAAAGTGCGCAGGGAAACGCCCCGAGCGCCGATGGCGCAGTAAGCACGCGGGCGCGGCTGCCAGGGAGTGTGCGTGAAGAATTCCCGGAGCCTGAGCGTGACCTTTTCCTTGCACGCTTCCGTGAGCCGGCCCGTGGGCAGACGCTCCAACGGGAGCTCGAGCCCGTGGTCGGCGTTGAGGGCTTTGAGCGAGCTTTGGCCTACCTCAAGATAAAAACAGGGCGCGTTCCTGAAATTGAGGGCCGTCATAAGTCATCCTCGCGATAGGAAACCGTCACGACCTCATGCAGGCCCACGTGAACGATTTCCTGGATGCGCTGCCGGGCGCCGGTGGAAGTGACCTGGCCCTCGCTCAAAATGCGAAATGTATCCGAACGGACACTGACTCGAGGGGCGACCTGCTTGAAGATATCCTGGGTCATATCCGGCACTTTAAAGAGCCAGGCGATGTTGGGATAGAAGCCATTGGATTGGCGGAAGGAAATAACGGCTTGGGCCAGCTCGCGGCTGATGCCCGGAAGACAGGCCAGAACGTCCAGGCTGGCAGTATTAATATTGATTAACCCAGGCAAGTCCTGGCCGGTTTGGGCAGTCAACTCATCCGCAATGTCCATCAGAAGGTCCTGGCTGATAACTTTGGGGCCGGAGGGATTGGTGGTCGGTTGATTGAGCGAAGCAGCGTTTTGGTCCGAGGGGGATTGGCCCTGATTGGATGTGTTTGCCGTGGAAGGTGAGCCGGCCTGGTTCTGGTCCTGAGCGGCGGTGACATCCAGGAGGTCGGCAATGCTGTTGAAACGATTCTGGCCGCGGTAAGCGATAATTGCCCGAGCAATATCCGTAGTGATACCGCGAATACCCGTCAGGGACCGTTCATCGGCCGTTTGGACGTTAACGCGGTCTTCGCCGGAGGCGGTCACATTGGCCACTGAAGAATCGACCGTCATCATGCCGGCCCAGCCGGTATCCAGGCCGCCAACTCCTGCGGCCTGGCCGGCTTCGGCTCCGGGCTCGAGCATCCCGTTTTGGTGAATGTCCGAACCCAGCAGTAAGTCGCGACTGACACCGCGCACCATCAGGAGTTCGCGAATGGTTTGGAGCGGCCCGTTGCGCGGCTGGTAAGGCGGCTTGAGGGAGGCGTAATATTCAATTTCCGCTCCACCCGGAGTGACCGTGTTATCCTCGTCGCGCCAATCGATAATGGCGGCGGCGACATCCGGGGTCATGCCATAAACTTTGGAGAGTTCTTCGAGCGAGGTATTGTTGACGTTCAGGCGGCTCTCTTCGTCGCTGACGCCATAAAGAATCGCGCCGCCTTCATCCTCCCGGCCGCGACGGAGCACGCGGAACTGGCCGCGGCCGAGCGGGACATCGCGGAACTGTTGAGGAGAGTCATAGAGCGCGCCGCTGTGGTGCCGGACACTGCGGCTGCGTTCGCGGGCATCCTGGTAGAGCAGGGCCTTGGCCTTTTCTACCCCGGCGACCGCGAGGTAGTGTGCCTGAATGTGATCGCCGTGGTTCTTCACGACCGTCAGGTCCATCCGCGAGGTGTGCAGCACACCCATAACTACGAGAGACAAAAGAGCCAGGCACCAGAGCAGGCCGATGAGGATGGACGAGGCCGTTTTTATCCTCCTCGTGCTCGTTCTCATCCTCCTCCTCGTAATCGAAGAGACGTTAATCGCCCGATTACGAGGACGAGAACGAGGAGGAGGAGGACGAAGATAACAGTTCGTCATTGACTCCCTCCTTCATTCCCCTGCCCAGGCGTGGGCTGACTGGAGTTGTCTGCGCCCGAATCTGGCGCTCCGGTGGAGGCGCTGCGCCTGGAACTGGCGGCGAGATTCAAGCGCGTGACGGTTTGGAACTCGAGTGGTGGCGCGAGGTTGGTTTTTTCCATCGGGACTGTGGTTGAAGACTCGGCGGGAGAAGCGCTTCTGGGCCGCGGATTGGAGTCGAACCACATGGTAATGCGCACGGCGTCCGGCATGCCGGAGAGATTGGACCGCAACCGAAACGAATTCTGCGCCTTGCGACCCCCTTCCACATCGCCCCAGGTATCGTACCAATCGAAACCGTCGTAGTATTCGAATCTCAGCCCAAGCAACCCCGAGGCGATTTCCTCGCGGCTGCCGCCGTTGAGCGGGTCCAGGGCGATCCGCGGATTGCGGCGGCGAAACAAGTTGAATTGGCCTGATTCGGGATCCTTCGAGAGGAAATAGCTGATTTCACAGAAGTCGCCCTCGTTAGGCCGCCTGGGAGTGTAATTGTGCGTGGCGAAATCGAGGTTGTCGGCTTCGACCTCACCCATCATTCGTTGCATTCCCAGGAACTCGAAATCTTTCGATAAAGGGCAAGCCGCGCGGAGATCGGCGGCGACGGTCGCCATGGCGACGCGGGCGTTCTGGAGAATCTCGACCCGCGGCTCGACCATTTTTTGAGTCGCGGTAGCCGATTGCAGACACAGGTAGGCGCTGACCAGGATCATTGCCATGAGCGAGGCGCTGATGACGACTTCGATGAGAGTGAAGCCCCTCTCTCTCAAGCACCCCTCCGTTTTCTTGAGCCGCCCCCCTGGCCAGTTCCGGTTGCGGTAGAATCCGCCGGCGGCTCGAACAGTAGCGTGCGCAACTCGTAAATTGCCCGACCGGTTTGGGAATTTTCCACCACCACCGAGATTTCATGAAGCCCGTCGATGCCGGCGCTGGTTACCGTCTGTCGCCAGCGATAAAGCGACAGCCCCTCGCCGCATTCACCTTCCGTTTCGCCGTCGCTCAGTACGCCATCGGCCCGCAGCGCCTCGATTTGCCCCGCCGCGATCAAAGCTGCCGAGGTTTGCAGCTCCGATTCCTTGCTTGACCCCAGCGCGAGCGTGACGGCCTGCGTGAGACCGACCAGACCCACGGCCAGGATCACGATGGCGCACAGCACCTCGATGAGGGAGAAGGCGGTGTACTTGCGCCGCGTACGGAACGTGGCGTTTAGGCTGCGGCAGCGCATTCGCACATTTTCCCGACAAACTAAAAAGGTATTTCGTCGGACGCTCTGCAGCCTAAAGGCCGCTCTCCGCCGGCTTCGCGGTTGAGCCATTTGAAACGGGCGTTTCGTTTTTGGCTGAGTTGCAATTCTCATTCGCGCGCCAGTTCGATTACCCGCACCCGAGCGGTGACGGGGTTGATGCGCAGGACCAGGCGGAAACCATCCTGGTCCTGCAACAGGAATTCGCCGGAGTCGGCTGTGCCGTCGGGGTAAAAGGAGACTAGCGCTTCCCGCAAACCGGGCTTTGCTTCTTCGGCGGGTGCTTCCACGGGTTCCTGGCTCGCCGGTTCCAGAGATTCCTCCGCCGCCGGGCGGAAGGAAACCAGTATGCGCGCATCCAATTCGCCTTCGCTGCCAGCCACATCGCGGAGCGGAATGAAATCGTCGTCTCTCCCGGTTTCGCGGAGACGACTTTCGATGAGATAACGGCCGGTTCGTGTGTCGAAACGCACGCGTTGAAGCTGATTGAGGCTGACGGCACGGCTGTACGCGATATTGCAGACATTGAGCAACTCGCGGCCGGTGGAACGCAACAGGGCATCCTGGTAGGTGCCTTTCATTTCGGGGATGATCATCGCAGTTAGAATCCCGATGAGAACGATGACCACCATGAGTTCGATGAGGGTGAAGCCGCGGCAAACGAGCGCCGGTCGTTCGTGCCGCCGAAACGAATTAGCCACAAAAGAACGTAAAGAACAAATGGATTTCGGAAATGAATTCCTTCCTTGTGTTCTTTGCGTTGTTTTGTGGCAATTTTCAGTCATGGGCTGCTACTTGCTGGTCGCCGTTTCCTGCCAGTTGCCGATGTCCGCCCCCTGCCCTTCGCCGCCGTCCTGACCATCTGCGCCCCGGGACCAGATATCGAAACTGGTCGGATGATGAGTGCCCGGGCAGCGATACTGGTAAGCATTTCCCCAGGGATCATCGCGAAGTTCTTTGATGTAAGGTCCACGCCACTTCTTGTCGTCTGCCGACGGCGCTTCCACCAGGACCTTCAGCCCTTCGTCCATCGTCGGGTAACGGTCCATGTGGACGTAGAATCGCTCGACGGCTGATTCCAACTCGGCGACGTGGGCCTTGGCAGCGCCTACTTTGGCGTCATGAGTGGTGCCCATGAACTGCGGGATGATGGCGGCCGCCAGAATGCCGAGAATAATCACCACCACCATGATTTCGATCAGGGTGAAGCCGTCTGACTGTTTGTTTTGCAACCGTGTTTTCATTTTTATCCTTAATGTATCGCCTGGCTCATCCTGAAAATGGGCAACAAGATCGCGATGACGATGAAGCCTACGAGCGAACCGACCACTAGAATTAAAATCGGGGCCAACAGCGAGATCAGGGTCTTGGTGCGCGCGCGCATGTGGCGTTCTTCGATTTCCGCCACTTTGAGGAGCATTTCATCGAGCCGGCCGGATTCTTCGCCCACGTCGATCATTTGCACAATTGTCCTTGGGAAAACCCCCAGTTTGCGCAGCGGTGTGGCCAACGAATGACCTCCACGAGTATCTTCGGCCACACGCGCGATTTGCTGGGCCAGCATGCGGTTGCCAATGGTGTTTTCGACGATCTTCAACGCGGGCAGCAACGAGACGCCGCTTTTGGCCAGTGTTCCCAGGGTCCGCGCGAACCGGCTCAGCGCTGCTGAGCGAAAGACCGAGCCGAGCAAGGGGAGCCGCAGTTTGGTTTTATCCCAAAGTTCCGCCCCGGCGGTGGTCCGCAGATACCAGCGCAAGCCACCACTGACTCCTGCAATTCCGGCCAGGAACAAATACCAATAGCGATGGAGGGTGCCGCTGACCTTCAGGAGAATCAGGGTTGGCAGGGGAAGAATTTGAAGCATCTCCTGGAGCATGCCAAAGAGGCGCGGCAAAACGACGGTGAGCAGGAGGGTAACGGTAACCACGCCAAACCCGAGCACAAAGACTGGGTAGGCCACGGCGGCGAGCACTTCGCCGCGCACCTCATCCTCGTGTTCGAGCAGTTCGGCCAGATCGGCCATGACCGTTTGCAACGCCCCGGCCTCCTCCCCGACGCGGACCATACTCACATAGAGTTTGCTGAAGAGCCGGGGCTGCTCGTCGAGGGCCGCCGAGAGGGAGGTCCCCTTGCGGACCGATTCGGAAAGGTTGAGGATGACCTGCCGGAGCGCCGGATTTTCTTCTTCCTCTCCGAGTCCCTCCAGGGCCTGCGGAATGGGGATAGCTGAGGCCAGGAGAGCGCTCATCTCACGCGTAAAGGCCGTAATGTCCTTGCGCCGAATGCGCCGGGCCGAGCGCGTAGCTCCAACTCCGCGGATCTCTTGCGTTTCAGCCGGGCGGAACGGGAACGCCGCGCTCCGGTCCGTGGTCTGCGTCGTGCCGGCAAGAGGAGCTCCCCGTACGCCCGAATTTTCGAGGATCGAGGGAAACAGGCCGCGCTGGCCGAGTAATTGCAGCGCCGCTTTGCGGTCCTCGGCCTCGATGACTCCTTGCACCGGAGTGCCGGTCGCTTCGATGGCGTGGTACCTGAAAGCATTCATTCCAGCAGGTCTCCCGAGGAAACCCTGAGGATTTCTTCCAATGAGGTGATTCCCGCCGCGGCTTTTTGCAGGGCATCCTGATGCATGGTGACCATGGTCTTCTGCGCTGTGGCTTTGAGCTCCGCATTCGACCGTTTCTGCAAAATCAGTTCTTTGATCTCGTTCGTTATTGCCAACAACTCGAAGATCCCGACCCGGCCGCGGTAACCTGTGCCACGGCACTCTTCACACCCATTACCCTGATAAAAAACTCCCTCAACGCGTCTGCCTCCGAGCGCCTCGACTCGAGCACGCACGGCCGCGGAAACGGGCCATTCCGTCTTGCATTGCTGACAGATTCTCCGCACCAGACGCTGGGCCAAAACGCCCTCCAGGGAGGAGGAAATCAGGAACGCCTCGACACCCATATCCAGCAGGCGAGTGACCGCGCCGGTCGAGTCATTCGTGTGCAGGGTGCTGAACACCTGGTGGCCGGTGAGCGCGGCACGAATGGCAATCTCCGCGGTCTCAGAGTCCCGGATTTCGCCCACCATCACCACGTCCGGGTCCTGCCGCAGGATGGAGCGCAAACCAGTGGCAAAGGTAAAATTCCGGCTCGGCCGCACGGGGATTTGTGCCACACCGGGCAGCTCGTATTCAACGGGGTCTTCAATCGTCAAAATCTTCTTTTCGGGAGTGTAGATGCCTTGCAGGATCGCATAAAGAGTCGTCGTCTTGCCGCTGCCGGTCGGGCCCGTGGCCAGGAAGAGTCCGTGGGGTTTCTCGACCAACCTCGAGAGCAGGGTCGCGCGTTCCGTCTCCAGCCCCAGTTCTTGCGTGGTGAGCATCCTGGAATTCTTTTCCAGGAGCCGAAGCACCACGCCTTCACCATAAATGGTCGGCAGTGTGCCAACGCGAATATCGACACGCGCGCCGCGATGGTTGATCTGGATATGGCCGTCCTGGGGCATGTAGCGCTCGGCGATGTTCATGTCCGCCATGATCTTGATACGGGACACCAGGGCGGCGTGGAGCTGTTTGGGAGGAGGGGGTTTTTCCTGCAACAGCCCGTCAATCCGGTAGCGCAACTGGATGGACTGCTCGAAGGGAACCAGGTGGATGTCACTGGCGCGTTCCCGCAGCGCGGTCGAGATGATTAGGTTGACCAGGTTGATGACGGTCGGCTCGTTGGCCATCACCTCGATGTCGTGCAGATTCCGGCCCTCGACGGCGGCGGCATGCTCCGGGTTGAGGCTCTCGATCATCTTTTCGACCGTCACCTGGTAGCACTCGGCCATCTTCTCGAGGATGTCAGCCGCCGGAGCCTCAAATTCCTGCACTTCGAGTCCCGTCAGCAGCCGCAAATCATCGATCACGCGCTGGTTGCCCATCTCCGCGGTGGCGATGTTGATCGTGCCGTTGTGAATCTCCAGCGGCAGGATGCGGTGGCGCTTCGCAAATTCGGCGGGGACAATGCGGAGGGCCTCGGGCGAGATATTGAGCTTGGGGCTGCTCGGCCGCGAGCCCGGGTCCCGCTGGTCCAGCGCAACCGCCGCCGTTTGTCGTGCCTGCTCCAAATGACCGTTCGGTTCGGATTGGCTCATGGCTCAGAGGTCGCTTGTTCTGTATTGACTCCGGAGAGGACGGGTTTATTCGGGTTCCGTTCCTGCCGGGAATGGCTTTGTCTCGTCTAAAGTCTGGGGCACACCAAATCGTTTGACAACGGAAAACGGAAAAAGTTGCAGAAAAAAAGCGGAATTTACGCCTGCAGACGCGAAAGAGGCCACGGACGTCGCGGGCAGCTCACCGAGGAGTCACTTTTCTTTGGGCGGTTTGACGCTGAAACGAACCATCGGGCGGTTGGACCTCGAGACCACCCGGCTGTGGGACTTACGTCGGCGGCGGGCGAGCCGAGTGTTGCGGGAGAGAAACACAAAACATCCCCCCAACCCGCCGACCACTATTCCGGCGCACAGAAAAAGGAGCCCGTTACCGTGCATGATGACTTCTCTTTTAGGCTCTGCGGCGGCGGGTGTAAAGGGAGATGTTGAACCAACCGGCTTTTCATGGCTTTTCATCGTAATCGCTCTCGTGATCCTAACCGCACTCTTTCAGGCGAGAGGGGTGCGATTTGGATTACGAGTAAGATTACGACCCCATGAGGGATAATCTTCTGACCTGGGCTCAATTGGCCTCAGGGATTTGCTTGAAGCGGCGGGAAACGAAGCTTCTGGTTTGCCCGTCTTCCTTCGTCAGAATCAAAGCGGATGTATGCGGCAGCGAATCTACCAGAGCCAGCCCACGGCGGGGGCCGAGGACGCAAACGGTGGTGGCCAGCGCGTCGGTCGCGGTGGCATTCGGAGCGATGACCGAGACCTGAATGCGGTTGGTTAGTCCCAAGCCCATAGCGGGCTCGAGAACGTGCGAATAGCGAACGCCGCCAATCTCGATGAACTGCTCGGTATCGCCGGAAGTCGAGATGCCAGCGTTGTGAAGCACCACTGTCCCGGAGACTTGGTTGTTGTGGGCATCGATTGTCGAAATCGCGACTTTCCAGCCGGGTTGGCCGGGCGGCGGTTCTCCAACGGCAATGTCACCGCTGGCGGCCACCAGTGCACGTTTGATCTCCCTGCCCTTCAGCAGCGACAACGCGGCGTCCGCCGCGTAGCCTTTGGCAATCCCACCTAGGTCCAACCGCATTTTGGGCGCCATCAAGGTGACGGTGCGAGCACGGGAATCCAGCCGAAGCTTCTGGTAGCCGACCGAGGGCGCGGCAGCGGCCAGCTCGGCAGAGGTCGGCAGCACATTTCGCTTTTTCGCAAACCGCCACAGGCGCACATAAGGGCCAACGGTTACATCGAAGGCGCCGCCGGATTTTTCGGAAATCTCCTGCGCTCGCACTAGCACGTCAAAGAGCTCAACGCTCACGGGCACGGGTTTACCGAAGGGCTTGTCGCACAGCAGCATCAGCTCGCTGTCCGCCTGGTAGTCACTCATGATGTCCTCGAGCTGATCGACCCGGCGAAAGGCGTCCCGGGCCGCGGATTCGGCAGCGGGCTGGTTGGTGGCGTAAAGGGTAATGCCGAATAGTGTGCCCATCGCCGGATGGCTGAACTCATAACGGTGTAGGGGTTGGGTGGGAGGAGTTGAACGGCAGCCCATGAGGAGGGCGGCAGCGCAGAGCAGGGACGAACCTAGTACGTTGAACCTCGGACGCTGAACCTTGAACGCGACTGGCGTAAAAACGTCATTCATCGGCTATTAAAAGAAAGGCCGGCCACAGGGGCCGGCCATGAAGCTTAAACTCTGCACGGGAACCAACTCTATGCGCTCGCTGTAGGGAGCACCGGCGGGTCTTTCAAGATGTCGTGCCGGCTCGGCATGGGCGGCTGGAGCGTGCGGAACGCGCCATATTCCATTTTGGCACAGTTCTGGTACATCATCTCGGGACCGTAGGTGAACTTGCAATTCAGAATGTCCTCCCAATTGACGCCTGCGCCGCTGTAAGCCGCCTCGCGGCCCATGATCGCGGTCAGGGTGCTGTCGGTGACTTGCTTTCCCTCGTTCAATTCTTTGTCGCCGAGAATGGCGTTGATGAGGTCGATGTGTTCCTGGACATAAGGATCGATGGCCTTCTCGCGGTAACGCCACATCTGGCCGCCCGCGGGGTGAATCGTGCCGGACGGATTGGCCGTGCCTTTGGTGCCGTGAACCGCTTCGCTCACGGAAGACCAATCGCGTTTGACCTGGCCGCAGTAGTTGAACGAGCGAACCCCATTCGCGTATTCATATTCGATATCGAAATTGTCCCAAATCTCCCCGGATTTGTCGCCCAATTGCTGGCGACTGCCCTGGCCCCAGCACCTCACCGGATGGCCGTTCATGATCCAGTTGCACACGTCAATATTATGCACGTGCTGTTCGCAAATGTGATCGCCGCTAAGCCAGATGTAATGATACCAATTGCGAATCTGCCGCTCCAATTCGCTATCGCCGTGGTCGCCGCGGTGCCAGATCGGTCCGCCGTTCACCCAGTAAGCGCGCAAGGCGACTACGTCGCCGATGTCACCGCCCTGAATGCGCTTAATGGTCTCAATGTAGCCGGCCTGGTGACGGCGCTGCGTGCCGGCGGCGACCTTAAGATTCTTCGCTTTAGCAGCTTCGGCAGCTTCATACATCACGCGGCAACCGGATCCATCCACCGCCACCGGTTTCTCGGTGAAGATATTCTTGCCGGCTTCGACACAAGCCTTGAAGTGGGCCGCTCTAAAACCCGGAGGCGTCGCCAGAATCGCGTAGTTGACTCCGGGCACGGCCAGCGCCTTCTGATAGGCATCGAACCCGCTGAAGCACTTGTCCTCAGGAACCTCGAAATTGTCCTTCCCGCGCCGGGCCTGTTCGGGAAAAAGGTCGGCGACTGCCACGATTTTACCTTCGACACCGACCGTCTTGACGGCCTCAAGGAAATTGCCGCCGGCACCGCCGCCGCGGCCCCCGACGCCAATGATGACCGCGTTGATCGCCTGCTTGCCCTGGGCGTGCACCAGCGAAGGAAAGGTCACCGCCGCTGCGGCCGAGGCCGCCGCGAGGGATGAGGTTTTAAGGAACTGGCGGCGACTGACCGCTGTGGACGGAGGGGTCGGATTATTTTGCATAAACGTCTTCGATTTAAGGTTTGTTGTTTCGTGTTTAAGTGGCAGAGTTCGGTTAAAATCACACTCAATCTCTTTCTACTCCGCTGCTCCAGTATTTCTGCATTTGTTCGGCCGTCGGCACCTTGAGCGGGCGGACGATGCGGAAGCCGACCCACTGGGCGTCGGAGAAATACCAGATGCTCTTGGGCAGTTGCGGGTCTTGCATTTTCCAGGTGCGGTCAGAGCCGCGGCGGGCCGCGCTGCGGCATTTGGGGGCCGGGTCGTCCCAGGAACCGCCGCGGACCGAATGCGGATACGGCTTGGTGGCCTTATTCCAAGGATCGAGGATGGGACTAGTGCCGGCGCACTGTTGATAGTAATTGGGGTCATACTGGTCAAGGACCCACTCGACGACGTTGCCGCACATATCATAGAGCCCCCAGGGATTGGGCTTTTTCTTGCCGACCTTTTGATACTTGAAATCGCTGTTTTCCTCGTACCAGGCGTACTCGCCCAGTTTGGAGGGGTCATCGCCGAAGAAATAGGCGGTGGTAGTGCCGGCGCGGCAGGCGTATTCCCATTCGGCCTCGGTCGGCAAGCGATAGAACTGGCCAGTCTTGGCGCTGAGCCACTGGCAGTACTTATTGGCGCCGTGCTGGGTCATCGCAATGGCCGGGTAGCCGTCTTTGCCCATGCCGAAACTCATCTCCACGTACGGTTTGGAAGGATGACTGACCGCATCGGCCAACTTGTCCGCGGCAGCATCGGTGGGAATGGTCATGCGCGTGCGGTGCTCTTCGTCGGGATACATGAATAACTCGTATTCGTTCCAGGTAACTTCGCAGCGCCCCATCCAGAAGGGTGAGATGCTGACTTTGTGCTGCGGCGCCTCGTCCGCGTTGTGGTTGGCCTCACTGGCAGGGCTGCCCATCACGAATTCTCCCGCCGGGATCGGCACCATTGCATAGCTGACACGCGTGCCCGGAATGGTGTTGGTAAAGGGCTTCATCTCCGCTTCGTTTTTCACGGTGAGGTTCGCGGTGATACGCTGATAAATGTCCGGGATAGTAATATTGTCGTTGTCGGCCAGCGAGGGAAGGCTGCCGAATGCTCCGGCCACAAACCCCGCGCCGCTCGCGTTATACACGCGGTAACGCGTCGAGAATTTTCCCGACGCCGGTTGCAAAAATGTGATAAATCCATCTCCCAATCCCGCCGCGCACGTAAATAAATCATTCGTGCCGGAAATGGTTTGGACCGGCGCGGGCGCCTTGACCCCATCGAAATTAAAGACACCGGCAGTTTCGCCCTGGCCGAAGATGACCAGCAATTTCTCGCCGGTGGCATGATGAATGGTGATGACGCGGCGGACCGGTTGGCCAAGGTCAAAAGTGTCTCCTTTGCCAAAGCGGAACTGACCGGGCGCCGCTTCCTCGACGGGCCGAACCACCAGTTTGTTTTCTCCGGGCTTGTAAAAGACGAACTCCAAGAGAGGCGACCCGCCGAAATTGCCGGCGGCATAGTCCACACCCGCAGGCAGGCCTGAAGCTGTGGCAATTGTCACGGGCTTGCCCGAGCTGAGGTCCTCGGCTCGAAAGATGTCACCTTTGTCATCATGAAGCACCGAGCAAACCAGTTCGGGCTGGCCGGTCTTGAGCGCGAGTCGATTGGCTTTGACCTCCGGCGCCGAAAGTGCAGCCTCGCTCAGCTTTGGAAAATCGGTGCCGTTGTTGCGCAGCAACGTCGCCAGGTTCGCATCCGGCGAGTTGTAAATGCTGGCGATGTAGAGGTCCGCCAGCCGCGTGCCACCGGGGCCACCGGCCGCGGCTGCCACCAGCGTGTTTGGTCCCATTGCGGCAGTAAAGGGCACCACCAGCGGCTTGCCTGTGGCGGTGGTGCTGGCCGCTTCGACTAGTGTTAGTTCGGTTGCGTCAGGCGAGGCGAACGCCAGACCATCCAGGTTGGTCGCAAACAGTTTGCCGATGCTAACTCCGGAAATGCCTTTGAGGCCGCTGGGCCGGCAATCGACCCACGAAAACATACCGCCGCCGCTTCCGTAGCCTATCCGGTATTTGCCGCTTTCTTTGTCCACGATGACCAGGTCCAGCCGGCCGTCGCCATCGAAATCGCCGCTGCCGAAAAACTCTCGCGGAGTTTCATAGATAAACGACTCAGGAGCCATCGCCGCCCGGGAGAGGTCTGGAACCAACGCCAGCAGCGACCCCGTCGCTAGCGCGCAGAGGGAGTAAAGTTTCATCATCACTCAGAAATCGCGCTCAGAGTTTCCTGAGGAATCGGAATAAAGTCAAACCTGGAGACGTGAAACGTAAAACGTGAAACGTGAACGTCCGGCGGCTGCAGGATTCGTGCGATTTCAAGGCCGTTTTCCGCGGTTTTTGGTCATTTTCGGCTTGATTTCAGTGGAAAGGCAGTTACTATGCCCGCAACACCCGTGAATAATAGCCGTGGCACATATCGAGTCGCCCTTCGCTCAGTCACCTTTATTCTCTTCCTTTTCCTCGCCGGTTCCACCCTGGCGGCGAGTTTCAATGACCTCATCGTTTTCGGCGACAGCCTTTCGGACCATGGCAACGATTTGGCCATCACCTTCGGTACCGCGCCCAAGGCGCCTGGCTACTCTGATGGCCGCTTCTCCAACGGCCCTCTCTGGGTCGAGCGGCTCGGCACATTGCTGAGATTGGGCGCTCCCACCGGCAGCCAAAATGGCGGGAAAGATTTCGCCTATGGCGGGGTCACCACCGGCAACGGTTCGACGATCCTGAACCCCGGCGGCTTCGTTCAAATCCGCGCGCCCAACATTGGCGCTCAGATCACGATGTGGACAAACGCCAACATGGCGTCGGCCAACCAACTCTTCACGCTCCTGGGCGGCGGCAACGATTTCTTCGGCGTTTTGGACAGCGGCGCGACCACCACAGCACAATCCGTTGCTGACAACATGAAGAATAACGTCCAAACGCTTTACAACGACGGCGCGCGCAATGTGATGGTGTTGAATCTCCCCGACCTGGGCAAAACCCCGCGCTATCGCGGCACTGCCAAGGCCGCGCAAGCTACACAGCTCACCACTGACTTCAACTCTGCCCTCAAGCTCGATCTCGACGCCGTTCAGGCAGCCGATACCGGCCTCAACCTCTTCCGGCTCGACCTCTTCACGCTGTCCAATGACCTGATTGCCAATCCCGCTTCCTACGGCCTGACTAATGTGACCGATCGGGCCTACACCGGCGACGACACTTTCGCCGGCAATGGCACCGCCGTGGCCGATCCCTCGAAGTATCTTTTCTGGGACGCCGTACATCCTACTTCCGCAGCTCACACGCTCATCGGTGATGCCGCCTTCGCTCTCGTACCCGAACCCGGCAGCGCAACGTTGTTTCTCATCTTCTGCAGGCATCTGCTGCGCCATGCGCGTGAACCGGACATGCCGGCTTTCCACCCATCGTCGCCAGGGAAAGTTTGCGAGAAGGGGTCGCTAGTCTACTGCCAAACTTTAACCGGGAAGCGGGCCTGGCTTCAGGAGGGTGTTTCGTTTTGTGTTCGATTCGGGCGCGAAGCCCTTGTATGATAAGCGCTTAATGAAGCGGCAAACCGGCGGCCGATCGAACAGATCCGCCAGGCGACAGAATCTTTCGGCGACCAAGCCACCATCCCAGGATGGCCCAATGCCTCAGCCTGCTTCTGTTTGCGCTCCACCAACATCTCTCCGACCTCCGCTTACCATTCACCCGGCCCCATCATCCATTATCCACCAACCATCATCCACCACCAGGAACCTCCTCCTGGGCCTGCTTTTGGTCGCTGCCACATTGCTGGCTTATCAGCCGGTCTGGCACGCCGGCTTTATCTGGGATGACGACGTCTATGTCACGACGAACAAACTACTAACCGCACCGAATGGCCTGTGGCGGATTTGGTTTACCACTGACTCTCCCTCTCAATATTTCCCGCTGGTTTATACCGCCTTTCGTTTCGAGCATTCGTTGTGGGGCCTGAATCCAATCGGCTACCATTGGGTCAACCTTTTGGTCCACAGTTTGAATGTCCTGCTGGTCTGGCGCTTGTTGCTGCGGTTGGCGGTGCCGAGCGCTTGGCTCGCCGCCGCGCTTTTTGCCTTGCACCCGGTTCAGGTCGAGACTGTCGCCTGGATTACCGAGCACAAGAACCTGTTTTCCTTTTTCTTCATGCTGCTGGCTCTGGGCTCCTGGATGGAGTTTATCAAGGAGCAGCCCAGGTCCCGCTGGCAGTTCTATGTTGCCGCGCTGATTTTCTACCTGCCGGCGCTTTTCAGCAAGACCACTGCCTGTACACTTCCAGCAGCGCTGTTCCTGGTTTTGTGGTTGCAGCAAAAACCAATCACTCTGAAGCGGCTGGCCCAGATCGTCCCCTTCATCATCTTCGGCGTGGGAATGGGACTGCTGACGATGTGGTGGGAGCGTTACCACCAGGGGACCCATGGCCGGGAGTTCGCCTTGGGTTTCTTGCAGCGAATCCTCATCGCCAGCCGCGCGGTGTGGTTTTACCTCGGCAAACTGCTATGGCCAGAGCACCTGGCCTTCAGCTACCCACGCTGGGTGATCAACCCCTCCGACCCTCTGGCCTATGCGTGGACGGCAGCAGGGGTGGGGTTGGGTGCACTCCTATACTTCGCTCGGCGGACGCTCGGACGCGGTCCGGAAGTCGCGGCGGTATTTTTCTGTGCGACCCTGAGCCCGATGCTCGGATTCATCATGCTCTACACCTTCCGTTATACGTTTGTGGCGGACCATTACCAGTACGCCGCTTGCCTCGGACCTTTGGCGCTGGGCGCGGCGGGCCTTGCCACCGCAATGAAAATTGTCCCTGCACGTCTGAAAACACCCTGGCTGCAACCGGTTGTTTGCGGCCTGCTGCTGCTGGGCCTGGGCACCCTCACCTGGCACCAGGCGTGCTCCTACAAAGACGTCGAGACACTCTGGCGCGATACCGTGGCCAAGAACCCTGATTCGTGGATGGCCCGCTACAACCTCAGCAAGGATTTGCTTCACCGCGGTCACTTCGATGAAGCGCTTGAAGAATACCGCCGCGCGCTGGAGACAGGCCCGAATCAGGTCGATAGCCTGGTGAGCGTCGGCAATGCGCTCTTTGCCAAAGGCCGCTATAATGAAGCAATGGACTTTTATCAGCGCGCGCTCCAGGTCAATCCCGACAATCCCGAGGCCCACATCAACCTCGCGGTGATCCTCGCCAATCGCGGCCGGGTCGCCGAAGCCATCGAACACGACCGCAAGGCGCTGCGAATTAATCCGCTGCATATCACGGGCCATGTCAACCTGGCGGTGTCGCTGTCCAGCCAGGGCAACTATCAGGAGGCGCTCGAGCATTACCGTAAAGCCCTCGAATTGAATCCCGACCAACCGCTGACGCACGTCAACCTCGCCATCGCCCTCACGGCCCTGGGCCGGACCAATGAGGCGACCCAACATTATCGCAAGGCGGCCGATTCCGCCAATCGCCACGCCTCTGACCTGGCCGAGGAAGGCCGCCTTGAGGAATCCGAGGCGCAATATCGCGAAGCCATCCGGCTGATACCGAACAATGCCGAGGGCCACTGCGGCCTGGGTGCCCTGTTCGCCCAGCAAGGCAAACGTGACGAAGCCCGAGGCCAGTTTGCCGAGGCACTGCGGCTCAGAGCTGATTATCCGGAAGCCCAGCGGCGGCTGCGAGAACTGGATTCCGCTCCACCCAAACAATGAAGCGCCGCCCATGCCTCATTCTCGGCCTCCTGCTGGCTTTGGTGGCCTGGACATTTTGGCCCGCAATTCGCGGTAACTTTATCAATTACGATGATCCGGATTACGTCACGGGCAATGCCCATGTCCAGGGCGGCTTGACCGCCGCCAATTTCGCCTGGGCCTTTCGCAGCACGGAGGCCGCCAATTGGCATCCCGCCACCTGGCTCTCGCACATGCTCGATGCCCAAATCTTTGGGTTGCGGCCCTGGGGCCATCACCTCGCGAACCTCCTGCTCCACGAAGCCAACACCCTGCTGGTCTTTCTATGGTTACAGCGCCTGATGGGCGCAACCTGGCGCAGCTTGTTCGTGGCGGGACTTTTTGCCCTTCACCCACTCCACGTGGAATCCGTCGCTTGGGTGTCGGAACGCAAAGACGTGCTGAGTGGGCTTTTCTTCCTGCTCACGCTCCTGGCGTACACCCGTTATGTGGAGAAACCCGCAGTCCACCGTCCACCGTCCATAGTCTCGAAGTCCAAAGTCCAAAGTCCAAAGTCCAAAGCCACCGCATCAAACATCACGACCCACAAATCACGTTTCACGTTTCACGTTTCACGTTTCACATCTAAGCCTTCACTTTACTATATTCTTGCACTGATCTCCTTTGCGTTGGGTCTAATGTCCAAACCCATGCTGGTCACCCTGCCCTTCGTCTTGTTGCTGCTGGATTACTGGCCCCTCGGGCGAATCCAACTTTCGACTTCTAACTTTCGACTTTCAACTCTGCTCGAAAAAATCCCCTTCTTCCTCCTCTCCGCGCTTGCGAGTCTCATTACGTTCCAAGTCCAGCACGGGGCCGGTGCGGTGCAGACCTCTGTCGGGCTGCCCTTTTTGCAGCGCCTGGACAATGCTCTGGTCGCTTACGGTCGTTACCTCGGCAAGCTCTTCTACCCAGCCAACCTTGCGGTTTTCTATCCGCACCCAGTCCACTGGCCGCCTGGGACAGTATGGCTGGCCGTGACCATTGTGGTCGGCATCTCGATACTGATGCTCGCGTGGCACAAGCGCCACCCCTACGGGCTGGTCGGCTGGTTCTGGTTTCTTGGCATGCTGGTGCCGGTGCTCGGATTCGTGCAAGTGGGCGCGCAATCGATGGCGGATCGCTATGCTTATTTGCCACTCTTGGGCCCATTCATCGTTCTGTCATGGGGAATTGTCGACCTGGTGAACTTTCTTGCGACTGAGCGCCTGTTCGCACGACGCCATCAACGTAGCGCAGATTTCCAATCTGCTGTATCGCCGATTTCCAATCGGCAGGCCGCGCCCAAGCCGTCAGACACCGTACCAAACGCACGGCTGGCGGATGGCAACCCCGCGATACAGCAGATTGGAGATCTGCGCTACCAGGGCCACAGCGTTCGTTCAAAACGTCTCCTTTCGGTCGCTGCGACGGCCACACTGCTGCTGTGCGCAGGGTTGGCCTGGCGCCAGGCCGGTTATTGGCATGACAGCGGCACCCTGTTCCGCCATGCGCTGGCAGTTACGGAGGCAAATGCCGTGAGTTACTTGCAATTGGGCAGCGATACCCTCCTGCAGCGGGGGCGGCTGGATGAAGCAATTGAACAACTGGAAGAGGCGGTGCGACTTAAGCCCAATTACGCCCAGGCCCACAACGCCCTCGGCACCGCGTTCGAGAAAAAAGACCGGCTCGAGGAAGCCATCAGCCAATTCGACCAGGCCGTAAAACTTTATCCGGGCTATGTGGAAGCACGGAGCAATCTCGGTGCCGCCTTGTGCCTGGTTGGGCGCACGGAGGAGGGGCGCACCCAACTCGAAGAGCTTATCCGTCAGAAACCCGATTACGCGCCGGCTCACAACCATCTCGGGTCGGCCCTGCAAGCCCAGGGCCGTTTGGACCAGGCGCTTTCCGAATTTGAGGCGGCCTTGCGCCTCAATCCTTCTTACCCCGAGGCCCACAACAACCTCGGCATCGCGCTGGGAACCAAAGGCCAAACCGACGAAGCCATCGCTCAGTTCGAAGCCGCCATTCGGTTGAAGCCCGGCTACACCTCTGCCTACAATAACCTGGGCAGGGCTCTCTGGAGTACGGGCCGCCGCGACGAAGCCCTCCGCTGCTTCGAGGCCGCCGTCCGACGCGACCCCAACTCCGCCCGCGCCCATGGCAATTTCGGCGTCGCGCTGGCCGCCAGCGGACGCCGGGACGAAGCGCTCCATCACCTGACCGAGGCGCTCCGGCTCCAACCCAATTACCCGGAAGCACAGCAACAGCTTCTGAAGCTCCAGGCAAAGTAGCTTGATGGTTACATGGGTTACATGGTTACATTGTTACACAGGTTGAATGAGTTAATTGGGTTAATAAGGGGATAAAATGACCCGGAGAGATGAGTCAACAATCCACTAATCCGTCAACCTATCAATCCAGTAAAACCCTGGCGCTGGTTTCTGTTGCGCTGTTTCTGGCGGTCCTGGGGGTTTTCCTGCCCACTATTACACCGGTTTTCGCCGGGTTGGATGACGGCACTTACGTCACGTCCAATCTCCACGTTCAGGCCGGCCTGAGCTGGGAGAATCTAAAGTGGGCCTTCACCACCTCGGAAGCCAGCAATTGGCATCCCCTGACCTGGCTCTCCCACATGCTGGACTGCCAATTGTTCGGTCTGAATGCACGAGGCCATCATCTGACCAGCGTGCTCCTGCACGGGATGAACACCGTCCTCCTCTTCCTGGTGCTTGCGCGCATGACCCACGCCGCTCGGCGCAGCCTGTTCGTCGCCGCGCTTTTTGGACTGCATCCACTGCGGGTCGAATCGGTTGCGTGGGTCGCCGAGCGCAAGGACGTCCTGAGCACGTTCTTCCTTCTCCTCACCATCTGGGCGTATGTCAGGTATGTGGAAAAGTCCAAAGGCCAAGGTCCAAAGTCCAAAGTGCAAGGTCTAAAGTCCACAGTCCACGGTCCACAATCCACGGTCCACAGTCCAAACCACGTCCCGCTCTATTACATTCTATCCTTGGTCTTCTTCGCCCTGGGGTTAATGGCCAAACCGATGTTGGTCACCCTACCCTTCGTCTTGCTGCTGCTGGATTACTGGCCACTTGGGCGCCTTCAACTTTCAACTTCCAACTTTCAACTTTCAACCCTGCTCGACAAAGCTCCCTTCTTCCTCCTCGCCGCGGGCTCCAGCGCGGTCACGTATCTCGTTCAGAAACAGGCCGGGGCAATGTCCATGATTGCCCACCTTCCTTTCTCGGCCCGCCTGGAAAATGCTCTCGTGGCCTACTGCCGCTATCTGGGCAAGTGCTTCTGGCCGGTGAATCTCTCGATCATTTATGCACACCCGGGCTACTGGCCCGTCGGCACCGTGGTGCTGTCCGTGCTTGTGCTGACGGCTATTTCGATTCTTGTGCTGGCGAGGCGCCGGGAAAGCCCGTATCTGCTGGTGGGTTGGCTCTGGTTTCTGGGCACCCTCGTGCCGGCCATCGGCCTGGTCCAGGTCGGCCATCAATCCATGGCCGACCGCTACACTTACGTGCCCCTGGTCGGGATTTTTATCATGGTGACGTGGACCGGACTCGCTGATGCCTGGCGCCGTCCATTTTCCTTTCGTGTTTCTTCGTGTGTATTCGTGGTTGTTCTCGCTGTCTGCGCCCTTCTAACCATCCGTCAGGCCCGCTACTGGCAGAGCAGCGAAACTCTTTTCCGCCACGCCGTCGAGGTCGAGCCAAGCAATTATCTCGCGCATGGCAACCTTGGGAATGCGCTGCAGCGACAGGGCCTCCTGTCCGAAGCCCTGGCCGAGTACCGCGCGGTCTTGCGCCTGAAACCCGATGATGTTAACACCCTCAACGGCTTGGGCAGCCTGTTGATGAACCTCGGGTCGGTGGATCAGGCCATTGCTCTGTTCCAACAAGCCCTCCGGCAGATGCCCGAATTCGCCGAAGCCCACAATAACCTCGCCTTCGCGCTCCAAAAACAAGGCCGCCTCGACGAGGCCGCCCACGAGTATGAAGCGGCGTTGCGAACCAATCCGGATGATTATCGCATCCGGCTCAACCTGGCTGCGCTCCTGCTCAAACAAGGAAAAGTCGAGCCGACCATCGCTCAACTGCGGGCAGCCTTGAGATCCAGGCCCGACGACATCATCACGCGCAAGAGCCTGGGTAGTTTGCTGTTCAATAATGGCCGGGTCGAGGAGGCGCTCGACCAATTTCAGGAAGCGGCCAGGACTCAACCCAACGATCCCGAAGCGCAGGCAAACCTGGGCATCGCCCTCTCCAAACAAGGCCGGCGCGAGGAAGCCGTCGTCCATCTCACCCACGCGCTGCAACTGCGACCGGATTACCCGGAAGCCCAGGCGGAGTTGCGGGCGCTTACCGGCGGCCAGTGACACGCAAGGGTGCGCGACAGTAAACACCAAACACCTTTCCAAAACACCAAACTCCAAACACCAAGCTCCAGAAAAACATCAAACTCCAAACTGCAAAAAAGCATCAAGCTCAGTTGCCCGATGTTAGCCGCGGTTAGCCAATGTTGCGGGCTGAGTGAGGACGAAGGGTGGGGTGTGGTCGCAGTTAGTGGCAGTTGGGGATGGATAAGGACGAGCGAAGGGGACGAGAGGATGAGGAAGAGAGGTATATATGTATATAGTACCCCCCCTTTGATCCGTTACGTCGTTACAACCTCGGTAAACACGGGCGATTTTTGCGCTTTTTATCCGTTACACTATCCGTAACGATCCGTTACAGTCGTTACAACCTCGGTAAACACGAGGGATCTTGAATCTGCAGGTCGTTACAAGCTCGGTAAGCACTGGAGATTTTGAATAAAACGCTAAAGCGCTAAAACGTTGCAATACTGAAAAACTGAGGCGGTGAAGTAATTCCTACACCTCCCGGGCGCTTACGATGTTGTGGCCTGTTTTATGGCCGTCCTTCCTTACATTTCGTATTCGGCGGGGGAGCGTTGCGGTTTTGGCGCTCGGTGCGGCGCCCCTCTCTACGCGCATAGGGTGTATTTTAGCCGTGACACGTGACAAATGCCTAATAAGGAAGGCCGGATGCTTGCGCATCCGGCCTTCGTGAAACCGTTTAACTGGTCCGGCAGCTATTGCCGCTGCACGTACTGCACGCGGAAGTACTGCTGTGCCAGCGAGGAACTGATCGGAATAGTCTGCGTGTTAGGCGTGCTGCCGCTGGTGCCCAGGTTGCTCCAACTGGTCGGTACCAGGGTCGGGCTGGTCTGCAGCGTGCCTACATAGGTTATCTTGATGTTCGTGCCGTCGTTGGTGATCGCCGGCTGGATCAGGCCAAAGAACGCGCTCAGCGCAATCCCGTTGGTGCCGCTATTGCCGGTGGCCTGGTCGTTGAGCAGCACTCTGTTGTTGTTGACGCCGGTCAGCGAATACCAATCGACGTTGACGCCACCGCCGCCGTTGAAATACACCGTGCGGACCGGGTAGATACCGGGAGCATTCGTGACCACAATGCGGAAGTTGCAATCGTTGTTGCCCTTGCCGACCGAGCTCTGGCCCAGCACCGGCGTCTTGGCCTGCGACTGGTTGTACAGGTTATCCAGCGCCACGAGCGTCACGTTGACCGCTACACTCGCCTGGAGGTTCGAGACGATAGCGTTGCCGTCCTGCTCCTCGATCATCACCGCCGGAATCCCGACTTGCGGAGCGATGGTGAATTCTTCGGGGAAGATGCCATCGGTGGTGGGCCGGCGTTTCTGGATGATAACCGCCGCCCTGGCGCCAGCCAGCGACGCAGCCGTGACCTGTTGTTGGAACCCGCAGGCGACGCTGCGATACATGATGGCGATGTTGCCGGCGACAGCACCAGGATTGCCAACCGCGCAACCATCACCGTTGGTGGCGCCTATGCCACCGCCCGTCCCGGTGACCAGGACCAGGTTACCCGTGATGCTGTTAGTCAACGGCGTGGAGAGCGGATTCTGCTCTTCCTGGGCGTGAGTCATCGGGTGGAAACCCGCCAGCACACCCTGGCCGAGATTGGCCGGGCTGTTGATCAGGAACGCGCCTTTGTTGGTCGGCGGGTCCCAGGTACCCTGGGTGACGCGGAAGCCGTCGTCACTGCTGATGCCCAGAGTATAGGTCCCATTCGTCGGGAATTGGACGTAGGCCAGGATTTCCAGCATGAAGCTATTGCTGCGGTTGTTGTTGATCGTCGTGGGCCCGAAGCCCGGGATACCCGGCAACGGCATGTTGAAGTAATTCAACACCGGCGGCGTGTTGGAGGTGAAGTCACCCGCTTGCGAAGGCCACTGGCCGTTGAAGTTGATTACGCCATTGGACGGGCCAGTGCCGATGACATCGAAGTAGCCGAAGTCAGTGGCGGAGGTGAACCCTGCCTGAGCGGGGGTGTAATTGACACCAGGCCCGGAGGCTGAGTTAGTCTTGCGCGACCAGTCCGGGCCCCAATATCCGGCCAGAACCGACTCGCATAGATACGTGCGATTGGCCGTATTCGGGTTACCGGTCGTGGTTACCGCACCAGCATTAACGCCCTCGTCCGTAATCGCCGGATCAACCTCGTAGCTGCGAACCCGGAAGCCAGGCTTGTTCGAGTCAGCCCAGGTAGCGAAGTAGCCGCCGTGGAGCGTGCCGCCATCGAACGGCGTAACCACGTTAACCACTGTGTAGGAGTAACTGTTGCCCAGGTTGTCGGTGAAACTCACCTTCAACGGCCCATTCTGGCCCGACGGCCAGAAACCAGCCCCGTTATTTGTGGCAAATCGGAAGATTCCGGTGATCCCGTTGCCGTTAGTAGCAACGACGCCAGGCACATTGATGCCATTGAGTGAGAGGGTCACCGAGCCGGGGTTGACCGTCGTGGCGCCATCTCTCAGCCAGAGGCCGAAGTCCGTGCTGACCGGACCGGTTTGAGAGCCGTTCAGGCCGCCCAGCGTAAGATTTGGCGCATTGCCGATCCAGTTGCCCGAGCCAGTACCGAAGCCCGGAATATTCGCCGGCAGGAACGCAACCACCGCCGGAGGGTTGGTCGTGAGGCCCTGATATACCTTCGGAGCATTGGGATCGTTGGCATCGCCGATCAACACGCGCGAAACCGCACCGTTGGCCGCGTAACTGAACATGCTGAATTCGACGTTGAGACCGCCACCGCCGTTCTCCCACAGCATACGAATCGGATACGTCCCCGCCGTTGGGATGTTGAACACGGCCGGCGTCACCGACCCACGGAACGGATTGCCCGCGCCGCCAGTCGTATTGCCGCGCCCGGCGTCCGCAACACCAAGGATGGTGCCAGCGGGGCTGTAGGCGCTGCCACCATACGGGATGGTGAACTTAAACCCGTCGTCGCTGTTGCCGGTCATGACGTAATTGCCCGCTTTCGGGAATGTCATGTACCCGGCAAAGACCAGGGTGGTGTTGTTAGTCTGACCATCCGTCGAAGGCGGAGGCGGGTTCTTGACGAACCCGAAGTTCGTCCCGAAGGAGAAGTTATAGCGATACTCACCGCTGTCGCCGTTGACGCCGATGTTATCGACGAAGTCGATGACGTTAGTATAGATGATGGTTCCATTGGGCCCGTTGGTGCCCCCGAACAGACCGCCGAAAGGCTGCGTGTTCGTCTGGACGCACATATTGGTACCACCGCCCGGAACAAACGCGCTGTAGCCGTTGTCAGCGAAGACACCAAGCAACTGTTGCTCCGTCCAAGCCGTCGTGTTGGGCGTGTTCGAGATGGTCTGGAAGGCGGTGACGAGGAACCCCGGCTTGGTGGTATCCACCAGGCTCGGGCTGACAACGCTAGCCGCGGGCACCTGCACAATGTTGAAGCTGGGCCCGACCACTACGAACTGCCAATTGTTGGAGTAGGTATCGCCGTTGCCATCATTGAAGACCAAGATGTTAGTGTGCCTGCCGCTATACAACGGCAAGTAAGGACTCATTTGTTGTGTGATCCGGGTCTTGCCGGCCGAGGGCTGGATGATGGCCAACGGCTGCAGCACGCCGTCCTGGGTGAGCGTGATCGTGTTGGTATTGACCGTCTCGCCAGCGCTGCCGTCGGTCAGTTCGACGATCGTCGGCTGATAGAACAGCACGTCCTGGTCGTTAAACACCGGGCTAGCGAAGCTGATGTAAGGATTGATCGTATCACCACTGGTCGTGGTTTGATAGGTCTTGATCGAGCTGGGATAGAACGGATCGTTGATCGGCACGCGGGCCACGGCGCCATCGGACAGCGTGACATAGGCCGACAATTCGAAGCCGCCGTCACCGCCACTGTTGAAATAGACGAACCGGAATGGATAAGCGCCGGCTGCCGGAATATTGACCTGGTACCACGTGCCGCCGGTCTGTACGCCGCCAGCCGCGCCAGCCACACCGCGACCGACATCCGCAGTCTGGTTGCCGGGTATTGGGTTACCGACATAAACACTACCGAGCTTGCCAAAAGGGTTCCCCTGCGGCGAGAGGACTTTGACACCGTCGTCGGTGTTGAGCCAGAAGATGTAATTGCCCGCCGCCGGGAAGACCATCCAGCAGCCGATGTCCAGGAACGCGGCCTCGGCGATGGTGCCGTTGGCTACCGTCATGCGCACAGTGCCGAGTGGCGAGCCGGAAGGACTGACCAAGGTGCCGATGCCGAACTGCTGCAGGCCCCCACCAACGGGTGGAGAATCACCTGTGATCTCGATCTGGTCATAATTCCATTCGCCACCAGCGCCCGTACCTGTGGTTTGGCGCAGATCCAGAATGCCGGTCCAGGAGAAGAAGCCAGGGCCTCCATTCGTAGCGCTCTGGTCCGCCAGGTTCGGGCCTTCCAGTCCTTGCAACACCCTCTCCCCGTAGGAAGCCAGGTTCGGTATGTCCTGAGCAATTTGGTAGGACTTGATCCGTAACCCGGGTGTGGAAACGTTGCCGACCGGAACCGCCCGGTTAGCCAGGAGGATCGGAATGTTGGTGCCCAGTATGTTGGTTGAGTCCGCAAAGGCGGTATTGCCGCCGTTAGGTCCACCAATCACTGTGAAGGTCCAACTATAGGTGTAATTGGTGCCGTTGCTGTCGGCGAACCACAGCGTGTTGGTGTGCGGGCCGGCTGCCAGGAAGTTGGTCACGACCTGGACGATGTGGGTGACGGGCGTCGCAGGAGTAACCGTGATCGAATTGGTTCTACCG
This sequence comes from Binatia bacterium, assembly GCA_035566895.1. Classification (GTDB taxonomy): domain Bacteria; phylum Verrucomicrobiota; class Verrucomicrobiia; order Limisphaerales; family UBA8199; genus DATMQA01. The sequence goes on from DATMQA010000221.1 coordinate 64,042, forward strand.
TCCGTTGCGAGAGTAATGCCGGTGGTATTGACTTGTTTGCCGGTGCCGTTCACGATCGTGCCGTCGTGCAGATCGACGATCGTCGGCGAGAAATAAACCGCGTCATTGGCGCCGCGCGTCGGCATGACTTTCGATACATACGGGCCGACATCGACTGTCCCCGAGAGGTTGCGGTAGGTGAAGAGCTGCACGCCGCTGGCGCCACGACCGGCGGAGTTGGTGTCGTTGATGAGGAGCGCGCCGCTATCGGGCAGAGCACCCGGGCCACTGAACGTGTACCATTCCAGCGCGGCCGGACCGGTGGCGTTATTGTGCAACAAATGGACGGGATACACCCCGGGCTGGTCCACGATATACGCCAGCGTGTCTGAGTTGAAGACCGGCGGGGCGGGGCCGGTAGGAACGCGGCTGCCATCGAGCGAATTGAGCACTGTGGCGAGCCTGTCGTGTGGGTTCTGGGAGACGCCCAGCTCGAAACAATCGTCGCTGCCGATCACCATGGTGTAAACACCGGCCGTCGGGAAGTAGATGTAGCCGGAGAACTCATACGCCATATTGTCATAGATGCCGCGCCCAAGCGAACTGGGGTAGCCGAGCGTAACGCCAAAGATGGCGTAATCATTATTCTGGGTGAAGAAGCCGGGCTGGGTCGTAGTCCCGCTGACATTGTCAAAGTCCATCGAGCCGTCCCACACCATCTCCCCCCCTTCAGTCGGCACGATCGGCGCGCCGCGAAGATCCGGCCCATGATAACCTTCCAACTGCTCCATGGCATACCAGCGGTTGCCGGGAATGTTCTGCAGGCTTTGGTAAGCATTGACGTGGAAGCCCACTTTGGTCGTATCCACCGCCGAAAGCGGCAAGGCCAAATTGGTCGGGAAAACCACCCAGGTGGGTACTATAAACAACCCCGAGCCGACATTGGTATTATTGGCCGTATCACTCCAGGTGACAGTCACCACGTGGCTCGACGCGGACGCAAATCGCGTGGCCTGGACATACTTGCCGGTGGTGAGCGGCGGGTTATACACAACGTTGGTGGTTGCAGTCGCCGTAACATCGTTGCCATCAAGCAAAACTTTAAGGATCGCGTTGACCGTCGCCCCCGAGTTATCCGATACGTTGTAAGTAAAGCCGCTAATCGCACCGACGACGCTCTGCAGGTAGGTATTGGTGCTGAAGCTGGTGGCCACATGGATGTTGTCAGCGTGGGTGTTTTCGTTGTTGCCGCCGGTTCGGCCCGCCAGAACCAGGCGACCGACCGTTGGCGAAAAGATCAGGCTATTGTTGCTAATTACAGTCACACCCTTCCATTTCACCACGAGGGTGGAATTGGTGGGGGTGCTGTTGGTTAATAGGACGGTGAGATGCTCCCAGCTCAGGTTGGTAAACGAACCCGAAGTGTCGGTGTTACCAAAAATCGGAGCGCACGTCAAGAAGTTGCCGGTCTCCACAGCGTTGGTACCCGTTTGAATCGACAGACCGCCGGTGTACGGATTGCCAGCGGCGTAGGCTGCGCCCCCATCAAGAGTAATGACCCCGTTATTCGTCTTAAAGGTGGCACCGGCGCCATCCGTGAGGTTACTTTGGATGCCGGAGACTCCACCACTGGCGCAATCGCGCCAATTACGGTTATTGATCAATTCCAGTTGAATCAGAGTCTTGTCATCGACACGCACGGCAATGCCTTCACGGTCGCTGCTCCCCGTGCCAAGCTGCGGCGTGTCAGGCAACCAGTTGCCTTGCCACGCATCGAAGACCACCGCCACTCCTGTCTTGGTCCCGTTCTCCACGTCGCTGCTGCCGGCTGCACCTTGGGCCTGCACGTAACCGCCATCACCGCCGGCAAAGCCGTTGGCATTGCCGTTGGTTGCGTTGACCAGCGCGATGTCCCCCGAGCGGGCCAAGCTGACGCTAAAGCCGTCGGCGGGGCGGCCTAACGTGCCGTTCCCGATGCGCAGGTCCATGTCGATCTGAAAACCGGAGATAGGGAATCCGCTGTCCACGTCCGGAAACACAAAGACGAGGTTGTTGCCACCGTTGGTGGCATCCGTAATCGACAAATAGCCGCCGGTCGCGGGATTACCGTTGGTGGCCACTCCCGCGGCGCTGCACCAGAGTTGACTAAAGCCGCCCCCCACGCCACCAGGGTGATTGTGCGTGCCCGCGATGATCGCGCCGTTCAACGCGGGGTCGCCGCTGGGATCAATGTCAAAAGTAAAAAGTTGGTTGCCGGCGAAGACCTCGCCACCGCAGGCCACGCCGAGAAGCAGCGTGCCGAGAAGTTTCGTGGATTTTTTCATGGGTAGTTGAGTGATCATGGGTAGTGGAGTAATGAGCGGTTTGTATCTAATCAGTACGACTTGCTGCTACGGACTTCCGGGCTGAAACCAAACCAAAAGACACGTAGAATCAACGTTAAGTACTACAGGTAGTTGGATCCCGGCTCGGAGAGCCCGTCCGCCTGAATACCGCCAGTTGGAGTTGGCTTCTGGCATGTCTTTGGGTCAGGTATTAACGCCATCATAGTCCCCGCCCATAGGATTGCAAGAAGAAAATTTACCGGAATGCACTTTTTTTGAAATAGAGAATGGAATGGACAATGGAGTGTTGGAGCCGTGGGGTGATGGAATGCAGGACGCGGAGGCCAAAACGCAAGCGACTCCAAACTCCAAACACCAAACACCAAACACCAGGGAAAGCTCCAAACCTCAAGCACCAAACCTCAGGAAAGCATCAAGAATCAAAATCCAAGCCCTTTGGGAGCCCTTTGGGATAGTGTTGGACAGACCGGTGGTGACGGTAACTGTTGTGGTAATTGAGGGTTTCTACGTGGAGTTTTCCTGACGCTTGGCACTCCATCACTCCACTACCCCCTCCGTCCCCAAACAAAAAAGGCCGCCCCTCGGGGCGGCCTGAAATCGATATGGAACGGCGCTCAGACCTTGCGCCGGCGGGCGACAAAGCTCACGGCCAACGCACATCCACCCAGCAAGCCCAGCGCAGCGGTCGAGGGCTCAGGAACAGGAGCCGGGGTAACGTAACCGTTAGGGTCTATCTGAGCCGTTGGAGAGCCGGGCTGGTCAGCAAACACGATCTCGCTGAGCTGGGCAGCGGTAAGAGCCGAACTGCTGGCGCCGAAACGCAGCTTTTCGTTCGCGTTCCAATCCAGGATCGACAACGTCGTTCCTGCGGTCCACGCCACGGAATGGCTGTCCGGGAAACTGACGGTGTTGCTGCCGGGCGGCAGGAGAAGATGGCCGGGGAGGCTGTTGCCGGTAAAATCCAATGTGCTGTTGCCGGTAAGACTCGGCGTGCCGATGTTTTGGTTCAACCCACCCAGATTAAGGATTCCGCCATTGAAAACCAGCGCGCCACCGATGGCGCCATTCTTAGCCACCGTCAGCACGCCCTGGTTCAGGACCGTGTTGCCGCTATACGTATTCGCGTTGGTGCCCCCCAAAGTCAGTGTGCCGGCCCCGTTCTTGATCAAACCGCCGCCGCCGACGATATCGCCGCGGCCAGTCGTTCCAATGGTGGTATTGAACCCACCGGTAACCGTGATCGTCCCGGCGTTGTTGTTGATCGTGGGAAGGCTACCATTCGCATACCTGCCGCTAAACGTCAGCCCACCCGCGGCGGCATTGAACGTTTGGGAAGCGCCGCCGCCCGTGAAACCGTTGGCGCTGAACAACGCGATCGGAGCCTCAAACAGCTCAGTGTTATCGTCATTGTTCAGGATTCCGTTGGGGGTGCCGCCGCCACGAAGGTTGAAGCCGTTGCCGACGCCCGACTCAATGATATCGAAGGCGGAACCGCCGGCGAAAAAGCTAAAAGAGAAGCCCATAGTTGTGAACTGCCCCGAACTGATGTCCACTGTATGCTGAACAGAACCGTCCGCGAAAATTGCGCCGACATTTGCACCTGGAAGGCCCGCGCTCCAGTTGCCAGAAGTGGCCCACGATTGGCTGACGGTACTGGTCCAGGTAGAGTCAGCAGCAAGAGCGGGAGTGGAAACCAGGGCAATTAGGGCTAAGGCAGTCGAGAAGGGGTGTTTCATAACTGGTTGAGTGGTCATTTGTTGTGCAAGCGTGCGAACAGCTTTACCAAAATGGGTCATTGTTGTCAAGAAGAATTTATGTCAAATGTTTGAGATTCTGCTGCTCGGGCTTCTCCAGTCCGTTCCAACCGGAGAATTGTCCGTAAATCTGCTGACACGCTCGGTTCCCGGCCCGGTGCGGTTGGCAACCAACCGCATTCAGCCTTTGTTGGCGCTCTAGACACAGACACAGGAGTGCAAAAAGCACATACAATGCCAAAAAGAGACTTCCAGACGACAATTCTCGTAGTCGCGCGGACAATGCATTTGAGGGCCCGAGTGCGGGTTTAGTCCCGAAGTGATATTCGAAAATAGCCCCCCGTTTCAACGGGGGTAGGGACGAAAGAGCAAGATCGAGTCCCGACCAGGGACGGCAGACAGCACGGTCGTGGGGAGCAAAGCGCGTTCAGAGCACGGGGAAATCTCTCCCCTTCCCCGCCATTCACGGAGGCATTGCCGTTTCGGGATTGCAGGACGAGCGCCGATGCGTTTTCATGTCGCCACCAGTTGAAACGGAAAAAGACAAAACAAGGCAGGCAAGCCCCTGACACCGGCGAGAAACCCCCTGGACCGCCGGCAAATCCGCAAAAGCACGAGGACACTGGCAAAAACCCCCACAACTCCAAAAAGCCTGAGATCCTCCCGGCCCCATCCGGTGATCTTCACGTTTCACGTTTCACGTTTCACGCTTCCCCTGGCCGCAAATGGGCCTACCGGCTGGCGGCACTGGTCCTGGGGCCGCTATTGGTTTTCGGCGGATTCGAGCTGGCTTTGCGGCTGGCAGGGTATGGCTATCCCACCAACTTCTTTAGACCGCTGCGCATCGGCGATGAAGACTGCCTGGTCGAGAACGACAAGTTCGGCCTGAGGTTTTTCCCGCCCGAGCTGGCGCGCAGCCCGCCGCCGGTGGTCATGAAAGCCCATAAAGCCGCCGGCACCTTCCGCATCTTCATCCTGGGTGAATCTGCTGCGCTCGGCGATCCGCGGCCCGCTTACGCGGCCGGCCGCTACTTGCAGGCGCTGCTCGAGGCGCGGTTTTCTGGCCAAAAGTTCGAGGTGCTTTGCCTCGCGATGACGGCCATCAATTCCCATGCCCTGTTGCCCCTCGCCCGCGAGTGCGCCCGCCACGAGGGCGATTGCTGGATTCTCTACCTGGGCAACAATGAAATGGTCGGCCCCTTCGGCGCCGCAACCGTCTTCGGCCCCTCGGCCCCTTCACGCAGCCTGGTCCGGCTGAATCTGGCCGTGCAACAAGCTCGCCTGGGCCAATTGCTCGCTGCCTGGGGCCGCAAACTCCGCGGCGGCGCCTCCCCAAATAAAACGTGGGCCGGGATGGAAATGTTCCTCCACCATCAGGTGCCGCCCGGCGACCCCGCCAGGGAGAACGTCTATCTAAACTTCCAGGAAAACCTCCAGGACATTATCACGGCCGGAACCGAAGCGGGCGCCAAACTGGTGCTCAGCACGGTGGCAGTGAATCTCCGGGATTCGCCTCCCTTTGCCTCGGGCGCCACCCCAAACCTGAGCGCCACCGACCGTGCCGTGTGCGACGCGCTTTTGCGCCAGGCCGCCGTTGCCGAAAAGGAAACCAATTATCTCGAAGCGGCAAAATGGTTCGACCAGGCGGCCCGTATCGACCGCCTTGATGCCGGCGTCCAGTTCCGGCTCGGAGATTGCCTGTTGCGCTCGACCAATTCCGCCATGGCCTTGCCCTCTTTCGAGGCGGCTCGCGACCTGGACGCGCTGCCCTTCCGCGCCGATTCCCACATCAATGCCATCATTACACAATTGGGCAGGCAATATGAGGGCCGGAATCTTGCGTTTTTCGATGCCGCCGGCCTGTTCGCCACCAATACGCCCACAGGCATTCCCGGGCACGAATTCTTCTACGAACACGTCCATTTCAATTTCGATGGCAACTACCTGTTGGGCCGCGCCTGGGCCGAGCGGGTCGCGGCCCTTCTGCCCCCAGGGGCCACCAACCATGCGACCGCAGCCTGGGCAACCCAGCCGGACTGTGAACGCCGCATCGGCCTGACCGACTGGAACCGCTACAGCGTCCTGGAAGACATGGAACGCCGGATTTCCCAGCCGCCCTTCACCAACCAGTTCAAGCAGGACCCGCGGCTGGCCGCCTGGCAGCTCCAAATGCGCGAGTTGCGCCGGCAGATGGACGGCGAGGCGCCGGAAGCGCGCAAGCTCTATCTCGAAGCGTTGCAGCGGGCGCCGGACGACCAGCGGCTCCATGAGAATTTCGCCGAGTTCCTCGAAGGCGTGGGCGACCTGCCGGCGGCGGTCGCCGAGTGGGAACAAGTGCGCGCGCTGATTCCGCAGCATCACCTGGCTTATTACCAGGCGGGCCGCCTGCTATTGCGCCAGGCCAAATTGGCCGAGGCCAGGACGCGGCTTTCGGAAGCGGTGGCGTTGCGGCCCGACTTGAGCGAAGGCTGGCTCGAGCTTGGCAACATCGACGCCATGGAGGGCAAACCCGAACCCGCCCTGCGGAATTATGAGCGCGCGCGCAAGCTGTTGCCCCAGGATCCCCGGGTGTATTATCACGCCGGCAAGGCCTTCTCGCAGTTGGGCCAGACGCCGCGGGCGTTGCAGGGTTTCGCCCACGCCCTCGCATTGCGGCCCAATTACTGGGAAGCCCGCTACGCCTTCGGCGAAGAGATGGCTTTTGTCGGAAACCTCGAAGAGGCCCGCGCACAATTCGAAGAAGCCCTCCGCCTCCGGCCCGATTACTCGATGGCCCACTTGAACCTCGGGGTCATACTGGCCAAGCAAGGCCACCTCGAGGACGCCGCCCGGCAGTTCGAAGAGACCAAACGCCTCGACCCGCAGAATAAATTGGCCACCGAGTATTTGGACAAGCTGAAAGCGCAAAAACCGCCAAGTGAAGAAAACACCAAACACCAAACACCAAACACCAAATAAACACCAAACACCAAACACCAAGCTCCAGAAAAACATCAAACCTCAAGCATCAAGCTTCAGGGAAACTCAAATCTCCAACCTCCAACGCAACCGCATTCGGCTTTTAAGATTTGGAATTTTGAAGTTTATCTGGAGCTTGGTGTTTGGTGTTTGGTGTTTCGTATTTGATGTTTATCTTGCACAAGCTGAACGTGACGCAACCCGCCCGTGAAACACCAAACTCCACAAAAGCCAGCGATTTGGAATTTGAAGTTTCCCTGGAGTTTGGAGTTTGGAGCTTGGTGTTTCCCTCTCCTGCTCACCCTAGTCTCCCTGTCACTCTTTGCGTCTAAAGCCTTCTTCATCGACGATCCGCTATTCCTTCGGGTCGCCCAGCAAATTCAAAAGCACCCGGCCGATTTTTTCGGTTCCACCATGAACTGGGGCCATACCACTACACCGATGATCGACGTCTTTGATAACCCGCCCCTGGCCTGCTATTACCTCGCCGTTGTTGCTAGCGTGGCCGGGTGGAGTGAACCCGCCCTGCACCTGGCGTTTCTGCTGCCGGCGTTGGCCGCTGTTGGCGGCATCTTCCTGCTGGCGAAACACCATTGTGAACGCCCGGGCCTGGCTGCTGTTCTGGTACCGGCGTCCCCGGTCTTTCTCATTTCCGCAACCACCGTCATGTGTGATGTCCTCATGCTGGCCTTCTGGGTGTGGGCGGTCGTTGCCTTCGAGGAAGGCCTCGGCACCTCTACATCCGAAACCCGAACCCCGAAACCCCGAAACCCAAACGAAATCCGAAATCCAAAGCCCGAACCAACCAGACCCGACGCGTGCTCTTCGGATTTCGACCTTCGGCCTTCTTTCGGCCTTCGGAATTCGGCCTTCGGACTTCCAAACCACCTGTGCTTCCTGCTCAGTGGCGTTCTTGCGGGCCTCGCCTGCCTCACCAAGTTCCCCGCCCTTGCCCTCGTGCCGCTTCTTCTTGCTTACGGTTTTATCAAGCAGCGCCGGCTCGGTTGGTGGCTGATTGCACCGCTGCTGCCTTTGCTGTTCGCGGGCAGCTACGAATGGCTGACTTATCATTTGTACGGTCACGGACACTTGCTCCAGGCTGCCGCCTATTCCCGCAAGCAGACTGCCGGTCTCAACCTGGGCGAACGCTTAATCCTCGGCGCGGGGTTCGCCGGCGGTTGTTTCCTCCCCATTTTATTGTACGCTCCCCTGCTCTGGCCGCGCCGAGTGCTCCTCGCGGGTCTCATCCTCATCCCGCTGGGTCTGCTGCTGTTGCCCCTGGCCTCCACCCTCGCGCCTCTGCTGCACCCCAAAGCCGGGCGGAACTGGTGGCTTGCCTTGCAAGAAACAGTTTTTGTCCTCGGCGGATTCCAATTGCTTTGGCTGGCGGCCTATGATGGCTGGCAACGGCGGGACGCCGACGCCCTTCTCTTGCTCTTGTGGACTTTCGGCGTCTTCGTCTTTGCCACCTTCGTCAACTGGACCATCAGCGGCCGCAGTTTCCTGCCGCTGGCCCCAGCCCTGGGCATCCTGGTAGCGCGGCGCCTGGAGAACCGGGAAAGCATTAGCCACGAAAGAACACGAAGAACACAAACTGGCGCATCTTTCTTTTCCTCTTTGCGTTCTTGGTGTTCTTTCGTGGCTAAATATTCGCACCGCCGGTGGTTGATGTTCTTGCCGGCGTTCGCGGGTCTGCTCGTGACTTTGCTGCTGGTCAAGGCGGACGCCAACGAGGCCAAGGCGCAACGCGATGCCGCGCTCGCTCTGTGCGCTAAATACCAGCGCGCCGGCCGGACCGTCTGGTTCGAAGGCCATTGGGGCTTCCAATACTATATGGAAAGCCGCGGAGCCTCCCCGCTGGACATGGTCCATCCCGAAGTCAAACCGGGCGATATTGTCGTCGTCCCCAACTCCGCTCCCGGAGTTTCGCGGCCGGACCCGAACACGGTTGTCCTGCTTGAGGCAGTAAAATACCTGCCCAATACCTGGGGCTCCACCATGAATCCCTCAGTCGGCGCCGGGTTCTATAACGTTTATCGCGGACCGCTGCCCTTTGCCGCCGGCCGGATCAAACCCGATTATTACTTCGTTTTTACCCCCAAACCCGGCACGCAATAGCGGCGACCACATTACTAACGCGAGCAACTGCGAAGGCATTGGAGCGCAGCCCTTAGGCTTTGGTATTACCCACATCTTCAGCCATCGGGATCGCCAAACCTGTTGAGATCCGGTCAAACCCGGTCTGTGAATACGTGTTCGCCATAGCTCGGCCATTGTGGAAACCTCCAGGAAAGATGCAAAGAGAAAGTGCCGCCGTCTCAATTCGAAGCCTATACTTAGTTCTCCCTCTTCCTAATCAGCAAAGACGCCATCATCTGCTGTCCTTTTGGCAGCGAGGGTTGCTGACCTTCCGGCGCAGTCAGTAACTGAATCGCGCCGTTCGAATCCACAGTCAGCAAGGAGTCAGCCCGAAAATTGGAGCGCAAATAAGAAAACGCCCACCGAGTGAAAAACTGTTCGCTGCCCGGCAGAAGGAAAAGCCGGTTGGGCATGAAAACTGCCGTGGCGGGCCGGTTGCGCTCCACTTCTTCCGCGGCGGCCGATTGCATCTGGCGCGCGTCGCGATAGGGGCCATAAAGCGGGAAAAGAAAAATGTAGCGGCTGGCCGAAACCCGCCGCGCATAAAAGAACAATTCCGGTTCGGCGCCGAACACGAATACCCGCTCAGCGGGCGCCGTGACTTCAGCCAGGCGGCGGCCCAACTCGGGCATGTGCGCAAATGGTTCGCCCGGATAAATCCTGGCTGCCGCCTGGGCTGGTGTCGAAACGGCAAACGGAGCAAGCGTGATGACCGGCAACACTGCCAAGGCCAAACCCAGGCTCGAACCCCGGACCCAGGCGGGTACCGGCTTCCACCAGCGAATGTTGCCAACGCTCTCTGCTCCGAGCGCCGCCGCCAGACACAGCGGCGGTATCGTCTGCTGAAAATAATGGGCGAAGAAATACCCGCTGGCGGCCACACCGAGAAGGCTGCTGAGCAGCCAGCCGGTCGCAAACACAAATGGGGGCAGGCTTCTGCCTCTCCCCTTCATAAGGGGAGAGGGTTGGGGTGAGGGGTCGCCTGCTTGCCTGCGGTTCACGAAAAGCTGGACCAGGCCGATCAAAGCGAAAACCCACACCATTACCTCTGTTCGCGCCAGAACAGCCAACGTATCTTTAGCATGTTGCCAGCGTCCCGCCCACGAAAGCGCGCCGACGTATTCCAGGTTATGCGTAAAAACGTTGTAAACCAGGTCCCGCAGCGCGCGATGGATGAGGAAACAGGCCGCCACCAGGCCCCACACGAGGCACGTGCCAGCCAGAAGCCAGCCGGCGGCGCGCAGACCCTGCCATGGCTTTTGACGGTGAACCCAAAAAATCAACCCCAGCAGCAACAGGACATTGAGACCCGCAACCTGCTTGAAGGCAACCGCCAAGCCGGTCAGGGCACCGGCCAGCAACATCGGAACTGCCCCCGAACCAGACGATATCGCGTAACAGAAGATCCATTGTGACAACACCAGCGGCAGCAGCATGAACAACTCCGTGTTGGCGGCCGTTCCCTGGGCCAGTGGATCCGCCGAGAGCAGGGCCGTCAAAGCGGACGCCAACGCCGCCCAAAGCGGACGCGTGAAATGCCTCGCCAGAAAAAACAACGCCAGCGCTGTCCCCATCGAAAAAAGCAGGCCCATGAGATGCACGGCGTGGATTGGGTCGAGGGGCAGGCGCAACGCGGCCCAATAAACCCAGAATATCGCCGGCGGCTTCTGGTCGATCCAATCCCGGTAAGGCAGTTCATGATAGTCCAGCCGCCACCCGATATACGCGTATTCCCCTTCGTCGCGCTCGAATGGTATCCCGAGCAGAGGCGTCCTGATGGCGGCAACCAGGAGGAGGAGGGCGAGTGGCAGAAGGAGGCACTTCACAGAGCATTGGCGCAGCCGTGAAATGCCGGGTAAACTCATGCCCGGCCAGCATCGCGGCTGGTACCGCCTGGATCAAGCGGTTTCAGGCTTGCAGCTTGCGAGGAATTTGTGCGCCCGAGGACCGGACCTGCAGAGGGTGTCGTGTTGCGCAGGGTTGGGGATGGGTTCATTACACAGCAGTGTGGAAGGAAGTCGCGAGCCGGTTGCGGCCCGGCTATTCTGCGTTCATCTCTCGTCGGTTTAATTGGCCTTGCGGTTTTGGCCAACACTTTCCTGGTCCCTGAACACCGAGAGCCGATGTTGCTTCAGAAAAGGATAGTACTGCAGAATTACGGCCGGCCGCGGGTGCAGGAAGCCCAGGGCGCGATAGTCAATCTCCCCCGACGGGTTGGCCGCCAGGCTCAGCAGGCGCGCCTCGGCATAAGCCAGCGCGCGGGACATCCGCTGAGCGCCATCAAGCGCAAGGGCCGAACCTAAAACCAGCAGAATCGTGGCTGCCTGGAGCAACCACCGCGCCGCTTTTCTCTCCTTCTCCAAAACCTCCCCTCCGGTTTGACTCTCGGCCTGGCGGGGATTGCTTGTTACCAGCAGAATCAGCGCGATTACCAGTGAGAACCAAAGCGGCGCGCTCAGCGCGCAATACCGTGACATCAGTGCCTGGTCGCTGCCCAGGCCCAATCTTCCGATTCCGATCAGCAGCGCGCTGGCCACCGAGTAGAGGCCCAGGCACAGATAAGGCAGAAGCGCGCTGAGTTGCACCAGCTTATTGCGAAGCAGCACCCGCGAAGCCCAGCCCAGGGCCACCGTTGCGCCCAACCCATAGACCACCGCACAGGCCGCGTCCAGGCCGATGTTCGTGCCCGGGTACTCGGCGCAAATATTGCCCAAAAACTTCAGCACATAGCCGGCATACTCAATCGGATGCTGAAACAGCAGCGTCAAAGCCGGGTGCTCCTCCGGTTTTTCATAATGGTAGAAATAAAAACCCATGGTCAGAGCGCCCACCACGGCCCAGATGATCAGGCTCGGCTTCCTTTCCTTTTTCCCGGCAGTTACTACGCTCAGCATCACGAGCCCGATTGGCCAGACCAGGCCCCCATTCCCAAATGAATAGGAAGCCACGATCCCCAGCAGCGTCGCCGCCACAAATCGCGTCCACTGGAACGGCTGGCTGGCCAATAGTACAATGCTGCTCACGACCGCCAGCACGCTCAGGAAAATGCAAAATGGGATTCCCCAGAGCCAATCCTGGTACTGGCTCATGGAAAAAATGATGACCGAGGTGGCCGGTACCGCCCAACGCAACTCCGGCCGGCCCAGGTCCTGAGCCGTCCGACGGACCTGCCAAACCAACACCCCAAAGATCCCAAGGGCGAGCAGAATGCTCGCCGCCAGTTCGTACCGTATGTCCCAATCGGTGAGCCGTGCCAATCCAAGAAAAATCAATCTGTGAAACAAGGACCGGTGTTCGTTATGCAGTTCCCAGAAGTCGTTAAAACTCAGGTTCCCTTGGTAGCTCTTTTCCAGCATCGGCACCAGGTCCCAATGGTCCAGGAACGGCACCGGCACGTTGTATTTGACCACCACCCCAACCACGAACACAAACGGAACGATAGCCAGCAACCACCAACCATTGCGGGAAAGCCGGCACCAACACGCGCTAATCCAGGACATATCGTAAAAACCAGGTGGGCCCATGTTCGGAACGGACCCCTGCCGGCGCAAGGCTTTTTGGGCTCTTGTCAACCCTCCACGTGCCGCCTCTTTGTCCTCCACCTTGTCGCCTCCCTTCCGCCCGCAGAACCGCAGAACCCGAGTGCCATGTTTTGTCACGCCTCCAAAATCATTCAATCATTCATCATTCCTCCTTCGCCCTTGCGCCCCCGCGCTGGGACGGTTGCGACGGTGCGGGACGGCAGTGGGACGGTTGCAAAGTTGAGAATCGCCCGTGTTTACCGGCCTTGGGACGGTGGGACGGCTGTACACCCCCAAGGCACTCCCTATCCCCCCACCCCTCGTCTTCCTCTTCCTCGCCCCTCCCTCGTCCTTCTTCTCGTCTGCGGCCAGCTCCACCAATCTCCACCAATCTAGGCCAATCCCAAGTAATCCCGAAGTTGCGGTTAATTTCACTTGGTTTTGGTTTCACTTAATTTTAATTTCACTTAATTACGCCAAATAACAGTTCGCCGTTTTTCGCCCCAAACTGAAATTCCGAATTCCCCACTTCCTTTCTCGGCATCAAAGCTAAACAAAACCAAACAAAACCAATCTACACCAAAAACCCTAGCCGTACCCATTTCCCGCTTATTCCCACTTATTCCCACCAAAGGGGGGCCCAAGCCGTCGACTTTGGACTTTGGACTTGGGACCGCCGCGCCTATCCGCGCCAAAATAAAAAGTCTCTCTTTCCGCGCCTATCTGCGCCGCCGCTCGCCCCTCCGTCCCGTAGTCCGTAGTCCGCAGTCCTGTGGTCTCCAGGTTGCCCGAGGTCACCAGAAGCAACCCGAACTGATCCGAAGCAATCCGAACTTTAAATATTTTTCCTCGGTGTTTGGAGCTTGGAGTTTCGCGTTCGAGGTTTCTTTGGTGTTTGGAGCTTGGTGTTTGGTGTTTATTTTTCTATTTCCCTGCCTTGGCCTTCGCGGTTAACACCAGGTCGAGATTGCCGCGGGCGACCCGGTCGTCGGGGTTGAGCCGCAACGCCGCCCGGAAGTTCGCCTCGGCCTGATTCAGGTCGCCCTTTTGCATATATATATTACCCAGGTTGCCCAAGGCCTGGTAATCGTCCGGGTTGAGCTTAACGACGTGCTCGAAGGCATCACGCGCCTCATCGAAATGCTGCTGGTTGAGAAGCAGAAACCCCAGGTCATACCATCCTTTGTCGTATTTGGGGTCGGTCTTGACGGCAGCGCGGAATTGCTCGAGCGCGGCTGGCATTTGCCCGAGAAACAGCCGGCCCCGCCCCACCTTCACGTGGGCTTCGGCGTCGTTTGGGTTCTCCTGTATTACCGCCTCGTTATAAGCGATGGTGCCCTCGGCGAGGTGGCCAAAAAAACCCTGGGCCAGCAGCGCCCGCTCGTAGGGAATGCGCGGCAGCACCTGGAACCAGAGTTCCGCCATCTCATCGGTGGTTTGCAGGCCATATTTGACGCGCCGGGGCGGGTGGTTGGGATTCCGAACGTTCCCGGCGGAATTGTCATAGGTGAACCGCATACCCAAGGTTGTGCCTCGGGGAAGGAAGATCGGTTTTGCGTAACGATAATCCCCTTGCCAATTAAAGTCCCAATCTTTGATCAGCAGCAGGTCCTGGCGCCGACCATCCGCCAAGAGCGCATACCCTTCCATTCGCCTGGCGATATAATGCGCATGGGGATAGACGGAGAGTAGATCGACGTCGATCGGCAGCAAGTATTTGTCTTCGATAACATAGTCACTCTGGCCAGCCGGGATATCGATGAGGAGGGGATTGAGATTAATGCGGAAGGCCGAATTGGTGGGCGCCGTCTGAGCAAAATAAAACGCGACGGCGGGCTGGACCAGCTCCGGCTTGCCGCTGGGGTGCAGGTGCAACTGGAGAACCAGGTCCGTGTTGGTTTCCAAAACCCAACCCAGGCCCTCGGGGGAAAAGCTGGGAACTTTTCCGGGCTGCCACCCCAGCGTCTGGCCGCCCGGCATGACAGCTGTCTCGGGCAACGCCATCCCGTTGAAGCCCGGCGGATTCTCCTTTTCAGCAAGACGGCGTGATACTCGAGTCGGGTCGATGTTGATGAAAGCGTGGTGCAGCACTTTCCAGTTGCCGGGCAGAAACTCCACGCCTTTGATGATTTTGCGCTCCGTGGTCGGAATCGGCACCACGACATCGCGATAGACATCCTTTCCTTCCGGCGCCAGGGAGTAGGGTTGCGGCAACTTGACGATCAAATCGGGCTTCCCGAGCATCCAATCCTCCGTCCACCGCGGGAGCGGCGGCAGGTCGGCGGCGGCACCTTCCTCGGCGCCGTCGGCGACCCAGCGCCGAATGGCCTCGATTTGGTCGGGCCGCAAACTGCGGTCGCCGGCAAATTCACCGTAGCCTTTCTCCGGCAGCCACGGTGGCATGAACCGCTTGCCGGTCACTTCGGCCACCTGGCGGGCGCGCTTCTTAACGTCCGTGTAGCTCAGCAGACTGAACGGCGCTGCCTGGCCCGGGCGATGACACATCGAGCAATGCTCGAAGACAATCGGCGCGATCTCTTTGTTAAAGCTTAGTTTCTGCGGCTGGCCCGGGGCTGAAGGCGCGTGGGTCTCGGAGAGGTTCGTCTGCGCCGGCTGGGCAGTTGCCCCTGCACTTAAAGTCAAACTGAGGACAAACGCCAGCCACCGAAATTCGCGATCCGGACGATCATTGGTTTTGCCCTTCATTTTTGCGGTTCGGTTTCGCCAGTTTTATGTCCGGAATTGTCGCCTTCCGACTTGGCCTGGTCGTGCAGAGATAACTCCGGAATGTAGCAACCCACGGCCGGAGTGCTGGCCCTGGCAATCGGCTTGCCCTGGAGCACCGCGGTCAGGGCATCCTCAAGGTCGTGTTGCGTCGGCTCGGGCCGTTCCTTTCCAAACTCGATGCACCGATCATCAATCCGCCCATGATAAACTTCCACTCCTTCCGGCAGAAAGAGGGCGGCTTCCGGCGTCACTGAAACACCGGCACGCTTCACCAACTCATGACGTGGATCCCGGAGCGCTTTCAGGGACAGTCGATAATCGTGCAGATGGCGACGAATCTCTTCGGGGGTTGTGTCCGCATCCGGATAGACCAGCCAGCAGGCGATATCCCGCGGGGCAAACCGCCGGTAGAGTCGCTCGATTTCGGGCGCATACCGGTTGGCAACCGGACAATCCGTCCTCACAAAAATGAACAGCACGGCCCTGGCAGGTGCCATTTGAAAAGGATTGACAGAGTGCCCCGTTAAATCGACCACACCCGGCAAGCTCGTGCCGGGGTTCATTCCGGCGTTGGTTGCGGGCGCTTTCACGGTCTCGGTCTCAACGGAGCGACAGGCCGAAAGCCCGATGATGACCATCAAGCCCAGGCCAACCCTCGGAACAGCTCGAATTGCGCCCGTATTCATTCGCGCCAGTATGGGAAGGGAAAAGCCCCCGCTGGTCAATGCCGGACATTTAGAGAGCGGTTGCGGCCCGGTGGAGTTCAGGGGAGGGCTCAGGGCCAGCGGAGTCGGTAGAAGCGAACAGGGGGATTGGTGGCGTTAATTTCGAGGAACTGGAAGACGCCGTTGACGGCGATGACACAGTTGCTACGGACGGTCCAGTTAACCAGGTTGGTCGAGGACTCGAGGGTGTAGCTGATGCCGGGAGTGCCGGTGAGAGTCAGGGCCAGTTGGTGTCCGGGCTGGAGCACCGTATTGGTGATTGCGGGCCGCGCGATGGTGGTGAAGGTCAGGTCGGCGCCGGTGCCGGAACCGGCGCTGTTGGTCGCCACCGCCTGGAAATGGTAGGTGGTGTTGGGCAACAATCCGGCGAGAGTGAAGTTGGTCAAAACCGGGCTGGCGCCGGCGGGCAGAGCGTTGGTCGGGGAAAAACGGCCATAGCTGGCGTTGGTGCCGTATTGGAAATAGAAGCCGGTGACGGCGCCATTGGGATTGATGGAGGCATTGATGGTGGCGTTGCTGATTTGGATGCCGCTGGCGGCGAGAGTGGTGACGGCTGGGCCGGTGGCGACGACCACCTGGGCGACCCCGCGGTAGAACCGGTCGGCATAATTGGGCGCTTGCGGGTCCGAGATGAGGATGAGAGGCGTGGCGCTGGTGACATTGGTGATAGTAACCCAGTCATGCAGATTGGTGGAGGCCTGGATGGCGTAGGTGAAGTTCGGAGTCACCTGCAACGTAAGATACATGACGTGGTTGGAGTAATACATAGGCTGCACGAATTGAAGCGGAGCAGGGCCGGCCACGACACGGTCCAGACTCGCCACCTGGGCGGGCGGCATGACTTTGTCGTAAAGGCGGATCCGGGCGATGGCGCCGGGAGCATCTTCCGTCGTATCGTCTTTAAAGAAGCGCAGCATCTGAGGCGAGCCGGCGAGGGTGGCCAGATTGCCGCTATCGACGAAACTGAACTGTTGGACGCCGTTGAGATACGCGACAACGTTGCTGGAGGCGTCGCGGGTGATGACGGCCTGGACATAATTGCTGGGGGCGAAGGTTGTCGCACCCGAGGCGGTGACGTTGTAAAAGTCGAGGGCGCCGTTAAGGGCATAGAGCCCCAAATCGCTGACCGGGTTCTTGACATCGAGGATGCGGCGCCAGCCGGTAACGGCATCGAAACGGAACAGGAGCACCGCCGTATAGATGTTCGTGGGGATCACACCGTCGGCCGGTTCGAGGACGACGCTGCTGCCCTGGGCGAAGTGATAGACGGTTCGTGGAAAACCATCGACGACGTCACTCACGAAGACATTGCCGGGGGCGATGTTGGTGAGGTCGGGCGGGTTGCCGACGGAGCTATGCAAGTTATTCTGGAACTGGTAATCGGCAGTGGGGGGATTGGTGACACCGAAGATGGCGGTGATGTTGCTGTGGCCGTTCATGGTGACGGACAAAGGATTAGCCGTGCCGGAGGCGTCACCGCTCCAGCCGAGGAAACTGTAACCGGCGGACGGGGTGGCGGTGAGTTGGACGGGCTGGCCGAGGGTGTACCAGACTTTGGGGGGGATGTTGGTGGTTAGGGTGCCGAACGGGTTGCGGTTGACGGTGCCGTTTTGGGCGTTGATCCGGAGACGCGGGTGGAAGGAGAGCGGGTTGGTTGGATCAGTGCCCTCAAGGAACTCCTCAAGGTTGCTGACGCCGTCGCCATCGGGGTCATCGTTAGGTCCGTAGGAATAGATACTGGGCCAGTAGGTGAGTTCCCAGCAATCGGGCAGACCGTCCATGTCGTAATCGTCCGTAGCGCAGTTAAGGCCGTTGACGCCGAAGGAGAAATTCGTGGCCGAGCCGGTGGTATTGGTGATGAAGAGGAAGTACATGTAGTTGGGGAGCCAGGGCCAGCCGTTGGCGGTGTAGAGGGCCTGGTTGAGGACCGGATTAGCCTGGCCGAGGCTGGACCAGGGATCGGTGCCGTCGCGAATGGGAACGCTGCCCTGGTCGAGGTAGAGGTAGAATGGGGTGACATTGGTGAAGTTGATGACCAGGCGGCGGGCATCGGCGGGGACATCGATGCGGAGCTTGAGGGCGGAGTTAGCGGGGACGACGGTGTTGAGGGTGCCGGCGTAAAAGGGAACGGTGTTGGTATAATCGATGGAGCCGCCGTTGGTGTTGCAGCTTACGGAGAAGGTGGAGTCGTTAACGGCGCGGAAGCCGAGGTAGTAGGTGGCGCCGGGCCGGACCGGAGGCGGGTGGAAGGAGTAAGTGCCGGGAGAGCTAAAGCTGGCGTAGGCGGAGCTGTGATTTTTATTGTCCGAAGCCCAGTCTTTGTAGTCGGTGACGGAGGTACCCTGGCCTGGGGGGACACCGTCACGGACGTACATGACGACATTGCCGATCGACTCGGAGAAGGTGACGTTCCAATTGAGCGGGGCGTTGGTGGGGAGGGCAACCTGATAGTAGAGCCAATCGCCGGCGGCGAGGGTTTGGCTGGTGTAACTGCCGCCGTTTAAGGCGAGGTTGGTGACGATGCCGGAATAGAGGCGGAGGCGGTAGCGGACATTGGAGTTACCGGCGGCCTGGACGGCGAGGAACCAGGTGGCATTGGTGAGATAGATTTCGTAACGGCCATTGATGGGGACCCAGTTGCCGTATTGGCTGCCGCTGGCGGCACTCAGGTTGCGATCATATAGAGTGGGGCCTGATCCGCCGTTGAGGTAGTGGCTGAGGGTCGAGGGCGCGGCTACCCGGATATAAAGGTCGGGGTTGCCGCTGATGGCGTCGAGGCGCGAGCGCAACACGCCGATGTTACCCGGGGGGACGGTGACGGTGTAATAGTCGAAGTCGCCCTGGGCGAGGTCGATACCCTGGTCGCCTGGGAGAGCGACGCCGTTGGTATCGACGCCGCTATCGCCGAAGAGGGGACCGGCTGGCGGGAGACCCGTAGTGGTGACGGGGTTGCCGAGAACGGGCATGGCCCAGGTGGGGCGTTTTAATTGGAGGTTGCTGGAGGTGAGCGTGTAGGAGGTAAGTCCGGTGCCGCGCACCTCGACGTACCAAGTGCCCGGGGTGAGGAAGGGCGGGACGATAATGGCTTCGGTGGAGACGAAGGGAGTGGTGCTGGTGGAGGAAGGATCGGGCAGGGCGCCCTGGCGGACGCGGATTTGGGCGGCGCCGGAGGACTGAGAGAGAGCGAGCTTCCAGCCAAAGACGGGCTGGCCGTTCACGTTGGTGGGGACGGTGACCGGGAAGAAGGCGCTTTGGCCATTGAGGAGGGTACCGGAGACAACATTGGAGACGCCGGGACCGTTCAAGGAGGCATCGAAGGCCAACTGCGGTGTGGGGATTTGGCGGATGTGAACAGTGGAGATGGCGTCGAGGGACGGGTTGGCCTGAACCGTGAGGGAGTAGTTAGTTGGCGTGGGATTGGGGAGCGTGATGAGGGACGGCGAGCTCCAGGAGTACCCGACGCCGCCGTCCGAGCCGTAGGAGTTATAGGGAGAGGTGACATTGGAGCCCGTGCCGAGGGTCATATACGGGGTGCCGGTGACGTTGTCGAGGCGGACTTCGACGGCATTGAGGCCCGGAGGGATGGAAAATTGGTAGAGGGCATTTTCGCCGCCCTGAAGGTTGTTGGTGTTGAGGAGGTCGGCGACACCCACGGGACCGAGGTTAAGGACGGGTTCGACGCCGTAACTGGTGAGGGTAAAGGAGCTGGAGTTGGTGCCCAAGTAGGGGTAGCTGGGGTTGACGCCTTCGCTGGCGACGAGGAGGTAGTAGGTGCCGGCGACGAGGTTGGATTGGCCGGAGGCGGGGAGCAGGAGGTATTGTTCGTTGCCGGCCTTCTGTAATTTGCGACCGCCGCCGAGGGAGGTAGGGAGTTGGCCGCCGGCCCCGACATTGGGCAGAGCATCTTTTTGGACGGCGAGGAGGCATTCGCCGGAGAGATTGGCGAGGCGAAGTTTCCAGTCCGGGACATTGGAGGGGACGATGATGCTGTAGAAAGCCGCATCGCGGGCGATGAGGCCGGGGTTGTTAATGACGCCGTTGGTGAAGGAGAGACTGACGACCGGGATGGTGACATTGGTACCGATACCGCGGCTGAGCAACGTGTAGCTGAAAGGAGTGGAACCGGAAGAGCTAATGACGCCGACGTAATAGAGGCCGGGCTGGAGGGGGTTGCCCATGCCCATCTGCAAGACCTGGGCGTAACGGTAAACGCCGTTGTTATCATAATACTCGCCGGTCCAGTCATAGCCGGCCTGCCATTGGTAACCGCTGGGCCAGGAGGTTGAGGACACAGGATTCCAGTAGTTGGGGTTGCTTTGGGAGGGGGACTGATCGCGGCAGACGTAGAGGTAGGGGTTGCCGTTGGTGGCGCCGGAGATGCGGATGTCCCAGCCGAGGGCATTGGTGGGGACATTGATGACGAAATACTGCCAGGCGCCGATGGCCTGGTTGGTGATGGAGGAGGCGCCGCCGTCGAAGGCAACAGGGAGTGGCCCGAGCGCGTGGAGGCGGAGGCGATAGGAGGCGTCGCCGCCGGAGGCGATGGCCTGGACCATGAGGGTGTAGTTGGTGGCGGCGGGGTTGGGGATGTTGATGAGGGTGGTACTGTTCCACGTGTAGCTCGCGCCACCGTCGTTGCCGTAGCCGTCGTAGCCGGCGGGCAATTGATTATCGGCGCGGAGGATCATGGTGGGGTTGCCGACGCGATTTTCGAGGGAAACCGCGAGGCTCAAGGTGCCGGAGGGGACAACGAACTGGTAGGCGTTGAACTGGCCGGCTTCGAGAGAGTTGGTAACCAGGATGTCCGTGACGCCGGTGTTGTCCACGGTGCCGATATTGGAGACGGAGAGGGAACCGTAACTGGTGAGGGAGAAAGTGGTGGAATTGGAGCCGAGGTAGGGGTAGGAGGGGTTCTGGCCTTCGCTGGCGACGGCGAGATAGTAGGTGCCGGCGACGATGTTGGACTGGCCGGAGAAGGGCATGAGGAGGTATTGTTCATTGTCAGGCTTCTGCATTTTTCGTCCGCCGCCGATGGAGGTAGGGAGCTGGCCGCCAGCGCCGATATTAGGCAGTGCATCTTTTTGGAGCATGAGGAGGGCGTCGCCGGAGTTGGTGGCCAAGCGGAGGCGCCAGGTGGGCAGGTTGGTGGGGACGAGGACGGAGTAATAGGCGGCTTCGCGGGCCAGGAGGTTGGTGGAGACGACGCCATTGGTAAACGGGAGCGGGAGGATGGGGATGGAAAGGTTGGTGCCGATGCCGCGGCTGAGCAAGGTGTAGTTGATGGGGCTGGTGCCGGTCGTGCTGATGACGCCGACGAGGTAATTGCCGGGCTGGAGGGGGTTACCCATGCCCATCTGGAGGACCTGGCCGTAACGGTAGGCGCGGTTGTTATCATAGTATTCGCCAGTCCAGTCATAGCCGGCTTGCCATTGGTAACCACTGGGCCAGGTGGTGGAGGAAACGGGGGTCCAGTAGTTAGGGTTGCTTGCGGAGGGCAAAAGGTCGCGGCAGACATAGAGGTAGGGGTTGCCGGAGGTGGCGTTGGTCAGGCGGATGTCCCAGCCGAAGGCGTTCGTGGGGACGGTGATGCTGAAGTATTGCCAGGCGCCGGCAGCCTGGCCGGAGACGGTAAAGAAACCGCCGTCAAAGGAGACGGGCTGAGGGACGAGGGCATGGACGCGAACGCGGTAGGAGGCGTCGCCGCCGGAGGCGATGGACTGGACCATGAGGGTGTAGTTGGTCGGGGCGGGGTTGGCGATGTTGATGAACGTGGAGCTGTTCCAGGTATAGGCCTGGCCGCCGTCGTTGCCGTAGCTGTCGTAGCCGCCCGGGAGCTGGGAATCGGCGCCGAGGGTCATGGTGGGGTTGCCGACGCGGTTTTCGAGGGAGAGCTGGACGGCGAGGGTGCCCGGGGGAACGATGAATTGGAAGGCGCCGAACTGACCGGCTTCGTTGGTATTGGTGACGAGGAGGTCGGTGGCGCCGGAATTATCGAGGGTGCCGATGTTGGAGACGGTGAGAGGGCCGTAACTGGTGAGGGTGAAGGAACTCGAACCGGTGCCGATATACGGGTAAGAGGGGTTTTGGCCTTCGCTGGCGACGCCGAGGTAGTAGGTGCCGGCGACGATGTTGGATTGGCCGGAGAGAGGCATGAGCAGGTATTGTT
>DATMQA010000222.1:0-28567 GCA_035566895.1 Binatia bacterium
GGAAGACAATTACGTTGGTTGGCGTCGGGTTGCTCGGTGGGTCACTGGGAATGGCCCTGCGCCGGCTCCGGTTGGCCGACTGCGTGGTCGGGTTTGTGCGACGCCCCGGCAGCATCAAAGAATGCGAAAAGCTGGGGGCCGTCGATTTCGCTACACTGGACCTGGCACAAGCAGTTACCGGCGCCGAGTTGATTGTGTTGTGCACGCCGTTGGCGCAGATGCGGCCATTGACGGAGCAGATGCTTCCCGCTCTGAATCGAGGGGCAATTGTCACCGATGTCGGCAGCGTGAAAGGCAGCGTCGTGCGGGATTTGGAACCGCTGGTTTCTGCCGCGAGGGCACACTTCGTCGGCAGCCACCCGATGGCGGGTGCGGAGAAGACTGGCGTGGGGGCTGCACGGGTGGATCTATTCGTCAAATCGATATGCGTTGTGACGCCGACGCGCAAGTCGAATTCGGCGGCGGTCCGGAAGGTGAAGCAGCTTTGGAAATCGGTTGGCGCGCGGCCTTTGGAGCTGACACCGGTTGCGCACGACGAGTTAGTGAGCCGTTCGAGCCATTTGCCGCACCTGGTCGCGGCTGGGCTGGCGAACCTGGTGCTGGGACCCGACCATCCGAAAGAGCAAGGGCTCCTATGCGCCAACGGGTTTCGTGACACGACGCGGATCGCTTCCGGTTCCCCGGAAATGTGGCGGGATATTGCCCTCGCGAATCGAGTGAACCTCCTGCGTGTCCTTGGGGAATTTGAAACAGATCTGAAGAAACTCAAACAGGTCTTGAAGGCCGGAAATGCGGAAGCTGTCTCCAGTTTTTTTGCCCAGGCCAAAGCCCGGCGGGATCGGTGGTCCCGGAAGGTCGGTTCGTCTTCGCCGGAATGAATGCGGTTGAAGGTTTAACCTGTGCCTCTTTCCGATCTTATCGAAATCGTTCCGCTGGACAAACCGGTCCGCGCTGAAATCACAGTGCCGGGGTCGAAAAGCATTACGAACCGGGCGCTCATCCTGGCCGCGCTGGCCGATGGCGAAACGACCTTGCAGGGCGCCCTCTGGAGTGAAGACACCCAGGTCATGGTTGAGTGTCTTCAGGAATTGGGTTTCATGGTGAATGTCGAACCCGATCCCAACGAATTTTGCAATCGCACGATTACAGTCTATGGCAAGGGTGGGTTGATGCCGCCGGGCGGCAGTGACGAGCAGCCAGCGGAGCTCTTCGTTGGAAACGCTGGTACTGCAGCGCGATTTCTGACCGCGCTGGTCTGCCTGGGGAAGGGTGTTTACCGTCTCCATGGCGTGCCCCGGATGCACGAGCGGCCGCAAGCGTCGCTCTTTCAAGCTTTGCGCGAGCTCGGCTATCGCATCGATTCGCCAAATGATAAGCTGCCGGCGGTGATTTATGGCGCGGGGCCGCATGCAGGCAAATGCCGGGTGAGTATCGCGGAGAGCTCTCAGTTCGCCTCGGCGTTGATTCTATGTTCGATTAAAGGCGGCTGGAGTATCGAGATCACGGGCCAGAATGTGGAGGAGTTGCCGTACGTGCAAATGACCGACAAACTCCTCGCGACTTTTCCGCATCATGGTGGAGTGTTGCAAATAGAACCAGATGCATCGAGCGGCTCCTATTTCCTTGCTGCCCATTACCTTTTGCCACCGCCCGAGTGTCTGGAGCGCGGGAACACCAGGCTTGCAATGAGATGGCACAGATCACTTTCTGTTGCTCATTGGCCGCGTCTGGGTTGGCAAATCGATGCCCATTTTGGTAGCGTAATGCAGCGCACTGCGACCCTGCATCAGGGGCTTGAGTTGATTGGACATCCAGAACCCAAGCCAAATACACCTGCTCCCCGCGAAATCTCCGGGGGCTCTGTAATCTCGCGGCGCCGGGATCTGGGTGACAGCATCATGACGGCCATCGTCCTGGCACCCTTTGGTTTGGACTCTGTGCGATTTACTGATCTTGGGCCGCTGCGCCTCCAGGAATGTGAGCGCGTCTCGGCCCTGCGCACCGAGTTGACCAAGTGCGGCGCCAGGGTGGTCGAAGAAGGCGATACGCTGACGGTCTATCCCTCACAGCTCCACGCTGCCGAAATCGAGACCTACAACGACCACCGGATGGCGATGTGTTTTGCAATTCTGGGATTGAAAGTTCCGGGAATAAAAATCAAGAATCCCTCCTGCGTGAAGAAGACGTTCCCGAACTTTTTCCAAAAACTGGCCGCGACACCCCCGAAAGGGCTGGGGGTGACGATTCGGGACGCGGGGACGGGCAGGACTTTAACCATCGACGAACTTTTTGCAGAGTGAAGCCACAGTTAAACGAGTTAAAACAGCTAAGTGGTGGATTGGCTCTAGGTGCGCTCCGCTTTCCCCATTTAGCTCTTTTAACCTAATTAAACCCATTCAACTCTCCACTACAAAGATGGTCCACACTAGCACCAAACATCCCACCGTCATCGCCATCGACGGCACCAGCGCCAGCGGCAAGAGCACCAATGCGAAGCTGGTGGCTCGGGCTCTCGGCTTCGTGTACGTCGATACCGGCGCGATGTACCGAACCCTGGCGTGGCACTGTCTGAAGGAAAGGATCGATGTCCACAACGAGAAGGCAGTCGCCGCGGCTTGCCGGAGATGGAAAACCTCTATGGAATGCGTCGATGGCGAGGTTCATTTGAAAGTCGCGGGCTATTATCCGGCGAAGGAAATCCGCACCACTGAAGTCAGCGCCGCCGTCCCGCACGTGGCGGCGGTGCGCAAGGTCCGCGATTGGATGAAGAAAACTCAGCGCGACTGCATCCAGTTCGGCAATTTGGTGATGGAAGGGCGGGACATCGGCACCAATGTTTTCCCGGAAACGGATTTCAAATATTACCTGGATGCGCAGTTGGAAGAGCGTTCGCGGCGCCGCGCCGCTGAAGGGGTCCAGGAAAATCTGGCGGCGCGGGACCAGCGCGACAGCCAGCGCGCTGCCGCGCCGTTGATGATCGCCCTGGGCGCCAAAGTCATTAACAACTCCCACATGACTTCAGAGCAAACCAGCGGGATGATTATTGCCGATATAAAGCAGCGTTTGGCTACACCGGCGGAGACAAGGTGACGTTGCATTTCAAACCGCAGAGTCCCTTGGTGCGCCCATGAACCCGCTTTACTTTCTGGGCTGGTGCGCGTTCCGGACGGTATTCAAATTCTATTTCGGCTGGCGAGTCTATAATCCGGAACGTGTTCCCCTGAACGGCCCGGTAATCCTGGCCTCAAATCACGCCAGCTTTGTCGATCCGCCCTTGGTCGGTGCTGGAATCAACCGTGGGATCAATTACCTCGCCCGCGAGAATCTTTTTCGCTTTCCGATTATGGGATGGGTGCTGCATCGCTGGCAGGTAGTGCCGGTGGACCGCGAGGGCGGCGGCGCCAAAGGACTAAAAGCGATCCTGGACCGGCTCCTCGCGGGCGGAGCGATCATCCTGTTTCCGGAGGGAACCCGCACACGCGACGGCAACTTGCAGCCTGCCCGTTCCGGCATCGGCCTCACGGTCATCAAATCCACTGCGCCAGTAGTGCCGGTCAGAGTATTCGGCACGTTCCAGGCCTATGGGCGGCACCTGCGCTTGCCGCGTCCGCGCCGCGTCGCGGTCAAATACGGGCATCCACTGAAATTTGAGCAACTTCGCTCGCAAGCCAGGGCCTGCTCGAAACAACGGCTCAAGGAAATTTACCAGCAAGTGGCCGATGAAATTATGGAGGCGATCGCCAGGCTCGAGCCCTATGAGGATAAAGAAGCGTTTCCCTGACACTGCGACCCTGAAAATATGAAACGTAAACCGTGAAAACCGCATGTGACCGACCAAACCTTTTCACGTTTTACGTTACGCATCACGCTTCACACCCTCGGCTCCCAGCCGTGCCGGTACTCCCGCCCGCACATTGCCATAGCGGCTTTATCATCCAAAATCTTGCGCGTCGCCGGCTCAAATTTGATCGTGTGACCCGTGCGCCAGGCGATGTTGCCCAGGTGGCAGAGCAGCGTGCTCTTTTGGCCATCTTCAATCTGCGCCCGCAACGGTTTGCCTTCGCGTATCCCCTCGATGAAGTTCGCGAAGTGAAGCACATCATCGAACCTGCCCTTGATTTGTCGAACGAGCTTTTGGTTCAGGTCATAGAGTTTGCAATCGTCACCAGCAATTGCCATCGAGCCTTTCTCGGCGAAAAAGTCCACGCCGAAGGACGCGCTTTCGAAACCGCGCGGGTCGCAGCTTTGCCCTTCCCAGGCGATGCCTTTGGCGCCGAAATCAAAAGAGGCAACACAAGTATCGGGCGTTTCCCAATCGTCCTGGTAATGATAACGATTGCCGCCGCAAGTCACCCGCCGGGGCAGGTCCACGCGCAGACCCCAGCGCGCCAGATCAAGCGCGTGGACGCCGTTGTTGCCCAGCTCGCCGGTTCCCCAGCGCCAGAACCAATGCCAGTTGTAATGCACGATGTTATCGCGAAACGCTTGCTCCGGCGCTGGGCCTTGCCACAGTGACCAATCAAGCCACTCCGGCACCGGAACGGCTTTTCCATGGCCGATCGTGCCGCGATGATTCGTGTACCAGCCTCGCGCAAAATAGACCTCGCCCAATTCACCCGCATGGAGAGCCTGGATCGCCTCGATGACCCAGGGCCAACTGCGGCGCTGGTTGCCCATCTGCACGGTGCGTTTGTGTTTGCGCGCCGCCTCGACGAGCAGTTCGCTCTCGCGGAGATTATGGCTGCCCGGCTTTTCCACATATACATGTTTGCCGGCCGAACAGGCGAGGATCGCCGCGGGTGCGTGCCAGTGGTCCGGGGTGGCAATGGAAACGGCATCCAGGTCCGGGTCCTCGAGCATTTGCCGGAGGTCCTTAACCCCCTTGGGCTTACGCTGCTTTTGAGCGACGGCGGCGATGCCTTTTTGCAGGGCGCGGCTATCGACGTCGCAAATGGAAACAATCTCCGCGTCGGGCACGGAAAGATAGCCGGCAATATGCGCCAGGCCGCGCCCATTGCAGCCGATGATGCCGACACGGACTGTGTCATTGGGACTCCTGGCGGCGCGCAATACCAAAGGGCTGCCCACAGCGGCCGCGCTCGCCGTGAGGATTGAACTCTGTTTCAGAAACCGGCGGCGGGAGAGGGGGTTGTGCATAGTGTTAATCGAAATCTTTATTCGTAATCTTAATCTTAATCTTAATCGTAGTCCTAATCCGTTTGGCGGAGCGTGGTAATGGAGTAAAGGAGCGCTGTAGTGTTGGAACGATGGAACCTGGACTGGGTCCCCTTACTCCAACACTCCATCACTCCAGTTCCTCAGATGCCGAGGTTTGAAAGTGTGTTGGTAATGGCGTTGACAATTTGCACGAGCCGAGGGTGAGACTCTTCAAGCTCATCGACGGAGGACTTTAAACCTTCAAGCGAGAGTTTGAGTAATTGGGGGTTCTGTTCCGCGCGGGTGGCTTCATGGGCCGAGACTTCGGTGAAACCCGCGATGCTCTGCGCCTGGTCTTCATGAGTTTTGGACAATTCGGCGACTTCAGATTTCAGCGTTCCGAGCAATTCCAGCAATTCATGCCGGCGCTCTTCCTTGATGGCCTCCGCGCCCTGTATCTTAGCCTCAATTTTTCCGATGGTGTCCTCGAGCATGCTCAACTTCAAGATAGCGGCGGCGGGCCAATGCGCAAAGCAGAAAAGCTGCCTCGCTCAGCGCTTGAGCACCGGCTCCACCGTCTTCCATATCGCCATTCGAATCTCCTCGACCGTTCCCGTGGCGGGGATTTGGCGTACGCGTTTCGGCTCGGCCTCAGCGATGGCCCGGTAACCTTTGGCCACTCGGGCAAAGAAACTTTGGTCGGCTTCCTCCATCCGATCGCGCATGAAGGGCAGGGTGGATTGACGCGCCAGGCGGCGTTGTTCGCTGACCTCCTGCGGCACCAACAGGAGCAGGGTCAGGTCGGGCCGGGTATCACCTACAGCTACCTCGATGATGGCTTGCACCAGCTTCAAATCCAACTGGCGGCCATAGCCCTGGTAGGCGGTCGTGGAGTCGTAAAATCGATCGCACAGAACAATCTCACCGCCAGCCAACGCGGGACGAACAACTTCACGCACCAGTTGGGCGCGGCTGGCGTTCATGAGCAACAGCTCGCTCTCGGGCGTCATCGCGGCATTGGCGGAGCTGTGTTTGAGTGTGTGGCGGATTTCTTCGCCAATCGGCGTGCCCCCCGGTTCGCGTAATGTCCGCACCCTGTGGTCGATCTGTCGCAACCGGTCGGCCAGGAGCGAAATCTGCGTCGATTTGCCGCTGCCCTCTGTGCCCTCGAAGGTGATCAAAAGCCCTCTTTTCACAGCTTTTTTACCCGCGCGCCCTTCGGTGTGTCCTCAATGAGCCAGCCTTTAGTCTTCAGCTCTTCGCGAATGGCGTCCGCGCGCTTGAAGTCCTTTGCTTTCCGCGCGGCTTGGCGGCCTTCGAGCAGTGCCGTGATTTCCGCCGGCACCTCCAGGTCTGGCGCCGCACCGATCCCCAGCACTGAATCAATCCCGTCCCAGGTCGCCAGCGCAGCGGCAGCGGCCGGCGCGTCCATCGAGGTTTCGGCGAGGCGCCGGTTGGAATCCCGGACCCAGTCAAATACCGCGCCCCACGCGCCCGAGACGTTCAGGTCGTCGTCCATGCAATCGGAAAAGCGCTGCACCACAGAGGCATCCTCTTTCGCCTTTGCCGTTCCGGCGACCTCGCGCAATTTGCTCAAACACTCGTCGATGCGCGCCAGGGACAAGCGCGCCGACTGCAAACCGTCGAGGGTGAAGTTGAACGTTTCCCGATAATGGGCCGTGAGCAGCAGGTAGCGGATTTCGCGTCCGCTGAAACCTTTGGCCAACAGGTCACGCGTGGTGAAGTAATTGCCAAGCGATTTGGCCATTTTCTTGCCTTCGACCATCAAATGGGCGCCGTGCATCCAGTATTTCACGAAAGGCTGCCCCGGCCGTTGCAATCGCGCGCCTTCGCTTTGGGCGATTTCGTCCTCGTGATGCGGAAACACCAGGTCTTCCCCGCCGAGGTGGAGGTCGAAGCTGGCGCCCAGCAGCTTCATGCTCATCGCGCTGCACTCGATGTGCCAGCCGGGCCGGCCCTCGCCCCAGGGACTGGGCCAAAACACTGTGCCGTCTTCCGGCGTGCGAGTCTTCCACAGCGCAAAATCCGCGACGGCTTCCTTGGCGTATTCATCACTCCGCACGCGCTCACCCACGCGCATCTCCTCGAAATTGAGCTTCAGCAACTGGCCGTATTGGCAGCCGGCACTGCGGTATTTCTCGATACTGAAATAAACCGAACCGTCCGGTGCCTTGTAAGCCAGACCGCGGGTTATCAGTTTTTCGATCAGCGCAATGATGTCCGCAATATGCTCGGTTGCGTGCGGCGTCTGGTGCGGCATTCGGCAATTCAGGGTCTTGAGATCTTCGAAAAACGCCGCTTCAAACTGGCCCGTGAAGTCGCGCAGCGTGGTGTTGGTCTCGCGGACGCGCTTGATGATCTTGTCCTCCACGTCGGTGATGTTCATGACGTGCTGGACGGCGTAGCCTTTGAACTCGAGGTAGCGCCGCACCAGGTCGCAAAAGACGAACGTGCGCCAGTTGCCGATGTGCGCAAAATCGTACACCGTCGGTCCGCAGCAGTACAAGCCGACTTTGCGCCCCGCTGGATCCAAAGGCGCGAATTCCTGCACCGAGCGCGAGCGCGTGTTGAACAGTTTCAAAGCCATGTCAAAACCCGTGGCAGAGTAAGGATGGAGAACTGAAAGAAAAGGCGAATTTGGGCCAATCACCCCATTTGTTGAACTCGAAAACACCGCCCGTGGTACTTATTACAACCCGAGCCAGGGCGCTTTAGCGACGGCGACCGTCCAGGGCGGAGGCAGCCGAATCGCCGTGCACGCACCGTGCACGCAAGGGACCACGCTTATTCAATGCTCATTCGTGTTTGTTCGTGTTATTATCAATCAGGATTTTCTGAGCTTGTGCGAATTCTTGGTGTACCGGCACAAGTCGCGCCCCCCCATTTAACTTATTTAACCCTTTTAGCCTATTTAACTCTTTGGTTGCGGCTTTGCCGCGCTGTGTCGATTCGTGGTTGAACTGACAGCCAGCCGGCGGGTTTGTTTCAACTCCAGCAGTTTCACGTCTTTTTCAAGGTAGTTGAGAGTGCGAATATTGGCGGCTATGTAGATAAAAATGATCGCCAGTAAAGCAAGGACCACAATCACCGCCATGCCTCGTTCGTCGCGGCGGCCATCCAAAGGCCTCGGAGTATGGATGGGTATTCTCATCGTTTCACAGGCGTTTGCGCCACCGCCAGAAAGGTGAATAATGGGCGCACCCTGCTGGCTTTCAGGCTGCCCCGGGCACGGGGTTGTAACTCCAACTCCCAGCGCCAGGCCGCCACGGCTGGACGTGAGTCGGGCTGCATGGTCGAGGCCTTCACGTTGTCCAGCAACGGAACCCATGTTCCTGAGTTGACCCGGCGGTAAAGCGTGGCGCCTGCGCAGCGGTAATCCACCTGGTTTGTCGCACCTCTTAAATGCAGAGTTGGTTCGTTTTGGTCTGTTTCCAGCAAGATAGATTGTGCAGCCGCGCGGATGTCAGCACGCCAGCGTTCGCCGGTATTCAAGGCACGGACAATATCATCCGCATTGCGACTCATGATCACTGAGTTGTCGATGCAATGGTACATCGCGACGTACCCAACGCCTAGCACAACGAATACCAGGCCGATATAAACCAGCGCCTCCGTGAGGAGATAGCCGCGCCGGCCGGCCGCTTCACATTCTGCACTCTGCCTTTTGCATTTTACATTCATTTCGCCGCCTCCCGCACGACCGGGCCGCCATGCTGCTTGATTTCCGGCCGCCATTCCAGCCGCACCATGCTGTCGTGCAGCGTGAGCCAGAAGCGCCCGGGCGGCAGGTTGGTGGCCGCGCCCGCGTGAATAGGGTATTCCTGGACCCCGTTTGTGAACGCGCGCCACTGCCCTGCCGCCAGCGCCTCGATTTCCCCATCGACGATTTCCATGGCGATTGCACGCTGATACAGGGCGCGTGCATAGTGTTTTTCCGAAGAAATCGAATAAGCTATTGGCAGCAGCGCGCCCGCCAGCAAGGCAATGGCCACCAGCAACTCGATCATCAAGGCGCCGGCTTCTGTAGCTGCTGTCCAGGAACGGCGGCGTGTTGATTTCGGCCTTCGGAATTTTACCATAGCGTCGCCTGGTTCATAAGGTTGATCAACGCGAGGAACATCCCAATCACTATGCAGGCCACGATGAATCCATTGGCCAGCACGAAGAGGGTCGTGGTGATTTGGGCCGCGGTCTGTTCGAGTTGGAAGGCCTTGGCGTCAAGGGCTTCGTGCCAGCCCGTCAGCGCCCGCACGAAACTCCCGCTGCGCTGCAAAGCATTGGCCAAACGCCAGCGCAACTCGCCCGAATCGTCCATGGCCCGAATCGCTTCCGGCAGCCTGACCCCTTCGGTGAGCCGGGAACGGACTTTTTCGGCGCGGCGGCGCATCACCAGGTTGGCCGTGGACTCTCCTGCGAGGCGCACCGCCTCCGGTTCGGGCACCTGGGCATCGAGCAGCACCGCGAGCATGGCGGAAAAATCGCGCTGCATCCGCTTGCGCCGCCAGGGCAGCCGGTAACTGAGCCGGTCCGGAAGCCCCGGCAGGAGCAAGGAAACCCAACTCTGGAGCCGCGGCCCCCCCAGGTACGCCAGCACCGCCAACCAAATCAGGATGAAGAGCCCGATCTGAAGAAACGTGATGACCGATTGCTCCGCAAACACCACGCGGGTGAAAGCAGGCAAGCTCCGTCCTTCAAAACTTGATTCAAAGACCGCTCTGAAGGCAGGGAAAACTTTTATCCTTAGCAGGATCGGGACGACAATCGTGAAGGGCGTCGCCAGCAAAGCCAGGATGAGCAGGTAATTGAGCGCGCCCCGCACCTGTGAGACGCCATCCCGCAGCAGCAACCGGCAGGCTGGCAGCACTTTGGCCACGTCCCCGATGCGTTCCCCGGCGCCGAGCATCGCCCGGATTTGTGGCGGGAGCAACCGAGGCACCCGCTCGAGCGCCTGGGTCAACCGCCGTCCTTCTCGGCAACTTGCCGCCAGAAGCTGGAATCGGTAACCGAGCGAGGGGTCCTGGCTCGACGCCGCATCTGTCACGGCTGCTTCTGGAGTCCGGCCCTCCTTGAGGCCGAGTTCAAGCAGGTCCAGGAACATGCGGGCCCGCTCGTTGCGCCGCATCGGCAGCGTCAGCAGAAAATGGACGAAGTAGAGCAGCGCTATGACGGGCGACAGGCCCAGCACCACGAAGAGAACGAAACCCAAAACCAGGGTCGCGACACCTCCGAGCGGGTCGGTTTGAAACAGTTGCTGCAGACTCCAGTTCATCACATGTTGCCCATGTCGCCCAGCCAGCTCATCATGACACTCATCGCTTTCATCAGCGGCGCAACCTGCCAAAAAACCATTTGGCCCAGGAATAAAATGGAGACCGGCAGCGCCCCGTACAGCGCCAGCTCGATTCGGTAGGAGGCTCGCGCCTGGTAAATCTCCGCGGCCTTTTGGAACCCGGCGCCGACGTCCTCGCCCCCCTTTTGGACTAGCCAGAGGAACAGGGGCGGAAACGGCGGGCTGGGGCGATACCATTGGGTTGGCTTGCCTTGGCCGGCTTCGACGAAATAGCGCCAGCGGGCCAGCGCCGTTCTTGCGGGGCTGGCTCCTTCGAGCGTTTCGGCCATCGCCAGGGCCTCGGGCAGGGTGACGCCATTCCGCAGCATGAGGGCGATCGACGAAGCGAGCTGCGCCAGGCTCGCTTCCCGGAAAGCCGGCAAACGCCAGCGGAGTCGAGCCCGCCATTTGGGAATCCATAATGCCGCCAGCGCCAGGATTACTAAAGCGCCCAGCACCAGTGGCGGAATCCACATGCTGGCGATAAACAACGTTGGTTGCGGCCCGAACTGGTCGAAGAGGTTGCTGAGAAACCGGCTGAAAAGAACCGACAACACCAGAGTCAGTCCGAGGGAAACCAGCAGCACCAGCAACGGATAGACCATCAGGCCCTTCAGCCGCGTCCACAGGGCATTGGCGCGATGATAGTGGTCCGCCAAAAGCGTCAGCACACCTGGCAGGTCGTTGCTCCGCGTGCCGACCTCCACCATGCGCTTATAGAAATCGGGCAGATTGCGCCGCACCAGGGCCTCCTTGAGTGGCGTTCCCTTGGCCAGGTCCCCTTCCAGAGCCTGGATTTCCGTGCGGAACGGGCCGGTTCGCATCCCGGCCGCTAATTGTTTGAGGGCGCCTTCCAGCGGGATGCCATCGCGCAACATCGCGCCAAGCTGCTGGTTAAAGAATGCGAATTCGTCGTGATTCATGTATCAGTTTAGATTCGTCGCTGAGGGTTGGACAGAGCTGGGCAGCGGTTGTCACGCGTCAAAATCATCCCCTTCCCCCCTCTTCCTCTTCCTCTTCCTCATCCTCGACGTCTTTCGAAATGTAACAGCCGACCCAAGGAGGCTCTGATCAATACCAAAGATGCGCTGAAATTTGAGCCTCCTTGCGTCGGCTGCCACAAGGGGAGTGATCCTTCAAACGCGCTCTTAGCCAGGTCCAAGCCCTTATTCAAACCCCAGCACGCGTTGAACCTCCGGCTGGTTCGTGAGCCCAGCAAGCACCAGGGTTTTTGCTCGTTCGGCGAGCGAGGGATGCGCTGCCAGCTTTTCAACTTGTCTGGTTGCAATGCGCTCCCGCAAAGTGTCGTTTAACCGCAGCACTTCAATCAGCGGCAATCGCCCGCGGTAACCCGTGCTCAGGCATTCCGGGCAGCCCTTGCCCGCGCAGGCGGCACAGAGCCGGCGCAGCAGCCGCTGGTTCAGCACGAGCTCAACCGAGGAGGCCACCGCCGAGTGGTCTGCGCACAGGGCCAACAGCCGTTCGAAAACGCCTTTGCAGGAACCGGCATGCAGCGTCGAGACCACCAGGTGGCCCGTCAGCGCGGCGCGGATGGCGATATTGGCCGTTTCCTCGTCGCGAATTTCGCCGATGACCAGCACCTGCGGGTCCTGGCGCAGCAGGTGCCGCGCGGCTTTGGCGAAATCCAGGCCCCGCGCTTCGTTCACCTCGGTTTGCATCACCCCCGGGACAATCTGCTCGGCGGGGTCTTCGATGCTGATGATGTGGCGTCCGCCCTGGCCGGCCAGGTGGCGGAGGCAGGCATAGATGGTTGTCGTCTTGCCGCTGCCGGCCGGGCCGGTCAACAACAGCAGGCCGGAGGTCTGGCGCAGGAAACCCTCCAGTTCCGTGGTGACTTCTTTGGCGAACTCCAACTGGTTCAGCGTGCGGACTTCCGCGGCGTTGAAGAGCCGCAACACGATCTTCTCGCCGGTGACCGTCGGATAGGTTGAGACGCGGATGTCGCTCCGGGCATTGAGACTGGCCTTGTCGATGCGGCCATCCTGCGGCAGGGATTCCTGGTAGGTCTTGAGCCGAGCCAGAAACTTGATTCGACCGAACACGCGCTCCGCCAGCGCGGCGGGCATCTCCTTCGGTGGAGCCATAACCCCGTCGAGCCGGAAGGAAACCGAGGCGGAACCTTCGTGCATCTGCAGGTGAATATCACTGGCATCGACCCGCTCCGCCTCGTGCACGAAATCCTCCAGCACCTTTGGCGCGGAGGTTTCAAATTCGTTGTCTTCTGTCGAGGGCTTCTTTCGCTTTGTCGCCATGCGGCTTCCGAATGAATCCTGCGCAATTTTATGTGGGCAACCAAGCCTAATCAGTGCAGGCTACGCGTATGAGCACCGATGCGGGTCCCGACCAACACGCGCTGTTCCTGGCGGAGGAAGTTTTGCGGACCATCTACGGCGACGATTATAAAGGGTGCACCGTCCGCCCTGAAGACATTTCCGCGGTCATCCGGCAGGGCCTCGAGCGACAGCAGGCGCAAAGCCGGGACCTTATCGAGCTTTACGAAAAAGTCGTCGAAGCCGCCCACCTGCTCTCGACTCCGCCTGATGCCAGCAAGGTGACCGAGCCAGGAACGCTGCGTTCTTTGCTCAGCGAGCGCCTCGACGGCATCCATGCGATTACCACCAAAACGATGGAAACGACTTCACGCGTGCGGAAGAATCTCGGAAAAGATTGAAATCTTCGTCGCCCCGCCTAAACTGCCGACGACCGCTACCGACCATTATGAAATCACTTCCCTGGGCCATTGGTCTGTGCCTCGGAACCGAACTCCTCGTAGCCCGCGCGCAGACCTCGCCAACTAAAACAAACACCACCGGCGTCATCGCCCGCATCCGGGACGAAGGCCTGAACCGGTCAGAGGTGATGCCGACGCTGACGTATCTTACTGAAGTGATCGGTCCACGGCTAACCGGTTCGCCCAATCTCAAGCGCGCCAATGAATGGACCCGCGACAAACTGGCTTGTTGGGGCCTGACCAACGCGCACCTCGAGGCCTGGGGGCCGTTCGGACGCGGTTGGTCGCTCAAGCGGTTCTCGGCCCAGCTTGTCGAACCGCAAACCATTCCACTCATCAGCTATCCAAACGCCTGGTCCCCGGGATTCGCTCGACCGCTCGTGGCGGATGTGGTCTTCCTCGATGTGAAGACCAACGCAGATTTGGAAAAGTACAAAGGCAAATTGACTGGGACCATTGTGTTGGCCAGTCCCGTGCGCGAACTCAAGCCGCACTTCGAACCGCTCGCCGTCCGCCAGAGTGAAAGCAATCTGCTTTGGTATGCCAACGCAGGGGAAACCCGTTCGTTATTCGGGGGCTCAAATCGATTCGGCGGGTTCAGACGCATTGGGACCGGCTCCCCGGCGCGGAGCAGGCAGGCAGGCGTCGAGGATGAGTCAGCGACTGGCACCAACACCCCGGCTGCCGCTGCGGAGGCCGGCAGCCGCCGCAGCGCTGCCGTCACGCGCCTGGGCTTTCAGACGCGGTATCTGGCGTTCCTGGCCAGGGAAGGTGCCGCCCTGGTTGTCAATGCGAGTTCGCAGGGCGACGGGGGAACTGTGTTTGTCGCGGCTGCTTCGGTCCCTGGGCCGGACCTTCGAGCAGCCTATACCCCCACCAATGCACCGCGGGCCTGGGCCACGAATGCCCCCAAAATCCCGCCGCAAATCACCCTCGCCACGGAAGACTATAATCGCCTGGCTCGCATGATTCAGCAGGGCGAGAAACTGAAGATGGCCGTCGATCTCCAGGTGCAGTTCCACGAAGACGATTTCATGGCTTATAACACCATTGCCGAACTTCCCGGCAGTGATCTCAAGGATGAAGTCGTCATGCTCGGCGCTCACATGGATTCCTGGCACACCGGCACCGGCGCAACCGATAACGGCGCAGGCGTCGCGGCGACCATGGAGGCGATGCGCATCCTGGCTGCCCTCAAGCTCCAACCAAGGCGCACCATTCGCCTCGGCCTGTGGAGCGGAGAAGAGCAGGGGTTGTTCGGGTCCAAGGCCTATGTGGCCCGTCACTTCGGTTATTATACCAACAGTAGCGAGCGGGCCAGCCTCCGCGCGCCAAGTGACCCGGACCGGGACCAGGCGCCGCCGCGGCGCGCCTCGACCAATTCGCCGCCGGCACGCCGCCTCGTGCGCGAACCCGAGTATCAAAAGCTCTCCGCGTACTTTAACCTCGACAATGGCGCCGGCAAAATTCGCGGCGTCTATATGCAAGGCAACGAAGCGGTTCGCCCGCTCTTCCGCCACTGGCTCGAACCCTTCCACGACCTGGACGCCGACACTCTTACCCTCTCAAACACCTCCGGCACCGACCATACTTCGTTCGATGCCATCGGCTTGCCGGGTTTTCAGTTTATTCAGGACCCGCTGGATTACCGCAGCCGCACCCACCATTCCAATGAGGACGTCCTCGACCGCATCCAGCCTGACGATCTCAAACAAGCCGCCGTTATCCTCGCCGCGTTCGCCTACGACGCCGCGAACGTCGACGAAAAATTGCCCCGCAAACCGGTTGAATGATGTATGAAACGACTCCTCTTCCTCTTGGCGCTCGCCGTTCCAATTGGACCGCTTGCCGCCGCTCCCGCCTCTCCAACCCACACCCATCTCCTCCGCCATCCTGCCTACTCCAAAGGCAAAGTTGCCTTCAGCTACCTGGGCGATCTCTGGCTCGCCAACGAAGATGGCTCCGGCCTCCAGCGCCTCACCGACCACAAGGCCCGCGAGATTCTTCCGCGTTTCTCGCCCGATGGCAAATGGCTCGCCTTTTCCTCCGACCGCGAAGGCAATTACGACGTTTATGTCATGCCCGTCCAGGGCGGGAAACCGCGTCAACTGACCTTTCACAGCGCTGACGACATGGTCGTTGGCTGGGCGGCTGACAGCCAACGCGTTCTGTTTTCCTCGTCGCGCGGCAAAGGGGCTTTCCCGAGCGTCACCACCCTTTGGACCATTTCTGCTGAAGGCGGCATGGAGCACCCCCTCCACACGGACTGGGGCTCCTGGGGCAGTTATTCTCCCGATGGTTCCAAGCTCGCCTTTACGCGCCACCCAGGCGTCTGGTCCCGCAAACACTACCGAGGCAGCTACGCCGTGGACCTTTGGCTTCTGGACGGGCCGTCGAAGAAGTTCACCAAACTCGGCGACCCCGATTACAAAGGCAACTATTTGTGGCCAATGTACGGACGTGATGGCGACATTTATTTCGTCGCTGACCGCCTGGCGGAGGAGAAGAACGTCCAGTACTGCGGCCCGGACGTCATGAAGAGCGTCAACAATATCTGGAAAATCAGCGAGAAAGGCGGCAAGCCCATCCAAGTCACCCATCACACCAGCGGCAATCTGTTTTTCCCTTCCATCTCGGCCGACGGCAAAACCATCGTGTACGAAGAAAACTTCGGATTTTGGAAACTCGACCTCGCCAGCGGCAAGAGCACCGAAATCCATCTCGACATCAAATCCGATTCCAAAGACAACGACGTCGAGTTGCGAACCGTTCAGGGCGAGGCCGAAAGCTTCCACCTGTCGCCTTCCAGCAAGCGCGCGGCCATTTCGACCCACGGCGAAATCTTCACCATCGCCACCGACCGCGGCGAAGTTCAGCGCGTCACCGAAACCTTTTGGCGTGAACAATCGCCGCGCTGGTCGCCGGATGGTAAATGGATTGCCTTTGTCTCCGACCGCACCGGACGTGAGGAAGTTTGGATCGCCGATGAGCGTGGCCGGCATCTGAAGCAGCTCAGCGATTTGGATTGCGATAAGTCCTCGCTCACCTGGGCGCCGGATTCCAAATCGCTTCTCTGGGCCGGCTCCGACCACAAGCTTCGCCAGGTCGAAATCGAAACCGCCAAAACCGAGGAGTTAGTCGGCAGCGACATCGGCCCGATTACCACGCCGCAGTTCTCGCCGGACAGCAAATGGATTTCCTATTCGAAGCAGGATGCGATTTTGCGCTCGCACGTTTACGTCAAGCCGTTGTCCGGCGGCGAGGAGCATCTGATTGAAGCCGAGGATTTCCTGTTGTCCAGTGGTGCCAAATGGACGCCGGATGGCAAGAAGCTCCTGCTGCTGGGCGGCCTGGGCGCGCCGGGCATGTCCTCCCTCAACCGTACGGTCATGCAGCTTTACAGTGTACCGCTAACCCATCTGGATAAGAACCCGGACGACCGTGATGTCGATACCGAAGAGCAGGCGCAGGCAGCCGAGGCAACGCCGCGCCGCAGCGGGGCAAGAGCAGAAGCCGCACCCGCTGCCAAAACTGGGACCGGCGACGAAGATACTGATTCGCCCCGGCGCGCCAGGAATCCCGGCACGGAGACGGCGACTTCGGGCAAGGTGGAGGTGAAGATCGAATGGGACGGCCTGGAGCGGCGGATGCGCAAGCTCACCAGCCTGGGTGGTTCCGTGATGTCGGTTGCGCCCGCTCCGGACAGTCGAACCTACGCGTTTGTGGCGATGGGTGGCGGTGAAGAGGGCTCGCGCGGCGGCGCCGGCGGCGGCCCGGCCCTTTACACCATCTCCGAGAGTGGGACCAACCTGCTCCGTGTCGCGCAAGGCGCCCCGCCCGAACCTTCGGATGAAACCCCACGCGGCCGCGGCGGGTTTGGCGGTGGCTTCGGCGAACCGCAATGGTCCAAAGACGGTCGCAGTATCTATTACCTGCAAGCCGGCGGCATCTACGCCGTGGCGATCTCGGGTGGTTCGGCGGGCGACAGCGGCACAGGCTCCGCTGCCGGCGGATTTGCCGGAAGATCCCGGTCGCGCGGAGCCGCCCCGTCTGCGGCTCCTTCCGATTCCTCCTCGACGCCCCGGCGTATCAATTTTACCGTGCGGTTGGAAGTGGATCAGATCGCCGAACGCCGGCAGGTTTTTGAAGAGGCGTGGCGCGTGATGAAGAACCGCTTTTACGATCCTAAGATGCACGGTGTGGACTGGGCCGCCGCGAAAGAGACTTATGAACCATTGCTGGGCGACATCGCCGATTCCGAGGAGCTGCACAACGTGATCATGGAGATGATCGGCGAACTCAACGCTTCTCATACCGGCATCTCGGGCGGCGGCAACACCGATTCCACGCGTGAACGCGTCCAAACCCGGCATCCCGGCTTCGACCTCGAGCCCGACGCTTCGGGTTATTACACGGTCTCACAGATCCTTAAAAAGGGACCCGCCGACCATGATTACGTTAAACTCGCGCCCGGCAATTTCATCCTGGCCGTCAACGGCAAAGAATTGAAGACCAGCGACAATTATTGGCGGTTCTTTAACCTCGTTCCTGGCCGTAAATTTGAATTTACCGTCAATTCCAAACCCCAGTTGGACGGTTCCTGGAGCGTTTCCCTTGAACCGCTCAGTTCCCGCGCTCTCGCCGACCTCGAATACGAGCGCTGGGTGGACGACCACAAAAAAATGGTCGAAAAACTCTGCGACGGCGCTATCGGTTACCTGCACATCCGGGCGATGGACGCTCCCTCGTTCGAAAAATTCCAGCGCGACCTGCTCGAGAACCTCGGCAAAAAAGCGCTCATTATTGACGAGCGCTTCAATGGCGGTGGCGGCATCGACCAGGAACTGCTCGAAATCCTCAATCAACGTGTCAAATACCAGTCCTGGCGCGGGCGTGGTTCCGTCGAGGTGCCGCGCCCCGTCCAGGCCTTCTTCGGTCCGATGGTCGTGTTGCAAAACGAGCGCTCCGCCAGCAACGCCGAAATGTTCCCCGAAGGCTTTCGCGCGCTGGGCCTGGGCAAACTCATCGGCGTGCCCACCATGGGCGCCGTCATTGGGACCGGCGCTTACCGCCTGCTGGACGGCTCGTCCCTCCGTACTCCCGGCGTCGGCGTCTTCACCGCCAAAGGTGACAGCCTCGAAAACTACGGCGTCCAGCCCGACGTGCTCGTGGACAACACCCCTGAAGACTTCCTCTCCGGCCACGACCGCCAGATTGAAAAGGCAGTCGAAGTGCTGCGCGCCGAGATGAAGTGACGTTGTGCTCGTGTGGTTCGCGTGGTTTTCTACCCTGAATTGACAAACAGTCTCATTGTATATAGTCAACGCCCCCCTCACGACCAACTTAGCCCCAGCGGGGCGCGATTCTCCTCCGCGTCAGACATCTGCCTGCTGCCTGCGCCATAATCGATCACCCATTAATCCATTAATCCTTGTAATAGCCACAGAATTCCTCAATTTGCACAACGTATGATTGCGCCGTTGGCAAAATTGATGGACTGGTCGGCCGGTCAGATTGTCGCAATGATGATGCCTGCCGATGCATTTAATAACCCGAGGCTCACGGAAGCGCTTCAATTTCTGAAAGGTCCGGACTTCATTCCCACTGATAGTCAACCGGCACAGGTTGAATTGAATGGCTCTCTCCATTTCCGCTTTCCGACGCCCCGACCCTGCGCTTGCACGGAAAACAATGTCGTCTATGGACGGCTTTACCGCTGCCCTGACCGATGGCAGGAGCGACCGGTGATTATTCTGATGCCTGGTTGGGGCGACATCGCCAGTTATAACCTGAGATTTCCATTGCTCGCCCGCCGCTGTAATCGCGCCGGATTCAACGTGGCTACGTTAGTGGCCCCTTACCACTTTCAACGCCGTCCCCGCCAGCGCGGGATGTTTGACAACGGGGATTTACTTCTGTTGGCTGAGAGCACGGCGCAGGGGATCGCCGAAATTCGTGCCCTGAGCGGATGGCTGCTGGGAGAAGGTTGCCCCGCTGTGGTGCTGTGGGGCTATTCGCTGGGGGCGTGGTATTCGGGAATGGCGGTGTGCCGCGATGCGCGGCTGGCCGCTGTGGTTTTGGTCGCGCCCCCTGCGCGGATGAATCCCTGGGTGGAACAACGAGCGGTCCGGCCTCGTATCCGCTCACGATTGCAGCGCGTTAGCGAGTTATGCGAGACTCTCAATGAGACAGCGCTGAATTTGACTACGACCCTGCCAATGATCCCAAAGGAAAAAATATTATTGATAGAGGGGATCCATGATGATGCCATCTGCCCGAAGGACGATACCGAGGACTTGTGGCATTCGTGGGGACAGCCGGACATCTGGCGATTGCCGCATGGACACGTCGGCGTTTGTTGTGGGTTCGTGCCGGGTTTGCCGGGACGGGTCCTGCGGTGGCTATCGCCGCGGTTGAACAAGCCTGCCGTTACGTATTAAAGGCCCCGTTCGCGAGCCGCAAACTCTTGCCGTAGAGAATCATCATTTGCCAGACGCGTCGCTCATACCTGTGCCGAACGGCTGGCTATTGTCCGTTGAATGCAGGGGTTACTTCGTCGCCGAGTCCGCGGACCGAACACCCTTCACATCATTCACGGTCGCCTCCGGCCAGCCGTCTGCATTCCACCGCAGCGGCATTATTGCCAGGGTGGCTTTTCCATCCATTCGCAGGTCACCCTCGAAGTCCGACGTGAACCAATCCTTTCCTTGCGCGTTCAAAGTCCCCGCATGTCCCGGGCCGATCAACGGGCCGTTGGTAGTCGCCAGAAAAAGACTGCCGCCGCTGTGCAGCATGTCCACACCGGCCTTGTCCAGATATGGCCCAGTGACGGATTTGCTCCGCCCGATGCGAATGTTGTAAGTGCTCTTAGGGCCCCGGCAACAGCTACCCCAGTTCACAAACAGATAATAATAGTCGTCATGCCGGCACAGATACGAAGCTTCGATTGACTCATTGTAAGCGAGGGAAAACGGCTTCGAATCCGGTGCCATTCGTTTGCCGGTCTGCGGCTCCAACTGAATCAGTTTGATGCCGGACCAATAAGAGCCAAATGTCAACCACAGGCTTCCATCGCGGTCGTGAAACACCGACGGGTCAATGGCATTGTAACCGTCGCCGTCCTGCGTTCGCACCACGAATCCTTCATCGGTCCAATGATAGGCCGGATCGTCCGGGTCCAAAGTGGGATTGGTGGTCAGGCCGATGGCCGAGGTCATTTTCCCAAACGACGAAACCGAGTAATAGAGGAGATACCGGTCACCCAGCTTGATGACGTCGGGAGCCCAATACTGCATCCTGCGGTTCTCTGGTACAATCTTGGCAATCCATTCCGGTGCAGCTTCGAACACGGCCGGCCCGCGTTCCCATTTCACCAGGTCCCTCGAACGATACGAAGGCACGCCCCGGCCCGTGTAGAAGACCCAGTATTCATCTTTGCATTTCACGATGCTGGAAGGATCCCGAGTGGTAATGCCGCGACTCGCCGATTGTTCCAGCGGCAGGACGGGAATGGACTTTGGCGAGCCCGGTTTGGCTGCATCAGCTTGCGCCTGCGCTGTGATTGAACCGGACAACGCTCCCATCAACGTTGCACCAAGCAGCAACCGCCGCCCCAGAGGGTGACTTTGTTTGGCCTTCATCCACGCCAGTATGGAGTGAATTCCATCGGAACTCAAGATTGCGCGCCGAGTGGTGTGAGGCTGCCCTGGGCAAAACCGGTTGAGAGGGACGCGTCGATCGCTGCCAGGAGCGGCCCCCACCATTCATCAATCCATTAATCCATCATCCTGGGCGGGCTTCAGCCTCGCCAAACGGAGGAGGCCGGTTTAATTCACTTGATTGTTTAGCCATGGGTGCGAAGGTGAAAGTCGAATCAAGCAATAAATCTCCAACCAGGCGAGGCAAAAGATGAAAACCGGCGGACAACCTAAGGCAAAAATCGAAGTCACCAAAGATGGCCCGTACCTGGTAACTGGCGGGCTTCCTCTCAGCGAACAGTGGATCGCCACGAATCCCGAAGGCGAGTCTCTCGATTATCGGGAAGGAAAGAAGTACCCGGCCCCGCCACAGTATGCGCTGTGCCGTTGTGGCCAGTCTGCCAACAAGCCCTTCTGCGACGGCTCGCACAAGAAGGTTCAATTCGACGGCACAGAAACAGCCGGCCATCGGCCTTACCTGGAGCAGGCGGAGACAATTCAAGGCCCAACCATGCTGCTCACCGACCAGGAGAATCTGTGCGCGTTCGCGCGGTTCTGCGACCCGAAAGGCCGGGTGTGGAACCTCGTCAAGCAAGCCGATACCCCGGAAACGCGACGACTCGTCGAGCATGAGGCTGGCCATTGTCCCGCCGGTCGCTTGGTGGTGTGGGATCGCGAAACGGGAAAACCCATAGAACCCAACTTCGAGCCATCGCTTGGATTGATTGAAGACACCGCCAGGCAGGTTAGCGGCCCGATTTGGGTTCGGGGAGGCATTCCCGTCGTTTCAGCGGATGGAAAAACCTATGAGATCAGAAACCGCATGACCTTGTGTCGCTGCGGGCGGTCTGACAACAAGCCGTTTTGTAATGGAGCCCACGCGGGATGAAGATGCCTGGCCCGGAAGAAGGCCACGTTCACCGTTTTCGTTTTGCGGCAACTCGCCTATGAAATGAACCACGCCCCGCTGAATCACCCATCACGCATTGCGTTTCCGGCAACCCCAGAAACGCACAATCACCCGGTAAATACGGCTCTGGCACCGCATGGGTCCCCTTTGGGACGGCAAAATCCTCGGTAAATAAGGCCCTTGGGACGACTTGGGACCCTTTTGGGACGGTAATTTTGCGCGAAAACCTCGGTAAATAGCGGCTTGGGACGGTGGGACGGCATTTTTGCATCATGTGTGCGCGCGCTCTTCCCCCTCTTCCAACGCCAGGAGCGTTTCAGTATTTCAGCATTTCAGCGTTTTCCACTCCATCCCCATCATCCAATAATCCATCATCCATCATCCTCCCGCCGGCGGCACGCCTGCGGTACGGCTCTGGCACGACTGAAAATTCAAAAAACCTCGGGAAACAGCCGCTTGGCACGACTGGTACGGCTAATTT
Organism: Binatia bacterium; assembly: GCA_035566895.1. Taxonomy (GTDB): domain Bacteria; phylum Verrucomicrobiota; class Verrucomicrobiia; order Limisphaerales; family UBA8199; genus DATMQA01. Next base: position 22,348 of record DATMQA010000222.1, read on the forward strand.
ACACATGTGTGTAATCAAACCAAAAAGCCATATCCAGCTCAGGGACCTTCCCGCATATTCCCGCATATTCCCGCATATTCCCACCTAGAGGGGGCCCCGCCCGGCACCCATGACGGTCAGATCGGTCAACAAATGGTAAACCCTGCATCTCAATGCACCCGCAGCCAAAGAGCCAAAGAACCGCATCTGAGTAAATCTGAGTAAATCCGACTAAATCTGAGTAATTTTTTACTCCTTCATGAACACCACCGAAAGCTGCCAGCCGCAGAATGAAGCCCCTGGCTCTCTTTCCCCGCCGTTACCCGCGCGGTTCAAAAATCAAGAATTCATTCACAAACGGCCCTGTGGTTAATCCGGTTTCGAAGTTTCAAGTTTGGAGCTTTCCTGGAGCTTGGAGTTTGGTGTTTGGTGTTTTCTTTCCGTTGTGGCTAGTCCTTCAGCCCAGAACCTGCCCGCGCTCTGTCGGATTCAGCTCCCTCCACTTTCCCGCTGGCAGCTCGCCCAAGGTAAATCTGCCAATCCTCACCCTCACCAACCGCAACGTCGGATGTCCGATGGCCGCCGTCATTCTTCGCACCTGCCGGTTTTTCCCCTCGACTAACTCCAGTCCAATCCAGCAGGTCGGCACGGTTTGGCGGACGCGAATCGGCGGTTGGCGCGGCGGGAGCTCCGGCTGGGGGTGCAGAATCCACGCCCGGCAAGGCAGGGTCTTTCGCTTCTGAATGATGAGACCGGTCCCCATTTGCCGCAACGCGCCAGGCGCGGGAACTCTTTCAATCTGCGCCCAGTACTCGCGTTCGTGGGCATGGCGCGGGTGAAGGAGTTGCTGATTCAACTCCGGCTCGTCACTCAATAACAGCAGGCCCTCCGAATCTGCATCCAAACGGCCGATGGCATAGACTTCCGGCGGAAATCCAAACTCCGCCAGGGTCCGGTTCGCGGAGCCATCGAAGGTGAATTGCGAAATGACGCCGTAAGGTTTATTGAACGCCAGCAGCACAGGGGCCAGCGTAGGAAAGGTTGGGCGGCTGTCGAGCCGGGATTCCGCCCTGAATACTGAAAAATCAATCAGCGCGACGGTCCGTGACCGAAACCGTGAAGTTCATCCGTTCGTCGTTGAATTCGCCCAGGATCTGCGTATTGGCGATATGGTGCTTGAGACAGAAAAGAATCGCCTCAAGCCCCGTGCCAAACACACGCGCCTTTGAGTGGTCTGGTGTCCATCTGGCAGTTCCCTCCAAGTAATTCAACGTTCTTTTATTCTGCAATAAGATCTTCATAGAACTCGGTTACCACGCCGGCAGCGCAGTTCATCTTTCACGTTTCGGAATTCAGCCGGACAAGAAGGGGAACTTCAGAAGCTACCCGGAAAAGCTGGTCGAATCCGGATTAATATACCACGACTTCGCAGTTGCGAAAGGGGCCAACGATATATCAAAGATCAAAGAGTTAAATGGGTTAAACGGGTTAACTGAGTTAAAAGGGGTGAAGCAGATATTGTAGGAGACGACGTCAGGAGTCTCTGATCTGTCTCTGATCTATTATTACATTGAACTGCCCTGGCGCTCCTGCGCTCGTTCCGCTCAGCAGCGCCGCGTGGGGGCACGCGGCCTACAGGAATGTCCGCGCGCGGCTACTGCTTTTTGCGGTGGTAGGTGACGAGGAAGAGCTGGGTGTCGGCGACGCTCTTGAACGCGGCCGGACGCTTCGCACCGGAAAGATCGTAGCAGACCCGGAGGGTGTCGCCCTTTAGTTCATAAATCGCGGGAAAGGTCTTGCCCCGGTTTGGACCATTGGTGCTGATGACGGTCATGCCTTTGGGGTTCGCGGCGGAATCGAGGGTGTAGGTGCCTTTGTCCGGCTCGCGCCCGCCTTCGACGGTGACGAGATACGTGCCGTTAGCGACTTTGAGGTTGATGCTCTTCAGCACAGCGTCGGGCACCGGCTGCCCGGCCAACTGGGCCTCGACCGGCGTCCAACTGCCTCGAAGGGCTTTGGCGTCAGACGGGTCGGCAGCGAATGCAGCCGGTGAAAGTGCAAGCGTAACCAAGAGGCAGAGGATGTGTTTCATTTGGTGCGCAACGGGATTTTTTTGTCTGGGGAAAGTATCCACGCGGAGGGGTGGGGGTCAAACCCAATCCTGGGATAGTAACCCTCCGCTTTGGGCGCGGCCAACAGGATGATCCGGGCGCGGCCGCCGAGTTGGGCTTTGGTAAGCGCAATCAGGTTCCTGCCAATGCCACGCTTCTGGTAAGCCTCGTCCACCGCCAAATCGGAGAGATAGCAGCAAAACTCAAAATCCGTCACCGAGCGGGCGACACCGACCAGCTTCTCGCCGGCCCACGCGGTGCAGAGCAGGTTTGCGTGCCGGAGCATCGCGGCGATGCACTTGGAATCATCCACCGGACGCCGTTCGGCCAGCGTTGAGCGGCGCAGCAGGTTGACGAACTGCGAGGCGGTAATCGCGCGAGACGCGTCGTAATGGATTTCCATGTCGTGGCCAGTTTTACGGGCGGAGAGCGCGGTAGAACGTGGCCGGAGCGGTGGCGGGCAGCGGGAGGGTAATCAGGCGATTGGTCAACGTGAAGCTGGTTTGAGTGCCCCAGGTTCCCGGCAGGAGGCTGGCGTTGGAGAGGACCGAGTAAGCAGTGCCGGGCTGGCCGTAAAGGGTGAGTTGAAGGGAGTTGGAGGCAGCTAATCCCAGCACGGGTTCGATAGCGACGACGATGATTTGGCCGCTGGTGACGACACCGTTGCTGATAATGGGGCCGCCGGATTGGCGGCCGAGCAGTTGCGCGGCCGTCAAAGGCACGATGGCAGAATGGCCATTGGAGGTGGTCAGGAAGCCCAAAGCCACGACGGGCCGGACGCTGGCGGTTTGCTGGGAGGGATCGAGATTCAAGCTCAGGGCGTAGGTGTTGGAGCCGGCGGGCAGGAGCGTGGCCGCGGTGACCTCGGGGGCCAGCGGGGACAGCGAGAGATTGGTCAGGAGCGAAACAGGGGCGCTGAGGAGGCAACTCAGATTCGTCAAAGGCAGGCTGGCGCGCAGCACGAAAGGAACGGTGCCGCTCTCGCCGGCGAGGACGTTTGTGGAGCCGAGGTTCAGCGTAATGTCGGGCAAGGTGTCGCGGACGATGACCGTGAACTGTTGGGTGGCGCTGAGGGGCGGCACGCCGTTATCGGTGACGATGATGGCGATGAGGTTGGTGCTGGGCCCCTGGGTATCGGAAGGCAGCCAACTGAAAATGCCGTTGGTCGGATTGATGGAGGTGCCGCTGGCCGCGCCGACACCCAAGCTGAAGGTGAGGACCTGGCCGGGGTCAGGATCGGTGGCGACGTTGGTGACGAGCAAGAGGAATCCCTCGTTGATGATATAGTTGGCGATGGGGGCCAGAGTGGGAGGATGGTTTACGAGGCGAACGACGACAGTTACCGAACCCGTGGCGCTGAGCGGGGGCTGGCCATTGTCGGTCGCGATGACAGAGAAAACATTCGTGCTGGCGCCGGCAGTTTGGGCCGTGGGCCAGGTAATCAGGCCGGTGGCGGGGTTGAGGCTGAGGGATGCGGGGGCACCTGGGCCGAGTCTAAAGGTTAGGGACTCGCCGGGTTCAGGTTCGCTGGCCGGCAAGGTGAGGCTCAAGGTGTCGCCTTCGTTGATAACGACATTGGTGGCCGCGAGAATGATCGGGGGCGCGTTGGTGAGGTTGACAGTGGTTTGGGCATCGGGGACGTCCGGCTGGGCTTGGCGGTTTCCGGCGGCATCGGTGGCCAGCGAGTAAAAGGCGTAGGTGTGGCCAAGCTGGCCCGGATAAAGCGAGCTGGTGAAAGTGGACCGCTGGAGCCACGGGGCAAAAGGACCGCTGTCCGTACTGACGAAGATGTCGAAGAAAGCGATGCCGCTGCCGCCGGGGTTGTCGGAGCCGCTCCAATTGAGACTGATTTGCGGGTAGCTGTTGGCGGGCAAGACCGCGACGGCGCTGGTGGGCGGGGTGGTGTCGGGTGCCGGAGGCGATTGGTAATACAAGGTGTAGCTGCCGGTGCTGCCGTAATCCAGCAGATGGAGGACGTTCTCGCGAATAGGCGGATGGCCACCGCCGATGAAGGTGCGGTCGGTGGTCCAGACGTTAGTGTTGAAATAGATTTGGACGCCATCGGAGCGGACAACGCGGGTGAGAGTGAACTGGCCGTTTCCGGGGTCCGGGACCTGCAGATAGACCCAGCCGGCCGGCATCTGGGCGGTGAGTTGAACGGCCAGGTGCCCCGAGCTGGCGGGCGCGTCGATGGTCGCCTGCGTCACGCCTGACACGGGGTTGGTGGTGCCATCGCTGAGGTAAATTTTATCCGGCAAGTTGTTCAAGTTAGGCGAGTCTTCGACGAGGAAATCGGGCTGTCCATCCTCGAAGGCGCCCTGGGCCTGCACGAGGTGGATCAGTCCGTGGATGCTGAGGTCATCGATGAGCGAGAGGTTGGTAAGGCCGAGATCATCGACATGCTGGAAGTTGGCCTGGTAATCGAGGAACAATCCTTGCAGCGTGGAAGTCAGATACCAAAGGCCAATGCCGCGCGCGCCGGGGCCGAGCGTGCCGAAATTGGCGGTCAGCGAAGGCGTTTGGGGCTGGCCTTCGACCACCGAGCCGATGATTTTGAAGTCGATGGCCAGGCCCTTCTCGTTATCGACAATTTTAGGCCGGCTCGAGATGATGCGAACGTTATTGGCGGAGCCCTGGCCGCGGTTTTCGACCATCACGCCCAGCACAAACGGAATCGAAGGTTCGATCTGGGGAGTCAACGGGTCATCGCCATAAACGTCACGCTGTTGGAAATACTTCACGTGGAGGGCAGGGTCGGGATAGACGGTGATGGGCGCGCCGAACAAAGGGATAGTGACGGTGTGACCATCCTGGGTGTATTGGAGAATGCCACCGACGCTGTATAGGGTGGGTCCGTTGGTGGCGGCCTGGCGAGTGGGCACGAGCGTCCAGGAGGCCGAGCCGCTGGCGAGCGTGGCCAGCAGGCCGGTACCGTCCACCGCGCCCAGGCCGGAGACGGTGGGCGAGCTGATGGTGAAGACGCCATTGGCAGACAGGCCGTTGCTGTCGCTAATCAACAGCAGGACCTTGATATTGGAGAGCGGGGAAGTGGGGGATTGGTTGTTCAACAGGAGCGTGGCGTTGAAGGCGTTGCGGGCCAGGATGAAGTCCTGGTCCAATTGGATTCTGACCTGGCCGCAGGTGCCGGCCTGGGTGCCGGTCATGCGGGCGAAAGTGCCGTCGCGCAAGGACAGCCAGAAGGCGGCCGGGTCGGAAATTCCCTGGGCGATATAACTATCGACGGACTCGCTGGCGGCCTGAACGATGCTGAGCCATTGGTCGAAGGCGATGAAGTTGGTGATGCCATTGGCGGGGACCTGGTAGGAATTGACGATGCCGGCGGCGTAGTTGGTCATCGTACGGTTCCAGCGGTCTAGGAAGGCGTTGACGTCGTTGGTGACGAGCGGCCAGGGAATGGGCAGGGCCAGCACGGCCGCCCGTTCGGATGGAGTAATGAAGTAGCTGCCGGCGGTGTTGGTGGCCGCGGCGGCAGAGAACTGGTTCAGTAGAGCCTGGAGCGTCGAACCGTTGGTGACCTGCAACCAGGTGTTGGTGCCAAAGTAGTAGACGAACGGCACGACCATAGATTGCAAGCGGGCGGTTTCGGCGATGAGCGGCGCGTAGATATCGCCACTGGCCGAGGAACCGGCCAGCTTGCGAACAACGGAGTGGGTGCCGCCCCCGAAAGGGTTGAAATCGCACGGACCGCAGTCGGTGGTGTCGCCGGGGATATTCTTGCAGGCGCCGCAGATTTCACAGCCGCAGGCGATGAGCCCGAGGACCTCGCCAACAAGAGGAATTTTTCCCCCCAATTCGAGTCCGAGACCTTCCCCGCACTCCGGCAAGCTACTCAGACAGCCGGCCAGAGCCTCAGGGGTGGCTTCCTGCTGGCCGATGCTTTTGCCGCAGTCATACGCGCCTTTGAAGCAGCCCAACAGCGGGAAGGGGTTTAAGAACTCGACCAGGCATTGGAACGCGGCCTGGTTCCGCGCGTCCGTGCACGGCTGACAGGAGGTTGGCTGTTCGCGGTAAACAGGCGGTTGGTTTACCGAGGCCAGCAAATCCGGCCCCGTAGGCGGTTTGAAGAAAGGCCACGTGGTCTGACTGCTTCCGCCGCCGCCGCCACCGCC
>DATMQA010000223.1:0-8798 GCA_035566895.1 Binatia bacterium
AGGGAGCCGGTGTGGTTAAGGCTTTGCATCCATTTTGTAAACTGGCGGGACGGCATCGCACCTTCATCGAAACGCACTTGGCCAAGAGCCGCCATATCTCGCGTCTAGCCGGCGCAACCATCCCGCACATCTTCACGACCAGCTATCTGACGCACGCGCCCACCGAAGAGTTTCTGCGGCGGCAGAACCATTACGGCTACGAAGGGCCGCTCTTGCTCTCGCCTGGCAAATCTGTCGGCCTGCGCCTGATTCCCACGGTGCATGACCTGCGATTCATGTGGGAAGAAATGCCGCAACAGATGCTCGACGAGCAGCAGCAGAAGGTCCGCGACAGCCTTCGTCATGCCCTGATTAGTTGGGCGCGCTCCGCCGGCGAAGCCGGCGATTACACGGACAACGTGCCTCTTCAATGCCTCCATCCAGTCGGCCATTGGTACGAACTGCCCAATCTGCTGCGCAACGGCGTGCTAGGTCAGTTGCTGGCGCAGCGGCCTGGGTTGAAATACCTGCTGCTCCACAATATTGATACCCTCGGTGCCGACGCCGATCCGGCCCTGCTCGGTCTTCACATTCGAAGCGGAGCTTGCCTTACTTTCGAAGTCATTACCCGGAGGTTGGAGGACCGTGGCGGCGGTCTGGCCCGTGTCAATGGCCGGGTGCGGTTTGTCGAAGGACTGGCGATGCCACGTGAGGAAGCCGAGTTCGCGTTGAGCTATTACAACTCGAACACCTGCTGGATTGATTTGGATAAAATGCTGGCTGCTTTCTCACTCGACCGCTCCGAGCTGAGCGACGAGCCCAAGGTGACTGCCGCGATTCGCGACCTGGCGGCTAAAATGCCTGCTTACATCACCCTTAAAGAGGTGAAAAAAAGGTGGGGCCACGGCCAGGAAGATGTTTTCCCCGTGACTCAGTTCGAAAAGCTTTGGGTGGACATGACCGCCTTGCCGGAGCTTGATTCGCGTTTCGTGGCGGTGTCCCGCTTGCGGGGCCAGCAACTCAAAGACCAGGCCCAGCTCGACGGCTGGCTGCGCGACGGCTCGGCGGCTTACGTCGAGAGCTTGTGTGAGTGGCAATAGTTACTTCTGTAGTTTAAACCCATTTAACTCTTCTTCGCCGTCCAGCGTATCGCCTGCCGGAGCACTTGCTGGAAGGCCGGGTTTTCGTAGGCGAAATGGTCGTGCCCGGATTGCATGTAAACTACGCGCGCCTTTCCGTAAGTTTTAGCCCAGGCAATCACTTTGTTGCTCTCCGGCTCATCCGTAGTCAACAGCGGATGACATTCCTGAGCCACATCGAACCATTTATAGGTCTCGTCAGCGATGGCGTAATCTTTGACCCCTCGAGTCACCGGATGGTTCGGGTCGGCCACGTGAATCGTGAAATGCATCCCGTGTTTGTAAGCTGACCGCGCCTTTTCCACGCCGTCCACGGTAGTCTTTTCAAGGTAATAGCGAGCGCCGATGATTTTCCAGTATTCCGGCCAATCCGGATAAGTGGCGATCGCATGATGCAACACCACCAACCCCTTGCCATCCTTGAGCCGCGCGACGAAATCAGCTTTTGCCTCGTCGGAAATCTTCTGGTTGAAATCGTACATCACGATGACGTCGTAATCCTTGGCTGCCTCGGTTTTGAGTAGCGCATGGGCGTTCGGATGCTCCACCGTCAACAGAGTGAGTTCAGCATTATCTTTGAAGACTTTGAAGAACTGCTCTTTCTCGAATTCGTGTCCGCCGGTGATGAGCAGGACGCGGGTTTTGCCGGACGTAGCTTGGGGCTCGTCCGCCGCCGGAACGGACAGCGGGCAGAGGAACACCAGAGTGAGCAATGACAGAAAGAAAAACCGAAGGGTCTTCATATAGGAATGCTTTGTAGCAGGAAAGGGGGGATTTACGAGGAGATTCAAGAAAGATTTTGTCGGCGCCACAGAGGGCCACCAGGTCCTGATAACCGGAATCGTGCGTCTCGGCGAAGATCCTGACAGGTTGATGAGTCTGGGGGTCACGACAAAGTCACCGGACAGCCGAATTCCCTGGAAGAAGCTGGAGTCAAGTGTAATTGTCACTTAAGCGTGACCGCAATCCACCCATTGCACTTTTTCGAATTTCCTGTTGACAATTCGCCGATTTTTGCCAACAATGCTCGCGATTCGGGTGGCGGATCGTTTTCTTCAGCGGGATCCCCCATCCCCACCTCCTTGGCGAACCGTTGCCCGAATCACTCCTTTCTTCCCGACCCTCACCCCGCCGCGGCCTCAAACAACTCCGAAATTTTTATTTGGAACTCGGGCAAGAGCTTGTCGTTGAGGATTTGTTGCCCGGCCAGGATGTCTTTGAGCACCAGGCCAAATTGGCTGGCGTGGTAAATTTCCACATTGTCATAACGGGGATCGATCATCCAAAGCCGCGGCACCCGTTGTTCCTCGTAAACCTGCTTCTTGACGACGGTATCCGGCGCGTGGTCGTCCGAGCTCACGATTTCGGCAGCGAGCCAGAGCTTGCCTGTGGCGGCAACGACCAGCGACAGGTCGGGGCAAATCGCTGTGTCGCTCGAGAGGCGCACCTCGGAACGCGGCGGCAGCAGGCGGCTGCTGGCGAAATTGGCGATGCTCGCGTGCACGATACGGTGCAGTCGGTCGCAGATGGCTTCGTGGCGCGCTCCCGGCGCGCGGCGCACCAGGAGTTCACCGTGGAACGTCTCGGTATAGGGCTGACTCATCGGTTGTGAGAAGGGGATTGATGGATTAATGGATTCGTGCAGGAACCTCGGAGCGACGAAGAGAGTCGTATGATATTCAAAATATGTTTGGTTGTGCTTTGGCTAGAACCCTACGCAGGAAACGGCCGGTATGCGAGTGTTTGTTGCCGGCGATTTGTTCCGGCGTGCCCTCCGCTACGATGCGCCCCCCCTCCTCGCCGCCCTCAGGGCCGAGATCGATGACCCAATCCGCCTCGGCGATCAGGTCGAGATTATGCTCGATCACGATGACGGAATGCCCGGCGTCCACTAACCGGTGAAGCACATCCACCAATCGTTGCACGTCGGCCATGTGCAGGCCAATCGTGGGTTCCTCCAGGATGAACAGGTTGCGTTTCGGCAGACGGTCGAACAGGTCCGGCTCTCTCAATCCGGCGAGCAAATGCGTGACGAGTTTGACCCGTTGGGCTTCACCGCCGCTGAGCGTTGGGCTGGTCTGGCCGAGTTTGAGATAGCCCAGGCCCGTGTCGCACAAGGCCTGCAACGGCCGCTTGAGCCGAGGCACGCTCGCAAAAAAGTCCATGGCCTCATCTACCGAAAATTCCAGGACTTGCGCGATGTTTTTCCCGCTGTATTCGATGTCGAGGGTCTCCCGGTTGAAGCGTGTGCCCCCGCAAACTTCGCAGCGCACGAACGCCGGCGGCAGGAAGTTCATTTCCAATTTGATGGTTCCTGCGCCTTCGCATTCGGGGCAGCGGCCCTGGGCGCTATTGAACGAGAATCGGCCGGGGCCATAACCGCGCAGCCGTGCCTCTGGAATCTGCGCGAATAACTGCCGGATCGTGTCGAAGAAGCCGACGTAGGTCGCCGGGATTGAGCGCGGCGTGCGGCCGATGGGCGACTGGTCCACTTCGTAAACAGATTTCAGCGAATCAAAGCCGGTCAGCGCGGAATTTTTCAATGGTGAGTTTTTAGCTTTGAGTTGGGAGGCCAGGGCGGGGAAGAGGCATTCGCGGATTAAGGTGCTTTTCCCCGAACCACTCACCCCCGTTACCAGCACTAGCCGCCCCAGCGGAAACCGGGCCGTGATCTCTTTCAAGTTATTCTTGTCAGCTCCATGCAACGTCAACCAGGAGGTTCCTGTGCCGCCCAACTGGACCGTGGACTGCGGACCGTGGACTGTGGACTGTGGACTTTGGACTGTGGACTGTGGACTGTTGACTGTGGCCTTCAGCCTTTGGCCTTTGGACTTTGGACTTTGCACATCCCTGACCGGCCTTCGCTCGCCTCGCGTGGGGTAGGCCTTGTGCGCCCGCAGGCATTTGCCGGTGATCGATTCCGGGTGCCGCAGCAATTCCGCCAGGGTTCCCGCGGCGACCACTTCACCTCCATGCACCCCGGCGCCGGGGCCCAGATCGACGATGTAATCGGCCCTTCGCATCGTCTCTTCATCATGCTCGACCACCAGCACCGAGTTGCCCCGTGCTTTCAGCTTTTCCAGGGCGTCCAGCAACTGCTCATTATCGCGGGCGTGCAAGCCGATCGTCGGCTCGTCCAGAATGTAAAGCACGCCGCTGAGGTTCGAGCCGAGTTGTGCGGCCAGGCGGATACGCTGGCTCTCGCCGCCGGAAAGTGTCGGAACGCCACGGCCCAATTGGAGATAGCCGAGGCCAACCGCGCACAGAAATTTAAGGCGCTCGCGGATTTCGGGCAGTATGTCGCGAGCGATCAGCGCTGCGCGGCTCTTGAATCTCAGTTTCTGAAAAAGTGCGCTGGCTTCTTCCACGGCCATTCTGGAAAACGTGTCAATTGTCGGTGCCTTCTTTAAATCGCAGATCGGCAGCCTGACCGCCCGCGACACCGCGTTCAACCTCGCTCCTTCGCACTCCGGACAAAGCTCCCGGCTGCCTTCCTGCCAGCCATACCACGATTCCTCGATCGCGTCTGCCCGCGCTCCGCGGTCCACGTCGGGCAGGTAGAACAGTTCCCCAAAGCCGCGGCAGCGCGGGCACCAGCCCTGGGACGAGTTGTAGCTGAAGTTTTTTGGGTCGAGGGGGGCAAACGAGCGCCCGCATTTGGGGCACGAGCGTTCGGTCGAATGGACCGAGACCTGGCCGGTATCGTCCAACGCATAAAGCATCCCGTTTCCAAGTTTGAGGGTGTCGTCGATGAGTCGCTGAGCGGGGTAGGGCGCGTTGTCCTCAACGCGCCGTCGTTCGCCCTTTCCCCCTCGCGGCACGCTGGTGACAACTCGCCCTGCCTTATTCAGTCGCCCGGTAACAATTTCCACGTCGTGTTCGCGAAAGCGGTCCAGTCGCAGGCGGCCCTCGGTATTATAAATCTTTCCGTCGGCGCGGACTTCGGCATAGCCGTGGTTGGCGGCCCATTCGGCAACATCGGTATGGAAACCCTTGCGGTTTTTGACCACTGGCGCCAGCAGCCGCAGAGAGCCGCGCCGCCGCAGTTCGGCCTGCAACCGGCGTCCAAGCTCATCCCGCGTCTGGGCTTCCACTGGCACCTGGCAGTCCGGACAAAACTGGATGCCCAGGCGGGCAAAGAGCAGCCGTATGAAATGATAGACCTCCGTCACCGTGGCGACCGTGCTCTTGCCGCCTCCTCGGGTGTTGCGCTGTTCGATGCTGACGGTCGGCGGAATGCCCGTGATGAGATCCACGTCCGGCCGCGACAATTGCTCGACAAACTGGCGCGCATAGACGTTCATCGAGTCCAGAAACCGGCGCTGGCCTTCCGCAAAAAGCAGGTCGAAGGCGAGGGTGCTTTTGCCCGACCCGCTCACCCCCGTGACCACGACGAAACAGTCGCGGGGGAGGGTCAGCGAGAGATTCTTCAGGTTGTGTTCGCGCGCGCCATGGATCGCAATTGCCTGGCCGGCCGTGGCAGTGGAATTTCGTTCGTCGAACACTTTTAACCTTTCGCGCAGAAAAACGGTTGAACCAATACCTCTCGCAACGCCTCGCCGGTGTGGCTCTCCGGACACTCGGCGACCTGTTCCGGCGTGCCCTGGGCGACGATTTGGCCCCCTTGGTCGCCGGCTTCCGGACCGAGGTCGATCAGCCAGTCTGCGGATTTAATCACGTCGAGGTTGTGTTCGATGACCAGCACCGAGTGGCCGGCATCGACCAGGCGCTGGAAAACCTTGAGCAGCACTCGCACATCGTCGAAGTGCAGCCCGGTCGTCGGCTCGTCGAACAGGTAGAGTGTGGGTCTTACTCTGGCAGCCGGGCTTGGCTCGCTCTCGCCCGCGGAGCGAGTGATTGGGTAACCGGGGGCCGCTGCCGCCTCCGCCAGATGCCGTACCAGCTTCAGCCGCTGGCTCTCGCCACCCGAGAGGGTGTTGATCGGCTGGCCGAGTTTGAGGTAGCCGAGCCCGACTTCCTGTAACAATTTCAGGCTTTCCGCGCCGCGCCGCGCTGGCCGGGATTCGGGAAACGCCCCCAGGAAATCAATCGCTTCATCGACGGTGGCTTCGAGCAGGTCCGCGATGGACAACTGCGGACTGCCGACCGTGGACTGTGGACTGCGGACCGTGGACTGCGGACTGCGGACCGTGGACTGCGGACTGCGGACCGCGGACTGTGGACTGATCCTGATTTCCAGAATGTGTGGGCGGTATCGCCGCCCATTGCAGTCCGGGCAGCGGATGAAAACATCGCTGAGGAATTGCATCTCGATTTTCTCGAACCCGGCGCCGCGGCAGCGTTCGCATTGGCCCTGGCTGGAGTTAAAACTGAAGGCGCTGGCGTTGAGCCCCCGTTGCTTCGCCAGGTCGGACTGGGCGAACAGGTCGCGGAGGTCATCGAAAGCGCCGACATAGACGGCGGGATTCGAGCGCGGTGTCTTGCCGAGAATGGATTGGTCCACCAGCACTACGCGGCCCAGGTGCTCGGCGCCAGTCAGGACTGGCCCGTGTCGCGTGCCGGTCGAGGACTCGTTACCTTCGGTCTCGTCGGGGCTGTCCTGAGAGTCGAGGCGTTCTGAAGCTTTCACCCCTCCCAGCTCGGATTTGAGCTGCGTGGCCAGCGCAGGCAACAGGACCTCGCGCACGAGGGTAGTCTTGCCGGAGCCGCTGACACCGGTCACGCAAACAAAACGACCCAAAGGAATTTCCACTTCGAGGTCCTTTAGGTTGTGAAGCGTCGCCTGCGAGATCCTCAGTGTCGCACCGGTGTCCCGCGTCCCCATAAACCTGCGCGCGGAAAGAGACCCCCGAAGATTCTTCCTCTCCCCTTCAGAAGTCGAGAAGGCCGGGGTGAATGTTCCCTCCCTCCCCCGTGGCTTAGTGGCACACACGCCTCTGGTCCCGAACGGCGTCGCCGCTTCGTTCAGCGTCAGGGCCTCAAAAGCCGGACGCAGTTGCACTGCGTTGCGGCGCTCAGGAATTTCGACTTGCTTCCGCCCGCTCAAGTATTGCCCGGTGACCGAGTCCCGGGACTTCAAAATCTCAGCATAGCTTCCTTGAAACACGACTGCGCCACCGGCAGCGCCGTGGCCCGGGCCCAGGTCGACAATTCGATTGGCGGCCCGCATCACGCTGGCCTCGTGCTCGACCACAACCACCGTGTTGCCGGCATCCCGAAGTTGTTGCAGAATGCGCACGAGGCGTTCGGTATCCCGCGGATGCAAGCCGACGCTCGGTTCATCCAACACAAAGAGGGTGTTGACCAGGCGCGTCCCCAGGCAGGTCGTGAGATTCACCCGCTCGGTTTCTCCGCCTGAGAGCGACCGCGTCGGACGGTCCAGCGTAAGATAGCCCAGGCCCACCTCGTTGAGGTAACCGAGCCGGGAGCGAACCTCATTCAAAACCAGCCCGAGCGGATCATTGGGCTGGAGTTGATGCTTTGTGGCCAGGCCCTCGATGCACGGCAGCGCATCCCGAATCGGCAACTGATAAAAATCAGCCAGGCTCAATTCCTTGTCGGAACCGATGGACTGTGGGCTCTGGACTGTGGACTCTGGACTCTGGACTGTAGACTGTGGACCGTGGACCGTGGACCGTGGACTGTGGACCGTGGACCGTGGACTGTGGACCGTGGACTGTGGACTGTGGACCGTGGACTGTGGACTTTGGACTTCAACCCTGACGCGATACAGCAGCGCCTCGGGCTGAAACCGTTTGCCCTGGCAATCAGGGCAGGGGGTGTAGGCGCGGTAACGGGACAGCAGGACGCGCACGTGCATCTTGTAAGCCTTGGATTCCAGCCAGCGGAAGTAGCCTTTGACGCCGTACCAGGCCCGCGGCCATTCGTGCTCCTCGTCCTTCCCGTAGTCAGGCTCGCCTTCGATGACCAGGTTCTGCCATTTTTTGGGCAACTTCTCGAACGGCACATCGGAAGGAATTCCAAAATGCCGGCACGTGCGCAGCAGGTCCCTTTGGCAATCAATGCCGTGGCCGGTTTGCCACGGTTTCACCACGCCTTGAGCCAGTGTCTTGGAGCGATCCGGCAGGGCCACGTTGTAATCGATGCTGATCGTGCGCCCAAATCCGCGGCAGGTGGGACAGGCCCCAACCGGGTTATTGAAACTGAACAGGGCGGGGGAGGGGTCCCGGTACTCAATATCGCAATCAGCGCAGTGGAGGCGGTTGGAGAAGAGTCTCAAATTCTTAATGGTTGGCTTTGACTTGGAGCCATCGGCGCTGAGTTCAGAGATCGCCAGCTTTCCTTTGCCAAAATGGTAAGCCTGTTCGCAGGCCTCAATGAAGCGCGCGCGATTGGCTTCATCCAGCTTAAGACGGTCCTGGACGACTGTGAGCGAGCATGATGCCTGCCCCGAAAGCCTTCCGGGCCCCTGCGCGGGCCGTGAACCGCGAAAGATCTTGGCGGACACCGCCTCCTCCAGCCGGATGATCTCGCCGTCCAGCAGCAGGCGCTGGTAACCTTGCTTTGAAACCAACGCCAGTGATTCTTCAAGGGAAAGCTTTTCCGTCAGCGGCAAATCGAACGTGATCAGAAGTTCCGCTTCCTCCCCAACGCTTGCCCCGCCCGACCGCGGGCTCTGGATTGAGGACCGTGGACCGTGGACCGTGGCTGTGGACTGTGGACCGTGGACCGTGGCTGTGGACTGTGGACCGTGGACCG
>DATMQA010000224.1:0-32198 GCA_035566895.1 Binatia bacterium
GATTTTATGGTTTTGAGCCGCTGCCGGGGAATTACGAGGTTTGTCAGCTCAACTATCGCAACCTGGAGGGGGCGGAGGTGTTTCCGTGGGCGTTGGGGGCACGGAGCGGGCGGGCGAGTTTTGAGTTCAGCGAGCAGGACCCGCGGGGCGGGCAGATCCGGGAGCAAGCGGCGGCAGGAGGGCATTTGCGAATCGAGGTGGAGGTGCGGACGATGGCGGAGGTGATGGGAAAGCTGGAGGCGCCAGACTTTGTGAAGATCGACGTGGAAGGGGCGGAGCTGGAGGTGCTGCGGGGCCTGGGCCAGGAAGCACGGAGGGTAAAGCGGATGTTGGTCGAGACGCACGGGGAAGAGCTGGAGGTGGGGTGTTTGAGGTGGATGCTGGACAACGGGTTTGCGGTGCGGCATCTGCATGAGGCCGTGCCGGGGTGGGCGGCGATTTGGGCGGACAGGGTTGGGCGGGATTTTTGATTTTTGATTTTTGATTTTTGATTTGGGAGCGAGACTAGTCCGGGATTTGGAATATTGAGAATTGAAAATTGAAAATTTGAATTCACGGTTTTCAGGTTAGAAGGAGAAGTTGGACCAGGGACCGGCGTTGGTGGGGTTACTGCTGATGGGAACGGCGACGCCACCCGGGGCCAGGTCGAAATTGGGGTTATTGACGGTGGCTTTGTTTTTGACGATGAGGTTGTAGCCGCTATCGGTTTTGATGCCGGGTCCGCCGAAGGTGGCGTTGTTGTCCATGATTTGGTTATCGTCGGCGGTGACGTAGATGTTGGCGTTGTTGGTGAGACCGACGGCGTTGCGGTTGGCGAGGTTGCCGGAGATGAGGCAGTAGGAAGAGGCGCGGATGCCGGAAGCGGAATTGGAGGAGACGTTGCAGTCTTTGATCGAGCAGGCGAGAGCGGCGAAGATGCCGTTGGAGGAGTTGAGGGAGGAGGAGCAGGCGATGATGGTGCAGTTGTTACCGGTGAGGATGCCGTTGAGGTTGGCGGCGAGGGTACAGTGGGAGACGGTGGCGCCGTTGCCGACAAGGATTCCGATGTTGGTATTGGCAACAGCGGTGGAACCGGAGACGGTGGAGGAGTTGCCGGCGGCGATGCCGTGGTTGCTGTTCTGGCGGGTGGTGCAGTTTTGGACGACGCCGGCATCGAAGAGAGCGATGCCCGCGCCGCCGTTGAAATTGGCGGTGCAGTTTCTGATGGTGGCACCGTAGCCCGCGGAGATGCCGCTGGCGGAATTATTGCCGGCATTGCAATCGAGGACGGAGGATTGTTGGGCGGCGGCGATGCCAACGGCGGCTCCGGAGTTGACGGCACAGCCGGTGACGATGGAGTCAGTGCCGACCGAGATGCCGGTGCCGATGGGGTATTCGACGGTGCAACTGGAGACGGTGCTGCCGCCCCCGGCCTGGATGCCGATACCGGCGCTGCCAAAGACGACGCAGTTGCGGACGACGCAACCGGTGCCAGTGAGGATGCCCGCGAAGCTGATTAGGGAAGTGGGGCTTCTCTGGATGACGGAGTCGAGGACGAGGGAATCGTTGCCGACGTTGAGGCCGCCGAGGCCAATGCGGGAGCAGTGGAGGCGTTCGTAATGGCCGCCGATGGTGTTAGGGGTGGCGACGCCGTAGGAGTCCCAGTCGCGGAGGGAACCGTTACGGACGGTGAGGTTGGTATGGGTTCCGGAGACGCCGATGGCGGAGTTGCCGCCGCCGAGAAGGCCGGCCAGGAAGAAGCCGTTGAGGTCGATGGTGACATCGTCGGCGGCGACGGTGATGCCGGCCGGGCCGCCCGGGCCGGTGAGGTTGGTGGTGACGTAGTAGGAGCCCGGGGCGGAGATGGTGAAAGGAAGGGAGGAGATCGGGGTGCGGGGCTCGATTTGGGCGAGGGTTTTCATGGCCGGGGCCGGGGGACCGGGCGGGGTGAGGGAGCCCTGGCTAAATGCAGAGTGCAGAGTGCAGAGTGCAGAAAGGGAAACGGCGATGTGAAGGGAGGTTTTCATGTTGTCAGGTTATCAGGGCTGTTTGGTTGAAGGTTGAACGTTGAAGGTTGAAAGTTGCCATTGGCTGTAGGTTGAACAGTGCGGCTCAGGCAGGGCGCCCCCAGAGCGTTCGCCATGCAAGAGAGGTGCCGTCGCGCCGCTGCCTTGCGCATAGTGGTCAATGGACATTTCAGTAATCGTCATGTTTTTGTCGCCCCAACGTACAGGAAAGTTGAAAGCAGGTTCATGGCGGTGTGAGCGCGCGCATGCAATGGCTGGGTTAGATACAGGTTAGCAGGGTTGGTGGTGTTTTCAACCCGTTTTTTGGAAGATGGAAGATGGAAGATGGGAGATGGGGGTTGGGAATTGGGAGTTGGGAATTGGGAGATGAACTGGTATGCTCGGGGGAAATGAAAACGGCGCTTGTTATGTTTTCGCTTTTCGCCTGGTTGACGTCCGGACCGGCACAACCCAGCAATACGTTTCCGCTCTGGCCGGAGGGGGAGCCGGGGGCCTTGGGGCAGGCGGAGAAGGACATCCCGACGCTGACGGTTTATCTGCCGGAGGGCGGCAAGGAGAGCGGGGCGGCGATGGTGATTTGCCCGGGCGGAGGTTACACGGGGCTGGCAGCGCACGAGGGGGAGGCGTATGCGCGGTTTTTGAACGAGAGCGGGATCGCGGGGTTCGTGCTGAAGTACCGGCTGGGGAGCGCGGGGTATCGGCATCCGGCGATGTTGCAGGATGCGGCGCGGGCGCTGCGGACGGTGCGGGCGCGGGCGGTGGTATGGAAAGTGGACGGGAAGCGGGTGGGGATCATGGGGTCGTCGGCGGGGGGGCACCTGGCCTCGACGTTGCTGACGCATTTTGATGGGGGGCAGGCGGGGGCGGCGGACCCGATTGAGCGGGAGAGTTCGCGGCCGGACGTTGGGATACTTTGTTACGCGGTGATCACGATGGGGGAGTTTACGCACCAGGGGTCGAAGAACAATCTGCTGGGGAAGGAGCCGTCGCCGGAGCTGGTGCGGGAGCTGTCGAACGAGCTGCAGGTGACGAGCAACACGCCGGCGTGTTTCATCTGGCACACCTGGGAGGACAACGCGGTGCCGGTGGAGAACTCGCTGCAATTCGCGGAGGCGCTGCGGAAGAACCACGTCCCGTTCGATCTGCACATTTACCAGAAGGGTGGTCATGGCCTGGGGCTGGGAACCCGGGACTGGGAGCCGGCCCGGCGGCACCCGTGGACGGGGGACTTGGTGTATTGGCTGAAGGCGCAGGGATTTACGAAGTAACATGGGGTTCTTCTGGCAACAGTGGCAACCCCTCAAAACCAAACGTTGCCACAACCCATGCCGGGGCAGCCGGCTTGCTCCCCGTCAACCTGTCAACCCTTAGGGATCAGCCTTTTGCAAGCCCTGAAACGCACAATCCATCGGTAAACAGCAGGTTGTCAATGTGTCAACCCCTGTTCACCCCCTCGCCGCGAGAAAAAATCACAGCACTCTTTTACCCCCTCTGCCCGAGAACAGAAATTCCAAGGGCGCACCTATCTCGGCAGCCCACCACTTGGCCGCTTTTCGCTCGTCACCCGTGACCGTCACTCCGTCCTGGGACGGCTGGGACGGTGCGGGACGGCAGTGGGACGGTTGCAAAGTTGAGAATCGCCCGTGTTTACCGGCCTTGGGACGGTGGGACGGCTGTACACCCCCAAGGTACCCCCTATCCCCCCAAGTCCTCTTCCTCGCCCCTCCCTCGTCCTTCTTCGCGTCTGCGGCCAGCTCCACCAATCTCCACCAATCTCCACCAATCCCAAGTAATCCCGAAGTCGCAGTTAATTTCACTTGGTTTCACTTAATTTCGCCAAATAACAGTTCGCCGTTTTTCGCCCCAAACTGAAATTCCGAATTCCACTCCTCATCAAAGCCAATCAAAGCCAAACAAAGCCAATCAACACCAAAATCCCCCGCGGGACCTGGACCCCTGGAACCATCTTCCATCTTCCATCTTCCATCTTCCAACCTGGGATCCTGAATCGCAAATTTCCCCGGCCCGACTACGACTAACTTCGAGTAGCCCCGTCCGGTTGCTGCACCTCCATAACGCTCCTTCGTGAATCTGGCATCGCCTTCAGTCACCAGATTAAGGGCCCTGAACATATTAATTAGTTGAATAGTTATATACGAAGTGATGATTTTATCTTGCACCGAGCGTGAACTTGGTCTAGCCATCTACCTTAGGCGTTCGGCGCATGGCCGGGCGCAGGGACAAGTACTCAGAAAAGCAAATCACGCCAAAGGCTCATTGAGAATCCAAACCCTTGATCAACCGAACTATGAATCTGCATGCGAACCATTCACCGCTGCTTCCCCTCACGCTCGCTCTGCTCGCCGCGAATTCCACCACCCGCGCCGATTTCGTTCCCATCCCTCTGAATCCGGAAACGTTCAACCAGGATGTGGTGGTGGAAAGAGCCGCGTCGCCGCCGGTCATCCCGACGACCACGGCCTCGATGGAAACCGGCACCAACAACACGGGTTACAGTTTATACGAGCGGGGCTACAACGTCATTTGGGCGACCACGGGTTTGCCGCCAGCCGGCGCCAGGTTCACGAGCGAAGCCCAGGTGGATCACGATTACCAGTTTGCTCCGACGTATAAGACCAATAACGCGGTTCTCATCGACAGCGCCATTACCAGTGCGACGCTCACGCTGAGTGACCCGGCGGCCTTTGCCAACCTGTCTTTCCTGACCAGCGCCGGCGGCGGCGGCGGCGGCGGCGAGGTCATCGCGTACACCGTCCATCATGAGGACGGCTCGACTGATTCCGGGACCTTTGGTTCCCCCGATTGGCTTGGGGCGTTCGGCCAGGCCTGGACGACTCATGGACGAGTGGAGGTGACCACATTTACTTTTAGCAATATCGGCGGCGATTACCCGCGGATTTACTCGCGCGACATAGCGCTTACACGCACGCTCAGCCCGGTTACCAGTATCGATCTCTCCTATACCGCCGGGAGCGAGCACACGGTTGTCTTTGGCGTGAGTGGCGCGCCATTGCCCGGCGACCCGTTTACTCCGCTCCGCGTCACGGGTTTCAACCAGGACATGGTGGTTGAAGCGGCCGCCGCCAAACCTGGATTCCTCAGCACGGCCACGACGGCCAGCCTGGAGAGCGGGACCGATAACACCCTGAATACCTGGTACGAACAGGGCTACGTCACCATCGCGCCGACAACGGGCCTGCCGCCGGCTGGCACGATCCTCACGAATTCCGCCGCTCCCGACCATCGTTATCTCATGCCACCAACCTACATTGGGAATAATGCGGTGCTGGTGGATCCCTCTGTCCCGAGGGCGTGGCTCACCCCGGCGACTCCCCTGGCCTGTTCCGCTCTTTCCTTTCTAGGCGCTGCCGGCCACGGCCCGGTCACAAATGCGGTTCTTATCCAGCATGCCGATGGTTCTTCGGGAACCAACTTCTTCGTCCTTCCTGATTGGCTGGACAACTCCGTCGGCGCCTTCAATGTCAACGGTCGCATCAATCTTAATAACCGGATCGTGAACGCGGTCAATTCGGGCTGGCCCCGGCTGTTCGCGTCAGATGTGGTGGTGGCCAACGCGACCAGCGCAATCACAAATGTCGTGGTTTCTTTCATTGGCGGCGGGATCAACTCGCATGCCGTCCTTTTCGCGGTCAGTGGCAGGACGGGCTCGGCGCCGGCGCGGCCGACCATTTCTATTGTGCGCAACCCGAACGGAACGCTGACGCTCGGCTCGACTGGTCCCGGAAGGCTCCAGTCAGCCACTGCACTCAATGGCATCAATACGGTTTGGCACGACGAAGGGCCTATCGCGACGACGGTGACGGTTACGCCTGCGCAGGGGGAGCAAGCGAAGTTCTATCGCGTCATCGCGCAGTGATGATGGCACGCAGATGACAGATGAGGAAAGCCGCAACCCATGGATCTTAACCACAGATGGACAGGGATGGGCACGGATCTTACAGAAGGTAACAGAGTCAACGGAGGGACAGGAGGGTATTCCAAACATCGCGCCCCGCCGGGTTCAGGGCAGCCGTTGGTTCAATTCCCGGCTTGCGGCGGCGCATGGCACCCGGTTAAGTATCTGGCTCATGCGATTATTTCTTTGTCTTTTGGTGGCCGTGGTAGCGGCGGGATGTCATTCAGCCAAGCCGGCGAAGGCGCCGGCGGCGGAATCGGGCTGGCCGCGGATGGAAGGGACGGACCTGGCGCGTCCGGGTGTGCCCGAGGTGCAGGGCTGGATGCCGCAGACGGCGCCGTCGGCGGCGGAGGAGGGGCGATTGGAGCGGGAGGCGAGCGCAGCGTACAGCACGGTGTTTGAGCACAAGTTGCCAAAGAAGTTCGTGCTGGAAGCGGCGCCGATCGGGTGGCTGAACGCCAAGGGGGAGTTGAAGCAGCTTCGGGCGGCGGCGAGCCTGCCGCGGCAGGTGTTCCGGTCGGCGTTTCCACTGGCGAAGTGGGCGGAGGTGCCGGTGCCGGCGGAATACCTGGCGGTGATGCACCTGTCAGCGGGGACTCCGACGAACGAGATGACGTGCTACGTCGGACGGGTGAGGGGGAAGCCGGGGTATGTGTTTTGGAGCGAGGCGGGGGAGACGGTTTTACTGGTGATTGACTACTAAGCACGGCGAAAGGGAAAACACCAAAAACCAAACACCAAACACCAAAAAAACTCCAAATTCCAAACTTCAAACTTCAGGAAAACATCAAGGTTCAAAATCCAAATGCCCTCTAGCTAGCCGGATTGGATTTTGGGATTTGAAGTTTTCCTGGTGTTTGGAATTTGGTGTTTTTTCCTGGGGCTTGAGGCTTGATGTTTGGGGCTTTTTTAATGGCGGCGCAATAGCAGCCGATGGTCGACACGGCGGGTTTGGTGGTATTCGAGGGGGGGGAGGTCGGTGATGGTGGGGGATTCGGTTTCGTTGAGGATGGATTTGGCCAGGGCCTGGAAGGCGCGCCAGCGGGGCCAGTCGAGGTCCGGGGCGTGGGCGATTTGGCGGAGGAGGCTGCGCCATTCGATGATGACGCGGTCGATGTCGCCGGGGCCGAGGAGGTCGGTAATCCAGGCGTGTTTGTTGAGGGGATTTTTGTGGACGGAGGCGACGACGTGCTGGGCGCCGGCACCGTATTTGGGCGGGACGCCGTTCTCGAGGTAGCCGGGGATGGATTGGAGGCCGAATTTTTCGTGGCAGACGAGGGCGAGGTGTCCGCCCCAGCGGTTGTCGTCGCCGCAGAAGCGGAAGCCAGCGTCGAGGTTGGCGAGGTCGTAGATGAGTTCGTCGAGAGGGTAGGAGGGGTCTTCGAGGGCGGCGGCGAGGGCGAGGCCGTCGCCCTGGGAGAAGAAGGAGACGATGCGGCCGCGGAGGGTGGGGGCGCCGGCAGCATCAACGAGGGCCAGGCGGCGCCAGAGCATGGCGGTGCCGGTGGCGGTGGGGAGTTGTTTGCAGACGGGCACGAGGGGGCATTGGGCGCAGTCGTAGGGGAGGACTTCGCGTTCGAGCGGGCGCCAGAGGGGGACGCCGTGGGAGTCGACGGGGACGTGCAGGGTGAGGTCGGCGAGGCTGACGTGGGCGAGGATTTTGGGGCCGTCGGTGATGAAACGGACGAGCGGGGTTTTCTGCTGGGCCAGGCGTTGCTCGACGAGGGGGGCGAGTTTTTGGTGCCAGAGGTCGAGGGTGGTTTGGCGTCCGTTCCAGTTGGTGAGGCGGCGGACCCATTTGGCGATGAGGACGCGGCCCCCAGTGTGGATGGATGGATTAATGGATTGGTGGATTGGTGGAGCCGGCACTGGAGGTTGCAGGTTGAAAGTTGAAGGTTGAAGGTTCTCCCCTGCTCGGCTGTCTTTGGGCGGAGGTGGTGCGGGGAGGAGTTCGGCAACGGTGAGGGCGCGGCCGTAGGTCGGGCCGTCGGCGGTTTCGGAGAGGACGCAGAGGGCGCCGGTGCCGATGCGCTCGAGGGCGGCGGGGTGGGTGAGGATGGATTTTTGATTCTTGATTTTTGATTTTTGATTTTCCAGAAGGGCCTGTTCACTCTCAGTGTCGGATTTGGGATTTGAGATTTGAGATTCGTAGAAGCGGATGTCGCGCAGGGGGGTGGGCACCCATTCGGGCATGGGTTCCCATTCGCCGCGGCTGTCGAGGATTTCGCGGACGCGTTTGCGGACGTGGCGGGCGCGTTCGGCGTCGGTGCGCAGGCCGCATGGGACGCCAGGGTGGCGCATGGATTCTTCGACGCCGAGGAAGATGGGTTTGGTGGTGAAAAGGCGTTCCTGGACGCGGACGGCTTCGGTGAAGGGGTCGCGGCCACGCTGGGCGGCAGCCGCCATGAGGCCGAGCAAGGCGCCCCAATCGACGGCGCCGCTGCGGGAGAGGTGGCAGGGGTGGGCATCGAGAAGGCGGAGTTCGTTTGCGGTGATGAGGACAAAGCCGGTTTCATCCAAACCGCGGCGACCGGCGCGGCCGAACATCTGCATGATTTCGTCGGGGCGCAGGAGTTGTTCGGCTTGGTCGCGGCGGTAGGATTCGCCGGCGAGGGCGACGCTGCGGAGGGAGAAGTTGATGCCGGCGGCCAGGCCCATGGTGGCCACGACGACGCGGAGCTGGCCGGACTTGGCGAGGGGCTCGATGACGCCGGCGCGGGCGCCGTAGCTCAAGCCGCTGTGATGGTAGGTGATGCGGCTCTTGAGCATTTTGACCAGGTGATCGCCGACGACGAGTTTTTGGGCGGTGCTGAGCGGGAGGGGATTGGGGGTGGGCAATTGGCGGGTGAGTTCGGCGGCCATGGCTTCGGCGGCTTGGCGGCGCGGGGCGAAGATGAGGATGGGCCCGAGGTCTTCGGCGAGGGCTTTGGCAACGAGGCGTGGCCAATAGCCGCGAATCTCGGCAGGCAGATGGTAGCTCAAGTTGTTGGCGTGGACTTCTTCGAGGGGGACGGGGCGTTGCTCATGGCGAATGACGACGGCTTTGCGGCCGAGGCGGAGGAGCCATTTGACGACGTCCTGGGGGTTGGCAACGCTGCCGCTGAGGAGGAGCAACTGGGTCTGGGGCGGGGCGAGGGCGATGGCGAGCTCGTAGTTGAGTCCGCGGTTGAGGTCGCTGAGCATCTGGTATTCATCGACGACGAGGAGGGCGGGGCCGTCACCCTGGATGAGGCGGTTTTTTTGGGTTTCGAGGGTGGCGACGAGGACGGGGGCGCCGAGGTTCTCAGCCAAATCGCCGGTGGTGATTCCGACATCCCAGCCGCGGGCGCGCCACTCGGCGAGTTTGTCATTGGCGAGGGCGCGGGTGGGGACGGTGTAGATGGCTTGCCCGCGATTTTTGCCCTGGTTGGACCAAAGTTCGAAGATGAGGGTTTTGCCCGCACCGGTGGGGGCCTGGACAACGACGTCGTGGCCTTCGCGCAGGGCGGCGACGGCCTGCTGCTGCCAGAGGTCGGGGACGGTGACCTGGTTGAGGGCGGGAAGGTCGGCGAGTTGTGAGGCCACAGGGAGGCGAGGGGTTAATGGGTTAAATGGGTTAAATGGGTTACATGGTTACATGGGTTACATGGTTAGCTGGGTGGGTGGTGGCGCAAGTTTCAGCTCGTATGAAAACATAGCTGATTTTTGCTCGATCCGAAACGGGAATTTTGGGGGAGCCGACAGAATAATGGTGGGACAGAATCATAGGGCCAAGGAGCGGGAGGGGATTTACAGGAGGGAACGGAGGGAACAGAGAGGAGGAGGACGAGGAGAAGCAGGAGGAACAGGAAAGGGGGAAAGCGAACTAGTTTGACTTGAATAATGGGCAACCTTAGATTCGTACGCACATGTTAGCGGCTGATTCCAAAGTGGTGTCTGCGGCAATAGCGGGCACGGTATCCGCTCAGCCGGTCCATTCGTGGAAGCAGCTAATCGAGCCGGTCGAGCCGTTTCTTGACTCCGTCAGCCACGGTTTAGCCCGGCAAGTCGAAGCTTTCGACCCTAAAATCGCCCCATATGCCGATTACGCGCTGAACGGGCAGGGCAAACATTTGCGCCCGGCCCTGGTAGCTTTGACCGCCAACGCCCTGGGGCCGCTCAATGAGGACCATGTGACGGTGGCGGTGATTATCGAGATGGTGCACCTGGCGACGTTGGTCCATGACGATGTAATGGACGAGGCGGAAATCCGGCGGGGCCGTCTGACGG
The DNA here is from genome assembly GCA_035566895.1 of Binatia bacterium. Lineage (GTDB taxonomy): Bacteria > Verrucomicrobiota > Verrucomicrobiia > Limisphaerales > UBA8199 > DATMQA01. The sequence goes on from DATMQA010000224.1 coordinate 10,192, forward strand.
TGGCCAGCAACTGGGGGAATGAAATCGCGGTGCTGTTCGGCGATTGTCTTTTTGCGCGGGCGCTGACGCTGGCGGCGGGCTTCCCGACTCCGGAGGTCTGCCGGGCGGTGGCGATGGCGACGAATACGGTGTGTTCGGGGGAGATTCTTCAAACGCAGCATCGCGGGGATTTTTCATTCACCCGGGAAAAATATTTCCGGGTGCTGGAGATGAAAACGGCGGAGCTGTTTGCGCTTTCGTGCGAGCTGAGCGCGTTCCTGAGCGGCGCGGACCCCGAGCAGCGGGCCGCGCTGCGGCGGTTCGGATTGGCTTTCGGGACGGCTTACCAGGTTTATGACGATTGCGTGGATTTATTTGGATCGGAAGCGGTGGCGGGCAAATCGTTGGGGACGGACCTGGCGAAAGGCAAGCTGACGTTGCCGGTATTGCTTTTGTGGGAACGGGCCGAACCGGCCGAGCGCGGGCGCTTGCGGGAACTGGTCGAGGGCTGGCAGGCGGGTTCGATGAAACGGGTGGCCAAACTGCTGGCCCGGCATGAAACGCTGGATGCCTCGCTGAAGATCGTGCGCCAGTATTTGCAGCAGGCCCGCCAGGCTCTGCCGCCTCTGCCCGCAACCAGCAGCCGAGACGGGCTGATGAGTTTGACGGATTACCTGGCCCGCCAGACGGATGCCTTGGGAAACCTGCCTGAGAGCAGCCTATGATTATGGCCGAACCAGCGAGGCGCAACGCACCACTCAGGGAAACAGACAAACCCGCCACCAGCCCGGTCCCGGCCCCGACAGATGAAATGGTTTTGGTCAGGCGCGCGCGGCAGGGCGACCTGGGCGCCTACGACGAGCTGGTGCGCCGTTATCAGGAGCGGATTTACGCGACGGTCTATCATATGACGTCCAACCACGAGGACGCCAATGACCTGGCCCAGGAGGCGTTCATCAAAGGGTTTCAGGCGCTCAAGTCGTTTAAAGGAGGTTCGAGTTTTTATACCTGGGTTTACCGGATCGCCGTCAACAAGACGATCAATTTTCTGAAACAGCGCAAGAATCGTGCCCAGATGAGCCTGGACGATTTGGATGTGAATGCGGAGCACGACCCGGATTTGGTGGCGCTGATTTCGGACAAAACGCCACGGCGGGAGGTCAACCTGATGGAATTGCAGGAAAAATTGAACGAGGCGATGCAAAAGCTGTCAGAACCCCATAGAATGGTCGTCACTTTGCATGACGTGCAGGGCCTGTCGCATGAAGAGATTGCGGACATTATGGATTGCAACATCGGCACGGTTCGTTCGCGGCTTTTTTATGCGAGGCAGCAATTGCAGGCCTACTTGTCGGATTATTTGAAATGAGTATGAAGTGAGTATGCACCACGAACAGGAAAACTTCCAGCAGTTGCGCCGGTTGCTGGCGCTCAAACGTCACGAGCAGCCTCCACCCGGTTTCTTTAACGATTTTTCAAGCCAGGTCATTGCCCGCATTCAGGCGGAGGAACGGCTGGCCGAGGCAACGGTGCTCGAGCGGCTGTTAGCTGAAGCTCCCTGGTTGCAGCGCATTTGGGGACTGCTGGAATCCAAACCCGTCCTGGTCGGGGCTGCCGGCGCGACTTTCTGCGGCCTGATGCTGGCGGTGATCCTGGCTTCCGAGCACGTCGACACGACGCCGATCCCGCTGGTGCCAGTTACGGTGGCGCAGAATCCGGCTCAACAGGCGGCAGTTCCGGTGGTCGATGACACCGCCGCGCCGGCCCCGCTGTTTAACCGCCCTGCCACCATCGACCTCTCCAATCCCAGTGTAGTGCCCGTTAGCCAACCGCGTCCTTCTCTGTTCCAGGATTTTGAGAAAACGCGCAGCCCATGGGTGGGGGTTGCCGAGCCTGCCAGCTTCAAGATCGTCAATCAGTAATCAGGGTTCAGTGGTTGCCAGGCAGTGGCCAGGGATCAGTAATCAGTGGCCAGCAGTGGTCAGTGATCAGCGTTCCAGCGATTTAATCTTCCCGCAGAAAGGCCAGCTCGACGCCTTCGGCCTTGAAGCTCAGCCGGTCGCCTTCCACGTTGGCCGCTAGGTCCGAGCCTGAAAATGTAAGCTGATACTTGCCATCCAGGTTCTTCCACTCGCCTTGCAAGGTTTGGACACCGGGGCCAGTGGAGCCCGGCGCCCCGGCTTGCCTGAGTTGCGGCATGTTCTTTAGAACTGCGTGATGGTCCGCCATCGCCACGAGGCCAGTTTTGTCAAAATACGCCGTCATGAATTTCCGTCGTTTTTGCATCTCGGTAGAAGAGATATTCGGGCTAACCCGGCGCAGCATCGCCACGGCAGCATTCACGTCAAATCTCCAGCGACCCAGGATGGTCTCGGGGTCGTAGCGGGGCGAGAGGCCAGTCTCAAGGAAACCGCGAAGGTCCTTCAAATCCGGTGCGGCGGTGGTCCAGATTTGCCGCATCAGGTCAGGGTTGTTGACGATCGACTGGGCCGTACCCTCCTGGAGCACGGCCATGATAGGATCCTGCCGCTGACGCATTTTGGTGAATTCGACGTCGTTAGCCAGGGCTTGGAGTTCCGGACGTTCCGCCAAACTGAGAAACGCCGGATAACGCCATAGCCGCGCCTCCGTCAATGGATTATGATAAACCAGGCCCACGACGTCCGCCGCATCAAAAAAGGCAGGTGGCATCGATTCGATCGCGCGGGCGACTTTGTTAAAACCGGTGGCCTGCAGGTCGCGGCCGAGCTGATTCAAAAACCGCATCGATTTGGGATCCTGGTCGGAGGTGGCCATCTGCACGGTCCAGTAGCTGAAGACGTAAATGATAAAGGAAATCAGCGCGAAATAGGCGGTCCCGTTGAACAGGCCCAGGGCCATCCCCGCCCGGCGGTTGAGCCGTTCCCAAAGGGCCAGGCGCAATTCGCCGGCGTGATATTTGAAGTGCATGTCCACCTTGTGATGCACCGCCAGGGCAATCGATTTGAAAATCGCCGAGACGATAATAAAAGCGATTAACGGCCCAAGCACCCAAGTGAGCACCGGCTGCTTCAAGCCGACGAACGCGAGCAGCTTGGAAACCAAGTGGCCCAGCGGCACCGCCACCACGGCCCCCAGCAAAATACCCACAAATGAAATCGCAACCCGAATTGCGCCCTGCCGGTAGCCCAGACCGGCCAGTGACGCCAGCAACAGCAAAGCAAGCAGCCAAATCGTCATGGCACACAATTAACGAACTTTCGAGCAGGAACGCACGAAAAAAGTAATCGGTCACCGACGGCGGGCGGGAAGTAGCGAAGCGCGGACATTCCTGTCTGACAGGAATGTCCGCGCTCCGGCCGCCGTCACTGACCGATTACCGAAAAAAGTGACCCGCCACAGAATGTGCGGTCCCACACGTTTATGCGGTTGCTCTCCAACGGGGTGCGTTGGAGAATACTCAATAAACGCGTTCCGACAAAGCCGCGCCAGCCAAACCACCAACCTGCATGAAATCGGCAGCCAATAACAATTCTAGCCTAAGGTGGCTGCTGGCGCTGTTGGGATTCCTGCCGCTTTGCGCGGGCGCCCAATCGGTTTCCAACGGTTTCTGGCAGGCGCAGAGCATCTACCAGATCATTACGGACCGTTTTTTCGATGGCGACCCGTCCAACAACAACGCCGAGGGCACCTACAACCCCAGCGGCAGCAGCGGCACGTCGGTGCACGGGGGTGATTTCAAGGGGATCGAGCAAAAGCTGGATTATATCAAGGCGCTCGGCGCGACTGCGATTTGGATTTCTCCCGTGGTCCTGAACGCCAACGGTGAGTTTCACGGGTATGCGGCGCGCGATTTTTACACGGTCGCTCCACACTGGGGCACGCTGGCGGATTTGCAGCACCTGGTCCAGACGGCCCATTCCCGCGGGATACTGGTGATTGATGACATCGTCGTGAACCACGGCGGGGATCTCATCTACAGCACCGACTCGGGCTATCCGAATTTTCTGGCGCCGCCTTCGGGTTACAATCTGCGCTACCGCGGTTCGAAGCAGTTTGCGGCTCCGTTCAACACCAACGCCATCAACCCGTCGCTCACGAACCTCTTTCATAACTACGGCAATATCCAGAACTTCAACATCAGCAACCAGGTGGTGCTGGGGGAATTGAGCGGCCTGGACGATTTCCGGACCGAGTCGCCCTACGTGCGGAGCAACATGGCGGCCGTGTACCAGTATTGGATCGGCCAGGTGGGTTTCGACGGTTTCCGCATCGATACGGTCAAGCACGTGGATATGGGGTTCTGGCAGAACTGGTGCCCATTGGTCCATGCTTATGCCTCCGGCGTTGGGCTGCCGAATTTTTTCATGTTTGGAGAGGTGTATGACGGCTCCGAATCCAAATGCGGCTCGTACACGGGCAACCAAAGCGGCGGGGGTTTCGAACTCGATTCGGTGTTGGACTACCCGCTTTATTTTATGGTCAATAGCGTGTTTGCCACTGCGAGCGGTAACACCAAGCAGATCGAAGATCATTACAACGCAGTTGCCGCCAACTACGACCCGGAGGCGCAAATGCGCCTGGTGACCTTCCTCGACAACCACGACCAGCCGCGGTTCCTGAGTTCGGGCAACGCCAACAACAACACCAATCGCCTGATGGTGGCGCTTGCCTTCCTCTACACGGCGCGCGGCATCCCGTCTCTTTACTATGGCACCGAGCAGGCCTTCAACGGCGGCGGCGACCCCAATGACCGCGAGGATATGTTCGCCGGCCAATTCGAGCAGGGCCCCTCGGTGGGCGACAATTTCAACATGACTCATCCGCTCTTTCAATGGGTGGCGAAGCTGAACAATTTCCGCCGCCTTTACCCGGCGCTTCAGGTCGGGTCTCACGTGAACAAGTGGAACGAACCAAGCGGGCCGGGCCTGTTCGCTTACGCGCGCCGGTTGGGCGCCGAAGAGGTCTTTGTGGTGTTCAACACTTCCGGTTCGACGCAGACGCTGACCAATCGTTCAACCATCTTTTCGGCGGGCACCAGGATCGTTAACCTGTTTGATACCAATGAAGTCCTGACGGTCACCTCAACTCCGGAAATCCCTCCGATCACCGTGCCCGGCACGACTGCCAAGATTTTTGTCGCCCAATCCGACTGGCGGCCGCTGGACCCGGTTATCGTCAGCAACTCCCCAACTCACGACTCCGCCAGCGTGCCCACGGCCTCGCCTATTGTCCTGCAGTTCAGCAAGCCGATGGACACCAACGGTGTCCAGGCCGCGTTCAGCACCATTCCACCAGTCAGTGGCGCTTTCACGTGGTCGGCGACGGGGGACACCCTCACGTTCGCCGCGGGCGGCGCGGGTTTGCCCCCGCTGACCAATTTGCTGGTGCGGGTCACCAACACGGCTGTGGATGCAGTGTCGGGCAACGCCATGGTTGCGCCCTACGAACTCCGCTTCAAAACCGCGGCGACCGGCTATGTTGATACGGTGCCGCCGACGCTGGCGCTGCAATCTCCCACCAATGGGGCCGTCGTCGCGGGCAACCTCGTCATTTCCGGCATCGCCAGTGACAACGTCGCGGTCCAAAGAGTCGAAATCCAACTTGATAGCGGTCCCTGGGTGAGCGTCAGCGGCGCGACCGCCTGGAGCTACACGCTGAACAGTTCCAATTTCCTGAATGGCCCGCACCTTCTGGCGGCGCGCGCCACCGATACCTCCGGCAACATCTCGCCTACGAATGTGGTTGGCGTCCGCTTCTTCAACGTCCCAGGAGCCTATCTCCAAAGACTTAGCGGCGGCAATCCGGCCAATGTGACAGATTGCAGCAATAATGTTTGGTTGCGCGACTCGGCCTACAGCTTCGGCGGATTCGGTTATTCCGGCGGCGCAACGGGCTACGTCGCCAATGCCATCTCCGGCATCTGTTCCTCAGCGCAATCGCTTTACCAGCGCGAACGCTACAGTACCTCCGGGGGCGGATTCTTTTACCAGTTCGATTGTCCGGAAGGCCTTTACGAAACCACGATGCTCGAAGCGGAGACCTATTGGAACGGGGCCGGCAAACGCATTTTTAATGTCTTCATCCAGGGTGCGCCGGCGCTAACCAACTTCGATATTTACGCTGCTGCCGGTGGACAAAACATTCCGTTGTCGCGAATCTTCACCAACACCGTGACCAACTCCCAGTTGCAAGTGCTCTTCACACCGGTGGTCGATAACGCAAGAATTTCCGGTTTGCAGGTGCGCAAGATCGCGGACGTTTTCAGCGACTCCGATGGGATTCCGGACTGGTGGCGCCTGGCCTGGTTCGGCCATCCCACGGGCCAGGCAAGCGATCAGTCGCGGGGCATGGACGACGCCGACGGCGACGGCATGTCCAATCTGAAAGAGTTTCTGGCCGGAACCAACCCGCTGGACCCGAGCTCGGTCTTCAAGATTACGCAAGCGTTGTTGGCGGGCTCCGATGTGCAGGCAAGCTGTTCGACGGTTTCCAACCGGACCTACCAACTCCAGCGCCGCGACAGCCTCTACGCAGCCGGTTCCTGGAGCAATATAGGGTCGCCGGTGAGTGGGAATGGCGGCGCGCTGATGCTGACCGATACCGGGGGAGCGACCAATACAGAGCGGTACTATCGGGTTCAGGTGCGGTGAGGGGAGTGAAGCGAAATGTGAAGTGTGAAGCGTGAATCTGGCACGGAAGTCTCGCGACCCATTTTCACGCTTCAGGCATCACGTGTCACTTTTGCCCTCCGCCACCAGCATCTGGCTCAATTCCGGGAGCGCCTTGATCCCTTCCTTTTCGAAGATGACGGTCGTAACTAACCTTCCCAGCTCCATGACGCGCTCGGAAATGGGCTGGAGGTCCTGACCGAATTTTCTCAAGGCAATGCCCGCCTCGCCGATGAACCCCCAAAAGCGGTCGATGTCATTGGTCCTACGGTGCAACTCGGCACGCATGGCCTCCAGCCGCCTAAGGAGCCGCCGCTTTTGTTCTTCCGGGATCAGATGGCTGTTGCGGAAGAGTTCCCGCAACTCGTCGATGAGGCGCTGCACGCGTTGGAACTCCGGTTCGGAGAACTCGTACACCGGCACCTTGGAAAATAAAGAAACATACTCCTCGGTTTTGGACTCAAAATAGCCCTTGGCATGGCGGCTGGTCAGCGCCGCGCGAACGGTTTGGCGCAACTGGCTGAAATAAGCGGTAATGTTGGTGATGTTCTGGTGGCGCTGCGGCCCGATTTCGGGGAAGGGCGGCAGCTTTTCATCCCTCGCCATGGCAAAAGCACGCAGGATGCTGAGCGCTTCCACATAATCATCGTGCTGTTCTGACATTTGCCTGGCGTGGCCGTCGAGCCGCTCGAACTCGACGCCGAGTGCCGCGAGCGCCTCCAGGTTGTCGGCAGGCAATTGACCTAATGTTCTGGCCGGAAAGAAAGCTGTTTTCATGGTTGTCTCGCCCGGTCAACAAGAGCGCCCTTCGCTCAAGTTGGGCTGAAGCATGATACAACACGCCGGCTTCTGCGCATCAATTTTTTTCAAGGTTTCGGCGCTGCACTTTACCATTGCCCGGCCAAAAGCCTTACTGGTATTTTCGGGCACTTCTGGAAGGGAAAATCTGTATGAGCGCACAGCACAGTCACAGCAATTATCCGAAGCTCCATAATGCCCTCTGGCCCGGCCTGGTCGGCAAAGGCAGCCCCGGGGCCGAGCCGTGCATCGGCCTGGACACGATGCTCGAACTGACCGCCAAGGCGGAGTCGGACGGCATCAAATTCGATGGCGTGGACCTTTTCCTGTTCGACCCGCACATCAGCATCGATATTGATGACGATGGGATAAAGCGCCTGGCTGATAAGATTCGCGCCAAAGGGTTGGCAGTTGGCTCGGTCGTGGCCCCGGTTTGGCCACCGACCGGCGGCGGGTCGGCGATGGGGAGCGACCCGGAGCGCCAGGCCTTCGTGGGCCAGGTCCGAAAGGCCTGCCGGATTGCCAGGAACCTGCGGGCTTTGGGCATCCGGCCCGACGGAGTGGTCCGCATCGATTCCGCCTGCGGCGTAGCCGATTGGGCCCAGGACCCGGAGGCCAACCAGGCGAAAATTGCCCGGACCTTCAGCGAAGCCTGCGATGTGGCGGCCGACTTCGGCGAGCGCCTGGCCGCGGAAGGTGAAATCTGCTGGGGCGGCATGCACAGTTGGAAAAAGATCCTGGACCTGCTGGAACGGGTCAATCGGCCCAAGACGCTTGGGTTCCAGGCCGACATGGCCCACACGCTTCTTTACATCCTGGGTTACAATGCGCCCGAAGACACGATTTTGCCGCCGGATTGGGATTGGTCGGAGCCGCACCGGCTGAACGAGGCGATGAAAACCCTTACGAATGCGCTACGGCCCTGGACGCTCGATTTTCATGTCGCGCAGAATGATGCGACGGTAAAAGGGTCCGGCACGCACGACAAAACAGGCCACCATTGCCTCCCCAACGATCCAAACGGCAAGCTCGCCATCGCGCATCATGCGGGCTACTGGCTGCACGGGACAGATGGCCGACTGACCAGGGCTCTTCGCCACATCTGCTGGGATGGTTGCATGTTCCCCAATGCCGTCATGATGCAACCGGAAACCTGGGACAGCATTCTGCGCGCTATGATCGCGGTCCGCGATGCCCACGGCTGGCGCGAGGAAGAAGCATCGGCGGCGGCGCCAGAAAGACCGGCCGTGCTGAAAACTCGAAAAGCAGGCAAACAAACTGCCAAACGCAAGCCCAGACGGCCGGTTGCAAAACCAGCCCGAAAGCCGGCGAAGAAATCTCCCGTCAGGCATTCCCGACGCAGACCCGCCGCTAAACTCAAAGCCCGCAAAGCGCCAGCCGCGCGCAAAGCCACCAAAAAACCGAAGCGGGCTGCAGGAAAAAAGAGGCTGCGTCGCCCTCGATAAAGGTTCTTTTGCCGGCGAAATCCCGCTCTTTCGGACCAGACTCTGCCTCGATATAGGACAGGAGTAATGGCTTGGCCCCCCGCGGGCTTGAATCCACTTCTTCCAATAAGTGGCTTGGCTTCTGCTGCGCATTCAAAGCTGAGAATAAACGGCCGCACAGGGGCTAGAACGACGCGGCGCCCAGGTTGTACGGCCCCGAGATAAAGCGCCTATGACTGCCGACATGTTGATACGTTTGCTTGAAGAGATGATGGACGTGAAGCTCCAGCAATTTGCTGAAGCCCAGCTCAAACTCACCCCCGAGGTCAGCCGCATCCTGCACGAGAAGCACGAAACCGACCGTCGCCGTTTGGAACAAATCCGGGCCGAACTGGTCAGGTTCCTGGAAAGCTGATTCCGCGACGGCAAGGCGCTAGGCTACAAGCTTGGGCGCCGCCACTCCCGGCTTCTGCCCGCTCCCTGCCAATGGGAGTTCGGTGGGAGGTTCACTCCCGCTGAGGAGCAAATTCACAAAGCGTTTGGCCTGCGGCGTAAGAATCCGGCCTTTCCGCAGCACGACACCATAAGTGCGTTTGGGAAAGAACTCCCCCGCCGGCAGCACCTCCAGACGTTCCTGTCCCGTAATACCGATACTGATGATGAGGGAGATCCCGAGACCCAGTTCCACGTACTTTTTGATCACTTCCCAACCGCCTACTTCCATGGCGACCTGATAAGAAAGCCCGTGCTTCTTGAACGTGCTGTCCACCAGGTTCCAGGTGCTCAGGCCGCGCGGGGGCAGGATCAGAGGATAATGGCTCAGTTCCTTCAGCGAGAGCTTCTTGTAAGCCAGCGGATGGCCCAGGCAGGTGATCACCACCGGTTCGTAAGAGACAACCGGATGGAACTCAATGTCCTCCGGGACCATCATCAGCGGTCCTACCGCAAAATCCACCAACCCCGTCCGAAGTTGCTCCAGGCCTTCCAGACCAGTGACATTGTGCAAACGCACCTCAATCTTGGGATGCGCGCGATGAAACTCCTCCACGTATTTGGGCAGGAAATAAAGAATGGTGGAAGTGCCAGCCGCGACCTCGATGTGACCCTCATCAACCTCGAGGCGCCGCATCCTGAATTGTTCGTCCAGGTCCTCCATTTGCTCGATCAGCGGCCCCGCCATCTCGTAAAGCAACTCGCCGTCATGAGTAAGATGGATTTTGGAGCCTCGGCGCACAAAAAGCGCCACCGACATCTCACTCTCTAAACTCGCAATCTGTTGGGAGACAGATGGTTGGCTAAGATTCATCCTCTTGGCGGCCTTCGAAACACTGCCGGATGCCGCCGCGTAACAAAAGCCGCGCAATTGTTGAAACCGGTTCTGCTTATAGCGATAGCCTGAAGCTGTCATATTGCTTTGGGTCACCCAAACTCTGGTCCGATACGCCCTGTTAATACCCACACCAACTTAAATGGGAAAACTCCCGGGGGCAATAGCGGGTCCTGCGGATATAGGCGCGGGTTATACAAAGTATTGAAACTTCCGATTTTGCATCAGCACAAAAGGGAACGAACCTGCATCATGAAAACCAATGTTTCAGATAAGCCGAGCGAAAATACCCGAATCCGTCGCCGCCGCGCCCCGCTTTGGTACGCGCGCAGCAAATGCTTCGAGCTCGACCGGTCTGGAGCTCGCCACCAACAAAACCACACAGGAACAACATGAAAACACTCGAATTGCCGCAAGGCCTGGAGGTGCTCGGACCAGTGAACGACGAGCAAGCTGAAATCCTCTCACCTGGAGCGCTGGAGTTCTTCGCCGGATTGCAGCGGGAGTTTAATCCGCGCCGGTTGCAGCTCCTGCGGCAGCGCCAGGGCCGCCAGGAAGCCATAGACCGTGGGGAGATGCCGCACTTCCTGCCTGAGACAAGGTCGGTGCGCGAGGGTAGCTGGCGCGTACTGCCGGTACCTGAGGACCTGCAGAATCGGCGAGTCGAAATCACCGGGCCGGTGGACCGGAAAATGGTGATTAACGCTCTTAACTCAGGCGCGAACTGCTACCTGGCCGACTTCGAGGACGCCCATTCACCGACCTGGCAGGCAACGCTCGACGGTCAAATCAACGTGCATGATGCGGCGCGCGGAACGGTCGAATACGTCAGCCCCGAGGGCAAGAGTTACCGGCTTAACCAGCAGGTGGCGACCCTGCTGGTACGTCCGCGGGGCTGGCATCTTCCCGAAAAGCACATCCTGGTGGACGGTCAGCAGGCCTCGGCCAGCCTCTTCGATTTTGCGATGTATTTCTTCCACAACGCCCGGTACCGGGCGATGCACGATTCCGGCATTTACCTCTATTTGCCCAAGCTCGAGCACTATCTTGAAGCGCGCCTGTGGAACGACGTTTTTATCCGCGCGCAGGAACTGCTCGACATCCCCCAGGGGACGATCAAAGCCACCGTGCTGATCGAGCACGTCCTGGCGACGTTCCAAATGGACGAAATCCTCTTTGAACTGCGCCATCACAGCGCCGGCCTGAACTGCGGGCGCTGGGATTACCTTTTTAGCTACATCAAGAAATTTACCCGGAAGGTGGATTTTATCGTGCCCGACCGGGCGCAAGTGACGATGACCACGCCGTTCATGCGCGCCTACGCGCTTTCCTGCATCAAGGCGTGTCATAAACGTGGGGCCTTTGCGATGGGCGGCATGGCGGCCTACATCCCCGTAAAGAGCGATCCGGCCGCCAACCAGATCGCCCTGCAGAAAGTACGCGAAGACAAGCGCCGCGAAGCCACCGACGGGCACGACGGCACCTGGGTGGCGCACCCCGGACTAGTCCCGATCGCGCGGGAAGAGTTTGACCGAGTGCTGGGGGATAAACCCAACCAAATCGACCGCCAGCGTGACGATGTTCACGTGACTGAAGATCAGCTCATCGAGGTGCCCAAAGGCTCGATCACCGAAGGAGGTCTGCGCACCAATATCCGCGTCGGCATTCAGTACTTGGAGGCCTGGCTGGGCGGACAGGGCTGCGTGCCGCTTTACAACCTGATGGAGGACGCCGCCACCGCCGAGATCTCGCGCACCCAGGTCTGGCAGTGGGTGCACAACCCGCGTGGCTTACTCGAGGACGGCCGCAAGGTCACAATGCCGCTGGTCCGTCAGATCATGCGGCAGGAACTGGAGCGCATCCGGCATGAACGCGGGCAGCTGCGCTTTCAAGAGGGCCACTTCGACCAAGCGACCCGGATATTCGAGGAACTGGTTGGTAGCGAGCAACTAGAGGAATTCCTCACGCTCAAAGCTTATGCTATGTTGGAGGGGGAGGAATCGGTCATCGGAAGAAGCGCTGCCAACCCCAAAACCATTTTTCTCGACCGCACGGAGGAAGCCGCCGAGCCGCTCAGCAAAGTGGCTTAGTTTTAAATCCATCCCACCAAAACAAAACCAAACAGAGAACTGACCATGAAACGAAATCGCAAAACCAACAACCATGCCCGGCTGGCGACGCGCGGAAATCGCGTGACCACCGGGCTTGTCTCAGACAGCCGGAACGGCCACGCGCGCGTGCTGGAAGAACCGTTGTTGACGAAAAGAAATCTCATTCCGGCGCAGGAAATCCGGGCCCTCGAAAACTACTGGCGCAACGACCCGCGCTGGCAGGGCGTTACCCGGCCCTACAGCGCCGAGAAAGTCCTGCGCCTGCGCGGCACGGTGAAAATCGAGCATAGCATCGCCGACAAAATGTCACGCAAGCTCTGGTCGCTGTTGCGCACTGAACCGTTTGTTCCGGCGCTGGGGGCGCTCACCGGAAACCAGGCGGTGCAAATGGCCCAGACCGGCCTCAAGGCGATTTACCTGAGCGGCTGGCAGGTGGCGGCGGATGCGAACCTGGCCGCTACAACCTATCCAGACCAGAGTCTATACCCGGCGAACAGCGTCCCGATGGTCGTCCGCCGCATCAACCGCGCGCTCCAGCGTGCCGACCAAATCCAATTGCTAAATGGGGAGGACAAGTTCGATCTCTGGGCGCCGATCGTTGCAGATGCGGAAGCCGGGTTCGGCGGGCCGCTCAACGCGTATGAACTCATGCTGCAAATGATCGAGGAAGGGGCCGCCGGTGTGCATTTCGAGGACCAGCTCGCCTCGGCCAAGAAATGCGGCCACATGGGCGGAAAAGTCCTGGTGCCTGCCTTCGACTTCATCCACAAACTGACCGCGGCCCGTCTGGCGGCGGATGTCTCCGGCGTACCCACACTCCTGGTCGCCCGCACTGACGCGGAAGCAGCGAAATTGCTCACCAGCGATTTCGACGAGCGCGACAAACCCTTCTGCACCGGCGAACGCACCCGCGAAGGCTTCTTCCGGATTCGCGCCGGCCTGGAACTGGCCATCGCCCGCGCCATCGCGTATGCTCCCTATGCCGACCTGGTCTGGTGCGAGACCAGCAAGCCCGACCTGCAGTTCGCCCGCGAATTCGCCGAAGGGGTCAAGACGGCCTATCCGGACAAAATCCTCGCCTATAATTGTTCACCTTCGTTCAACTGGAAAAAGAACCTGGACGACTCGACGATCGCCACGTTCCAGCGGGAACTCGGCGCGATGGGGTACAAGTTCCAGTTTGTGACGTTGGCCGGTTTCCATGCACTCAACCTGAGCATGTGGGAATTGGCGCGCGGCTACCGAGACCGGCAAATGGCCGCCTACACGGATTTGCAGGAACGCGAATTCGCCGCTGAACGTGACGGGTACAGCGCGGTGAAACACCAGGCCTTTGTGGGAGCAGGTTACTTCGATGAGATCACCTCGATCTGCGGCGAAAGCTCGACGCAGGCGCTGCGCGATTCCACGGAAGAAGCCCAGTTCTACGGCAAAGTGTTGGCGTAGCACGGCTAAACGGTCCACTCGACCGGGCGATCGGAGAGGAAGGGCGCGACTTTACTTAGCGCGTCCCATCCCCAATCGAACGGCGCGAAGCCTTTGGGGTGCGTGTGCTCGGCGCCGAGCACACGCATCCCAAACGCTCCGCCATCCAACGGACATCTACTTACCGTAAGAGAGTCTTCTCAAAATTGCGTGGCACGCTCCATGCAGCCAACGCGTTTGTTCCTGTTTCTCCCTGATTTCGTTGCGGCGCCGGCCCGATTGGCTCCGCCTCCTTCTCAGGCGGAACGGGACTATTGGAACCGCAACGGAGCAATACTATGAAAATGTTGTTTTTCTCATCAGAAAAGGCTGAGATTGAACAGGTGCGCAAAGAATTCGTGGATGCCGGCATTGCGTGCGAGATCCACGAAAACGACGCTGCGGACGCTAGCGCTCCCAATCCCAGCGATACAGAATTATGGATTAAAAACGACGGGGATTCTTATCGCGCGTTGCTGCTCTGCGTAAAACTCGGGGTTGGCTTCGCCCAGCGCACTCTCAAGACTGGATACAGTCGCATCGGGGAATAGTGCGCAACGATCCTGGGTTTAATGAGTGAAATGGTTTAAAAAAGTTAAATCAGTGGGAACGCCTGCGCGTGTGGGCGACCGGTTGCCCTGGCTCCTCATTTTACTCTTTTAACTACTCAACCCATTTAACTTTTTGGGATCGGCCGGTTCGGGCGGCAACTCCTTTAGTCTTTTGAGGTCCTCGGCCAGGAACTGGGCGACGTCTTTGAACCGGGAAATGTTTTGCGGGTTGATTTCCATCAGGGTCTGGTGGGCTTCGAGGCAGGCCTGTTTCACTTCTTCTTTGGTCGAGGTAACGGGCGTATAGGCTTGGGCCTCAGTCGATTCGGGCGCACTCGAAGCGCGTTGTGCCAACCGGAACAGGTGCAGAACGCCAAGAGTTTCGAGCAGTTCCGTGATCCGGGCATTAGGATTGAGCAACTCGATGCCGGGACCCGCCTGGTCCTTTGGACCCATCTTCAGGCCGAACCCGGCCAACACGCCCAAAAAAGTGCTGTCCATCAGCGAACACTCGGACAGGTCGAGGACAAAACAGGTGTATCCCTTCCGCAAGAGTTCATTCACCAGCGTTCGGAAATCAATGCTCGAAGAGAAATTGGCCCGGCCTGTGATTTTGATGCAGGCGAATTTCTCTCCTACCAGAACCATCATCTTTGCTGACGGCGTGCTCATGGCTCAATCCTCTCCAAATCGATTCCGGCAGGTCACTCGGCTGGAAAATCTCCTCGGCGCTCGATTCACCTGGACCAGCCGGTCGCCGTTTGCCGCGCGGCGTTCCCCACAATCTGCACCAGGGTCTGCTGCAACACCAGCGCTTCGTCCAGATTGCTGGTGACCAACCTCCGATTGCACAGCAACAACAGGTCCATCGCCCGAACCAGTTCGGCCTCGCTGTAGCGTTTCACCTGCGGCAGGGCCTTGTAAAGCACGTAGGGGTTAAGCGACAGCGGGTTAAAACGCTTGTCGGTTGGCAACTGGTCGGCCGGCACGCGCTCCAGTTGCGCTTTGAACCGCGAATAATCCGCATCCGGCTTGACCCATCCTTCGCGCAGCATTTCCTTGAGCAGCAGCATCGCGCGCACTTTGGCGATCAGCCCATAAAGAAGGCCGATCTCCGATTTCTGCGGGTCGAGTTTCACTTCCCACAACTCTTCATCCAACCGGTGCAGCAGGCGCGGCAGGTCGCGGTCTCCCAGCGCATCACCGAGCGCGAACGCCCGCGCCGTCTTGTTACGAGTGCAAATCGCGACGACATCGTCAAATTGGATTTCCTCGCGCTCCCCCACATAAAGCGCGAGTTTCTCGATTTCATTGTCCAATTGGCGGCTATTGGGTCCGACCCGGCCAATCAGTTCGGCCAGGGCCTCCTCCGAAATCTCCTTGTGCCGTTCACGGAGAGCCTTGCGCGCGGAGGCCTCGGCCTGGTTGGCCCAATCCTTGTCATTCACCGATAAACCAGCGAAGCTTTCAATCTTGCCGAGTTTATCCAACGACTTATAGAACACCCGGCGTTTATCGACATGGCCGGCGCTAATGAGTAACCGCACACCTTGCCAGGAGAACTCCTTCAATTCCTGCGCCAGGCTCGCCAGGGAATCCGTAAGGTCCTGGGCCGCGCTGACCCTGTCTTCCCCGAGGAAGTTGCAGTTCTGCAGCCAAATCACCTTGGCGGTGCCAAAGAAAGGCAAGGTCTGAAGGGCTTCGCGGAGTTTCTTCAGCGCCCGGAGCGCTTCACCGCTGTTGGCGACACTGGCATCGATAGTTTCGTGGTCCATTCCCCCCAACTCCCCGGTCCACTGTTGGTAGAGTTGCCTGGCCCTCTGCTTGACGGCAAATTCATCGTCGCCGCAGACTAACACCAGAGGCGCAGACTGCTTGGGAGCAGAGGCAGCCATTTGCTTACTCGTTCTCGGCGCTACCGGTCTCGTTGATGCGGTCGAGCACTTCACTCATGTCTTCGACCTGTTCGAAGAGGGCGCTAGCAACGTAAATGGGCTTTTTTTGGGCGGTGGCCAGGGCGAGGCAATCGCTGGGGCGAGCGTCGATTTCGACGATTTTGCGGGCCAGTTCGTTCTGCTGCTGCAGAATCAAGCGGGCAAAGTAAGTCGAATTCTTCAACTCCGTGATTACGACCCGCTCGACGTTGATGCTGAACCCCTTGAAAATGCTCTGGATGAGGTCGTGGGTAAGCGGGCGCTCCTTAGGTGTTTCCCGCAGGAACATGCCGATGATGGCGCCCATGTTCGGTTCCACGTTGATGACGAAGACCTTGTCGTCGTTGCCCACGAAGAGGGCACAACCGCTGTTGGCAGGGAGAATTCCGCGAATCTGAACCGGGACCACATCGTTCTTCATATCTACCACAGTCTATTGCGCAAATAGGAAAAAACAAGTCCTCGCCAGACCGGAATTACCCGACAGCGGAAAGCGGTTGCTTGGGGTGAAAAACCTCGAGGCTTTGGGGAACCTTGGAATCCTCCTCCCCTGGAGCCGGTGGACGAAGAGACTTGCACATCAAGTTTGACCGACTGGCAAAAAGAGGCTTTTCTTTTCTTGCTAATCTATGGGGCAAACGAAGCCATCTCTGGACGACCTGCGCATTGAGCGCAAACCGGCAGCCAAAACGAATTCCCGGATTTGGCTCGGGACGCTTTTTGTTTTGATTCTGCTCCTGGCGGGCGGGTCAGTTTGGCGCTTTGCTCGGCCGACCGCCCTGCCGGTCCGCACGGTGACTGCGCGCGAGGAAGCTGGTGGCGCCAGTCAGCACACCGTGCTCAACGCCTCGGGCTATGTAACCGCCCGGCGCGAAGCGACCGTCTCCTCCAAGGTCACCGGCAAAGTCACCGAAGTGCTGATCGAAGAGGGCATGAGGGTGAAGGAAGGCCAGGTGCTGGCCCGACTGGACGATACAAACGTCAAAGCCAGCCTGCTTTTGGCCGAAGCCCAGTTGGTCTCGGCCAGCAACGCTCTGGCCGAAACGCGGGTGCGCATCCGGGAAGCGGAGCAGGAACTGGAGCGCCAGATGGGGCTCTTGAAATCCCGGATTGCCACCCAAGCCGATTACGACCACGCGGAAGCAACCGCTCTCGCCTATAAAGCGAAGCTGGAGCAACAGCAGGCCGATGTGACCGTCGCCGAGCGGACGGTTGCCACCTGGGAGCAGCAGTTAGACGATACTGTCATCCGCGCGCCGTTCGGCGGCATTGTGACGTCGAAGAACGCTCAACCCGGTGAGATGATCTCGCCGATTTCGGCGGGGGGCGGCTTCACGCGTACCGGGATTTGCACGATTGTGGATATGCAATCACTGGAGATCGAAATCGATGTAAACGAAAGCTACATCAACCGCGTCGAGTCTGGCCAGCCGGTCGAAGCCACACTCGATGCCTACCCCGACTGGAAAATCCCGTGCAAGGTTGTCGCCATTATCCCGACGGCTGATCGCCAGAAATCCACCGTCAAAGTCCGCGTCGCTTTCGAAAAGCTGGATCCGCGCATCCTGCCGGAGATGAGCATCAAGGTTGCCTTCCGGGATGCGGGCGGAGCCGGACCCGTGGCCGGCCGCACGATCACGATTCCGAAAGCCGCCGTCCACCAACAGGACGGACGCGACGTGGTGATGGTCGTCCAGAACGAGCGGGCGGAACGCCGCGCCGTCAGCGTGAGTAGTGCCAGTATTGACACCGTTGTCGTCATAGCCGGTGTGGTTTCCGGTGAAAGTGTGATTGTGGACTGGCCTGAAGGCTTGCGGGATGGAGTGAGGGTCAGGGTCAGCAATCAGTAACCAGTGGTCAGTAGTCAGCAGGTTGCTTGGGCACGAGAAGCGCTCAAAAAGTCGCCGGGTTTTGTAATTGCCCGCGCGCTGGAAAACCGACATCGTTTCCGCCGGGAAATGAATACTCAGACCAACAACACACTGGTGCACGTCGAGGGAGTGGAGAAGGTTTTTCGTCGCGGTTCGGAGGACGTTCACGTCCTGAAAGAGCTGGAGCTGAAGGTGGCCGCCGGTGAGTTTCTCGCCCTGATGGGACCGTCTGGTTCCGGCAAGACCACCTTGCTCAACCTGGTGGGCGGACTGGACCGGCCCACACGCGGCACCGTAAGCATTGCGGGTGAACGTGTGGATCAACTTTCCGACCGCCGTTTGGCGGAGTGGCGGGCACGACACATTGGCTTCGTTTTCCAGCTCTACAATCTGCTGCCCGTACTGACCGCCGAGCGCAATGTCGAGCTGCCCCTGCTGCTGACTCACCTATCCAAAGCCGAACGCCGGAAACACGTTGGAACTGCCCTGGACGTCGTCGGCCTTTCGCACCGCACGCAACACTATCCCCGGACGCTCTCCGGCGGCGAACAGCAGCGCGTCGGCATCGCGCGGGCCATCGTAACCGACCCCACGTTGCTTTTGTGCGACGAACCGACCGGCGACCTCGACCGCAAATCCGGCGACGAAATCCTGGATTTGCTGCAGGCGCTCAACCGCGAGCACGGCAAGACCATCATCATGGTCACCCACGACCCTCATGCCTCCGCGCGCGCCTCGCGCACGGTCTATCTTAACAAGGGTCAACTGAGCAACGAACCGGTGAAATGAGAAGAAGCGGAACAATGGTGCGGTGGAGTGCTGGAGTGATGCGGTCTGGCGGGCGCCGAGCATTTCGGCTCCCCAGCATTTCAGCGCTCCATTACTCCAGTACCCCATGAAGTTCGCCCCCCTCATCTGGAGCAACCTGAAGCGGAAGAAGGTCCGCACGCTATTAACCGTATTGTCTATCCTGGTGGCCTTCATTCTCTTCGGGCTGTTGTCGTCCATCAACCAAGCCCTCACCGGTGGCGTCACGATGGAAGGCCAAAACCGCATCATCGTTAGGCACAAGGTCTCCATCATCCAGTTGCTGCCGGCCAGTTACAAAGAGCGGATGGAAAGAATTCCCGGGGTGTCCCTGGCGACGCACCAGACCTGGTTCGGCGGGAACTTTCAGCAGGAACCCAAGGCCTTCTTCATGCAGAACCCCGTTGACCCGGCGGATTTCCTGGATATGCACCCGGAGATGCTCCTTTCCCCTGAGCAGAAACAGCGCTGGCTACAGACCCGAACCGGCGCGATCGTCGGGCGGGCCACCGCCGACAAGTTCCATTGGAAGGTTGGCGACCGGGTCCCGATTACGACGCCCATTTGGCCCAAGGCGGATGGAAACCACACTTGGGATTTTGACATTGCGGGCATCTACGACGGCAAAGAGAAGAATGCCGACACCATGTCACTCTTTTTCCGCTATGACTATTTCGACGAGGCCCGGCAGTACGCCAAGGGACAAGTAGGCTGGTACACCATCCGGGTGAAGGATCCAGCGCAGGCAGCCGAAATCGCCAAGCTCGTCGATCGCGAGTTTGAGAATTCTGATTATGAGACGAAGACCGAACCGGAGGCTGCCTTCGCACAGGCCTGGGTGAAGCAAGTCGGCAATATCGCCCTGATTTGCGCCTCTATTCTCGGCGCCGTCTTCTTCACGATTTTGTTGGTAACCGGCAACACCATGTCCCAGGCGGTGCGCGAGCGGACCGGCGAACTGGGGGTCCTGAAGGCGATCGGCTTTACCAATGGGCAGGTTGTGGTGCTGGTCATGGCGGAAGCCTGCCTCATCGCCGTGCTTGGCGGAGCCCTCGGGCTGGCGCTGGCCAGCCTGATCATTCCAGTGGTGGGGAAAGGCCTCTCCAATATGCTGCCGATGTTTTATTTTCCATCCCGTGATCTGCTTTTGGGAGCAGCCCTCTGCCTTGCCTTGGGGCTCGTCACTGGAATTTTTCCAGCCCTGGCCGCGATGCGCCTGCGCGTGGCCGAGGCGCTCAGAAGGATGTAACTATGGCCGGACCACTTAACTGGTTTTCGCAAGTCGCCGCCGTCACCAGGTTCGGCCTGATGGGCCTTCCCCAACGGCGCGGCTCGGTGGCCGCGGCCCTCTTTGGCATCGCGGGCGTTGTCGGAGTTCTTGTCGCCGTCCTTTCCATGGCGGTCGGATTCAGAAAGGCGATGGCGGCTTCGGCTTCCCCGGATTCGGCCATCGTGCTGCGCAGCGGCGCCAACGACGAGATGTCCAGCGGCCTGGGCAACGATGAAGCACGCGTGATCGCCGACGCGCCCGGGCTGGCCCGGGGCGCCGAAGGTCCGCTCTCCTCCGCCGAGCTGTTCGTCATCATCAACCTGCCGAAACGCTCGACCGGAACTGATGCGAACGTCGCGATGCGCGGAGTCGGACGGGCGGCGTTCCACGTCCGCGACCACCTGAATTTCGTGCAAGGCCGGGCCTTCGAGTGGGGGAAAAACGAGGTGATTGTGGGAATCGGAGCTGCCCAGGAATTCGCCGGCCTGGAAGTCGGGAACAAGCTGCGCGTTGGCCGAAACGAATGGCCGGTGGTAGGAATTTTCGCGGCTGGCGGCGGCACCGCGGAATCAGAGATTTGGACGGACGCGAGCGTCCTGCAGGACGCCTATCATCGAGGCAAAAGTTTCCAGTCGGTCTATGCGAAGCTGAGCTCGGCGTCAGCGTTCCAACAGTTTAAGGATTCACTGACGAGTGATCCGCGTCTCAACGTGAAAGTAGTCAGCCAACCTGAATACTATGCGGAACAGTCCACTGTGCTCACGACGCTCATTACCACGCTGGGATTCCTGATTGCCTCGCTCATGGCGGTCGGCGCGATTTTCGGGGCGCTCAACACCATGTACAATTCCGTTTCCACGCGGACGCGGGAAATCGCGACGTTACGGGCGCTGGGATTCGGCGGCGGCGCTATCGTTGCGGCCGTGATGCTTGAATCGCTGGCGATTGCGCTGGTTGGCGGCGCGTTGGGCGCAAGCGTCGCCTACCTGGCGTTCAATGGCTTTCACACTTCGACGGTGAACTGGCAAAGCTTCAGCCAGGTCACCTTTGCTTTCGCGGTGACGCCGGAGCTGCTGGTCCGCGGCATTGCGTGGGCGACTTTCATCGGCCTGGTGGGCGGACTCCTCCCCGCCCTGCGCGCCGCGCGTCTGCCCATTGCGGCTGCCTTGCGGGAACTCTGACTGTCATGCGGAAAAACGTTAAAAAAGAGAATGGCATGCATACAATAGAAGGGGAGTATGGCGTGGTGTGGGCCGTCCCCGACCTTAGGAGGGATCCCGCATGGATACGAGAGAAGCTGAAAGAATAGCGTGGAACCAAACGCGCCGCTAAGCCGTCGAGTGGACCTCAAGATCATAGCCGAGGCCGGCAGCAAACCGTCACGTCGGTCTGCCGCTTGAGGATCAGTGAGGCTGGCCGCAGGAGCAGACTACCCCGGACTCGAACCCATTCGCGACGGCCGACTTCGGCCTGTCCGCTTGGTCAGGATCGTAGTTTAGATAAGGGCCGAGCCAGCGTTCGACGGATTGCAGTTCCATTTGTTTCCGGAGGTGGTAATCCAGCACCTGGTCGCGCCCCAGCTTGCCGACCCCGAAATACTTTGAATCCGGATGGGCAAAATAAAGGCCGCTGACGCTGGCTCCAGGCCACATGGCGCAGCTCTCGGTGAGTTTGATGCCGGTGTGGTTCTCGACGTCGAGTAATTCCCACAGCAACCATTTCTCGGTGTGATCGGGGCAGGCAGGATAACCAGCGGCCGGTCGAATGCCGCGGTACTTTTCGCGAATTAGGTCTTCGTGC
>DATMQA010000225.1:0-27295 GCA_035566895.1 Binatia bacterium
CTTTGCGGAAGGGCGACCCCCTGCTGCCCATCGTCGTCTATCGGGAGCAACTCACCAACTCGGCCTTTCCAAAGGTCTCGGGCAACATCCTCCAGGTTACGCCGATGCTCGAGACCTTCGCCTATTCGATCACGAATACTACCCCGCCCTTCCCCACCGCTACGGTCACTCTCTACGACCGGCTGGTGAGCATCGTGTACAAGTTTGATATCCAGACCTACAGGACACACAACATGCTCTGCTTGCGCGACCAGCAACCGGTCATGTTCGGCGGCCGCTATCGCTACATCGTCGCTCGCTTCAACGACAAACGCGAAATCACCGAGCTGATTCCCGCCGGCGAGGTCACGATCCCGACTGACATCACTGCCCCCATTTACTAGCACGGCCATGAGAATCGGATCCTCCAGCCTAATTAGCGGTGCCGTTAAGGCCGATGCCCGGAACGGCGCGAAGCGTTTGGAGTGCGCGCGCTCTGCGCCGCTTTCAAATCAGAGCCGATGGGCTGGCGGATTCGAGGTTGGAACGAAATCAGCGAAAGCGGCGCAGAGCGCGCGCACTCCAAACGCTTCGCGCGGCAGATCGCCCTCAATCTGCACCTTCGCTGACTTGTGCCTCGGAATTCGGCCTTCGGACCTCGGCCTTCGGATTTTCGCCGGGTTGCTAATAACCGCCCTGGCTTTGCTCACCGCTTCTCCCCCGCTCCGCGCCGGTTTCGTTTATGAGAGCCCCGGCGAATTCCTCTCGGCCGGCGATTTCAACGGCGACGGCATTCTCGATGTGCTTGTGGTGGATAAGGCCACCGGCAACGTCCGGGTCGGCTACCAGGGCGGCAGCAGCAATCTCACCTGGTCCGCCCCGCTGACCACGAGTGTCGAAGCTCCCGACGCCTTGACGGTCGGTCATTTTCTCCAAACCAACGAGGACGCCATCGCGATCACTTCCATCGAGTTGAACCGCGTTCATTTTGTGGATCTGTCGAATCCCAGCAACGCGCCGGCGCCGTTGGTTATGGCTCCAAACGGCCTTGGCCCGAACCTGCTGGTCGGCCTGGCCGCGCCCTATGGCAGCGTGAGCAATTTTGATTCGCTGCTGGTCGGGTCGGCCGACAACAATCCCGACCTCGGCTCGACGCTGATCGAGTTATGGGCGTTGGTGGCCAGCGGGCTGACGGCTTACCAGGACAGCATCGCTCAGGAATCTTATCTGGCGCGCGGCAATTCCCTCCAACTCGGCGCCGATGTGACCACCTTTGCCGCCGCGCTCCAGCGGGGCAGCAACGACCAGTTTGTGGCCTACGCCCCTTCAAACCATTTCGGCATCCTGTTGAGCCGTTCGAATCTGCCGTCGGGCAGCGACTATGTCTTCGGCCAATTCAACAGCGAACTGTTGCCGCGCTTTATCTTCTATGTTCCCGGCCAATCGAATATCACGATCCAATCGCTGGTGCCGACCAATGGCGGGTTTACCTTTGACGCGGGCGTGTCGGTGGTTCTGAGTGAGGCCGTCCAGCAGGTTTATTACGTGAGCCAGGGAACGGATGGCTCCGCCCTCATCCTGTTCGGTGATGGGGTCCAGGGCATGACGCTGCCGGGCGGGACGCCCACGCTGGCGTCAGTTTATCGGACCGGCGCGGGCGCCGCCGGCAATGTGTTCACCGGGGTCGTTCCGCTTTCGGGCGGGAACTTCGCGCTCCTGGACGGGCCACCCGGCAGCCCCACGTCCGCGCACGCGCAAGTGGTTCATTTTAATGGCAGCACTTACACCCAACTCAGTTCGGGCAACTTGCCGGCGCTAACGACGCGCAACACTCGCGCCAACGTCTGGCTCTTCCAAACCGAGCCGTTCGTCAGCAACGACCCAGGTTTCATTTCTTCGCTCAACGCCCCCGACTGGAGCAGCGGCGCGACCATCTCCGGCGGCGCGGTGAGCGCGCTGGCCGAGACCGATGCCGGCCCGTCTTCTGGATTGCAGAATCCGACGAATGATAATCTCGGCGCTTTGCCGGCCGGCGCGGCCTGGGCCATCCCCGACCAATACCGCGATTCCATCTCGCTGTTCACTTATTCCAGCCCGCGCGCGCCCGAAGCGGTGAACGTCACCATCTCCCCGCCCGCCGGCCTCTACGGCGGGCCCATCCAAATCTCCTTCACCACGCTGAATGGGGGCGACCAGGTCTTCTACCGCGTCGGTGCGGCGGACAACTGGCATTCCTTTGGCGCACCGTTCGCCCTGACGAACGACGCGACCGTCCAATACTACGGAACGAACGCGACCAGTGCCTCACGTTCGCGGTTGCTGGCGGCGAGCTACCAGTTTGGCCGTGCTGGGGCCGTTACGCCTCTGAGCCCGTTGGACCTCGCCCCGGGCAGCACCAATCCCGCGCCGGTCTTCCGAACCAACCAGGTGATACTTTCGGACCTCGGCACGGTGTTCTATGGACGGCGCTCCTCGAATGACGTCGCCACGATCTGGGCCATCAACCTGGATGGCAGCGGCGAGACTTACATTACCACCGGCGCGCGACCCCGCGTTTCCAGGGACGGCCAGTGGCTGGCGTTCCTGCGCGAGGGCAATGTATTCACGAACCGGGGCAACCTGTGGGTGCGCAACCTTTCCAGCGGCCTGGAAACCCGGTTGTTTGTCTCGAATCCCAATCCCCCCAATACTAATACGCTCATGTGGTGTGATTGGGACCTGACGGAAACAAACCTGATTTTCGACTACGACAATACTTTCTGGCGCATCGGCCTGGACGGCTCACTCTCACAATTCCCGCTCGCGTCGAGCTACAACCAGGGCGCTCCGGCCATCAACCCGGTCGATGGCCGCGTCGCTTTCCACAGCCTCTACCCTGGGACCTCGGCCCTCTATCTGGCGCCGCCCGACCTTTCCTCCAAACAACTGCTGCTGTATTCCCCGACCGGCGCGCGCTGGCCGGCTTGGTCGCCGGACGGCGGCTACCTCGCCCTGGCCGACGGCTACGTCAGCCCTTCAGTGGATGACGGCAAAGACCTCTGGGTCGCCGAACTCAGCGGCGGCACGGTGAGCAATCTCTTCCGGATTACCGCCCTGGCCAACAGCACCAACGGCTTCCCGCATGGCGCCGTATGGTCGCCCGCGGAGGACGCACTGGTAACCGCCGGCGTCATTGGCGGGACGAACGGCATTTGGGTCATTCCCCTCAATGGGGATTGTATGTGCTCGGACGCCCCGGTGGTCCGGCTGCCGACGGCCCCCGGCGACGCTATCGATTTCGTCGGCTCGATCATCGCCGCGCCCGCTCCGCTAACCGTGGTCAAGCCCGGGCTGTTCATCCGGTTAGACCCGGATGCAGCAGTGGTGTATTGGAGCAGTGAGTATCGGGGTTTCACGCTGGAGGCCACGACGGACCTGACGCCGCCTAGTACTTGGAGCGCGCTGCCCGGGCCGTACAGCTTCGATGGCTACTATTTCCAGTATCGCGTGCCGTTGGCAAGTTTACTTAACAAACAGTTCTTCCGCCTCCATTTCACCGGCACGCCGCAATAGGGCGCTCAATGATTGAAATAAACACAAAAATCTGAAATCAACTGTCCTGAACCGCCTTGCTCGTTCGTTGTGGATATGAAAACGTAACGAAACAAACCAAATCGACAGAACATTATGAGCGCAATGAAAGACAATAAAACCATTCAACCCTACCTCTTTTTCAACGGCAGTTGCGAAGAAGCCGTCGAATTCTACCGCAAAGCCCTCGGCGCCGAAGTCGAGATGATGATGCGCTTCAAGGAGAGCCCTGAACCGCCCAAGCCTGGAATGGTCCCACCCGGGTTCGAGAACAAAATCATGCACACCAGTTTCCGCGTCGGCCAGACCACGGTGATGGCGTCGGATGGCTGCGCCGCCGGGAAGCCCAATTTCGAGGGCTTTTCCCTCTCGATCTCCGTGCCCAGCGAGACCGAAGCAGACCGCATTTTCGCCGCGTTGGCGGACGCCGGGCAAGTGCGGATGCCGCTGGGGAAAACGTTCTGGTCGCCGCGCTTCGGCATGGTGTCCGACCGTTTCGGCGTGGGTTGGATGATCAGCGTCGCGCAGGCGGAGGAGAAGTAAAGCGCCGGCTCCGCCCGGGTCACCTTTGGGATGACACACGAAAAATCAGCCAGTCAGGTCAACGCGACCAAACAGGGCGAAGCGACCGAAGCCGGCAGGGGAGTATTGGCGGGAGCGGACGATTCACCACAGGGGAGAAGGCGGGCGCGCAGGGCGAGGGTGAGGGCTTTGACGGTGATCTCGAAGGTGAGGAAAGGTTTGCCGAGGAGATCGGTTCCGCCGCAGAGGGCGGATTTGGCGTGGGCGTCAAAGTCCGAGTGGCAGGTGACGAAGACGACCGGGGTGGCGCGGTTGAGCTGGGTTTCGTGGATTTTGGAGCAGAGTTCGAAACCGTCCATGCCGGGCATCTGGACGTCGAGAAAGATGACGTCGTAGACAATTTGGGAGGCGAGGGCAAGGGCGGCCTCACCGTTGGCGGCGACATCGGGCTGGCTGAAGGCTTTTTTCAGGGCGAAGGAGACGGCGTGGCGGCTGATGGCGTCGTCATCGACCGAGAGGAAGCGGATGGGAGGGTTCAGGCATAGGTCGAGGTCGAGGCCGGGCCGGCACAAGGGGTCGAGCATTTGGAGGCCGGCGGCGACGGTGCGCAGCGTGGAAGGGGTGACTTTGTCGGCCTGATCGGCGAGTTGTTTGAGGAGCCATTCGAGGGCGGAAGCCAATTGCCAGGCGGGGAAGAGTTCGGGCAGGCCGGCCATGCCTTTCAAGGTGCGAAGCTGGCCGTTGAGCCGGCGCAATTTTTCCTGGCGGAGGGCCTGGTCGGTTTCGCTGGTGATTTCCGGGAGGAGCTTTTGCAAGCCGAGAAGGTGTTCGGGCGCATGGGTGAAGAACGCTTCGAGTGGAGCAGCGTCGGTTTCGGGAGGCGTTTTGGCGCTCTCCGGTGGCGCGTGGGGAACCGGAGAGAGGTCCGGGGCAGGCGGCGGGCGCGAGGCCGGAGGCGGGCCGGTTTTGAAGGAGACGAGAAACTCGGCGAAGGCGCGCTCTTCGGCCAATTCCCTGGAGGCGGTGGCCGCGGCGAAGACGGGAGAGAGGACGGAATCAGGCGTGCGGGAAGCAAGGGTTCGCACGACGAGCAAGCCGACGGCGCCGAGCAAGGCGCCGAGCAACAGGGGCTGGGAGGGGGCTGCGCCCGGGAGAGCCAGGGGCTGGGGTGCCGGGCTGAGGGCGACAGGGCTGACCCGAACGGCATCGGGGATGGGGACCCGCAAACGGTACTGTTCCTGGGCTTCGCGGGCTTTCTGGCGCAGCCAGTCGGCTTGCGCATAGTCGTAAGCGGAAGGGGCGTCCTCTGTCTCGGAGGTGGAGGGCTCGGCGGCGTGGACGGGCAAAGCGCAAAAGAGGAGCCGCGCGAGCAGGAAAATGACGCGGCGCCGGCGGGGCTTGAAGGCAAATGGGCGTGACGGCGTTGGGGTGGGGACACCCAGAATAAAGGCGGGAGTGGGAGAATTTTGATTTTTGATTTTTGATTTTTGATTGGAAACGGCCAGGGTGTCAGGGCTTTGTTCAATTCGGGACGGGGGCACTCCGAAAAGGAAGGGGCCTGCTGCGTCCGGGGAGGGGCGTGGCGGCAACAAAGCTGTTTCGGTCAAACGCACTAGTTGGCCGGGGGAGTGGTCTGGTTGGGCCCGACTGTGGCCCACAGGCCGCGGATGACTTTCAGCACGCTCGGGGTCAGCGGCGGCAGTTTGCTCGGGTCATTGAAATTGGTGTCGTAAGCCCAGTCCCGTTTGGGCGGGGCATAGACATTGGCTTTGCCCCAGACGTTGGTCGCATAGAGGCTGGGAAACATTTTGACCATGGACCCGTTATACGTCAGCGGGTTGGCAAGCCCCCACGTCTCCAGGAAACGCGGGAAGTTCTCCATGCCCCCGCTGTAAAAGCCCAGCGTGGTGTCCACCGCGCCGGCCAGGATGGCCGCATTCACGGTGGTCGGCGTCGCGTTGCGCGACCCAACCGCCGCGGTGCTGTTGGCATCCGTCCAGTTCGGGGAGAGAACTGTCAGGGCATCGCCGACGAGAGACGCCGGGAGAGTTGTGGTGGTGTTGGCCGTGCCGAGGTTGGTGGAGCTGTATTGGTTGTAGTGGCCCCAAACATAAATGGGACTGCCGGAAGCGACGGTGAGCCCACGCGGGGGAAGCTGGGTGCCTTGACTGACCCGGACCGCCCCCAGGCTCGTGCCTGGCAGGGTGCGGCGGTCCCAAACGTAAATGGAAGCGACGGCATTGGACCCCAGGGCGACGCGCACATTCGAGTTGGTCGTACTCCAAGCCGCCAGCGCCGCGACATTGATGTCGAGCGGCAGGACGGTCTTGCCCTCGCGGGCGTCCCAGAAGCTGTTAAGCGTCGAAGCAAACAGGTTGACTTCATTGGTCGGCACCGGGGTGCTGAAGCCGTTGAAGCTACCGCTGGTCACGGCCACCCCGGTGTTGGTGCCGCTGTTCGTCACCACCATGACCATGTCCGCCAGGTTGTAGTAACGCAATCGGCCCATGGCCGAAGTGGGGGATTCCAGCGGCGGCGGCGGCTCGATGATTTCGCGGATGGCGCTGGGGCTGTTATTGGTGCCGATCGGAAGGGTCATCGCGGCGACGTGCGAGTCTTTCCGGCCCTGGTAGATGGCGGTTCCCAGCGGCGGCGAGCGCGTATCCAGCGGGTCGCGCTGGAACAGGATGTCCCCCACCGCCGTCACGTCGGATTGAAAGGTCAGCACGCTGGAAGGTTCCACGTAGAGCTGGCCGTTGGCATGAACCGGGCCCGTGATGGTAAAGGGCTGGCCGCAGCTAACCTCCATTTCCCCCGAGGAATACATCGCGAATTGAAAGATGGGGATGCGCGCCAGCTCGAGTTGCTGCATGACCCCGGCCACCACATCCTGCGGCGCGGGCGTCTCCCGCGCGTTGGACACGACGGTGTAGGTGG
This sequence comes from Binatia bacterium, assembly GCA_035566895.1. Classification (GTDB taxonomy): domain Bacteria; phylum Verrucomicrobiota; class Verrucomicrobiia; order Limisphaerales; family UBA8199; genus DATMQA01. The sequence continues at coordinate 7,009 of DATMQA010000225.1, forward strand.
AAGCGTAACCGCGCAAGCCCGCATAGGTCGAATCCAGCACTATGTAATTGCTCGTGGTCCCAGGCAGGACATAGGTCTGGCCGGAGTTGCCGCTGGCGTCGTTGAATTGCCAGTCCGCCCAAAAGGAGGAGTCCGCCGAGTTGGGCGTGGTATGGCGGTAGGTGTCGAGGTTGGCTGTCACCTGCACTTCGCCCCCGCTCAGGTAATCGCGGGAGAGCATGGTGACGACTTTCTCGGTGGCCCCTTCGGCGGCGGCCACGGCGGAGTGGTACTGGTTGGAGCGGTAATTCAGGCGCGCATTGGTCGCGCAATAGGCCAGGGCTGCGGCCACGGTCAGCAGGGCGATGCCGACCATGACCATCGTCATCAGCAGGGCGCTGCCGCTGCGACCGGTTCTTGGATTTGGGAAAGCGGTCTTCATCTTTTATTAGAGGGCGCGTTTGGTCACCGAGGTTTCCAGTTTGTAATAATCGGCCACGGGAAGGTGCGGCTGGGGTTGAAAGAACTGCAGGGTTACGTGGATCACGCGGTTGTCTTGGCTGTTGGTCAGAACGTTGCCCAAATAATCCTGCGCGCTGAAGACGGTGGTATTGGTGACCGTTCCGGCCAGGACGGTCGTGGTGACCGGCGAGCTGGTCGTGCGCCGGAAGGTGTGGTCGGAGTTGAGAAAATAAAGGATGTAGTTGGCCGCATTGGTGGAGGGCTGGATGAGCAAGCCGCTGCCGGCTTGGACTTCCCCATCCAGGTGCGCGATGAATACGCCGTTGGAAACGTTGCCGACCGAGGTCGATTTGCAGTTCCGGATTTCATCGGTCAACCGGCCCAAGGCTATTCGGGCACTGTCGCTGGCAATCAATTTGGTTTGCACGAGCTGGGACATTCTCATGCCGAACAGATTGGCGGCCACAATCCCCCCGAGCAAAAGGATGAACAGGGTCGTGGCGATAAGGACTTCCGGGAGGGTGAAGGCGGCGCGGGGGCTGGCTGAGGCGATCGGGCTTGAACCTGGAATATTCATTGGTCGGGGGCGCGGCACGTCTCGATCGAGTTGGTGACCAACTGGCCTTTGAAGCGCCAGATACAATCGATGTGGATGCGCTTGAGGGGCGGGCTGGTGGAAATTTGTGAGACCTGGGTCACATTAGTGGCGTACGTGCACCCTGGCCCCGAGCCGGAGAGGTCCAGGATCACCACTTCGTTTGGGAAGTTGGTGGCGACCAGTTGGTCCACTTGCGGCCAGCTCGCCGTGTCCCATTTGGCGCAGCGGGTCTGCTCGAGGCGCCCCATCGCTTTGGCATTGGCGGCAAGGGAGAGGGCCCCCTTCTCGGCCGAAGTGGCGCTGAAAACATACGCGCTGACGATCCCGGCGACGGCCAGGCCGGAGATGGCCAGGGCGACGACGACCTCGACCAACGTCATGCCGGCCTGGGCGGGTGCCCGAAATCGCGGCGGACTATGTTTAATCTGCTTCATGTGCGCTTCAAATATCCCCGGCCAGGAGTCTCCACGCCTGGCCGCCCAATTTATCAAAACGGAAATAGCAGCTACCGTGCCATGAAATAGGACACTAATGATGACATTTGAGACGAAAACCCGGGGGACGCCCGGGGGGCGGACGGGACTTTCCCCGGGGTCCGCTCACGCGGTGACCAGGAGACAGAATCATGGCAGGACAGAATCATAGATCCGCCGGGTGGGGCACCCGGCCTACAACACTGGTAATGAGTTAAATGGGTTAAAAGGGTTAACTGAGTGAAAAAGTTACAAGGGTTACATGGTTGTACAGCCGCCGAAAAGAGGACTATGCGTCCGCGGTGGCCAGAACATCTTCGCGGCGGCTTTCGGAGCGACCGGGGGTCAAGCCGGTGGGGAACAGGGTCGGAGCGGGCTTGTTGGCCAGGGGGAGTTCGAGCGTGAAAGTGGTGCCTTGGCCCGGACCTGCGCTCTGGACGCTGAGGCTGCCGCCCAATTCCTTAGCGGCCAGCGCACCGCTGTGCAGCCCGAAGCCGTGCCCGTGTTTGCGTGTCGTGAAGCCGAGGTTGAATATCCGCGTGAGATTTTCCGGGGCGATGCCGACGCCGTTGTCGGCGACGGAGAATTTTATGGTGGCACCGCCATTGGCGATGCCGAGGGTCACGCGCTTGTCGTCCCGGCCCGATTCCTGGCAGGCGAATTTCGAGTTGGCAATCAGGTTGACCAGGATTTGCAAAACCTTGTGTTTATCCACCACCAAATCGGGCAGACCGGGAGCATATTGGCGGATGACCTGGACGTGATGCCGCCCGAGCGCGCCCTGGTTGAGGCTCACCGCATCTTCAACCAGGTCAACGGGCCGCACGGTTTCAGCCACGTCGGCGACACGGGCATAGGTCTGCTGCATGGCGACGATGGCTTTGATGTGCCCGACATTTTTGGCCAGGGAATCGACTTCATCGAGGGCGGAGGTTTGGTCCTTAATGAGGCGGTCGGCGAGTTGCTCGAGATACAAAGGCAACTGGCGGCCTTTGGGGTCGCGGGTCAGGAAGTCGGCCGCATCGGTGAGGTGCTCGCGCAGGAGCGCGGCAATTTTGGCGACGTTGGCCGCCCTGGATTGTTTGAGTTTGTCGGCCAGCAAGGTAGTGGAAACGTTCACGCTGTTGAGGACGTTGCCGACGTTGTGGAGCACGCTGGTGGCGACCTCGGCCATGCCGGCCTGGCGCGCCGCCAGGACGAGCTGTTCCTGGGCGGCCCGCAGGTCCTGGGTTTGGCGCCGGACCTGGCGGCGCAAGGCCCCCGCCCAGAGCAGCGCCAGACCGATGACCAGGGCCAGCCCCGCGGCCAGCACCAGCGCCCGCCCCGCCGTCCAGAAGGGCGGCGCCTGGCTCAGTTCAACCGCATCCGATTCCGGGAGAAGCAGGTGAAAAGATTGGGCTTCGTGCTGTTCGGTACCCTGGACCGAACAAACCCCGGTGAGGCGCAGAAGGCTGCCCGGGAGCAAGCTGGAAAGGCGCCGCCGGCCTGTCCGGCTGGTCACGTACGCGCTGAAAACCAGGGGGCCGTCTTGAAGCACAAGTTTGGGCTGAGCCGAGTCGGAGATGCGCTGGAGCAGTTGCGCTTGAAGCCGCACGACGGCCGAGTCGTTGGTTCCGTGCCGGAGGATTTGTTCGGCCGTGGTGGCGAGCGGCGCCGGCAACGCGCCCGGTTTAAGGCGCCGGAAGATGACCTCCTCCAAATACGGCGAGAAATCGCCGATGCCGGGAAAACCGAGCACCTCGATGAAATCACCTCGACGGAGCTCGCCAGCTTGCTGCGTATGGACACGGATGGCGCCGGAAGAATCCTGGAGAAAGAACGCCTGGCCGGGCAGGACAAGGGTGACGATGCCCGCGAGTTTGATGCGGCGGCCGGCGAGATGGTTGGGGTCGAACGTGGCCACCGCAGAGATCGGTTTTGCGGGGGCGGTGAACGGGGCGGTCGAAGCCGCCTCAAGGATTTGAAGCTTTTCGAGCGAAGGCACATGGAGCGTGATCCCGCTGAGCTGGCCGCGCTGGTTCAATTCCGATTCGCAGGCGCCCTGGATACGCACGAGGGCATCGATGAGTTCGGCCGGGGGCGGCTTATCGCCCAGGTCCGGCAGGTAGGCGTGGAACCGGCCCTTGGGAGTCGTCAGGCTGAGCTTCGGATGATTGTCCTGGGTCGTGACGCGGTGGACGACCCCCTCCATTTGGACCCAGTGAGAATCCAAATGGCCATCGGCCAGCTCGTCCAGGTCCACTCGAACGGGTCTCGGAAAATTGGTTGTCCCCACGATCCGGACCCTGGCGTCGAGAATGACGGGCGCAAAATCTCCCGGCCCGGTGTAGCCGGTCAGTTCAACCCATTGGCCGGCGCGAACCTCCGGCTGGGTCAATTTGAAAAAGAGCGCGTCCGTTGGGTCTTGCAGAAAGGCGGAATTCCACCTGGGATCGGCGAAGGTGATGACTCCCCGAAGCCGAACGGGGACGCGTTCGGCCGACTGCCGCGGACCCAGCTTCATGACCTGGTTAACCTGCGTCAAAGTTTTATGGCGGGCGCCGCTGGCAGAAGCGGCGGCGGCTGAAAACGGGGTTTCAAAATTCGGGCGCGAGTTCTGGGCAACCTCAAAGAAGGCGTCCTCCAATACGGTTTCATTGGTGAGGACTTTAAGATAGCCCCAGAGGTCCACGCGTTCATCGGGCTCAGCCTGCGTGGCCTGGGACACTTGGGCCCGAATCATTCCCGTGGGGTCTTTGAGAACCAAGCTCTCTCCCGGTTTGCAAGCCAGGACCAGGCCGCTGAGGTGCACCAGGTCGTTGGTCCAGGAGCCGATTTCCCGGCTCAGCAAGCCCTCGATCGAGGCCACCGGCACCTGCAAGGGGTGCGCCGGGGAAGGCTCGCGGGTGATGAGGGAGTTGATTCCCGGGGCCAGCAGGTTGGGCGAAACCAGGCGGCCCTGGGAGATTTGGCTGGAATTAATCGCCGAGACCGCCACGCGGGAGCCAACCCAGCGCCGCGCGTCATTGGTTCCAGGCGAACCCATCACCAGGACGGGACAGGTTTGGTCCGCATCGCGAAGCAAAAGGCACAAACGGCCCCGGCTTGTTTCGGCCGCGCGCACGGTGCCTTCGACCTGCACCCATTGGCCCGGCGCGCTGGCCAGGTCCGGCAAACGCAAGCGCCGGGGAGGCGGGAGCGGTTTTTGGCCGAGGATGGTCACATCGAAGTTGGTCAGGATCGGATTGTTTCCGTTCACGCCGGTGGTCGCGTTAATCTCGACGCACTGACCGGGAGTTAACGAGCCGCCAAGGCTTTGCGGACTGAAGTAAGCGACTTCGCCAACGCCCTGGATATAGAGCTGGTTCCATTCAGCATCGTAACAGAGGACTGTGCCTCGGAAGCGGAAGGGTCGGCTTTGGTGCGCATCGGCGAGCGGCAGGGAATAAACCTGGCCGAGGTTCGTCAGCAGCAGCGTTTCGCTTGCCCGCGCGAGACCCAGGCAGCAACCGCTCAACCACAAGGCGGCCAGCAACACAAACCCGCGCCCGCAAGAACAGGTAGCCGGGCGGCGGCCGTCTCGTTTCGGGACAGCAAAGAGTTCGTTCGGAGTTCCAGTCATGCCAATTTCACCTGAGATTATCGGCTTCGATAACCACGACATGAGCAGGAATCATGCACAACCAAAGGCTGCCAGTGGGTCAGGCACGGGGCAGGCCGTCGCGCAACCCTTAGCGGGACTTGGATTTAGGAGAAGGTCCGCCAGCAGGCGGATACTACAGAGCGGAGAAGGCCGCGTCGAAGACCTCGATCATGAAGTCCGCGTCGGCGCGCGTGATGCACATCGGCGGGGCGAATCGGATGACGCTGCCTTGCAAGCCGCCTTTGCCCAGCAGCAACCCCATTTCGCGCGCGGCTTCGAGGAGCTGGGCGCACTCGGCTTTGGCGGGTTCTTTGGTGGCCTGGTCTTTGACCAGTTCGATGCCGAGCATGAGGCCTTTGCCGCGCACGTCGCCGATGAGGTTGTGCTTCGCCTTGAGCTTCTGCAGTCCCGCCAGGACGTAGCCGCCCTGGGCGAGCGCATTTTCCTGGAGCTTCTCGCGCTCGATGACTTCGAGCACGGCTTTGCCCATTGCGCACACGACCGGGTTGCCGCCGAAGGTGTTGAAATGAATGCGCTTGGCCAGCACGCCGGCGATTTGCGGCGTCGTCACCACAGCCGCCAGCGGGCAGCCGTTGCCGATGCCTTTGGCCATGGTTACGATGTCCGGGATGACCCCCTGCGTTTCGAAACCCCAGAAGTGGGTGCCGGTCCGGCCGAACCCGGCCTGGACCTCATCGGCAATGCAGATGCCGCCGGCCGCGCGCACGTGCTCGTAGGCATGTTTGAGATAGCCGTCGGGGAAAACCACCACACCACCGACGCCTTGGATGGACTCGGCGATGAAGCCGGCGACCTGGCCCGGCGTGGCAAAATCGATGAGCTGCTTGATATCCGCCGCGTATTTTTTACCGGCGTCAGGCTCGTTGCGCCCGTGCGGGCCACGATAAGGGTCGGGCGTGAGGGCGTGGTGAATGCCGAAGCTGTGCGGGACGTTGAATTTCCAGGTGCTGTGCGCGGTGAGGCCCATGGTGGCGGCGTTGCCGCCGTGATAGGAATTGCGCAGGGCGATGACATCGTAGTTGCCGGTGTAGGCCCGGGCCATGAGGAGTGCCAGGTCGTTGGCCTCCGAGCCGGAGTTGACGAAGTAACAGGCCTTGAGGTCGCCGGGCATTTTGGCGGCGAGTTTCTCGGCATATTCAGCGATGTTCGGGTGCAGGTAGATGGTCGTGGAGTGCTGCAGCGTTTCGTTCTGCCGCCGCGCCGCTTCCACCACGTGGGGATGACAATGGCCAATGCTGATTGTGACGATGCCGCCCAGGCCGTCGAGGTAACGCTTGCCCGTCTCGTCCCAAACATACTGCATCTTTCCTTCCACCAGCATGAGGGGCTTTTTGTAGTAGAGAAAGATGCCGGGATTCAGGAACTGCTTGCGCAGAGCCAGGACGGTATCGGCGGAAGGGCCGCTGTAGGGGCGGGACTTGTGCGTTGTGGCAGGGAGACTGGGGACGCGGGTGAGAGGTTCGGCAATAGTCGGCATAGCTTAGTCAAAAGTTTTAGTTCAGAAGCACCCTTCGGGTTTCGGATTCGAATGCCTGTCCGGAAAATTCTTAAGCTTTCTTTAATCTACCGCCGCTTGGGGTTGGTCGAGAGCGACGGCGGCCGGGGCATACGGAGTCATCTTCCGGCCTACCAGGTACGCGCCGAAGGCCACTGCAAACCCCACAAACCAAGCGTAGTTATACAAGCCAACAAAGAACGACCCCACGCGCGCGCCGTCAAGCAGTTTTACCTGAACCAGAAAACCGGGCAGGCTGGGCAGCACGCCCAGCACCAGGGCCCCGAGCGCCACCAGGCTGAAACCGTTGCTGAATCGGTACTCCCCGTCGGCCCGGTAAAGAGCTGGGAGATTGAGCCGGCACCGGCGATAAACGAAGTAGTCGGCGATGAGGATGCCCCCGATAGGGCCGAGCAAAGCGCTATAGGCGATCAGCCAAATGAAAATGTAACCGTTCGGATCCGACACCAGTTTCCAGGGCATCATGAGCACGCCGACCAACCCGGTGATGAGTCCGCCCATGCGGAAAGAGATGCGCTGCGGGGCCAGATGGGCGAAATCATTGGCCGGGCTGACGACATTCGCGGCGATGTTCGTGGCGAGAGTCGCGAGGCAAAGGCCGAGCAAGGCCACGACGAGCACGATCGGGTTTTGGAAGCGGGTCAGCACGTCAACCGGGTCCCAAATAGTATGGCCGTAGATGATCGTGGTGGCGGAGGTGACGGCGACACCGATGAAGGAATACAAGGCCATGGTCATCGGCAGACCCAGCGCCTGTCCCAGTACTTGGTCGCGCTGCGTGCACGCGTAGCGAGAAAAGTCGGGGATGTTGAGCGAGAGCGTGGCCCAGAATCCGATCATGCCGGTCAGCGCGGGAAAGAAAAAGGCGAAGAATTGGCCGCTCTTGGGCTGGCCGGCGTCGAAAGCGGAAGGTTGCGAAAGAATGGGACCAAAACCACCGCCCCGGCGATACGCCCACGCCAGCAGGAGCAGGCCCAGCGCAATCAGGAGTGGGGCTTTGATGTTCAAAAGCCAGCGGATGCAGTCGATGCCCTTATAGACCACCAGCATGTTAATGCTCCAAAAGAACAGGAAGCAAATGAACTGCGGCAAGGTAATGCCGAACGTCGGTGAAGGGGTTCCCGAAGCGAGCGAGGGAATGAACACTCCCAGGATTTTGTAGATCGCATTGCCGCCAATCCAGGTTTGGATGCCGAACCACCCGCAAGCGACCAGGGCCCGGAGCAAGGCCGGGATGTTGGCGCCCAGGGTGCCGAAGGCGGCGCGGCAATACACCGGGAAAGGAATTCCGTAATGTGTCCCGGCGTGCGCATTCAAAACCATCGGGATAAGAACGATGAGGTTGCCCAGGAAAATCGTGAGGATGGCCTGCCACCAGTTCATGCCGCCACCGATAAGGGAAGAAGCCAGCATATAGGTGGGAATGCAGGCGGACATCGAAATCCAGAGTGCGGCGAAACTGCCGACGCGCCATTTGCGGTGCTCCGGCGGGACAGGCGCCAGGTCGTCGTTGAACAGTTTGCTCTGCTTCAACTCGGCGAGTTGGGTGTCGGTCAGGCCGGTAGAATTCATCGCGCAATTGGGCATCGCGCCCCACAGGGTGATGCCAGTATTAGTTGCAGAAAAGGGCGAAAAATCAAGGCAAGGGGGCGGCCAGCTTGGTTCTTTGCTCGGCGAGCAAGGTCCTGCGCTCCGAACCAAAGACCGTTATTTTCAAGCAAACTCAAAAATGGGTCAGCTCGCGCTGGAGGAACTTCCCCCGGCCGACCTGCCCGACGAATTTGCCGTCCCGGACTGCAACCTGGCCACGAACGGTCACGACGCTGGGCCGGCCTTCGATGGCCATACCTTCGAACGGGTTATAATCGACGTTCATGGCCTGAGTTTTGACAGAGAGAGTGCCGCGATAGTTGGGGTCGTAAACCACCAGGTCGGCATCGCTGCCGGGCTGGATGGTGCCCTTGCGTGGGAACAGCCCGAAGAGTTTGGCGGCTTGGGTGCTGGCCGTATCGACGAAGCGGTGAAGGTCGACCCGGCCACGCTTGACGCCGCAGGTATAGAACACGTTGATGCGGTCTTCGAGGGACGGGATGCCGTTGGGTATTTTGGTGAAATCCTTTTCGCCCATTCGCTTTTGCGAGGCGAAATCGAAGGGGGCATGGTCGGTGGCCAGGGTGCTAACGAAGCCGTCCCGCAGGCCGTTCCAGAGGACGTCCTGGTTGCGGCGGTCGCGCAGCGGCGGCGACATGACGAACTTGGCGCCTTCGAAGTTGGGACGCTCCGCATAGGCCTTGTCGGTGACCAGGTACTGGATGAGCGTTTCGACCCAGACGTTGACGCCGGCCAGTTTGCCCCGCAGCGCTTCCCGGAGAGCCTCCTCGCAGCTCGTATGGACGATATAGACATGGGCATCGAGCAGTTTCGCAAAACTCATCAAGTGATGGACGCCTTCGGCCTCGACCAGCGGCGGACGGCTTTCATGGTGCCATTCAGGCCCGGTTTTGCCTTCGGCCAGCAGCTTCTGCTGCAACTCCAGGACCAGGTCGGCGTTTTCGCAATGGGCGGTGGTGATGACGCCCAGTTGTTTGGCCAGGCGCAGGGTTTTGTAGATCTCCTCGTCGGTGACGCCGAAAGCGCCTTTGTAGGCGAGGAAGATTTTGAAACTGCTGAGGCCTCGTTTGACGATTTCTTTAAATTGCTTTTCGGCCGCGTCATCATAGCGTGTGACACCCATGTGAAAGGTGAAGTCGCAGGCGCTTTGGCCCTGGGCCTTGCCGAGCCAGAGGTCAAACGCTTCGAGCGGCTGCTCACTGCGAGCCGGACAGATCATCTCGATATAGGTCGTGGTGCCGCCAATGAGAGCGGCTTTGCTGGCGGTCTCGTGGGTGTCCTTCGCAAAGGTCCCCATGAACGGCAGATGAATATGGACGTGCGGGTCGATGAAACCGGGAAAGACATATTTGCCTTTGGCGTCGATTACCTCGGCGCCGGGCGGCACGGAAATGTTACGGTCAATCCGGGTGATCGTTTCGTTCTCGCACCAGATATCGCTGGTGTACCGTTCGCTGGCGGTGATGATTTCGGCGTTCTTGATTAGGAGCGACATGCGCAAGAATTAGCGGGCAAGCGGAACAAATGCAGCAGAAAAATCGGCTGGTGGTCAGAAGCATTCCAGAAGTGGAGCGTGGCGGGTGTATGAGCAAGGACCTCCAGCGCACTCTGCAAATGAGCTAGCCATCGTCCGCACTAATTCTTCAGCAATTCCCCGAAAGCCGGCAGCAGGTCATATTTTTTCTGCCAAGGGGTGTACATGAGGCCCTGGACGCGCGGTGTTTTCTGTGCCAGATCGAGCCAGCCCTTCACGGTGGTCAAATCATCCGCGTCATAATAACAGGCCACGAGCGTGCGAAAGCCCTCGTCAGCGAAGAAGCGCAGGCTTTTCTCTCGCGGCGCGCCACCCCACACGGCCATGACGAGATCCTTGGGAACGTGCCGCCAGGAACCCGTGAAGTCACCCTCTGCCAAATAATAATTGCCATGCGCGTTGTGATTCGGATCGAGCATGTCGGACCAGATATAAATCTGCGCATTGGGAATGTGCCGGCGGAGAATCTGCGCCTGTTTGGTAATGCATTCGCCCAGCAATTCGCCCAGGTCGCGGCCCTGGCAGGCTCGGCACGTTCCGCCCATGCGAATTTCGTCCATGTTCAGGAGCACCCGGCGCGGGTGCAAATGCTCGGCCAGCAGTTTGGCTTCATGCTCAAAGATTTCATACACCGCGGGCTCGGCCATGCAAGCGGTCACCTGGCCATCGTGGATAATGGCCGAATGATACCAGCCGACCCGCAACCGGTCACCATCGTGGATGCGGCTGCCGGGCAGAATCTTCAAGCGGGCTGCCTCGTTGTCTTCGCGCCAGGGATGCAGTTGCGCGTTCTGGAGTGGCGCGTAGTCCTTTCCTTCGACATAAGTCACCGCGCCGTCCTCGCTGCGCACCGTCACCGGTGCGCCGGGGCGGTGAAGGACATTGATCGGACCGGCTTCCTCGACACTCCAATCGTCGAGCCAGACCTTGCCGGCCTTGCCGCCCCAAAGGCCGGCGTAGAGGCGCGCCTTCACGGCGCCAAGGCTGTTGAACAGAATCGAGATTTTTAGCCAGTCGGTTGTTGCCGGCACTTTGAACTCGCGCGGCGCCAGCTCCCGGTCACCGGCCATTACCAGCAGCTTAAAGGCACCGGCGGGCTGGAGCTCATCGGTTTTGACCCAGAGCGTAACGCGGTAACAGCGATGAGGTTTGACCGTGATAGTTTGCATGACACGGCCATGGCCATACCGGTTGGCCGTGAAATTTTCGAGACGCAGCGAGACCTGGCCGCTGTGCTTAACCCCGGTATCGGCGAAACTGATCTCGCCCGGCTGGTCGCAAAGCTCGAAGCCCTCCAGCCGGTTGCCCGAATGTTCTTCGAAACCCCCGTTAGCGAGTTGAACGGAATCGCCGGGAGTGAATCGCCCCTCGCCCTTCTCAACCAGGAACGGAGCGGCTTCCACCGGCAATCCTTCGGCGAGGTTCCGGTCGTGCGCGAGAATGCCGCTGGCATAACCGATAGAGAAAACCGCCGGGATGAGTTCCAGGTGGTTGCTCTCGCAAAGCGATTTAACGGCATCCAGCCGGCGAAAGTATGCGGGCGACTGCTGGCAAAGCGTGTCCAGCCCGGCGGAGAGGACCGCGCCGTTGATTCCATGCCGGCCAGCCGTTTCAAGCAGGCGCGCGATTTCGGGCACATCGCTGTCCTTTCTCAGGTTCCAACCATAGACCCAAACGAAGCGGTCGGTAAAATTCTGTGCGCCAGGCAGAGGCACAGCCCAGGCCAGAGAACAAACAAACAGAATGAGTTTCTTCATGAACTTTTTCCGGCGGCAAATTGTTTTGACCACGGCCGACAAGAATGGCATCTGGCGCGCGGCCTGGCGACAAAATGTTTGAGCTCGTGCTGCTGCCCATTTGAGTTGGCAGGTTTTTTTCATTTGGATCAACCCCTGCCTTGCATTACCTTTCAGTTGACTTGGTTCGCAGCACTCGCCTACGTTTATGGAACGGAAATACCACAAGGCTTGAGTAATGTGTCGCTTGATTGAGGTCGGCACCCTGCAACGGACGCGCGACCGCTCGATATTATGGGAAGTCCCAATCGCATTTTCCCGAAGCTGAACCTGAGGCTGGCTTTGGCATGTCTCTGCTGCATTGCGCCCGCAAGCCAGGCCCAAGTGTTGTTCTCAGATGATTTCACGCGGGGGACCGACCCCGGCCCTTTGTCGCCTTGGGTGGCGCAGGTGGGAAACTGGACGGTGACGGGAGGGGCTTTGCTGGGGGGCAGCAATACGCTCTATAGTTATGGGTTCGCAGCCCTCTCAAATAGCTGGACCAACTTTCAGGTCGAGGGACGGATTCGTTTTCCAGCCGGAGCTTTTGGGGGCGGGCTGGGCGCACGATTAGACGCGGTTGCGGGGGCGCATTACGGCGCCTGGATTTACCCGGAGGGGTCCTCGGGTGGCTCAAGCGTGTTGAAGGTCGTGAAATTTCAGAACTGGACCAATTTTGGGTACCTCAACATTCCCTACGCGCCGGTGCAACAAGTGAATCTTCCCGGAGTCGGCACTAATTGGCACATTGTGAAAATGACTCTTCAAGGGAATCAATTGGGCGTGTACTACGATGGCACCCAGGTCATGGCGGTGCTGGACGGGGAAGCCCAGCCTTACGTGAGTGGAGGAGTCAGCGTAGATATGTGGACGGCTTCGCCCGCTTATGTCATGGCCGTGGACTATGTCACGGTGAGTGCGTTGCCGAGCGTGCCGACGGCCAGCAATGACAATTACAGCGTCACTGCCGGCCGCGTCCTGACCGTGCCGGCGCCGGGAGTGCTGGGTAACGACCTGGGCGGTAGCGCACGCCTGACGGCTGTAAAGCTAACTGATGCGGCGCATGGCACCTTGAACCTGATTACCAATGGCGGGTTCAGCTACACTCCCGCCACTAACTTTACCGGCACCGATACTTTTACTTACCGCGCCAGCGATGGGGTGACTAACTCAGCCGCCGCCACGGTGACCATTACGGTGGCACCCGCACCCCCACCCGTGGCGAATAATGATAGTGAGCTCGCGGAGGTGAATACGACGCTGAGTGTGGCGCCCCCAGGCGTGTTGGCCAATGATACCGACGCCGCCGGCAACAGCCTGACGGCGTTGCTGTCCGGCGGTCCGGCCCATGGTGTCTTGAACCTCAACTCCAACGGTGGCTTCACCTACTCCCCGGCGGCCAATTTCATCGGCACAGACAGCTTCACTTATCAAGCCAGCGACGGCCAGACCAACTCGAATACGGCGACGGTCACCATTTTGGTGCTGGCGACCACGAATTCGTTTTCGGATAATTTCACGCGAGGCACTGATCCGGGACCGTTGTCGCCGTGGCTGGCGCAGTCCGGCGCCTGGACCGTCACCGGCGGCGCTTTGCAGGGCGGCACCAATTCACACTTCAGCTACGCGTACGTTTACCTGACAAACACCTGGACCAACTTCTCGGTAGAGGGTCGCATCCAGTTGCCGGCAGGCGCGTTTGGCGGAGCGCTGGGAGGCCGTCTGAATCCAATCACCGGCGCGCATTACGCCGCCTGGCTCTACCCGGAGGGGTCCCCAGGCGGCTCAAGCATTTTGAGGCTGATCAAATTCCAGAATTGGACAAATTTTAGCTATCTCAACACCACTTTTGTGCCGATGCAGGAGGTCCGTGTGCCCGGGGTGGGCACCAATTGGCACACGCTGAAGCTCGTTTTCCAAGCGAATCAAATCGCGGTTCAGTACGACGGAAACCAGATGATCAATACAACCGATGGGGAAATCCAACCGTATGTCAGCGGAGGAATCAGCGCGGGAATGTGGACCGACGCCTCCGGCTATACCATGCAGGTGGACGATGTGGTAGTGGACGCGTTCGTTGCCGGGACCAATACCAACCTGGTCCCGCCGGTAGTGTTATCGCTGCACCTCACGAACGGCCTCGCTACAGTCGTCTGGAGCGCGGTGGCCGGTCAAATCTACAAAATGCAGTACAAGACCCAGCTTACGGATCTCAACTGGAATGATGTTTTACCCAACGTGACGGCCAGCGGTTCCACGGCGACGGGAACCAACTCCGTCGGGGCCGCCTCGCAGAGGTTCTACCGGATCGTGGCGCTGCCTTGAGCCGAAAAGCCTCGCGTCTCAACCCAATGCCCTGAGGCGACCACGCGCTTCGCTGCGATTGGGAGTATTGGCGGATTGACGGGACAGCCTTCCACGATAGAATTTGGTGCATGATCGCGAGCCAAACCGGGGGTTCTCCCGGGCACCAGAGCGTTAATCCGTCACCATGACCGACAAAGAGAACGAAGCGGCGAAAGCCGCGCCGCTGGAGGAAATCCAGCAGGGCTGGCATGAGTTGCGCTCCCGGGTGGGTCAACTGGAGGCCGAGAACAGCTCGTTGGAAAAGGAGGCCAAAACACTGCGGTCGCTGCTGGAGCGGGTGATCGATCATCGGCAAAAATCGCACAATGAACTGGTGTTGTTGCTGACCGGTCTGGTGAGCAAGCTGCCGCTCAACGATGTTGGAGGCGTAGTCGCCAAGCTGGTCGAGCACAGCACCAACACCAACCAGTATCTGGCGGCGCTTATCAAGGGCACCGTAGATGCGGCTATGCCGCAGCCGGTGGCGGTGAAGGCGATGGACCAGACCAAACGGGAGCTGGCCGCCGCATTGAAGCCGGTCGTAGAGGAGTTACTCCAGTCCGAGCCCCCGGTAGAAAACGAGTTGCTGCAAGGGCTGGTAGCAAACCCCGAGCAGTTTTTTTCCCCACGAATGGTGCGGGCCAATCGGTGTTTCACCAAAGGCTACGTGCCGCGGGAGCGGGTGGTCCGGGAATTTGGCGAGGAGGCGCTGGTCTTTTTCAATGACCTGACGACAGACCCGAAACTGAATCCGCGCCCCAAGTCTGAGGAGATCGTGTTGGGGTTCAAGAGCGATTTCGAAGCAACCTTCCAGCAGAACCCCGGCCTGGTGGCCAACAAGCGGCAGGAATTGCTCGCGCTGCACCAGCGAATTCAACGCAGCAAAGCGCCCACCGACCACGCGCGGGCCCAGAAGAACGCCTTTCTGCGGCTGTCATTTTTGATCGAGTTGCTGCACTTTTACGAACACCAAAGCACCGAGGCGCCGGATGTGATCTTTGCCCAACGGCTGCCCAACCTCGTGGAACAATTAGTCCTGGCCGGCCCTCAGGACAAACCGGATGAAAAGCTCATTGCCCTGGCGGAAGGGCTGATGGCGTACGTGGTTAGCCCGGAGCACCGCCTCATGGTCATCAACAATGTGGGCAAGAGCAGCGGGGCGGGCAAGACCCTCCGGTTTATCCTCCGCTTGCGCTTCGAAAAGACGGTCAACGATGAGACGTTCCATGTGGCGGCGGAGTTCGTCCGGCATTTGCTGCCGGCTCCGCCGCAGAAGGCCGCGCCGGAAACTCTGACCGCCGCTTTGCAGTTGCTTTCTCCGGAGATGCAGCGGGTGGTCGTGCGCTCGCTCATCGATTGCGACCGGATCCGCAAGGAAGAAGCGCTAGCCCTGGGCAAAACTATCGCCGCCAGCCTGGGGTTAAAGGCCCTGGCCGAGGAAACCATCGCCGCGCCCGCCCAACTCGACCCGCAAACCGCGTGGGCCAGGATCAAGGACATGATTGGGCGCCGAAGCGACCCGGGAACGATTGCGGCCGCCATCCGCGAGCGGCTTAACGCTAAATATGACGCCGACGAAATCCGGCAAAGCTGGCTGGCGCTCACCGAGGCCGATTCCCTGGCGCTGATTCGCATTTGTTGTCAGTTGCCCTATCTTCCGAACGGCAAGACCGATCCGATTGCCCGTACGGTCCTGGAAACCTACGTCTCGCGCCTGACTCACGAAAAGTATGCGGCCACTTATCATAAGGTCGTGAACAGCCTCAAGACGATGTTTACCGCCAAGCCCGACAACGCGACGCTGGTGAACTTCATGGCCCTGGTGAAATGGGCCAGCCCTGAAGCCGCGAACAAGCTTTGCACTGACGTCGGAATGCCGGCGCACTAATCGCCTCAAGCTGGCCCATGCACTGGCGTTCAATCGTTCCATCCGGCACCCGGGGCTCGCTGGCCGCACTGGCCACCTGCCTCATCGCCACCGCTCAGGCCGAGACAACGCGCGAAGAGATTCTCCGAACGCTGGAGCGAACGCCTCACCCAGGCCGCGCGGAGGAGTTCCAGCCGGTGCCGCATTTTGCCTGTCTCAATCAGGGTAAGACGAGCGTGTGCTGGAGCTATGCCGCCGGTTCGTTCCTTGAATCGGAGATGGCCCGGTTGAAGCTTCCCTCGGTGCATTTATCAGTGATGTATCCGACGTACTGTCAGTACCTTGAGAAAGCCAGGCGGTTCATCCAAACCAAAGGCGCCTCGCGCTTCAATCCCGGCGACCTGTTCACCGGGGTGCCGGAGGCCTGTCAAAAATACGGCGCGCTGCCGGCCAGTGCGTATGACAAGGACCTGGAAAATCATTTGCCCGATCAAACCCGGTTGTATGGCGAACTGGAAAACCTCATGCAGAAAATCAAACGCCAGGACGAATGGGACGAAGCCCTCGTCCTGCCGAAGGTAAGGCAGATCCTGAACCGGAACCTGGGCGAGCCGCCCGGAACATTTTCCTTCGACGGCAAGACCTATACTCCCAAGGCTTTCGTCGAGGAGGTCGTCCGATTGCCGTGGAGCGACTATGTGATGCTGACCTCATTCGAATCTGCGCCCTTCAACACGTTTACCGAATTGAAGGTGCCTGACAACTGGCATCACAACACCAACTATTTCAACGTGCCGCTGACGGTCTTTTATGATGCGTTCAAGGAGGCGGTCCGAAACGGGTTCTCCGTCGCCGTTAGTATCGATACCACCGAGCCCAGCTACCGGCAAACCGGCCGATATTGCCTGGTGCTCGATTCGGATGTGCCGGCGGAGGCGATCGGCCAGACGGCCCGCGAGGTCCGCTTTCTAAACGGGTCCACCACGGACGACCATGCGATTCACATCATTGGATACAAAAGCTTTCAGGGCGAAGACTGGTTCCTGGCCAAAGATTCCTGGAAGACGACTTGGAGAGAGGGAAACCACGGTGACCTTTTCCTCCACAGCTCGTACGTCAAACTTAAAATTCTCGCCTTCATCGTCAATCGAGATGGAGTTGCGAAAATAATGCACCCTTGAGGGGTACCTCTTTAGCTCACGCTCCGAGGGTCCTTCCCATGTGCCGTGCGCCCCGCCTGACGTCACGTTTCATTCTCCGCTTGCGCCAGCCCGCGCGTTTCTTACATTGTCACTCCGCCTGGGCGCGGCTCGGGTGGAATCTGGCAATGCTCCGTGATTTATGAAAGAATACCAACCTGCTGAAATTCGCAACTTCGCTATCGTCGGCCACGCTTCTTCCGGAAAAACCATGCTCAGCGAGGCCATGCTGGCCACCGCCGGGGTCATCAACCGCATGGGCAGCGTCGCCGCCGGGTCCACCGTTTCGGACTATCACGAGAGCGAGCAGCAGCGCCAAATCTCCGTCGCCACGACCCTCATGCACCTGGAATGGCTCGGCAAGAAATTCAACATCCTGGATGCCCCGGGTTACGCCGATTTCATCAGCGAAGGCCTGGGCGCCCTCCGTGTCAGCGACCTCGCCGTCCTCGTCCTTCATGCCAATCACGGCGTCGGCGTCGGCACCGATGCCATGTGGCGATACGCGACCCAGCTTGGCATCCCCAGGATGCTCGTCGTCAATGCCTTTGATAAAGACGAGACCGACTTCGAAAAGACCCTCGCCCAACTCAAAGAGCACTTCGGCGAGCGCATCTTCCCGCTCATGGTCCCCATCAACCCTGGCCCCGGCTTCAACCAGGTGCTCGATGTGCCGCGCAGCGAAATCCTCACTTATGCCACCGATAAGAGCGGCAAGTTCACCGAAGCGCCCGCCGCGGGACCCTGGGCCGACCGCGTCAAAGAGTTGCATGCGAAGCTCATCGAGTTCATCGCCGAATCCGATGACACCTTGATGGAGAAGTTCTTCGCCCAGGGCGGCCTGACCGATGAAGAAATGCGCGCCGGCCTTCACGAAGCCCTGCAAAAACAGGTCTTCACCCCGGTCTTTGTGACTTCGGCCGAAAACAATATCGGCGTAGCCCGCCTGATGGACTTCATCGCCAAATACGGTTCCTCCCCCGTTGACCGGCCCAAGGCCAAAGCCACCGATGCCGACGGCAAGGAAGTCGAACTGGCCCTCACCGACCCTGACCCCGTCCTCTTTGTCTTTAAGACGATGAGCGAAGCCCAGTTTGGCGAACTCTCTTACTTCCGCGTTTATTCCGGAAACGTGAAGTTCGGCACCGAGCTTTACAATACTGCCCGCCGCACCACCGAAAAAATCAGCCAGATCTATCTCCTTAACGGCAAGACCCGCACCAGCGTGCCTTTGCTCCATGCCGGAGACATCGCGGCGGTCGTCAAACTCAAGTTCACCAATACCGGCGATACCCTCTGCGGCACCAAAAAACCCGTCTCCCTTCCCAAGGTCGATTATCCCCGGCCCAATATCCATGCCGCCCTCAAGAGCAGCGGCAAAGGCGAGGAAGATAAAATCGCCTCCGGTTTGGCCGCCCTGCACCACGAAGACCCCACCTTCCTTTATATGGTCGATGCCGAACTGCACCAGACCATCCTCTCGGCCCAGGGCGAGCTGCACCTCGAAGTCATAGCCGACCGGCTCCGCAAACGCTACAACGTCCACGTCGAACTGATCGAGCCGCGCGTCCGCTACCGCGAAACGATCAAAGCCCGCGGGGACTCCAAATACCGCCACAAGAAGCAGACCGGCGGCGCCGGCCAATTCGCCGAAGTCTGGATGAAGATCGAGCCCAAGCCCCGCGACACCGGCCTCGAATTCACCCAATCCCTCAGCGGCCAGAACGTGGACCGCGTCTTCGTCCCTTCGGTCGAAAAAGGCGTCCTGAAAGCTGCCGAAGAAGGCATCCTGGCCGGCTACCGGGTCGTCGATGTAAAAGTCGACTTTTACGACGGCAAGATGCACCCGGTGGACTCGAAAGACATCGCGTTCCAAATCGCCGGATACTTCGGTTTCAAAGAGGCCTTCACCATGGCGCGGCCCTGCCTGCTCGAACCGATTCACCTGGTCGAAATCCGCATTCCCGAGGATTGCATGGGCAAAGTGATGGGCGACCTCTCCAGCCGGCGCGGCAAGATCCAGGGCATGGACATGGAAGCCGGTTTCCAGCTCATCAAGGCCCACGTCCCGGCCAAGGAACTCTACCGCTATTCCAGCACCCTTCGCTCGCTGACGGGCGGACGCGGCGTCCACGCTGAAAACTTCAGTCACTACGAAGAAATGCCGCGCGAAGCCGAACACCGCGTCGTCGAAGACAGCAAGAAAGCCAAAGCCTCCCACGCCACCGAGTAAACCAAAGAGTTGAATGGGTTAAAAGGGTTGACTCAGTTAAACAAGGGACATCGTAACAGCCGACGCATCCATTAATCCATCATCCGCCCTCAGGTGGCATGTTTTAGGCTAGCAATTCGGCCGTATGACGCGTGAAGAAACGCTGGATTTGTGGTGGAGTCAGGCATCTGACGATTCAAAGGAATCGGTTTTCCAACTGATTGAAATGGTCCGCGGACGGCGGCAGGGCGAGGGGCTGGACGTGCGGCCCGACGGGAAGGCGTATCGAGTCAGGGTGGTTCAGCCGGGTCAGCCGAGGCAGGGAAGGGCGGGCGTCCGCTTTCGTGCTCCAATGTCTGGTTTTTGCCAGGCCAAAGACCCGTCGGCCGTCGGGTGCCGCCCTGCGGGCAACGGAGCGCAGACCGGGCGGCGCAAGAGTGCCCCTGGATTTGTGATGCCTGACCAAAAGGACCTGGGAGTGTGGTGGCGGGCTTTTAACAGCCGGCAGAAAGAGTCGATCTACCTGCTGATGTATTCTGTCAACAACGCGAAACCAGGACAGGTAGTGCGGATCAGGATCTCACCAACCAACATGCAGCTAACGGTGGTGCCCGAAAGGGAAGAAACGGTGAAAGGTTGAAAGCTGAAATCCTGAACGGGTAACCTTTAAGCGCCTACCACGACCTACCAGGACCTACCACCACCTACCGTACGGCTACCGTCGCCTACCGTCTCACTGGTTGCACGGCTACCGAGCGGCTCCGACGACAGCTCCATAGATAAACACCAAAACTCCAAACACCAAGCTGCATAAAGAAGTCCATCGCAGGTTGACCTCCCCTTCCCTGGGGGAAGGGTACTGGGTCGCGAAATTCATCTTTGAATTCCTTTGAATTCCTTTGAAATCGCTTGAAATCCTTTGATCGGGCTAAGGGGAAGGAGGACGATGCCGATGAGGGGGAGCAGAGGGGATCGGCAAAAGGGATTGGTCGCAGTTGGTCGCCGTTAGTGGCAGTTAGTGGCAGTTGGGGACTGGACGACAAAGAGGACAAAGTGATGTAAGGGGCATAGG
>DATMQA010000226.1:0-5856 GCA_035566895.1 Binatia bacterium
ACGCTTTGCAGCGCCAGAAACCAGGGCTGCTCCGCCAGGGGCGGGCCGATTTGGGCGATGGTTCCCAGGCGCTGTTTGTTAGGCACG
The DNA here is from genome assembly GCA_035566895.1 of Binatia bacterium. Lineage (GTDB taxonomy): Bacteria > Verrucomicrobiota > Verrucomicrobiia > Limisphaerales > UBA8199 > DATMQA01. The sequence goes on from DATMQA010000226.1 coordinate 88, forward strand.
ATGTCCTGGACGGGCGGTGAATTGTCCTGAGCGGTGCGCGAACCGGCGGCAATGGTTGGCGCCGGGGCTGAGCCGCCCGGGCGCACCAGCAGCGAAATAGCGGGCTGGGAGACGGTTCGATACTTCTTTTGGTCGGGATCGAAGAAGCTGAAGGCGAACGGCGGCAAAGTTTTGATGTCCGAGTTTTGGGGAATGACGATTTGTTCAAAGGTTTTGGTGCCCTGCAGGCCCAGAGAGTCGGTGGTTTCGAGCTTGGTCGTCGGAGGAACGGTTTTGAAATCCTGCCAGCCCGCCTGCTCCGGCAGAGTCAGCGAGTCCAGCGAACCGTGGCCGCTGATGGCGACCTTGACGGTGATCGGGTCGCCGGCGGCGATATTGGTTGGGCCGGCGGTGAAGGCGAGGGTGTAACTGCCAACGGCGCCGTTGAAATCGGGAGGCACGTTCTCGCGCGGCAAAGGCAGCACTTGCAGCGGAACCGCTTCGGTCACCACCGAAAGCTGCTTTTGTTCACCGCCAAAAAAATCACCAAACAGGTCGCGGCGATTTGAAGGAACCTCTATGACTGCATTCGCGGTAATCGGCCCTAGCGTTAAAGGGCCGGCTTTGACCGCTTTCAAAACGACGTAAAGGGGTATAACCGAATAGATACCATCACCAATTTGGGTTCGGGTAGCTTGGCCGAACGCCATGGTACCGACATTGAAACCGTCAGCGGGAAAGGCCATGGGCTGGAGCCGGACAATACGTTGCACCGTCCTAGCGTTGAGATAAAACTGCAATTGGCCGATAAATGTTTCGCCCACAAAGGCCTCCTGCTTGGGCAACACCAGCTTGGCAAAGGCGATTTGCGAACCCGATTTGATGGCGTCGGGCGCAGGCGCGTTGGGCTTGAGCACGTGAAGCGTGACCGGCTGGGTGGTGAGTTTTTCTCCTCCCACATCGGCGGTAATGGCTGGAATGGTGTAGTCACCGGGCTGGCGCGCCGTGACAGTGAATTTGTGAGTGACCGAGGAACTAACCTGCCCGTTGATAAAACTAAACTGGCTCGAGGGACCTAAATAGGTGATCTGCAAATTCGGAATGTCGGGCGGGGTCGGCACTTCCTGGGGTTGTCCTCCGGAAAACGCTAATGACAAGGAGACGCTTTCACCCAGCGTCATGGTATCGCGGTCCACTGAAGCGGTAAATGTCGCGGCGAAGGCCGGGGCGATAGGTGCCAAGCAGTACGCTGCTGTGAGAATAACAAGAAGCCAAAGCCGAGTATGCCAGCGAGGCAGGCTGGCACGGCGCGCTGAGAACAGCGGCGCCCGACCTGGGGCAGCAATCCGGGACGGACACGCCCTACCTTGCTGGGTTGAACTTGTCGTTCGCTTCAACATCGTTAGCCGCTAAGTCTTGCCCGGCTGGAGGCTCACCGCAAGTCCTGCTTGCGCGCGCGCCATTCGAACCGTGGCACTTTTGGCGGACGATAAATTGACAATTTCCGCTCTTTTTTGTTCGACTGGCGGCGTGGGCGGTTTTGTGCCAGTTTTGCGCCATGCCCGGGTATCCTGAATTTGCAAAATGCCTCTCGACACCTGAGCCGCCGGAGTTGGGCCCTGGCCCCCGGGCGGGCGTCCGCTCCGAAGCGGACCTGAACCGAGAACTGGACCGACTGCTGGCCCGGGCTGAAGTGGGAACAGAGCGAGCGCAACTGATCCGCGCCCTGGTCCTGCTTTGGCACGACCATCTGGACGCAGGCCATACGCTGGCGCAAAGCGTTGATGGCGCGAACGGCGCATTCGTCCACGGGATAATGCACCGGCGCGAACCGGATTTCGGAAACGCCACTTATTGGTTCCGGCGAGTGGGGCGGCACGGCGCTTTTGCTGCGCTGGCCAGGAGGGTCGGCACGCTGCTGGACCCGGCTTCGGAAAGCGAGCTTCAGCGGCGTCTGATTCGGAGCGGAGCGTGGGACCCTTTTGCCTTTATCGAGGAATGTGAGCACGTGGCCACGGACGCCGGTTCGACTCGCCGAAAGGAACTGCTGCGCCAGGTTCAACGGAGCGAATCGGAGGTGCTCCTCGAGTGGCTATGCGGCCTCGCCAACGAAGATGGAGTGATGGAGTGATAGAGCATGGTGTCCATGATAGCGCAGCGGGGAGAGTGGGAGGAAATGAGTGGTGGGAGGGTGTAGTTTGTGTTAAAGGCAGGCGTTGTCATGACGGAACTATTGCGGCGATGAAGATTACTGAAGCTTTATGGGCGGAGCACTTGGTCTTCCACCATATGTTCGACCACCTCGAAACTCGAGCGCCGAGCATGAAGACTCTGGCCGAAATCAAGGCCGTGGCGGCGCTGATGGAAAAGATGCTCAAAGCCCATTCGGAGATCGAAGATGCCCTGTTCCTGGGACCACTCGAACATTGCTTCGAACAAATCGGCCAGCGCGACCGGTTTCTTGAGGAACACCTGGAGATGGACGGAACGCTCCGCCGCGTCCAAAAGGCAACCCGGCTCAAGGCAGCGGAGGAATTGTTGCTAGCGGCGATCTCCCACTCGCGCCGACACTTCGACCGGGAGGAACGCATCGTGTTTCCGCTGGCGGAACGGATGCTCAAGAGCAAGACGTTGACGGATTTGGGCCGGACGTGGATGGACCGGCGGACAAAAAAGCAGGGTTAAATAAGTTAAAGGGGTTAATTGGTTAACTGGGTTAATGGTTAAAGAGGGGAGGGCTACGGTCTTCGTCACTCATCACCCGCCGCTTGTCCCTTGTCACTTCTCACTTGTCACTTTTTCGAGCGCGGCATTCACCGCCGTAACCAGGGCAGCGACGCGGGCGACGAGCGGGAAATCGGAAGGGGCCTCCAGGGTGTAGGAGAGCCGCGTTTTGTGAGTCAGCAAGAAGAATGCTTCCGGCCATTGTGGGCGGGCGCGCGGATCGACGTCCGGCCGGATGATGCCATTTTGTGCGGGACGGCCCTCGATGATTTCCGAACGGTCAACAGGGCACACTTGCGCCACACGGGCCACGATCGTTTCGGCCAGAGACGGCCGGTTGTCCGGGTTCAATTCATAGACATAAAACCCCTGCGCCTCCCAATCCTCGTGAAGGCACAAGCATAAATCAAATGTCGGCTGGCGTTCGAGCCAGGCGATATGGGCCAAGGTCTCTTTCGCCTGTGGTTTCAGGTATTCACGGTTAAGGTCTACGCCGTCAGAATTCTCGCGGCGGTTGGCCAGGAATCCGGTGGGGTTAAGGCAGGGACAGAGCCAAAGGTCCATGGCGGCCGGCCATTGGTTTTCCCGAAGGAGCTGGCGCACGGCCAGAGGACCAGCCGGTTCGTCGCCGTGGATGCCGGTGGAGAGGTAGATGCGGGGGGCGTGATGCGTGAAACGCGAAACGTGAACATTTCCGAACGGCGTGACCGGGTCGCTGGGGTTTTGGGACAAGTCGGCTGCCGGGCGGGTAAAGGCGAGAAGGTTGGGTTTGGGAGCGGCCGCAATTTCCTCGACGGTCCAGGCATGGGCGCGTGCCGCGGCGACACAATCGCTGAGGACTGTGGCGATGTCGATGGTCTCGCCGAGATAGGCGTTGACATTACGGCCCAACCGGCGGAGCTGTTGCGGGCTGGACGGTTCGCCCGGGATAGATTTCTGCGAATCAGCCACGCCGACAATCTACACCACTGCTTCCGAACATGGTTCAGAACACTCCTGATCGGAGAATCCATGTTTGTCCCAGTCCGGATCCAGCCCGAGGTCCTTAAGCATCTGGAGGTCCTTTTCGACCGGCTGATTGACCGTGGTCAGATAATTGCCAACCATCAGGGCGCTGGCGCCGGCCATAAAGATTAACGGTTGAAGGTCGCGCAAATTAACCGTGCGACCGCCGGCAACCATAATCTCCTGCCTCGGCAGGATGAACCGAAAACAGGCGATCGACTTAAGAATCTCCAGCGGCGCCAGGGCCTCCTTTCGGTCAAAGGGCGTGCCCTCGATGGGATTGAGGATATTGATTGGCACGATGTGAACCCCCAGTTCTTTGAGCGCGAAGGCTAGTTCGCAACGGTCCTCGAGGGTTTCGCCCATGCCGAGAATGCCCCCGGAGCAGATTTTAATTCCCGCTGCTTTCAAATGCCGGATGGTGGCGACCCGCTCCTCATAACTGTGCGTGGTACAGACTTCAGGGAAGAATCGTTTTGAAGTTTCCAGGTTGTGGTTATAGCACTCGAGGCCAGCCTCTTTGAGTCGGTCGGCCACCTTCCGGCTGGAGATCATCCCGAGCGAAGCGTCCGGCCGGGCCTTGCCGCTCTGTTTTAGCTCATTGAGCCGGTCGCAGATTTGGTCCAGGACCGGTCCTTCCTCTAATCCACGCCAGGCGGCGACCAGACCCAGGGCGGTGACACCATTGGCGTGAGCTTCGCCGGCTGCGGTCAGCACCGGTTCCGCCTCGATCAGACCGTAACGCGGAGACTCCGTCTGGTAAGCAGCCGATTGAGAGCAGAAACGGCAGTTCTCCGAGCAACCGCCCGCCTTGATGTTGACGATGGAACAAAGGTGGATCTTGTTGCCCTTGAAATGTTCGCGGATCCGATTGGCCCAACTGAGCAGGTCCAGAATGTCGGTTCGGGTGTCCAGATTGAACAGCCAGAGCGCTTCGTCTCTGGCGATCGCGCCACCCTCCAGAACACGGCGCCCCAGGTCGCCAAGCCGCACCTGAATATCGGCGTCAAATGATTTCGAGGTCATGGTTGACAGCATAGTGCGCCAGGGGAATTGCGCAAGTCAGGGTACGGGCAATGCAATACAACCGCAGATGGACACTGGCTGACCTGATAGACACAGATAAACCGGCTTATTTGGGGGAACGTGACGTTCCGAGTGTTTGTCGCGTCGCTACGGTTTAATCGACCTTTCTCGGTTGCGGCACCACTGCTCTGCGTCCATCTGTGGTCTTCTTCTGCATGGACACGGATAAGGTGGACACGAGCTTCAGCCCGGCAGCGCGCGAGAAGGGCTCATGAAAACTCGCTGGGCCGCTCGGCGGAATAGTCATGAGCGGGTTTCACGGGCAGGACGATATCGTATTGTTGTTCCTCGAATTTCAAGACCACCTGGAGCCCGGAGAGCTTATTCTGGACGCAGAAGTCGATGGCGGCGGTGGAACTGAGAAAATCCATCGCTTCCGAACTGGCGCGCGCCCAGGCACCTACATCTTTGAAATAAAGGCCCGTCTGTTTTTGTTGAAGAAGTATTCGCATACGCTGCTCGGTGGACGGCGTGAACTGACTTCTCTGGCTGAGCCCATTCCCAGAGCCCCGCCTCCCCCGGCCGGAATCGCCGGTTCGGATGGCAGAGGATCGTACTGGAACACCACTCCAAGGCAAGTAAAAAACCGCCTACTGGACGATCAACCCCACGACATTGCGGCGTGGGACCGGGCCGTAAGCGCGGCTGTCGATGGAGTTATTGCGGTTATCGCCCAGAACAAAGTATTGGTCGCGGCCGCACTTGAACAACTGGTCAGTGAGAGTCGCAGCGCTAAAGGTTGACGTGCCCGGCGCCAGATAAGGCTCGTCCAACTGGCGGCCATTAACGTACACACGGCCCTCCTTCAAGTAAACCGAATCGCCGCCGACGGCGACGATGCGCTTGACCGAAAAGCCGTTGTCCTGAGGGTCACGCAATACGACGACGTCGGCAGGCCGCGGGGCGCGCACGTAGAATATCCACCGGTTCAGGAGATAACGTTCCGAATTCTGGAGCGTGGGAACCATGCTGACG
>DATMQA010000227.1:0-69834 GCA_035566895.1 Binatia bacterium
TAATATCGAATGCTGCAAGTTCACGTTGAGTTCGTTCATTGCGCCCAAGAGCAGCACAGGCTGCCCCATACGCAATGCTCCCCTCAAAGTGGCTGGTTTTCATTCGACCCGTTGTGGCTGGTTTTGACTGACCGCTGACACAAGTTATTTCGTTTGAATTACAGACCATCGTGGAACAGGGAGTTGCATTGCTGAAAAAGCTGCTGGAAGGACAGGGTAAGGAATTAAGCTTTGCCGTTGAACAATTTCCCGAGCATTTGAGATTCGGAGTTCCCACAATTTCAGCTCGGATATTGGCCGAGAGCTTACGTCACCGTCGGGCGGCTATTGAGCTTAGCACGCATGAACTTATAGAACGCATTGCGGCTCCGGATAGGGAGCAAGTATTTGCAGTCGCGCAAAATATTTTGCGAGTGGATCAGCCTCAGTACGAAGCCAGGCTTGGCCGCCTCATGCTTGAACACACGACGCGTGAAGTGGCGATAGCAAATAGGCGCCGGAGGCGCTAACGACCTGCTCATACTCTGCCGCCCGTATGTTCGTAGCTATAAAACTGATCGGGACGGCGTACGGGCGAATTCTCCTTTATAATAGGGTTTTTGCTATTCTCTTTGTATCTGAATCGGTGATTCGGGCAATTCCGACCCGACTTTTCATGATAGAATATTGTGACGGAGTCAGTCCGGCTTCCCCGTTTTCTGCGCACCGCCGAGATCTCGCGCATCGTGGCCATTACGGCCACAGTTTCTGAACGCCTCGGCGGTTTTTCGGTTCTGAACCGCGCTCAGACTGTTGGCTCAATCTTTGCCGCCCAAACGATGGCAAATGCAGTGTCCGAATGTTAAGTGTAAGTTTTCCGCCAACAGCAACGTCTGTAGTCTCAGCGCCCCGAGCGTCCAGAAACAATACAGCCACCGACCCCAGCCACATGCGGCGGCAACTTTAGAATCCGCCGAACGGAATGAATTTCATGCACACCCAAGCCGCAGCAGTTCAGGCCCAGCCCCTCCGCTACCAGATTAATGGTCGCGAGCAAAGCACCACTGTCCCTCCACACCAGGCTCTCGGGATTTTGGTACTTCGCGCCAGAACGCGCAAAGTCGGCGACGAACCAGAACACGGTCCCCTTCTGAACCTTCAAACAGAGATCAACTTCCGCCAGGCACTCGCGCAGAACTTCCGCACCACCAACCAAATGGACGCCAAAGGCGTGATACTGCGCATTATAAATCAGGAGAGAGTTCTTCACAAAATGAGCGCCGACCAGCACAACCCAGATCGAGTGACACCCGCCCCCTGATGGCGTTGGCCTGCTCTCCCAAACAATCTTTCCCTCCTGTCGCACGTACTCACGCACACGGAATGAATGCCACATAAGATCGCCGGCCTGCCCAAGATTCAGAGGCACTTTGAACACGCGCCTTGAGTGCCTCCCGTTAAGCACGCGATCAAGCCGCGGCAGAGTCCTGCACGACAGCTTCGGAATTTCAAGGAGTCCGTCTAGCCTGAAATCTAGCGACCCATAGAGACATGGTCTGGTCCTTGGCTTGGGCGCTTTGAGTCTAATAATCCCCATAGCCTAGCTCTGTCATAGTCGCCGCATGTTTTGTGCATCCACGACACACCCCGCAAGCAAGCGCCGACACATGACAAGAGTGACTCCAGGCAAGGATTGCCAAAGGAACACTCGAAATTCGCATAAGCTCGACTGCGCTGACATCTATTGCAGGAGCAGCCACTCGAATGCCACCCTCTTGCAAGCTCATCAACTTACTGATTTCCTTGATAAAATCGACGCGACCGTCCGCATGTTGGCCATCAGTCCGAATGGTGCCAATCATCAATTCTGTTACCTTATCAGTAATTGCCTTCGCTCCCGCCAGGGTGATAATGAGTTGATTGCGGAACGGCCACCACTCTGGAACAGGTGCCAGCGGAGAGGGCGCAGTGCCGACCAGGTCGCCCGTTCCCAATTTACGACAATCGGCGCGTAACACCCGATGCGTGATGGCCAACTGCTCACAGACTGCCGCCGCTGCGCGAATCTCACCATCAGCCGCCAACTGCCCGTAATCAACCGTGTAGGCAAACGCCGGACGTTTCCAATACGCCAAGGCGACAGAATCCATGCCCCCGGAAAGCAAAAGACCGAGGCTCATGCGCACGTGGCCGCCCAGACCGTCAAGTAAAGGGCGGTCGCGAAATCGCTCGTCATTTCGCTCTTTCCGCCGATAATCATTTTAAGATCCTCCTTCCGTTCCGCAGTCACAAAGGCAATTACCTTTTTCCCTAAACAGTGAGCATAACCAACCTCGTAAATAGTCCCGGAGTCCAGTCCATCCAAGCAGGCCAGTATTACGCCGCACTCCCGAAGCCCTTTCATGTCAGCTTCGTAAACAACCTCTGGTCCGCCGCGTCCCACCATGTGCAGTGGCGAGAAGACGGACACACCAGCACCAACTAACGCCTGCATGAACTCCTCAATCAGCCAGCGCTGCGGCAGGTTGAAGAACGGGCCCGCCAGATAGACTTGCTTGTGCCGCCTCGCAGGAAGACGCCGCAAAGGACGGAGCCCACGCTTATCCACCTCACTCCGGCTCGGAAACACCAACGTTTCAACATAATGACTGGTGCCCCTGGAAGCTCGCTCTGCGGCCTGAACGGGTTGCAGCCCCAATTCCATCCAGCCGTGCGCAAATAATGCTGTGAACACGTCACCGGAGCCAATCGGCCAAACTCGGGCCGTGCGATAAGCTGGAACTTTGGCGATGCCACGGCTTGTCGCGATAACGCACCCGTCTGTGCCGCATTTCACAACCGCGACCTCCGCGCCCTCTCTCAAAATCGATTTGCAAGCCCTTTCAGGCGTTTTCTCTCCAGTCAGTCGGCCCGCCTCTGTTTTGTTGGCAACGACCGCGAGGCGCTCCGCTGTTGAACCATTCTCGCCGAATGGCCTTGGATCGCTAGGCGCCTGCGGATCATAAGTGGCCATCCTAGCCGCAACCTTTGCGCTTCCTTCCACCATTCCGAATCGGAGCACCTTTGCTGCTCTGACGACGATTTCTCTCTGCTTCTGGCTGCAAGCACGAACGTAATTGTCAGGCTCAATCGCAGGCTTTGAAAGCGGATGCAAATAGCTGAATATCACTGTCTCGGCAACCTCCGTAGCCTCGATTGGAATCCCCCTCGATTTTGCTTCCAGCACCGGTTTGCGCGCGCTGCCGATGAACGTTGAAAAGCGAACGCGAGCTCGCAAGCTCGCAAGCGCGAGGCTGGCTCTCAAACCCGAACCGAAAAGCTCGTAGTAGTGCGGCTCACGGCACAACTCCAGATAGGATCCTCCAACGACATGAATCATGCTTTGGGCTGGATACGCACCCGCACCAGGCCACCGACTACTTTCTCCAGAATAACCGCCTCATATTTATATCCGCCCTCCATACAGTGAATTATCGTAATCAGGTCAGGAGGTGTCAGTGACCCGGCCGTTCTCCCAGACTGATCCTTTGCCACTATCGTTTTCATCCTCGTCACCGACTGCGAGACCTCAAACCCAACGCTGAGGACGCCACCCTCCTTCAGGTCTCTAACCACCTGCGGGACCGGTGAATTTAGAATTGTTTCAACCACGAGCGTGCCGCACTCATCCTGTGGAGTACCCCCTCCTGGAGTGCCAACGACTCGCGGTGAACTGTCGCCATTTCCAGACATATCATTTGGATTAGACTACACCGAGGTCAAAGCAGTCAAGCGGAAATTCCAGCTTTGCAAGCCGGTCATATCGCCTTTTCGGCCCGTATGGCAGCTGCATATGTCTGCACTTTTGCCGCAACCTCCCCCTTTGTACTTTCCCACAACGACCTGGGTATTGTTGGTTTCGCAAGGTGAAGGTAAACTGTATCACTGACTGCCTCCCTCAATTCACATAGCGCCTCAAAAGCACCGCTCCTAGGCGTTAACCACTTTACACCATCAAATGCTTCACCCAATTCCTTCATCGCGGCCAAAGCTGCAAGCCTGTTTTCTTCGAAGCCGCTTTCTGTCTCTCGCTTCTCAAATAACGCTTTCTCAGAAACTGCTACGATCTTTTCCACAGCAGCCAACAGCGTGCGATTCGCACATTCTCTATTTTCGTTCGCTCGCTCTTCCAAAGCAATTGTCTGCGCCTCGAGTTGCAGCACCTCTGCCTTCAGCGTTTTTGCGAATGACTTCGGGTCCTTGCATCGCGTCTGGCCGTCCGTTTTGCTACCCAGCAGCAGGATCGGATACCTTTGTACGGACGCCTTGCTGACGCAAAGCTGGAGCTCAAAGGCAACCCCCAAGGCGGAAACAAGCACATCCGGTTCCAAACCACTAAAGCGTCGCCATTTGCCGTTTCCATCGTACAGCAAGGCTCTCAACCGATCATTCAAACGGTCCAACTCTTTGGCGGACATTGCGATACGGGATTCGCAAATCTCCTCAGACGCATTTGCCAACAGCGTTTCTAAGCTGCTCAGAACAATGTTCGTATTCCTGGCTGCATTGATTGTTCCTGATTGGAAGCCTCTCTCGGAAAGCAAAAATGCTTTGTCCGCGCCAACATCTTGGGAGATCTGCATGAGGGCCATGATTTTTTCCTTCGGAATCCCTGAGTTCCAAAACTTGCATTCTACCAACCATTTAACCTCAATGCCAAAATGGGAAAATGTCACCCAAACATCGACGGTGTGAGTCGCTCTTGCGCCAGACACCTTGTGGTTCACCCTTGCACCAAGCCCGAGGTTTCTAAAAAAACTAGCGGCTTCACTTTGGTAATCTTGCCAATTATCGGCCACGGAGGAAGAATGAAGCCAGGGAGGGACCTCATGCAAGTTCCTTCAGGCAGGTACTAACCGATATTCTCGTCCAACTCCATTCCAGCAACTGCGTCGAGAGCCAGACGGTTCAACTGCCTCATATAGCACCAGACCATGTTGTCAAACCTCGAAAGTCGCATACCCACGATTCTTGCAAAACTCACCAACCGCTCCTCCATGCGGAAATAGTCTCTTTGCACCGATTGCCTTGGCGAGAACAGGCCCATCAGCACTCCAGCCCGAATCAAATGAATGTCCAAAATGGCAACCTCATCTGAGTGAACGGCGTTGCGGGCGATCCATGACGCCGTTTTCGGGCCGATCCCATAGAAGGTGAGCAACCAATCGCGCAACCCCCTGCCCGACTTCGTCGGGGCGGCCTCAACATTCAATCGCTGCATAGCCAAGGAAACAAACCGCGCCTTGGTGCGCGGAAACCGGTATTTCACACGCCGCTCGGAAACCGCAAGCGGCTCCGCTAATGCCGATTCAATCACGCCTTGCGCGCATCTTCCATCCAGCAATCCCCTTTCCCGAAGCCGCCGAAACGCTGCCAAACCAACTTCCGCCGGCATCCCATGGCCGCCCAACAAGCAGGCCGCGACCTCCTCTCGTAGCGACCCACCGATGGCGTAGTTCGCTAGCGCACTCCTCCCGCCGTCAATCCACTCGCGGGATATCCAAAACGCCGGCGTAAAGAATTCCTCGAACCTTCCCCAACGAACGCCGGGGAGGATCTCAACTTGCGGGGCCGGCAAATGAAGCTGCTCAACACTGCTCCCCCGGCACTTCGTAACGGTTTGATGTTCGATTGACGCCACAGCTCGTTTGATATAATTATGCATTATGCGTACATTCTTGCGCATAGACAACACAAAAACGGCACTCCTTTTGAACCAAGCCCGTAAGTCTCGCGGCTTGAACCAGTCGCAATTAGCCCATAAAATCAAGCTAAATCAAGCTCAAGTCTGCCGCATCCTCTCCGGCAAGTTTCAACGTCCTTCAAAAGGCCTTTATGCATTATGCGCGTATTTGAATGTAAAGCCGGTTACGAGAAAACACATCCGGTCCCTATCTCATTACCCGGAACTCGCCACATGTCTTTCCGACGTCCTAGACGGCAGCCGCAAACGCGAGCGGGCGCTGGTCCGCCTTGTACAGTCAGCACGCACGTTCGCATTAACTCGTTTGTGAAAATAGCCTTTACGAAACCCTCCAAAACGGAACCAGCTTCCGCAGTTTGCTGACGCCGCGCTCTCTGGCAAGTAAGCTCGTGCGGCTACCCTTCCTCTCTCTGATGCCTTGATCCATTTTGCGACAGAACGCACACACTTGCTCCAGAGCGCAAAACCCAACGACTTCTCGACCGGCCCGGTCAGTGATATGGTGGACGAATGCAGGCTTCCCGCCATCTGGTCTATGGCATCGGGAACAAAGGAGCGGCGCTTTTGAGGCGCGAACTTGGGCTTGCGCTCCATGCATCCCGGTGGGGGGAGAAGAACCGTTCTGTTGGCCGCATATTTCTTGATGATGCACTTCTGGTTTCAGACGTGATGGTCGCAACTGAACTCGCCTGCCGTGAGAGGGGTCATATTCGCCTCCTGATGGATGATGAGTTCCCCCTTCCCGGCCAGGGTGTCGGCCAGCTCCAACCCTTCCGGTGGAGAGTGAACGTAAGCAGTCGTTTAAAACTTGGCGTCATCCCTGACCGTGTGTTCGCGCTCCAATATGCAGACCAGGCCGGAAACCCCAATCGTGTCTTTTTCTTCCTTGAAGCCGATAGGGGGACGATGCCGGTCCGGCGCCGAAATCTTGCCCAGACCTCCTTTTACCGCAAGCTCCTCGCCTACTCAGCCGGACCATCTGACGCCCGAGCAGATCCAACAGTTGTCCGGAGGTGGCCAATGAAGCGCTACATTGGCAGACGCGAAGGCCACATGACCGAGGTTACGGTCGATGGTCGCGCCCTCGATCCCCGGCTCGACCTGTGGAATCATAGTCCCACCGGTTTCGAATGGGGTTACGGCGGCAGCGGCCCGGCGCAACTCGGGCTCGCGCTGCTTGCCGACTACCTCGGGGATGACGACCGGGCAGCCACTCGCGCAACTCCGCCTTTCTTGTTGCCTAGCAGCCTCGCTTTCTGGCGATCACGAGAAGCCGTCCCCTGTCTCGGCTATACGGTCTGCCATCAAAACCACCGTTCATGCGGATATCCACGAAGCCGCAGGCTCTCAGCAACAGCGAAAGCTCTTCAACAGAATACATGCGAGCAGAAGTGCGGAACTCCCTCTTTGTGCCTCCAGACTCAAGCACCCATCGATCTTCAACGCGCTCCATTTTTTCGTCGAAGCTTCTTAAACACATTAACCGTTCCTCCCCTACTCGCTCCTGGATAGGAAACTGACTGGATTGAACAATCTGTTCCTTACTAAGCATGTCGATGAGCAACTGACCACCGTCGACCAGCGAAAAGTAGGCGTTTCTTAAGACACGGCAATTCTCTTCGTCTCGGAGGTGGTAGCCGAAAGAATGAAAAATGCTAATAACGGCATGGTAGTACGAAGGACGCTGGAATTTCAGCATGTCTTCGCGAATAAATTCGCATTCCAGATGTCCTCGCTGTGCAAGGTCTGCTGCGACTGCCAAGAAGGCCGCAGTGCGATCTACGCCGGTCACTCGAAATCCCCTCTTGGCCAGCTCCACTGCGAAGCAGCCTTGACCGCAGCATAAGTCGAGAATCCAGGCACCGGACGGCAGGTTGAGCAATCTCAAGATCCCTTCAGCCGCTCCACTTGTAGTGGTAATTCTTTCAGTGTTGAATAAAAACGGAGCAAGCGCAACCCACAAGTCGTCGTTGTCGTACCAGTTAAAACTGTCCATTCACTTTGCAGATTCAAGTAGCTTCTCGGGATTGTAATCGGACGCAGGAGCATTAGTGCCGACACTCTTATTAGGAACGGTTGGATCCTCAATCGTAATGTCAATAGGCCGCTGGGCGATCATCCCTCGCGAGACTGCGCGGGAGACTCCGGGCACATACTCAAGTAAATAATGAACATCATTGCTCGTGTAAATGAAAGGCAATCTTGCAACAATCTTGCAGCCCATACGCAAGTAATTCCTTACTGCGAGCCAATCTTCAGTCGCAACAAATCCTATAATGCGGGTGCCTCTAAAATGTTTGGTGCCAAGATTCCTAAGGAAACGAAAGAGCCAAATTCCGTGACTCGTACGAGGAGTCCAGCTAAACACTAAGAACCCTCGGGACCCAAGTTGCGATTTGATCTCAGACTCAACGATTGCGCGGAGCGGAGAGGCCAACGGAAGTCGCGTCGCCCGAATGGAAGGGAGATCTACAAGCGCTATGACCCAGAAAGCGGAATGAATCCCTTGATCGTCTTCGCAGAGGAAAATGCGTCCACCGGCTGTCATAAACTCAGTCGCACCAGCAGCCGACTCGGGTGGCAGGCCCTTCTCTGAACAGAAGGAGAGCTCGACACGCTCAAGTGACTCGACGTCGGAGAGATTTGCAAGTCTAATGTTCATACAAGTTTCGTCGCCGCTGGCATTAGGCGTCCTTCGCAAGCAAGCGAAGGAGAGCGTAATTCTAATTTCACAGCCGGCAAAGCCTTGAGACGCGACTTGCGTGAGTGTGAGGGTGGCATTTTGCGCACGAACTCTAAATCGGCCAGGCAGGCGTTTCGGACAAAATAGCGCGAAACCGCTGTAGCCACCGGGAGTTCCGAACGACCACGAACACAACTCGAAATAGTATGCAAAAGACCATATATCCGATTATAGCGTTCCTCAGTTGGTTATCAAATTGTAATTTAAATTGTTCGTTAAGGCGCCAAATAACGACAAACAGAGAAAATATGTAAACATTGATCAGGTTGAAGGCTGCCTCCACGGGCTTGCGGTTGAGGTAACCCCAAAAAATCACGCAGAAAAGATATGACGCAAACCAGAACTGAAACTCGTTATAGGGAAGTTGCGAAAAAGAATCTCCGCGGATAAAAAAGACACAACAGAAACAAATGCACCAGAGTTGTGCGATATGAACAAAAGTATTAAGTAACAACTTACCTTGACTCGTGGAATCGCCTGGCATAAAAAAATGTTCCGTCCAAAACCATTCAATCCAAAGAAATGCGAAAGGAAGCAAGTGAAGCCACAGTGTCTGCCAAGTTTTTGCATAAAAAAGGATTGGATCCTTGTCGATTGTAATCAGGACTACAAAAGCGGCAGCGAGGATCACGGCATACATTTCGCTTACGACATGCCTGATCCGCTCCGGGTCTAGGCCTGTTACCTGCCCAACTTGCGACTGATCGCTACGACCGCACATATGTAGGTTAGAGTACTTAAGCTTACCGCCGGGACGAAGGCAAGGTTCGGCCCAAGAGGGGTGACAAGCGCCGCGAGGAACGCCACAATTCCAATTATTAAGGAATAAAAGGCGGCCCTTTCGAAGCGGTTGTCTAGCCATAGTCCACCGACGAGAGAAGGAGCTAAAATGCCAATGATCTGACAGCCAATGATGAGCTGATCCACGATTCCGCCGAGGCGAGAAGCGCAAAGAGCGCCTATCAGCGCAACCGCCCCAGTGATGAGCTTCTTCTCGCGGAATGTTAGCTGCTTGTTTAGTCGGTACTGAAAAATGTCCAGGCTCAATGTTGAGGATGCTACCAGCGTCATTCCACTTACGGTGGACATAATTGCTCCTAAGAGGCTGACCGCTGCGAGACCTCTAGCACCTTCTGGTAATGAAATGCGGATGAGATCGATGAGCGCTAGATCAGGTGTTAGCAACTTCGGATTCAAGAGACGTTCAGCCAAGCCCAGTATAGTCGGTATGAGAATCATTGGGGCATTCAGAAGCGCTGCTAAGAAGAAGAGATTCCTCGCTTTGGTTTTCTTCACAGATTCGTCCTTCAATGAAAAGAGGAGTTGCCAGAACTCCATGCTGGCAAAGAGGACTGGGATACCGAACACAATGCTGCCGAAGAAGAACACTTCTCCTTTGTTGTTAAAAGGATTGAAGTAATCTGAGGGCAAGTGAAGAATCTGGTCTGTCGTGACATGCCCGTGGAAGAGGAAATACGGTAGCACTATGAGCACTCCGACGAACATTACAACAAAATGGAATCCGTCCGTATACATGTCTCCCTTGATGCCTCTAAGGCTGGTGAGGGCGATCATCAATACGGCGGAGGTAATAATTGAGAATGAAACGGTGCTTCCAGTCCAGTAGGCCATCATTTGCGAGAGGCCTCGGAACTGAGCGGAGATGAAAATCAAATACGCGAGCAATATCAGCAATGATGAGAGTAAATGCGACCGCCGTGAAGAGTAGCGTAGCAAGTAGAATTGGCTAAGCGTCGATAGCTGCCCATTCTCAGCAAGCTTCTTTAGCCTACTGGCACATAAGCCCAAAAAAAGGAACCCGAAGACAACGATGAAGCTGATATTGAGCCCCCAGGAAATTCCTTTGTCGAACCCGGCTGAAGCTACGCCAAGCAGCGTGGCAGCCCCAACATTAGTCGAGACAACGGAGAACAACGTAAGCCAGGTTGATCTTGCGTTGCGCGTGACAAAGTAGTTATTTGGGTCCTGGTCTCTTGCCAGCCAAAAGCCGACTCCCGCTACCGCGGCTAGATAGGTGACAATTATAATGACGTCCCAAAATTCCATATTTATTCTGTATTGCTATCTCTCAGCCAAGGCGCCCTTCGTATTCTCAGCCAGCAATTTCGCGTATCCTGCGCTATCTCTCAGAAAGCTCCTCAGGGAAAAGCAAATAACGTTGACTTATTAAACCGCATTTTGATGCGCCGGTCAAGCGTTTTGATTGGAGGCAGAGGGGAAACGAAGAAGCCTCCGTACATGGAAACAGTGAGCGATTATATCACACTTCCGATTTGACTGAGCAAAAGCGCACCGTCCCCACCGTTATCATTCCCCTGCAGCCATATGAATGCGCTCGCTAAGGAGCCGAACACCTTCCTCTTGCCGTATCAACAAGGGGAGCTTATCCGCTGTTAGGCGCGAGCGATGGATGGGCACCATATTCTTTTCATCGTTGTCGCCGATCCACGCACGAATATTGAATTGCTCCACGTACGCGTACTCGAAGACCATTGTTCTTTGGGGCCGTCGATCGCCTAATTCCATGCTTGTTGTGAATTAAAGCGAATCCCGGCAGGGCGAGTGTTACTGCCCAATCGCCACCTTGATTCGTTCGGTCACAATCTGAATTCCCTCCTTTACCCGAGCCTGGAGTTTATCCGTCATCTCCATCCGAGACTGGTGAACAGGCACATAATTCACTTCGACCGGCGTCCCAATCCAAGCTCCGATGCTGAACTTGTTCACAGCCACAGATTTGTATTCCAAAACTTTGAAGAGAATCTGTGTTTCGTCATCTCGCGTTTGCCCACACACGATGATGCACTGCCTGCGTCCGGCGCTGGTTGCCAAGACCGTGCTCAATTGTTGCACAGCCTCGATCGCGAACACTTCCGGCTCCGACGATATGACGCGCACGTCCGTAAAGATTGGCTGCCCGTTCTTCAACGTGCTCAAGATAAGCGCTTGAATTTCTGAGACCCGCTTACTGGTCTTGAGTTCCTGGAGGTCGAATAAGGTTGCATCGTTTGAGTTGGTCAGGACGGAATCGAACACTTTCTTCGGGTGCTCCAATCGTTCCCGCTTCATTCGTTCGATTTGTTCCGGCTCATGTTTCTTGAAATCTGCCATCAATTCTTTTACCTCTCCGCTCTCCGGCAGTGATTGCAGCGCCGATTCCAACTCCTTGACGGCCGCTATGTAGTCACCTTGCTTCCCCAGTTTCTCAGCCTGCCGAAGACTTTTACGTCCCAGACATTCCTTTTTCGTTGCAACCGCTTCAGTATCACTCGGCTTGGCTAGCAGCGCATCTGTTGCTGCCTCCAGCGCCCGGTCGTAATCCGCCGCGGCCAGATATTGCCGGGCAGCGGCGATAGCCCTGCCATAACTGACACTGACAAGATTTGTGCGAAAGGCGTTAGTCTGTTGGGCTGAGATTTCCAGAGAAACTGCAGCCGCTTCATATCCCTCTCGCCTCAACAGGAATTGCCATCGCCCAGGCGTCAGTTCCGCCAATGTGAGAGGTGTCGTACCACATTCGCGCCCATTTTTGGTCGCCACAGTTGCACCGACAGGCTCTGTTTCAAGGACGGCGGTCCCATACTCGATTTGAACCTCCATGCTGTTAGTTACAGCCGCTTTGACCGTTAGCGCTTCATCCCGGCGATTTCCGTGGTGCCACGCAACCAATCTGTAGTTCCCCTGCGGCACATCCTGCACCGTGGAAGGAAAATCACCGCCTTCCACTAATTCATTGTCGCCTTTCAACAACTGGAAAGACGCACCCAGGCGGTTGCAAGCCAATCGCATTGTGCCAAGTCTTGGCGTGAAATTCCACGACCCGGGAGTGGTCATAAACACGCTCACCTCTCCAGCCTCTCGCCAGTGCGGGTATTCAGCTTCGACGACGTACCGGTCGGTCGGCACCGAGAGCGTTGTGCTCGCGCTGTTGGTGAGCGTCGCCTCGAATTCCGGTCCACGAATAGTGATCCTTGCCGCAGGCGGTTCGGATCGTATCGTCAGTGTGCCTTTGGCACGCTTCAAACTGATGTCGCCCAGGTTCTGTTCGCCATACCAGATGAACAGATTCGTCGAGAACGGTTCCACTTTAGAGTGAGCAATAGAGAACTTGTGCGAACCGAGTGACAGCCGCCAACCGCTACTGATCGGAAGACCGTCCAGAGTTGGGATTAACTCAAATGAAAGCGGCTGGCCTTCTAGGCTGACAGAAAACCGCAGTCGCGTCCGCTCCATCAACTGCTGATGCTTATGAATCGCAAACAGCACAAGGACAAGGGCCGCCCACCAAAGTAGTGGACGTAGGGATCGCAGCCAAGGGCGATCGCGTTTCCGAACAGTTGGCTTTGCTTCATCCATGGCTTAGCCTCACGGAAGCAAAAAACGACACCCCCGGAATGAAATCTTGCCGCGCCTGTTTTGGCGTTGACCTCTAAGTACCCTGGACGCCATACTCAACCCGGATATTGGGTATGGCGACATCTGGAATCAAGCCCAAAGAAAAAGGCGTCTTCCTGCGCAACTGCATCGATTTCGTCTTCGGGTTCGAGAATAAGAGGGGAGAAATCCTGGACTCCTGGATCCTCTTTGCCGACAGCTTCACTTTCCCCCCACAAGAGTTCTACGCATCCCTTGAGAAGGAGATGGCTTCGCGCAAAATCCCGAGCATGGAGATTATAAAGGAGGAGTTCAGCGAAGGCGGGTTGTTGTCCGACAAACGGACTTATCTGCGCCTGTTCCGCGAACGTCTGGCGCTTTACACCTGCGCGGCACCGTTTGGAACCGGCTACTTCTTTTCATTCCGTGCCGTATATGTTCCAGCCCTGGTTCGCCTTTGGCACATCCTGGCCTTACTCTTTTTTCTCAATGTGATCGGCGGTCTCCTACTCATGTTCTTGGGGTTTACGTTTGCTATAGTGGCTTTGGCCGCCCTGCCTTTCGCCGTTGCCGCGGTCTTCCGGAACGCCACAGCAGCTGGCGTCCGCGACCTCGACACCATGCTCTTGAAAATCCCCGTCGTTTCCACAATTTACGAAAACTGGTTTCGGGAAGACACTTACTATCGCATTGACACCAGATCCATGTATTTGCAGACTCTGCCCGAGATCGTGAGAAAACTTGCCGAGGAGATCACGGCGGCCAAGGGTGCCAAGTTGCTTCCGCAGAATGAACACCCACCGATGATTGGCGAACTTCACAATGGGCTGGCGGCCATTCAGACGCGGCAATGATTTCGCATGCCCTCGGTTCATGAGCAATTGACCGAGCAGTTCCGGCAGTGGGAAATACGCGGGCGTGGCTGGCAGGTGTTCCCGGATCCGGTGCATCCCGAACCTCCCTTTCGACCGTTTCCCGGCCACTACCTTCCCCCGCAACCCGAAGTGGATGACGGTCGCAGGCCAACGTTTCTGAGTTCCTTCGTCCGCAAGCTGAGCGACAGAATCAGCACCGAACGGCCCCTCCCGCCTATTATTGCCGAACCGGAAGAGGAACTCGAACCGCTGCCCTTGAGTCGCGACCCGCTCACGGAGCTTCAGACTTCCCTGCCGGCTAAGTTGGACGTCAGTCCCGAGGCCTTCGCCCAGTTCCTTCGCAATCTCGCCCTTTGCCGTGAGCCGATTGCGTTTGAACTACTCGGCCTTCCAAACCACGTCATCACCCAGTTTGCCGCCCACGCTGCCGATGCGCCAGTTGTGCGCCGCCAGTTGGAGGCGTATTTCCCGGAAGCGCTCTTTCAAGAGCGCCAGGGCACGTTGGAAAACACCTGGCTCGACTGTAAAGGAACGGAAGCCTGGGTAGTCGAATTCGGCTTAGAGCGCGAATTCATGTTCGCGCTCTCCGTAGGCAAAATTGATCCCTTCATCGGCATCATCGGGGCGCTCTCGGAATTGCAACCTGGCGAGCTTGGTTTGTTCCAGGTCCTTTTCCAACCTGTATCTCATCCTTGGGCCGAGAGCGTTACGGATTCGGTGACCGGCGCGGATGGCCGACCGATATTCGTGAACGTGCCGGAGCTGGCAAATGCAGCGGAGGCAAAGATTTCCCGCTCGCTTTACGCCGCTGTGGTGCGAGTTGCCGTCCAAACTGAATCCTGGGAACGGACGGTTCAGTTGACACAAGACCTAGCCGGTTCGCTACGCGTGTTCGCGCATCCCCAGGGCAATGCTCTCATTCCGCTCACCAACGAAGACTACCCGTTCGACGATCACGTGGAAGATGTCCTCAAACGGCAGTCCCGGCGCTCCGGCATGCTCCTCAACCGCGACGAGTTGATCGGCTTTGTACATCTGCCTTCGAGCGCGGTGCGCTCCCCAGTGCTAGAGCGTGAGACCGGCAAGACCAAGGCCGCGCCGGCCATAGTGCGCCAAGCTTCCGGCGTATTGCTTGGTGATAACGTGCACGCTGGGAAGTCGATTGCGGTAAGACTTACGACGGAGCAGCGCGTCCGGCATACCCACATCATCGGCGCCTCGGGCACAGGCAAATCCACTCTGCTCTTCAATCTCATCCGCCAGGACATCGAGAACGGCGAGGGTCTTGCCGTTCTCGACCCCCACGGCGATCTGGTAGATCGAGTTTTGGGAATCATTCCGCCAAATCGCATCGGGGACGTGGTTCTCGTTGATCCGTCCGACGAACAGTATTCCGTCGGGTTCAATATCCTGTCGGCTCATTCCGATCTCGAAAAGAATCTGCTGGCGTCTGACCTCGTTTCCGTCTTCCAGCGCCTCTCCACCAGTTGGGGCGACCAAATGGGTTCCGTTCTGAACAACGCCGTCCTGGCCTTTTTGGAAAGCACTCGACGCGGCACGCTCGCGGACCTGCGCAGGTTCCTCATCGAGCCGGCTTTTCGCGCCGACTTCCTCAAAAGCGTTCAAGATCCCGCTCTACTGTATTACTGGCAAAAGGGCTTCCCCCAATTGTCGGGCAACAAATCCATCGGCCCGGCCCTCACCCGGCTTGACACATTCCTCAGCCCGAAGCCGATCCGGCACATGGTCTCCCAGCCCGAAAACCGTTTGGACTTCGCCCACATCACCGATACGGGCAAAATCTTCCTGGCCAAACTCTCCCAGGGCCTCTTGGGCCGGGAGAACTCATATCTCCTGGGAACGTTGCTCGTATCGAAGTTCCAGCAACTGGCGATGGCGCGGCAGGCCCAGCGGATCACCGCGCGCCGGAGCTTCTGGCTCTACATCGACGAGTTCCACAATTTCATTACTCCCAGCATGGCGGAGATCCTCTCCGGGGCGCGCAAGTATCGCGTCGGGTTGATTCTCGCCCACCAGGAGTTGCGCCAGTTGCAACGTGATTCCGAAGTATCGAGCGCGGTAATGTCCAATCCGTTCACCCGAGTTGTTTTTCGGGTTGGCGACGACGATGCCCGGAAACTGGCGGACGGGTTTGCATTCTTTGAACCCAGGGATTTGCAGAACCTTGAGACCGGACATGCCGTAGCCCGGATCGAGCGCAGCGATTTTGATTTCAACCTCACCGTTCCGCTGCCCGCCGAATCGGATGAAACCGAGGCGGCGCAGCGACGGCAGGAAGTCATCACGGCTTCCAGAGAAAAGTATGCGGTGCCAAGAGCGCAGGTCGAAGCGCTCCTGCTCAAGGCTTGGGAAGCCGAAAAGCCCGAGGAGAAGCCCGCCCCTAAAGCAGCAGTCGTTCCGGCCAAGCGCCCGGTTTCAGAACCAGTCCCGGCTAAGGCTCCCCCTTCCCCACCACTCCCGGAAGTGCCTCCCTCCGAAAAGAAAGCACCCACGCTTTCGGAAGGAAGAGTCCCTGCAATACCGGCTGATCTTGGCCGGGGCGGAGCACAGCATCAGGCGATTCAGCAGCGTATCAAGCAGTCTGCGGAAAAACTCGGTTTCCGAAGCGTAATCGAGAAACAGATTCTGGACGGGCAGGGGAGCGTTGATTTGCTCTTGGAGCGGAGCGATGAAACCATTGCGTGCGAAATTTCCATCAGCACCACAATCGATCACGAGGTTGGCAACGTCGTCAAGTGCCTGAAAGCGGGCTTTCCTAAAGTGGCGGTTATTTGCCTCGAAAAGGTCAGGCTACGAAAGATTGGCGCGGCGGTCGCCGGCAGTCTCGGTTCGGAAATGGCAGCACGTGTCATGTATTCGCAGCCTGACCCGTTCATCGCGCATTTGCAGACACTTGCTCCGCCCATTCCGAAAGCCCCGGCAGCGCCGGAGACCAGAAGGGGGTACACAATCAAGCGTTCGGTTACGAAACTCCCACTAGAAGAGCAGAAGCAGCGTGAGGAAGCCGCGATCCGGTCGATTGCGGAATCGATGAAGAGGAAGTCTTAGCCAGTGGCTTTAGTCCAGGTCCAAACTTCGGAAAAATCACCGCTTCCTTTCCAGGAAGAAAACCGGGCCTTTCACGCGGTACGGGGAGTATGTTTCGATGAGACGGCAGCGCAACTTTGTGAAGGATTTTTGAGGCTGGTCCTCTGCGTAAATGATCGCTTGACGGGCCACGGCCAAATCGCGCGCAGCTTCGGCTCGGTTTTTACCTGCCTTGATTCGATACTCCCGAGCCAGATTCGCCAGTTCAGCTTCGCTCACCAACTTTTTCGCGCTCATGGTGGGAGGTTAGAAAAATCTACCGTTCACTGCTACTTTTTCTTGTAATAGGTAATTAAAATGATTACGCTACAGCCACTATGAAAACGCCGCTTGCGACCGTTGCGGAAACAAGGAATGTCGGTATCTGGATTCGTGTTTCAACCGAAGACCAAGCCAAAGGCGAAAGCCCCGAACATCACCTGGCCCGCGCTCGGGCATACGCCGTCGCCAAAGGGTGGACGGTCAAGGAGGTCTATGATCTTGCTGGGGTCTCCGGCAAATCCGTGATGGAGCAGCCGGAAGCCAAGCGGATGCTCTCTGACATCCGCGAGCGCCGCATTACCGGCCTCATCTTCTCGAAACTGGCTCGGCTGGCCAGGAACACGAGGGAGCTCTTGGATTTCGCTGACATCTTTCGCGATTGTGGCGCCGACATGGTGTCACTCCAGGAGACCATCGACACCAGCACCCCGGCCGGCCGCCTGTTCTTCACCATGATTGCCGCAATGGCGCAGTGGGAGCGCGAAGAAATCGCCGACCGGGTGAAAGCCTCGATTGGCATCCGGGCGAAACTTGGCAAGCCGTTGAACGGCAAAGTGGCATTCGGCTACCACTGGAAGGACAGCAAGCTCGTTCCTCACCCTGGTGAGGCCCCAGTCCGAAAACTCATTTACGAGCTGTTTGCCGAACACCAGCGAAAGAAGACGGTCGCCCGGATTTTGAATGAGCGCGGATACCGCACCAGAGACGGTTCAAAGTTCTCCGATACCACCGTTGGCCGGCTCATCCAAGACCCGACCGCCAAAGGCATCCATCGCGCCAACTTCACGCGCCGGGTAGCGAGTGATAAGCCATATGCGCTTAAACCCGAGCACGAATGGGTCTACAACCCCGTCGAGCCGATTGTCGCCGAGGACCTCTGGCAACGCTGCAACGACCTTCTGGAGGCGCGGAAAACTAAACAAGAGCGTCCCGGGAAACGGCCCGTCCAACTTTTTGCCGGCCTGGTTCTGTGCTCGTGCGGCAAGAAAATGTATGTGCCGAGCAACACGCCCAAATACGTCTGCACCGCTTGTCGCAACAAAATCCCAATCGTGGACCTGGAGGGGGTTTTCATCGATGAACTCAAAGGCTATCTCGTGTCGTCAGAAAGAGTTGCGGAATACCTCTCCAAGGCGAATGAGACCGTTTCGGAAAAGGCTCGTCTCGTCGAAACGCTCCAGAAGGAATTGCAAAAGGTCAAGGAAGAGGCAGATAAGACCTACCGCCTTTACCTGGACGGCGCTTTAACCGTGCCGCAGTTCAAAGAGATTTTCCAACCGCTCGACACCCGCAAACACCAAATCGAAGAGGAAATCCCTCGTGCCGAGGCTGAAATGGATGTCCTTAATGTCGACCGCCTTTCGAGCGAACAAATCATGGCCGAAGCTCGAGACCTTCACGCCCGATGGCCAAATATGACCGCCGAAGACCGACGCAAAATCGTCGAATTGCTCGTGAAAGACATCAGGATTGGCAAGGGCGAAATCTCGCTAAACCTCTACTACGCACCTGGTTTTGAAGAAATGTCAAATAAGCAACGCATGTTGTTATGTGCATCGCGTTCACCAGACACAGGCCCTCTCGGACTCCGCTCTTCTGCACTAGGTCTTCGACCGTCTGCGTGATGTTCAGGAAACCGCGCCGGTTTGGCACTTCGAACCAGAGGTGTTCGGTGAGACTCTTCACAGGCCAAGTTATGCCAGACGATCCAGGCGTCCGCAACGGCGGATAATTGTCTGATCCTTGTTGCGTCATTCATGCGGCCGGTTTCGCTGGTTGTGAGGTTACCAATGGCCAAATCCTGCATCCCGCAAAGCCATTACTCCAATCCAATCTTTTTGCGTTTCCGGTAGAGCGTGGCTTGGTCAATCCCCAGGACCTGAGCCGCTTCGGCCAAGTTGGAGGTGCGTTCCAGGACTTTGCGCAGGTGGGCTTCCTCCAATTGCTCCATGGAAACCAGAGAACCTACCTGCAACGAGGCGTCGCTGCCATTGACTTCGGCAACGGTCCGGCCGCGCAATTCCGCGGGGAGGTCTTCCAGTCCAATCTTTGCACCCTTAGCCATGATGACCGCGCGTTCGATGGCGTTGCGCAACTCACGGAGGTTGCCCGGCCAGGAGTAGGCGCGGATAGCGGCAGAGGCCTCTTCGGAAAACCCGTCGAGACGTCGCCCGCAGAGGGCGGCAAAATGTTTGAAGTAATGGTCGGCAAAGTGAATGAGGTCGTCTGGGCGGTGCCGTAGCGGGGGCATTTCTGCCGTGATAACGTTGAGCCGAAAATAAAGGTCTTCGCGAAAGGCGCTCTCGGCGACCCGCTTTTTAAGATCGCGGCTGGTGGCGGCGATGACGCGCACCTCGGCCTGGCGGGTGATATTTTCGCCCACCCGCTCGTATTCACGTTCCTGGAGCAGGCGCAGCAATTTGGGCTGAATTTCCATCGGCAGGTCACCGATCTCGTCGAGGAAGAGGGTCCCGCCGGCGGCGGCTTTGACTTTGCCCCAATGGTCGCGCAGGGCGCCGGTGAAGGCGCCTTTGACGTGGCCGAACAGATCGCTTTCGAGCAATTCCCTGGACAGGCTCGGACAACTTACGGTGACGAACGGTTTATCCGCCAGATGGCTCTGCTGGTGAAGCGCGCGGGCCACCACGCTCTTGCCCGTGCCGCTTTCGCCCAGGATCAGAATCGAAGCCGGTGTTTTCGCCGCCCGCAGCAGGGTGTCCATCGCCTCTTTTACGAGAGGAGTGCTTGATTCCAGGAGAATCTCAGGACTTTGAGCGTTGCTGTCCTTCACTTCGCGCTCGAGCCGCTCGATGTTCTGGTTGAGTTGGTGGAAGCGCTGCACGCGGACGAGCACCAGGTGAAACTGTTCGCGGGTGAACGGCTTTTCCAGGAAGTCCACCGCTCCGCGCCGCATGGCCTCCACGGCGTTTTTCACGCTGCCTTGCGCAGTAAAGATGATCACCGGCAGATTGGGCTGGCGCTTGAGAATCTGGTCAAGAATGTCGAGGCCTTGTTCCGGGCCAAGATTCAGATCCAGGAGAACGGCATCGAATTTCCCTTCCTTTAACTCCGTGAGGCCCAACTCTCCGGACGAAGCGGCTTCCGCGTAATGGCCCTCGCCGTCGATGAGCAGGCAGGTCGCATCCCGGAAGGTTTTGTCGTCATCGATGACCAAAAAGTCCATAAATCAGTGAGGAACCCCGGCTCGAGGCAAACGGAAGGCGAAGGTAGCGCCGCTGCCCGGGGTGCTTTGGCAGGCCAACTCGCCATGCATCGCCAGGACGAGCTTCTTGACGATGCTCAGTCCCAGGCCGGTGGAAGGCTCGCCTCCGGTTGGACGCGCCGAAAGGCGGCCATAGCGGCGGAACATGCGAGTCTTATCGTTTTCGCTGAACCCGGGCCCTTCATCCTGAACCTGGCATTCGACGTACCGGGCGCCCGGCAAGCAGGTGACGCGAATCTGCTTGCCGGGCGGAGAAAACTTGATGGCGTTGGACAGGAGATTATCGAGCACCTGGTTGAGGGCGGCGGGGTCCGCCTGGACGAGAGCCCCGTCCCCCTCGAGAGCGGTGTGAAAGACGAGTTGCTTGCGCTTAGCCGCTTCCCGATGTTGCTGGACGACCCGGGAGGCTGCTTCCTTGAGACTAATCGACTGGGGCTTGATACTCAGGCCGTGGTCGGCCGAAGCATTGGCCAAGAACTCCTTCACGAAAGCGAGCATCTGGCTGCTCGAATGCGAGATGTTCTCGGCCATCAGGCGCAGCTTCGGGTCCGCCATCGCCTCGGTACGGTCACGGAGCAACTGGGCGCTCATGTCCATGCCGCCCAGATGGTTCTTGAGGTCATGAGTGAGGATGCCGAGCAATTCATCGCGGTCCTCGGCGAGTTGCTTCAAGGCGTCGCGGGCCGCTTTGAGCGCCAGGTGGGTGCGGACGCGCGTCACCAATTCGGCGTGGTTGAACGGCTTGGTGATGTAGTCCACGCCGCCGCTTTCCAGCGCGCGAACGATCAGGCCCTTATCGTCGGCCGAAGAAAGAAAGATGATGGGAATCTCAGCCCATTCCGGGTTCTCGCGAATTCGACGGCAAACCTCGAATCCGTCCATCTCCGGCATAAGCAGGTCGAGCAGGATGAGGTCGGGGCGGCGAATCGCCAGGCGTTGGAAAGCCTGGAGCCCGCCGGTCGCGGGCAATATCTCGAAGCCGAGTTTACCCAGGGCAGCGCCGACGACCTGGATGTTGGACTCCTGGTCATCGACGACGAGCAGGCAGCCAGTGCTCGTTTCTATCATAGGAGCATTCATTTGCAACTCTGGGTTAGGTACATGCGGCATCGATTCATACCGGTTGCAGTTGGGCCTGGGTTAAAGAGGTTTCGATGGACTCAACCAGTTTGGGGAAAGCAGCGAGCTGACGTTCCATCTCGCCGATGGCATAGGCGTCGGCGAACGTAGTGAGGGAGGCGGCATAAGTCGCCAGCGAGTCACATCGTGCGGCCTGGCCGAGGGTGAAAAGATTGTGGGCAAAGGTGCGGGTCGCGTTCACCGCCAGGCTGTCACGCAGGGTGGGCCATTCAGATGCTTCCTGGCGGCGCAGTTCGAGAGTGAGTTCCTGCCATTGTGCGGCTTGCTCGGAGGAAGGAAGAGGCAGGCACCTGGCCGTGTCTGCCAAGTGCCGGGCAGTCTCGCGCGTTGCCGGCTGGAGAAACTGAGCCAGTGCCAGAAAGAGCGTGTGCCGCGAGAAGGGTTTGCGAATGTAGCCGCTGAACTGGGTTTGCAGCTCCTGCTCTTCGCCAGCCTTGCTGGAAGCGGTGACAGCGATGACCGGCAGCGAGGCCAGACTCGGCTGCTTGCGGATCGCCGCCAGAGTCGTCCGACCGTCCATCACCGGCATTCGGAGATCGAGCAATACGACATCCGGCTTTTCCTTGCCCAGGCACTCCAACGCTTCCTGACCATTGGTGGCAAAATGGACCTGGTGATGGGTTTTCTCGAATATGCCGGCCATCAGGGCGCGGTTGGCCTGATTGTCATCCACGACGAGCAGCGTGGCGGGCGCGAAGTCATTAAAGTCCACCGCGCCGCTCGGTTCGGCGTGATCTCCCACCGGCAAGCGGCCCGAAACGGGAACGCTCGTGAAGCGCAAGTGAAAGACCGTGCCCTGGCCGACTTTGCTTTCGACGGACAGGCTGCCCCCCATGAGTTCGGTGAGGCGCTTGACGATAGTTAGCCCGATCCCGGTGCCGTCATTTTCGGGTCTTTGCCGGGAGTCCGCCTGGACGAACGGCTTGAAGACTTCATCGAGTTTGTCAGCCGGGATTCCGATCCCGGTGTCCTCCACATCGATTAAGAGCGTGCCGCTGGTGCCGGTTTCCAGCCTTTCCCAGGAGACGCGGGTTTTAACGCAACCCCGGTCGGTGAACTTAATGGCATTGCTGAGCAAGTTTACCAGTACCTGGCGCAGCCGCAGGCGATCCAGCAACAAAGCACGAGGCAGGTTGGGTGAGAGCTCGAACTGAAGTTGGAGCGATTTCATTACGGCCTGCTGTCCGAAAACGGTGCGGAGGAACTCGCACGAATCCCGCAAATCGGTGGGATCGGGGTGGAGTTCCAGCTTTCCTGCTTCGAGCTTGGACAGGTCGAGAATGTCGTTGATCAGTTGCAGCAACGAGGCACCGCTGTCGCGAATGGCCCGCACATATTGCGATTGCTTGGGCGTCAGCCCTTCCGGTTCCAACAGTTCGCTGAACCCGAGAATCGCGTTCATGGGGCTGCGAATCTCGTGGCTCATGTTAGCCAGGAAGGCGCTCTTCTCCCGCACCGCTTGTTCAGCGTGCAACTTTTCTTCCAGCAACTCCCGCCGCGACCGCTCCTGGTAATAATCAATCCGATAAAAATACAGCGAGAACAACCCGGCCCCGATCCCGAGCAAGCCGGCGACCCAGGTCATTTGATGGACCAATTTCATTTCGCGGCGAGTGGATTCGCCGGTGGCGGACAGAAGATCCAGGCGGGTGTCGTGCCGCCGTTTGCTGAGCTCACGGATGCGGTCCATCGTTGTCCTGGCTTGATCGGGACCGGCAGCGGCCCGTGACGCGGCGGGAATTTCCGCGCCGCGCCGCACGGTGGCCTCACGCAGTTCTGCCAACTCGAGTTCAATCAGCGGACGCAACTCGTACAAATCTTCTCGCGCGGCTGGGTCGTGCTTGGCGGACGCAACGAGCCGCGCGAAAGTCTCGGGAAAGGTACGAGCTGCGTTGGTGAAGGCTTCAAGATAGGACGCGTTCCCCGTTAGCAGGTAACCGCGCTGGCTGGCCTCGGCGTCCTGCAAAACCGAGAAGAGTTGATCAATCGACTCGCGGAACTGCTCGGCTTCGGCCGACGCGTCGATGCTGCGGGAAAAGCGGTTCCAGGCCACGGCCCCCATCACCACGCTGGCCACGGTGACAGTCAGCCAAAAGATGGCTAAGGGCCCGATAATCCCATGTCGAATTCGGTAGAGCATGCGCTTCCCCGCGTTGAGTCGAGCGCACTCGCGGCCGGCCAATGAACGAGGGGTCAACATATCATGCAAATTGCACGGGCGTATAGTAAGGGGTATCCCCCGGGGTCAATCCGAGCGCGACGGTTTTCGCCTCGGAAGCGGAGCGGTGGCGTCCAGCAGGGTGCGGACCTTCTGGAGGAGTTCAGCGAACCCGAACGGCTTGGGCAATAATTCGACGTGGTCCAGATCGTCGCTTCGATCGCGCAACAACGGCAATGAGCCTGAAACCATCAGCACCGGGGTCTTTGGATGCACCGCACGGAATTGGCGAGTGAGCTCTAATCCATCCCCTTCGGGCATCCAGAAATCAGTGACTAAGAGGTGAATCGTCGCAGTGGAGGCAGCCACGCGCAGGGCTTCCGCAGCACTCTCGGCTTCCAGCACCGTGTAACCTTCCAAGCGGAGAACCTGTGACTCCATGTCGCGAACCATCGGGTCGTCATCAACGACCAGCAACGTCCTGGCTGGGTCGGATATGCCCGCGGAGGACGGAAATGCGGAGGTCGGTTCCGAATGACTCGAATCACTCTGCATTGGATTTGGATGATAAGTATTCATTGGCATTTTGCTCTTTTTAGCTAGGGCAGGGCCAACCCCATCCCGGTTTCTGCAACCTGTTGGTTCAAGGTTTGTTACAGCTTTCTCGTCGGGTTCGTGCGGGAATTGAGGGACGCAAAAACCATGCAACTTGCATTACGAGCAACCACCGGAAGTGCATTTTGCACGCTCGACGAAGCCCGGATCGAACTTGGGAATCTGACGTCCGGTCGCAACTTCTCACCCCCGGCTTAGTCGAAGTGATCCACGATGTCGTTGGTGACAAGCCGGTTGCGAGTTTTGCGGCAATGACTCTTTCGAGGTGGTTTTGCGGATTTTTCCGGTGGGCGGGGAAATGGTACAATCCAGGCTAAAGCGTACGGCTCAGCTATGGGCACGCCAAAGCAA
The DNA here is from genome assembly GCA_035566895.1 of Binatia bacterium. GTDB lineage: Bacteria > Verrucomicrobiota > Verrucomicrobiia > Limisphaerales > UBA8199 > DATMQA01. Next base: position 24,592 of record DATMQA010000227.1, read on the forward strand.
AGCCGATCATGACTTGAGTTATGAACAACTCAGTGGACATCGGCAACCCACCCCCGGCAAAAACCTTCCCCTATGAAAAGTACATTCGAAAAGCAAATGGAGACCTGCGCCAGGAATCGCCTTTCCGCGCCGCCTCCATCAGTCGTGAAGGTTAATTCCGCGCCGCTCATTGCGCCGGCAATCCACGACAAGTCCGCTCCCGAGCGGATGCTGGTGCACGAAACACAAGCGGCTTTTCTGAAAGCGCTCGTGGCTTACGAAGACGGAGAGGCAAGCCGCCAACTGCGGGACAGCCTGGCCAAAGCCGACCGCGAAAGCAAATTCATCCGGCACGCGATTTTCCTGATGGTCATGCTCTTCCTTCTATCCCTGGCCGGGCTGGGCTATTGTGCCCTGCTGCTGCCGCGGATTTTTTTCAATCCCTCGCACACCGTCATTAAGAGCTTGTGCATCCTGGGGTTGGCGTCGCTCATTGCCCAGCTTGAGTTCTTTGGTTACCTGCTTTGGCACCGCTTTGCGGTGGACCGCCTCCACAAAGAATGCCGCCGCCGGGTCCTGCTTCTGGTCGAATCTCAACTCAGGGCTTCTGTGCGTTGAAGGCTTACTGTGCAAGTTGCAATGTCGAGGCCGCTTCGTCTTGCATTTTGCAGCCGCAACCGAGGCCGGGCGGAGTCGAGGCTTTTGGCCCGGCCCCGCATTTTCACTTCCTGGCTCAAGCGAGGCAGGTGGTTGCCGGCGAGGCGTTTGTGGGGTTTTCGAAGGCGACTTCACCGAACTCGATTCATCGATTCCCCTCGCTACGCTGCCCTGGCACATCACAAGCTAAAGGAGACGGACACAGGTGTGAACCCGCACACAAAAAGAAGAACAGTACAAACGAACAGGTAAAAATATGTCATTAGTTACAATTGTCATCACTCTCATCGTGGTCGGAGTCTTGCTCTGGCTCGTCAACACATACATCCCCATGGACGGAAAGATCAAAAAAGTGCTCAATATCGTGGTGATGGTGGTAGTAGTCCTTTGGCTGCTTAATGTCTTCGGCGTGTGGGGCCGCGTGCGCGACGTTCGGGTCTCCAACCCATCGCCGTCCACCGGTAGTCTGGTTTCGCAGTCAGGCCTGGTCGTTAGCCCGGCGGTCCCGACCACGGCTTAAGTGTGCCGTCTGGTGTGGCCTGGCAGACAGACAGATCTCTTGTCAAATTCTGTCCCGGCCACTCTCCACCATCGAGAGGTGCCGGGAGGCCGCTTTTTCGCCTGGCCTTTGCGGACGAGGAAGTGGGCGAGATAATCGGGCATACGCGCATGAAAAAATTTCTGGCTCACGGGAGAGCCGATTTCCTGACTGGTTTGGCAGTCGTCCTGCCGGTCGCCGTTTCCGTCGCGGTGGTGATTTGGTTATTTGGGACGGTTTCACATTTCACCGATGTGCTTCTGCTTTTGGTGCCGAAGGAGTGGATAGAGAATGGCGAAGGACCGCTGCACCGTTATTGGAGCGTGGCTGCCTTGTTGGTGGCGATTCTGTTGATTGGGTTGGTGGGCCGACTGGGCCGCTACTATTTCGGCCAGAAGCTGATTCAAGGGGTGGACCTGGTCCTTATGCGCGTGCCTCTCGTCAATAAGATGTACCTGGCCCTGAAGCAGATCCGCGAAGCCGCCACCTCCAGCAAGGCCGCCTCCTTCAAACGGGTGGTGCTGGTGGAATTCCCACGGCCCGGCCTCTACTCAATCGGCTTCATCACCGGCGCCCAAAACGCCGAGGTGCAGGCGAAGACGCAAAAGCGGTTGCTGGGTGTGTTTGTGCCCACTCCGCCTTTGACCAGCGGGGCCATCGTCCTCGTGCCGGAAATCGACGTGATCAAGCTCGAGATGTCGGTAGCCGACGGGATTAAATTCATTATGAGCCTGGGTTCGATCTCTCCGGGCTACCTTTCTCAAGAAGCGGTCTTAACTGCAGAAGCGGTGGGGGATTCAAAAGGGTCCGGTCTCCGGCGTAACCGCGAGGCGGAATGGAACCTGTATCTCTCTTGCCCGCAGCCTGAGCCCAAGGAGGCGCAGGCGATCTGACGAAAACTCTCCCTTCCCTTTTCGGTGCACTACTCGCACTGGCGGCGACACCAAACCGTTTATCGGCCAGTTCTTTAACTCGTCACTGAGACGAGCGCCGCCGATCTCCGAACCTTGACCACCGGCAGCAACGGACGGCCTCCATCGGCTCCACCGTGGCGTACACCCTCCGCCTTTATGAAACCCCGCAAGCCGGGGCAGTCAACTGACCGAGTCATTTGATTGGCCTAAATCAACGCATCAGCATGCAGTGGGCGAGCGGCGCCAGTCCGCCAGCGACGTACGTGGCCAAAAACAATTATTGACAACGTGGCGTGAATCTGCGGGACTCCGTCGTTATTTAATGCAATCGGTGATAACCTCTCGAATGAAACAATCATGCCCTGCACAGAGATCATTACTGTGGAAGGAGGATTGGAACTAAGGGACTTCATCGACCTCCCCTGGAGGATCTATGCTGACTATCCCAGATGGGTTCCCCCGCTTAAGAAGGAGGTTCGCCGGCTACTGGACCCCCGGAAGCACCCTTTCTGGGAGTTTTCCGAGCGTATCCTGTTTCTTGCCCGACGCGGTGCGGAGACGGTGGGAAGGATCGCGGGCATCATCGACGGCCGTCACAACCAAGTCCACGGCGAAAAGATGGGGATTTGGGGGTTTTTCGAGTGCGCTGACGATCCCGAGGCTGCGGCGGCCCTCTTCTCTGCCGTGGAGGCGTGGGTTCGTCAGAAGGGGATGAACTTCATGCGAGGCCCATTCAGCCCGTCGATGAACAACGAGACGGGATTGCTCATCGAGGGATTCGATTATCCGCCAGCCTTGATGATGCCGTACACCCCGCCGTACTACCCAGGGCTCGTCGAATCGTGCGGTTTCACCAAAGAGAAGGATTTACTGGCCTTCCTGATCGATGGCGATTACCGGCTTCCCGAGTGGATGGAGCGTCTCGCTGAGCGGATCGTCAAAAAAGGAGGGATCCACATCAGGCGCTTTCGTCCGAAGGAAATTGATTCTGAGTTTGATCTGATCAAGGAGATATTCAACGACTCCTGGTCTGGTAACTGGGGTTTTGTCCCCCTGACTGATAATGAAATGCGGGAAATTCAAAAGAGCGTGATGAGCTTCGCAGATCCGGACTTGGTTTTCTTCATCTACTATGACAGTGAACCCGCAGCGGCCTGCGTGATCTTTCCTGACATTAACCCTATGCTCAAGCGTCTCAACGGGCGGATCGGTCTGATGGGTTTGCTGAAGTTCCTGCTGTTTCGGCGGGAGATCAAGGGATTGCGGCTGGTGCTCTTCGGGATCAAGGAGAAGTACCGGCAACTGGGACTTCCCATGTTGGCCTTCCACCACATCTATGACATCGTGAGGAAGAAAAAGACCTTTCAGTATCTGGAGATGGGGTGGACCCTGGAGGACAACGAGGCGATCAACTCATTGGCCGAGGAAGCGGGCGCAAAACCATACAAGAAATATCGCATATTTGGAAAGTCTTTATGATTTACAGGGGTAACCGTATGGCGTTGAAGCGGAGGCCTGGACATGTTGGCTGAACCTCCGCCCCGTGGGCCGCTGCACATAGAAACTCCATCTCCTGGGGTGGGCCATGGACGCAAGAGAGTCGCTCCCCACACGAACGGTCAAGAAAGGGTTGCCATCACGGGGATGAGCATTCTCAATGCCCTGGGGAAGAGCCCGGAGGAGGTCTGGGCAGCAAGCCTGGCCTTGAAGAGCGGGATTGCCTCCGTTCCGCCATCCCGGTGGGATCACGGTTACTATTATGATCCCCGGCCGCGTGTTCCGGACAAGACCTACTGCAAGGTAGGCGCCTTCCTGGACTTTCCGATCTCCCGCAGTGAACTCGGGATACCCCCCCAGGATTTCCGGACCATGACCGAGGCCACCAGGATTACCATGTGGCTGGCGGACAAGGCCATCCGGGCTTCCGGCATCCTGGAGTCAGCCATCCCACGCGAGCGAATCGGAGTCCTCATCTCCCAGAACTCGGGAGAGGCGGCGGGAACTCTCACCAATATCATCATCAGGGCATACGTTCACGACATCCTCGCCGCCGTCAACAGGGCCGTTCACCTCACGCCGGAGCAGGCGAGCGCAATCGAACAAGAGGTGAAGGCCGGGCGCATGGCCCCGGATGACACCACGCTCCTGGGCAGACTCAACTGCGCAGCGTCCGGCTTCATCTGCAACCGGTATGGGTTCATGGGGCCCAGCCATTCGGTCTCTGCGGCCTGCGCGACCTCGCTGGTCGCACTTCACAGCGCCGTGCAGATGATCCGAAACGGCATCATCGACGCCGCCATCGTCGGAGGGGGTGAGGATAATCTCACACACCTGCATTATTTGGAATTCTCCGCCCTGGGCGCACTCTTCGGGCTGTCGGGACGGGAGAGACCCGCTCACGAGACCTCCCGCCCCTTCGATGCTGAAAGGGACGGGATGGTCCTCGGCGAAGGCGGGGGGATGATCGTCATTGAGCGGGAGAGGCTGGCGCGGGCAAGAGGGGCGTCGGTCCACGCCATCATCACGGGCATGGGCGCGAGCAACAACCATTTGGGTATGGTCGAGTCCTCCAGCGTCACCCAGGAGATCGCCATCCGCGCCTCATTTCGCGGGCTGCCCTATGGGCCCGAGGCCGTGGACCTGGTGGAATGCCATGCCACGAGTACCCGGCAAGGGGACGTGGAGGAGGTTCGGGCACTGAAGACGTTCTTCAATTCCTCGAAGCGCACCGTGTTGACGTCATTCAAGTCCCAGATCGGACACACACTGGGGGCCTCGGGCATCAACAACCTCGTTCGAGGAGTGATGGCCATGAAGGCGGGGGTCTTCCCTGCTACCCTCAATTATAAGCATCCAGACCCGGAAATGGGCTTGGAAGGATCGGGTTTCCTCATCGCCTCTGAGCCGCTTGATTGGAAGCGCGGGAACGGCCAGCCCAGAAGGCTTCAGGTCAATGCCTTCGGGTTTGGAGGGTCGAACTACGTTGTACACCTGGAGCAGGCTCGGGACGGCGCGGATACCATCATGGTTGGCCCGGACAGAGCGTCTCGCGTCGCTGGAAAGAAGGACGGCGGCCCGCCTCCCATCGAGGGCATTTCTTTTTTCCGAACGGAGATGGCCGGTCGTTACTGCCGCATGGCGGTTGTGGCGCAATCCGAAGAAGAGGCGCTCGCGATCATCGAGAGGTCCGCCACCCTTGCCGAGGCTGGGATTGCCTCCTCCAAGACGGCGCGGGCCCTGGCGCAACAGGGAATCTTCATAAGCCCGGAGGATTTGCCAGTGCCGCCGCTCGCTTTTGTATTTCCCGGACAGGGGGCACACTATGGAGGGATGGGGCGGAATCTCTATGAGTCTTTTCCCGTCATCAAGGAGTGGATGGATCGGGCCGCGGCGGCAGCGGACTTCGACCTCCTGCACTTGTTGTTCCATGATCGAGAGGAGAACCTTCAGAAGACCCGCTGGCAGCAGCCTGCCCTGTTCGCCCTGGAACACGCCATGGCTCGATACCTCATCAGCCTTGGCATCCGCCCGATGGCTATGGCCGGCCACAGTTTGGGCGAGCTGACCGCCTTGTGCCTGGCCGGCGTCTATTCGCTGGAGGACGGGTTTCGAATCGTGAACACGAGGGCCCGCTGCATGGACAAGGCCGCCGCCGAGAACATGGACCCCGGCGCCATGGCGGCCGTGGACGCCCCGTTGGATCTGGTCATGGAGATGATCCATGGACGGGCGGATGTTCACATTAGCAATATAAATGCACCGAACCAGGTCGTCCTGGGCGGCAACACTGAGGCGGTCAAGAATCTTGGCTCCCGGCTGAAGGAGATGGGATACCGGTTCACCCTCTTGCGGGTCAGTATGGCCTTCCACTCTCCCATCATGCGAGTCATCCACGATGAACTCGAGGCGTTTGTTGCCTCTATCCCGTTTCATCCCCCGCAGGTCCCGGTTCTATCAAACACGACCATGGCTGCGTATCCATCCGATCCCGATGAGATAAAGCGAATCCTCATGGCGCACCTGGAATCTACCGTCCATTGGATGAATAATGTCCAGACCCTCTGGAATGGCCACGGCGTCCGCCTTTTCGTAGAGGTGGGCCCCGGCGATATATTGAGCAATCTCATCGCCGACACGCTCCCCGAATCGGCATGCATCCAGACCTGCATTGCTCCCGCAGAGACTATCATTTACACGACCGCCCTTGCCCAGCTCTTCGTTCAAGGTCATCTGAAGGTTCAAAAAGAACCGGGATGGGTGTCCCTCCCTGCATTCGGGAAGCCCCCCGAAGCTCGCCCCGCCGCTCCGGCATCCAGCTTACGCCCATCGGAACCAAGACGGTCCGGAGTTCCTGAAGGCCAGAAGCAAGTCTCTCCCGGGAAACCGGCAGCCGCGCATCTCGATCCTGCCGCTGCAATCATGGGCAAGGCCTCACCGGCCATCAATGAGACGCCCGACCCCCAGAACGTTATGGAGAGGCTCATTCGAATCATCATGGATGCAACCGGATTCGAGCGGGACGAGATCAAGCCGGAGATGGATCTCCGGAAGGACCTTTCCATCCGCTCCAGCCGCCTTCCCATCATCATGGATGCCGCGGAAAGCCAATTCGGGATTACGATCGAATTGGAGGAGTTTATTGATGCCCGTACGGTCAACGACATCGCGCAGAGGATATCCCAGGTAATCGCCGGGCAGCCAGTCGGGAGCCTGCCGCCGGCCACCCGAGCTTTTGACCCCGGGCCAGCGCAGGATGAAATGTCGAAGCCTCTCGATGGTGAGGGGTGTGTAAAGCGACTCATATTCAGCCGTGTCCCCTTGGAACTGCCGGCCTCCATTCCCATGGAATTGGGCCCAGGCGAAGCGGTCCTCCTTCTCTCACCTGACAGGGATGACACGATTGCCGGAAGGGCCGCAGACATCCTCCGGCAGGATTACGGGGTTGACACGATTCCCATGCGATTCATGCAAACGGCCTTGGGTCCGGGCGAGGAGGGCCACGACCTTCTGACTGATGAAGGGTCGGGCAGGGCAGCGGAGAGAATCCGGGGCCTGGCGTCACTCGCCGGGATGGTCATCAGCTTGCCTGGGGTGGGGTCGGGAAGGCTAAGGGGCGTGGCGGATGTGCCGCAGCTTCTCAGGGGGCTCTTGCTCCCACTGAAGGCCTTTCTGCAATCATCGAAGAAGAAATTTGTCGTGCTGATCCATTCCCGGGGGGATACCGAGACTTTCGGCCGGCTGTCGGCGGAGGGGGTGCTTGGGCTGTTTCTGAGCGCAGCGCAGGAGTATTCCTCGGTCCAATTCCGCACGCTGGAAATCGGGCAGGATACCGACCTTCGCGTTGCCTTACGCGGGGCTTTGGACAAAGGTTACACCGCGGTGGAGATGATGCATCGTGATGGAAGTGTTTTCACCTCGGAGGGGCACGTAGCCCCTGCGGTCTTCGGGGATATTTCCGGCATGATTCTGAGCCCTGGAGACGTCGTGGTCATGTCTGGGGGCGCAACTGGGATCAGCGCCCACCTGGCGCGCAGTCTTGTGCCCTTCATGCCCCGTCTCGTCTTCCTGGGGAGAACGACTCTGGATCCAAGCATCGATTCCGATTCAACGATTCAACGATTCAACGATTCTGACGCGGTCGCTGCCGATCGCAGGGCATCAGAGATCGCCCAGGGCGACGGCGTATTTCCCCCCGCATTCCTGGGAGCGGTGTCTGCCGACCGCAGGGCATCGGAGATCGCTCGGACTTTGGCCGAGCTGCGCGCCTCAGGGATCGAAGCAACCTACCATACCTGCGATGTAACGGACCCGGACGCGGTCCATGCTGTCATGGGCGAGGTGGTAAGCCGTTATGGCAGGATCGACGGGATCATTCACGGTGCCGGCGTCCTCAGGGATGGCCTCCTCAGCCAGATGACCCCGGACGATCTTTCCAAGGTGGCGGACGTCAAGTTCCTGGGCGCTTGGAACCTATTCTCGGCGGCGGAGCGGGCAGGCTTGAGGTTCTTCGTCGGCCTCTCCTCGGTGGCCGCGATCCAGGGAAATCCCGGCCAGACCAACTACGCTGCAGCCAACCGGATGATGTCCGCGTTACTCAGATACCTTCGCCGGAAAAACTGCGCCATCCGGTTCAAGGCTTTGATGCTTCCCCCGGTCGAGGGGGCAGGCATGGCGGAGGATCCGGAGGTCCGGGATTTGATGAGGCGTAAGGGCGCAGCGTACCTCCATGTAAATGAGATTGCAGAGCTTTTTTGCCGGGAACTCTCCGTAGCCCCGGCCGACGACGATTGGGTGATGTTCATGAGAAGACTGCCGTCCGTGAGGACGGCACGGTTAAATGATACCCTCCCACCTGGGCTCGATGGAGAATTGAATGGAGGCGCCGTGGCCTTCAGGGCCAAAGACTTCCCCATGATTGAGGGGCTTTCTCGCCTGGACATCCGCCGGGGACACCTGGACGCCTCCAGAGCGTTTTCCCAGGAGAAGGATCTGTGGATGGCGGATCACAGGCCCTTCACGTTCATCAAGTATCCTCTGGTCTCAGCCACCATGGTAGTGGAGACATTCATGGAAGCCGCCCGGCTCCTGTATCCCCAACTGCACGTGCGAGGAGTTCGCCAAGTACGGCTCATGGACATGATCCAATGTCCTCCCGCGCTTCCGCGTCCTTCGATGATCTCCTGCCGCCGAGCCGACAATGGTCTTCGGGAGGTATGGTGCGAAGTTTCTCTGTCAACACAAGACATCTCTCCCGCGGGAAGACTAACGGGTGGCTTCATCCCACACTGCAAGGGCCAAGTGATCCTCGATGGCGGAAAAGGAAATCTCGGGGATGGATTCCAGGATTTTCCCGTCCGTCGTGAGGAACTGCGAACGGGGCCCATGGATCATAAGCAGGTGCTTAAATGGTACAAAAACCACAGTGGCCTCGAAGACAGATATCGCGTGATTGATCTCCTTGACGGTGCAGGTCCGGGAGTGGTGCGGGGCCAAACGATCTACCGGGAGACAAGTGATTTCGCGAATCTGGAGAACGCACGGTACCAATACTCACCCTATCTTTTCGAGGCTCTTTTACAGTTGGTTATCTTTTACAGCGCTGCAATGGACCCATCGGAGCGACGATCCATGATTCCCACGGAAATCGACGAGATGCGGTTCCTACGGCCATGCCGAGCGGGGGAACGGGTGAACCTGGAGGCCCGCTTGCGGGTGCAGGATGAGAAAGGCTTCACCTGGGACGCCAGAGGACTTGACGATCAAGGACGCGCCATTATGCAGGTCCATAATATGCGTATGCACTTGGTTTCGAACTGAGCTGCGGGCACGCACAGATGGGAGTGAATGTGGCACAGGATCGCGAAGAAGTAAGAGTCCATACGATGAATCCCGTTCATCGACGGGGGCCGGTCTTCTATGCATCCCTGCCACGTGGCACTGAAACCCCGAAGGGACAGGGGATGAACGGAGAAGCAATCAAGCACCAACTGGTCTCCGTCCTGTGGGATCACGTTGTGGCGATGGACAATCCTCTCTGGAGATTCCGCCTTTCCTCCACCAGCGCGGTGTTCCCAATTCAGGTGGTCCACGATCCGCTTGGCAAGCCGCATCTCCGGTTGGGTGCCCATCGGGGGCCGGCCATCTCCTTCAGCGAAGGTGGAGGGACAGTCTGGGCCGCCCTCTGTGGGGATGAGTCCGAGGTGGGCCTCGATGTAGCAGGGGCGGTCGAATTCCAGGGAGAATACCCCTTTCACCGAGTCTTTAATGCACAAGAGCTTCAACATGCCTTGAATTTGGCGGGTGGAGATTTGGAAAAGGCATCCGCCTTGCTCTGGACTGTGAAGGAAGCCGTTGTCAAGGCCCTCGGATGCGCATTCCACTTTGTGGATCCATTGCAAATCCACGTCGATCCATCTATAGCGGAGGACGACGGGTACACCTTTCCCGTACGCTTATCCGGAAAGGCTCTGGCGCGTTTTCCACCAGGTGCAGGCCCGTCCCTATGGGTGCGTTCGTTTCCACAGGTGAAGCTGTGGCTTTCCATCGCCGTTTTGAACCGCCAGATCGATACGGCGGTGGGCGAAAGCATGCCTGGCGCGTGCCCCTGCTTAGCAGCCACACGAAGAATGCCTCACTCGCAGTCCCTCCTTAATCAGGCAGATTTACCGTCCAGCCAACGGGGAGATCTGGAATGAGTAACCTTACCTGCAAGTGCGTACCGCGGTTAGACGGAGTGTCGGCAGCAGACCTTGGACGGCTTTTCCCGGAGCCTTCTAACGCCGCCCCTATTCTTGCTCTGTTGCAGGAATCGGGTATTGACGGTTTTAACCTGCGGAGCCTCGTGGTGTTGAAAGAGGATGTTCCTATTCTCTTGTTGCCGTTGTTTGAAACCCGTTTTGATTTGTCCACCTATGTTGAGGGCTGGCTCAAAAAATTACTGAAAATCGCAGGCCGTCTCATCCCGTCGGTTTTTCAACCCCGTATTTTGGCCGTGGGGTTGGTGACAGGGGAATGGAGTGAAATCGGGGTTGATCCTCGAATCGACGCGGGCACACTCGAATCGGCATTCAAAATGGCATTTGGGGCTCTGCAAGCGCTCGCGGCCGAACTCAAAAGCGACATCGTGGCGCTTTACAACTTTAGTGATTACGGCCGAGTTCCCCAGGAATTACTCAATAAGTTCAACCGGGTGAAATGTCAATCTTCCGCCCGAATGCCGATCGATTTTAGCAGCCTGGAGGAATTCTTTGCCCGCCTTTCAAGAGCCGCGCGAAAAGACCTGCGCCGCAAAATGCGGGTTGCCCCCGAAGTCCGGGTGGTTCGAAGTCGCGACATTTCGCCTGTTCTGGACAGGATCTACCATCTTTATCTTGAAACAGTAGAGCGCAGCCCCATGGCGTTTGGCGCGCACAACCGTTTATTCTTTGAGAAAATCTGTGAGCGAGTCCCGGGCGCCGAATACACGCTCTATTTTGTGGGGGAAGAACTCGCGGCTTTCAACCTGCTCGTCGTAAAACCGGAAGTGATGGTGGATAAGAACTTCTGCATGGATTACGAGCTCGGCCGCAAATACAATCTTTATGTTTTGTCCTGGCTGGAGAATATCCGCACCTGCGTGGAACGAGGAATTCCGATCTATCACACGGGCCAGGGCCATGAGAAAACCAAAGCGCATCTGGGGGCGACGTTGATCCAAATCTATCTTCTCTTCAAACACCGCCAGCCCGTGATTAACCGCATTCTTGTCGCGTCGCCGGCGGTGAGCGAAGGGGTTCTCAGCCGCCTCGGGTTCTGGCCCGCCGCCCCGGGTGCGCCGGGCCAGGGCTGACAGGAGCGCATGACGAACGAAGCTGAACCCGTAATCGAAGTCGAGCATCTGACGAAACGCTACGGCGAGTTGCTGGCGGTTGACGGCATATCATTCACTGTCAGGAAAGGTGAAGTGTTCGCATTCCTTGGCCCAAACGGCGCGGGCAAGACCACAACCGTCGAAATTATCGAGACCATCCGCTCGTCCACATCGGGAAGCGTGCGCCTGCTCGGGATGGATGTTACCAAGAGGAAACGCGACATCGTCCCCCGCATCGGCGTCCTTCCACAGGGGTTCAGTTCGTTCGACAGGATCACGGTCCGGGAAACCCTCCAGTACTATTCGAGGCTCTTTTGCCGCAGGGAAACCGATATCGACGGGCTGATCGAACTGGTGAACCTCAAGGACAAGTCTCGAGAGCAGTACAAGAACCTCTCCGGGGGCTTGAAGCAGCGTCTCGGAATCGCGATTGCGCTCGTCAACGATCCCGAGGTCGTGTTCCTCGACGAGCCGACGACCGGGCTCGATCCCGCCGCAAGGCGCGAGGTGTGGAATGTCCTGCTGGGCCTGAAGGAAAAGGGGAAGACGATATTTCTCACCACGCACTACATGGAGGAAGCGGAGCTTCTCGCAGACGCTGTCGCCATAATCTCCAAGGGGAAAATCATCGCGATGGACTCTCCCCGGGAGCTCATCGAAGGCAACGCGAGATACTTGCTGCTCACGCTACAGGCCATCGATGAAAAAGTCTTTGAAATTGTCCGGAACATGGGCTTCGAGCCGATCCATGACAACCACAAAAACATCAAAGTCCGGGTGGCGCAAACGGACGACGTCTTGAAGATACTGAATGGCCTCAAGGACGAAGGGGCTTCATTCCTTAACCTGGACGTTCGCAAGCCCAACCTCGAAGAAGTCTTCCTTCAACTCACCGGCGAAGCACTCCAAGAGAATCTCGCTGAAAGGGAGGCGAAATGAGCCCGCGCATCATCAGTGCAAACCTCGTCGTGAAGCTCAGGAGCTTCTACCGTGAGAGAACCACCATGTTCTTCACGCTCGCGTTTCCGATAATTCTGATTCTCGTCTTCGGCACGATATTCATGAGCCAGGACAACGTGGGTTATCACCTTTGCGTGCAGGACCTCGACCAGACGACTTCGTCCGCACAGTCCATCAAGACCCTGGAGGTCAACGGGGAATTCAAGATAACCAGAGTCGATCCTGCCGTCAACGCCACGCAATACGTCAGGGACAACAAGGTGAACCTTGTCCTGGTTATTCCCCAAGGCTATGAAAGGTCCCTCCTGCGGCGGATGAAGCACAACGACCTCAAAGCATCCGTCACCATCACCTATATCTACGACCCCAGCTCTTCGTCGGTGACCACCAAGATGCAAATCCTGGACGCAGTGTTAGCCGGGATCAACCAGGGGATGTCCGGGAAGCCGCCGTTCCTCAAGTCGGTTGGGAGCTCGATCCTCACCAAGAAATACCGGTTCATCGAGTTCTTCGTCCCTGGTATCATCGCGATGTCGGTGATGACGTTGAGTCTGTTCAGCACGGTGGATTCGGACACGGAGCTCCGGCAGAAGGGTGTCATCAGGAAGCTATCCACGACGCCCATCACCCGCACCGACTGGATCCTGGCGAGCATCCTGTACCAATTCATACTCGCGGTCATATCCACGATTGTGATGCTGTTGGTGAGCTACGCCGTGTTTGACGTCAACCTGCATATAGACGCCTGGCTCCCTGCGTTCATTCTGCTTGACGTGTTCGCGTTTGTCGGAATCGGGATGATACTGACCCGCTTCGTGAGGGAGGCGCAGAGCGCCGCCGCCGCGGGAAACAGCATCAGTTTCCCGATGATGTTCCTCTCGGGGAGCTTCTTCCCGATCGAGCTGATGCCGGGGTTTCTGCAAAAGTTCGCTAGAATACTGCCTCTCTACTACGTGAATGAGGGGCTCCGGGCGGCCATGGTATTTACCGACAACCTGGCTGCGCTGAAAGACTCCGCGGTCATAGGGGTTTTCGCGGCTGTGGTTTTCATTCTGGGTATCATAGCCACCAAATGGGAAGAGAGCGCGTGATGGCAAAGTGTCCCGAAACTCCCAGGAGCCAGGAGGGCGATGAATGCCAAAGCCAGGAACGGCGATATGGAAATGCGGCGGACTAGAGGACCTGCTGTCAGGAGATATGCCTGGCTCTGGCAGCTTGTTCTGGCGGCGGGGACATTCGGGCTTGGGGGGTGCTGCCAGCCGCGAGCAAACAGCGTCCTTCCGCCGGCCCCGAGAGCTGCGGTTGCGGGCGCGGAGCCAGCGCTGCCTGCGGCTTCGCAGGAGGACGTCGAAACCATCCTCAAACGGATGGAAGCCGCCTACGATAAGGTCGAGGATTACCAAGCTGAAGTTGAAGTCATCTGGTTCGAAGACGACGGGTCCATCAAATCGGAAAAGTCCTTATACACCCACAAGAAGCCAAAGTGGATCCGCATCGACCTTCTATCACCCCGAGCGGGTATGATCCTGGTGTATCCTGACCGGAACGGGAAGGTTCTCATGAAACCGCAGGGATTGTTGTCCCGGTTGACGTTGCATCTAAGGGTGGACGATCCGGTGCTGCAAAGCCCGTCAGGGCAGCGAATGAACCAGACGGATCTGGGGCTGCTCATCAAGAACATCCGGCACAGCGTGACCGATCAGCGTCGGGGGCCGGTATCCCTTTTGGAGGACAAAGATACCCTTCAGATTCAGGTCCTGGCGGATGACCATTTTCGGAAAGGGGTGGAAACAGGATACCAGTTCCTGATCAGCAAGGAACTCCGGCTTCCTGTAGAAGTGGGCATGTCCACGACGAATGGCGTGCAGGAGGGGAGGATAATTTTCCGCAACCTCCGGACGAATATCAACGTTCCCGATGACCTGTTCCAGTAAGGCAGGTGAGTCAACATGAACAAAAGCATTTGGGGGGGACATGAAAATAAAACCGATCTTTAGCCATATTAGGGTGAGCAGGGGCCGCGGGTCTTGCAGAAGATATGTAAACCTGATAATACATCGGAACCCTTTTCGCGCGGAGCATGTATAAATGACAACGACCGAGCGTATTCTGATCAGCGGGAATGAGGCCGTGGCGATGGCGGCGTTTGAAAGCGGCGTGGCGTTCGCCAGCGGCTATCCCGGCACCCCTTCGACGGAAATCCTGGAGCACCTTTCGGCGCTGGGCGGCCCGGCACGCTGGGCGCCCAACGAGAAGGTGGCGTTGGAGGTGGCGCTGGGGGCGGCGTTCGGCGGAGGGCGCGCGCTCGCGGCGATGAAACACGTCGGGCTCAACGTGGCGGCCGATCCGTTGTTCTCGGCCGCTTACACCTCCGTCAACGGGGCGCTGGTCGTCGTCTCGGCCGACGATCCCGGCATGGCCTCGAGCCAGAATGAGCAGGATAACCGTCGTTACGCGGTGGCGGCCGGGCTGCCGATGCTCGAGCCGTCGGACTCGCAGGAGGCTTACGATTTCACGGTCGCGGCGATCGAGCTGTCCGAGCGTTGGCGGCTCCCCGTCCTGCTGCGGATGACGACGCGGGTGTGCCACTCCAAAACCGTGGTGCGTGCCCGGCGGCCCGCCGCGCCGCCCGCGCCCGCCCGTTTCGAGCGCGACGTGCGCGGACGGGTGATGCTCCCGGCGTATGGGCGCCCGGCGCACCGGCGGCTGCGCGAAAAGCTGGCACGCATCGCCGAGTGGAACGAAACCGGGCCGCTGACCCGGCGCATCAGCGGCGACCGGGAGCTAGGCATCATCGCCTCGGGCGTGGCCTTCATGCATGCGCGCGAGGTGGCCCCGTCCGCGAGCATGCTCAAGCTGGGATTGACCTATCCCTTGCCGATGGGAGCGATCGCCAATTTTGCGGCGACGGCGGAGCGTTGTGTCGTGATCGAGGAAGGCGACCCTTTTTTGGCGGAGGCGATCCGGGCCGCCGGCATCACCGTCGAGGCCAAGCCCGAGCCGTTTCGCTTCGGGGAATTGAACGTGGGGAGGGTGCGGCGCATCCTTGCCGGCGACGACTCGCCCGAACCCGAGCCGCCGCGCGGCAAGCCCCCCGCGCTGTGCGCCGCCTGCCAGTACCTGCCGGTCTTCGAGATATTCCGGAAGCTGAATTGCATCGTCTCGGGTGATATCGGCTGCTCGACGCTGGGCGCGCTGCCGCCGTACGAGGCGGTGGATTCGTGCGTTTGCATGGGCGCGTCGATCGGCATCGGGCTGGGGTTGCGCCACGTGCTGCCCGCGGCTGAAGCCCGGCGGGTGGTCAGCGTCATCGGCGATTCGACCTTCCTGCATAGTGGCATGACCGGGCTGGTCGAAATGATCTACAACCCGCCGCCGACCGGCCACCTCCTGATCATCCTCGACAACTCGACGACGGCGATGACCGGTTTTCAGGAACACGCCGGCAGCGGCCGCGCGCTCGACCATCAGCCGACAGGCAAAGTCGTCCTGGAAGACCTGGCGCGGGCGTTCGGCATTGAGGATGTGCACGTGATCGATCCGGTTGCCGAGTCCGGCGAACTGGCGCGCACCATCTCTGAGTGCCTGGGCAACGGAAGGATCAATGTGATTGTCGCGCGGCACACCTGCGTCCTGGGGGCGAGGCAGATCGAGGGTTGGGCGCGCGCTGCCACGCCGGCGGAGACCGCGCCATGAACGACCCAACGCCGGTGACCAACATCATCATCGCCGGCCTGGGCGGGCAGGGCGTGGTTACTGCCGCCGCCATTCTGGCCGAGGCGGCCTTCCGCGCCGGACACAACATCAAGCAGAGTGAAATTCGCGGCATGAGCCAGCGTGGCGGGTCGGTCTCGACCGACGTGCGGTTCGGCCCGGCGGTTTACAGCCCGATGACGCCGCCCGGCGAGGCCGATTACCTGGTGGTGTTAGCTCCAGACCAAATCGAGATCCACCGGCCCAGCCTGCGGCCGGGTGGGCGGCTGATCGCGCCCGATTGCCTGGATAGCGCAGCACTGGAGAACAGAAAAAGTCTCAACGTGGGACTGTTGGGCGCGCTGAGCACCTGTTTGGACATCCCCGAGGCGGTCTGGCATGAAGCCATTCGCTCCGTCCTGCCCGAAAAGCTCCACGCGGCGAACCTGCAGGCATTCGCCATGGGCCGGGCGTGTGGGCTCACCGGGGCGTCCGGTCGCGGTCGGATTCCCGTTGTTTCGCTTCCGTAATAGAAAGGCGCCACAAAGCAATGGAAGCTCTCATCAAACTTCTCACTCTGATGCCAGTTCTCCTGCTCGTCGGTTGTGCCCACCACCGTGGCGCCATCTACGCTCCCATGCGGCCTGATGGTTGGAGCGCCCAGCCAATCTCAATCAAGTGCCGTTTTGCCCCGGATGCCGACCTTGATCCAGCCACCGGAACGCCCGTGGGGGACGAGGGGTATTACCTCTATATTCTAACCGAAGCGGCCAATTGGGACTACAGTTACACAAAGTCGCTTCTGCTCTCAATTTGGCACCGCCCGTGGGGACATAGCTGGATCATCCTGGAGAGTCCAGAGAACCGTCTGGAATGCGGCCACACCGGCGACTTGGGGATAGCGACACCGCGTTACCATGATGGCGTGTTTCAGAGGATTCGGGCGGGTGATCCCAATCCTATCGCCTATTTGCAGCAAACCAGATCCGATGGCCAATTCCAGATCGGGAGGCCCCGTCGCCCCCCCTCGTTCGTCTGGCGGATGGGGATTACCCGGCGACGGTATCAGTTGATCTATGAATATGTGATGCACCGGAAGTACGACCAATTCGGCATAACGTCCCACGACTGCACGGATATGGTGACAGAAACAGCGGCGCTGGCGGGCATCAACCTGATCCACCGCATTCGCCTCACCTTGCCGCCGGAGAAGAGGTTTTGGGGGCGGACGGTGCGTGCTTGGACAGATCCCCAATACCGCATACTGGAGTACAGCATTCCCGACGTGCTGGAGGTGGATCTGCGCCACCTTGCCCAGTTGGGAATTGGAACCGACGCCACGAAATGGTATTTCTCACTCCCTGTCCCAAAAACGTCAACGTTCCCTCCGTCCTCAGTAAGACCAAAATTGCGGGTAAAGTAATCAGAACGCTATCGGCAGCGGTGCGGGTGTAAAACTCAAAATGAGAACCATTGTGCGGCTTCTATGCTCTCTGGAATGGTATCAAGGACCTGTAAGCCCGTAGGGGCATAACAAGCAGCGCCGCGAGGCGGTCGCACGCCACCACTCCATCTTCCCCATCACGCGATGAATTTGGCGATGAGATAAGCCGCGCCCGCGGCCAGGCTGCCGACCAGGGATGTCTGCAAGGCGCCCTTCAGCTTGGGAACGCCGGTGAAGTGGCCTTTAACAAAGCCAAACACCGCCAGGGCCACCAATGTGATGGTGGCTGACACGCCCAATGCCCGGCCGGAATCATGCATCAGCATGTAAGGAGCGAGCGGCACCAGACCTCCGACGATGTAAGAACCCCCAATGGTCAATGCGCTGCGAACGGCGCGTTTAGGGTTCGGCTCTTCCAAACCCAACTCGAAGCGCATCATGAAATCGCGCCAGGCTTCCGGCTTTCGTTCCAGCGCGGTGACAATGGGCGCGCATTCCTCTGCCGTCACCCCATACTGCTGGAAGAGGTCCACGATTTCCTGCTTTTCGACATCCGCTTTCTCCACGATCTCTTGTTCTTCGCGCCGTCGCTCGTTGAAGAAGTGCTCGGCATCACTCCTGGCCGCCAGGTAACCGCCCAAGCCCATCGCGATGCAGCCGGCAGCAATCTCCGCCAACCCCGCTGTGACGACGATGTGCGAGGAGGTCAAAGCGCCCGAAATGCCCGCAGCAAGCGCGAACGGCACCGTCAACCCATCCGCCATGCCAATCACCACGTCGCGGACGGTGTCGCTCCCCGAGAAATGTTGTTCGATGTGTTGCATAGATCATAATCAACTTTGTTTGGTTTGTGGCGGTGAGTTAAATCACAGCCTTGCTTTGAGCAACCGCAAGCCCTTGCGACACTCACGCCGCGCGTCAATGGCTGATGACGTCCAGGATACCGCTGCGCAGCGCGTACCACACAAATTGCTGAAACTCGTCGCCCGGTTTTCGCGCGTAGTCTGCTTTACCCTCCTTCATCGAGCCTGGTGCTTCCGGCGCGTTGGATTTCCTGATTTTCAACAGGTTCTCCAAGAACGAGGCGACGCGATTGTCCAATCCCTTTTCGGTGTCGGTTTGTTTGTCGAGAACGGCGAGCTCCAAATCCCTGTAGATCGCCCGCACATGGCCGTGAGCCTGGCCGGCGGTCACATCGATTTCAAACGCGGCCTCTTCAGCGCGGCCGGACTTTATCCGGGTGCGTTCCGCAATATCAAGGAACGCATTAAGGCGGGTCAGGTCCATCGCACTGAGTGAACCGGAAAAGTGGAGGGAGAAATCCGGCGGCGTGATCGGGATCGACATCACCAGCTTGAGTGTTCCGGCGTCCATGAGGTCGCCCTGCCCCCGGAGCAGGATTGCGGCAGCGGCTTCGGCGCGGTTGGCAATGCCTTCGACGGACATACTAACGGTTTCGAACGTCAGCACGCCGCGAGCGGCTCCAGCGAGCACCCTCTCGCAGTATGTGAGGTGCCCGTTGGTGATGCTGAGGGTATCGACCTGCAACGGCAGCGGGATGGCGGCCAGCGCCTCGTTCACCATGAGCGGACTCTTCACGAACCGCTCCACCGGCTTGTCACGATTAACCAACGCATCGAAAGAAGGCCGGGAGAAGTGGACCGAGCGGGCCCGGTACGACTTGCCCTGGAGCAGTTCGCCAAATGCCAGGCCCAACACTTTGCATTCAGGCAGGACCACATGAAACCGCGTCGTTCGAAAATCGTGCGCCGCAAAAAATTCTTCGTCTCCGACCAAGGTCCGGAGCTGCGTTCCTTCGGCGAAGAGTTCCGAACCCGGCACCGACGCTCGCAGCCGCGCGCAGCGGAGCCCGTAATGTGACTGAGGAAATTCCGCCTCGAGATTCGTCGCCTCGAGGCTGGCATGGGCGAGGACGTCACTCAGAGCAGCCGTTCCCCAGAGCAGCCGCGTCCAGCGAATGCCCGTCAGCGAAATCCGGCCGACCTTGAGCGTCGAATTCGTGGCACTCACGGTGACGGATTGAGCGGCCAGACGATTGGCGCCCATCGCGTAATCCACTGCCCCGAGCCGCAACGCGTACCCTGGATGCGCTATCGCAAACGCTCGCTCCACCTTCCCTTTGGCAAAACCGTTGAGGAGCGCGCCACCGAACAAAAGGATGAGCACCGCGACGGCGAGGGCGGCCCCACCAAGGCAAAGGCCCGCGCAGGCTGACACCCTCCGCAGCGACAGCCCCCGGCGATTCTTCGCCGCTCGTTTGCTTCGCCGCTTTAGAAGGCCTCGCCATTTCAAATGACGCTCCCTCGGAGGCGTTGCCAGGCTGATCATTTGCTGTCGCTGTGGTTTTGGCCACCCGGCTGATGTCTGCCGGTTCCATTTTCAGGATTTCCTGTTTTTTATCTTCTGGTCACGTTCGTGAAACGCGGCCAGGACCCCTTCCCGCCACGGGCGCTGGACCTTGACTCACGTCCTCAGTTCGCTCGCGCGGGAGGTGGACAGGCTATTTGCAGCAGCAGGACGAGGCCTCTTTGACGGCCTTTTCGACCGCTTCACGGGTTTCGCCGGTGCGCTTCTGAATGCGCCCCAACAGTTCATCGTGCTTGCCCTCGGCGCATTGGAGATCATCATCGGTAAGCTGGGCCCACTTCTGCTTCAGCTTGCCCTTGGTGATGTTCCAGTCGCCTTTGATTTCGAGTGTGTTCATAATGCTTGGTTTTGTTTTTCGTTTGTGAATCGCCGTTAACGTAACGGCAAAGTGTTCCAGGGGTATCCTATCGGTTAAGGTGCCCTTGCGTACCCTTTCTCTTCCAGCAAATGGAGGGCCAACCCAACGCCCGGCGCTCCAACTCTTCAATCCAGCCTATTAAAGCGCTTGAGATTACTTTCGTTGTGCAATGAACCGAGTGTAAAGGCACTGCAACTTGCACGGCGGCAACCGCCGCAGCAGGCACTTTGCAATGTGGACGAGCGGCGTGAAGTGACTCCCTGGAAATCGGTCCCCTGCTCGTTTTGGGACCCGCCCCAGCCAGAATCGCCAGGTCGAACGGCTCAGCGCGTCATGTCGAGGGCCTTATTTCGGTGCTCGCCACCACGATCTGCATAGTGACTAATTTACCGTGGCTCGGTAGAAACGTTCCGGGGTCGTTGCGGCATGGTCCACGATCAATTTCACCGTGCCATCCCCGGTAACCGTAGTCAGGGTTTGCCAGGCGAGATCTTTAAGGGTGTTTTTATATTGCACCAGATATTGGCTTCCCGGAAGTGTGGCAAAAGAAAAAGTAAAGCTGGTTCCTACCCGGGTCCCGGAAGTAACCACGGGAGGACTGAGCAGCGCGAAAGCACCTCTTCCATGGGTGAAAGCGAGCAACCTCGCCGCTCCCTGGCTGATCTCCAGGTCGAAAACCGCCACGTTCGGCATTCCGCTCTCGGGTCCCATGTGGGTCCAACTGACAGCCGCGTCCGCGCTTTTCCAGATTCCGATATCGGTACCGACGTAGAGCGTGTTCGGATTGGACGGGTCGATAACAATCGCATTGAACGGGATATTCACCGGCGGGCTCACGTTGAAAAACGCCGGGGATGCCGCCAGCGCATTGGTGGTCTTGAAGACATGGCCCAAAGGCAGGAACGCCGGATCATCAAAACTGGAGAAAGTCACATAAAGGATATTCGCATTCGTCGGATGGAAGGCCAGGCCGCTCACGTAACGACCGAAGTTTAACAAGTCGTTCCACGTGTTCCCGCCGTTGGTGGTTAGATTCACCTGCCCGAAGGATAGAGTGCCGAAGGCATAGGTGAGGCAGTTGCTGTCGGAAGGAGCGAAGGCCATCGCAGTAATTGCCTCCCCAAGTTCCGGTCCGTTGGAAAACCAGGACGGGCCGTTAAGAGAAAAAAAGTTCGTGCTTTTCCACAGATTGTCCGTCCCAGCGATAAACACGTTGTCGTTGCACGGACATTTTTTTAAAGGGGCGATAAAAAGCGCGTTATATGTGTCAATCCCGTTAATCGCGCTGGAAAAGCTGGCGCCGCCGTTAGTGGTTCGGTAAATGTCTAACGATGGCGCTGAGATCGTCCAATCGGTGTCGGGCCGGCTCGCCGAGATCGCGCTATATCCACCGTCGCCGTAAAACACGGAATTCCAGAGCCGCGGACCCTCCCAAATCTCGGTGCCGTTATCCTGGCTTGCGCCGAGAGCGAAGTTCGGGTTTGTCGGATGCACGGACCCCTGATAAAACTGCGTGATGGCGAGAGTGGTGTTGTGATTGCTCCAGGAACTCCCGCCGTCGGTGCTGGACCAGACCCCGCCGTCGTTTCCCACGATCAACCGGTTCGCTGCCCACGCCATCGTCTGCTGGTCCACGTGAATGTTTGAGGTCACATCAGCCCACGAAGAGCCATTGTACTTCCACAGGTCCACTTCGCCCAGGTAAACACTGTTCACATCGGCGGGATCGACTATGATTTCATGAGAATACCAAAAGCGGGTGGTAACACCGGAGGGATTCGGGATTTGCGTCCACGTGGGCGTAGCCGCCCAGGCGTTGGCGGTTTTCCAAATCCCGAGCAGTGCCCCTGGGGTGCCATTGGTATTGCCGAAGGCATCCTGGATGCTGACATACAAAATATTGGGGTTTGAAGGTGCGAGCGCCATTCCCACCCGTTCGACCCGGCCGGTAAGATTGCTCCAGGGCCCGAGCACGAGCTGCCAGCTCTCCCCGGCATCCGTGGTGCGATACACGCCGTTTGTTGAAGCATTGAATGGATTTCCAAAAACGCTCCCGGCCCCTGCATAGTGCCGATTGAAATCGCCTGGATAACTTTCGATGTCCCAGCCGCCTCCGAAAAGGCCGATGTGCACTTCCAGCTTGAGCCACCACGTAACCCCGCCGTCAATCGATTTATAGATTCCCACCGGCGGCGGGGAGGGAAGCAACCCGCCGCTGACCCCGGCCAGGCCACGCACGGTGGCCGCCAGGAGGATATTGGGATTTGCAGGATTTACTTTGATAACGCGGAAGGACGCTTTGGCGAAATAGGAGGTGGCCAGCAGCTGCCAACTGCTGCCGGCATTCGTGGATTTCAAGAGCCCAAGGCCCGCATAAGCATCCGTAGAGTTCACCCCCTCGCCGGTGCCGGCATAAATGATGTTGGTATCGCTGGGCGCAAAGGCAATCGCTCCCATGGCCAAAGAAGCTTGATCATCTGTTTTTGGAGTCCAGCTCGCTCCCGCATCACGCGTTTCCCAGACGCCGCCCTGGGCTGCGCCGATCAACCAATGATTGGAATTGCCCGGGTTTACCGATACATCTGCAACGCGACCGCTAGCGGGCAACACCGGGGTGCTCTGCTGGATAATTAGCGGCGCGGGCCCGATACTCACCCATCGGTCACCTTGAACCTCCCCCGGGCTGGCCGAATCCCGAAGTTGTCCAGTGCCCGTCTGCCGCGCTTTTTCATGCTGCTTGATTTGCTCAAGCGCCTGGAGCTTCGCCCCATCCGGGATAAACCCGCGGGGAGAAGCGCGTTGCGAGAAAGCCCACCACCAGCGCTGATATTCTATGGTGTTGGTGAGATTCCTATTCTGCGCCAAGCCAACCGGCGGCATCGGAGAGCCCGCGGCAGACCATGCCAGCCAGCCGTATAAAAGCAACGAAGCCAGGACCATTAACGATTCGCGCCTCAAACGCAGCACCAGCGTCAAAATTCATTTGAGGTTTGCAACCGTGCTGCCGCAGCCGGGTTCGTCAATGGCCTCTTCCGTGCCGCGGGCATCTCGCTCCCCGCTAAGTTCTCCCTGGGGCGCGAGAGCTCCCGCGCGTTGTTCGCCCGGTCGCGTTTCGGCCTGCGTGAGGTTCTGCCCTTCGCGGGAGTAGCCCGGCTGGGCCACGCTCAGGCAACTGCAGCCGGTGCCTTCTGCACAACCCTGGCAACAGTAGGTTTCCCCTTCGTGTGTATATCCTTCACCGGGCCACTCGTTCTTGATCATGGAGCAACCGGGGCACGCAGGCAGCGGGATTGATGTAACTTTCGATAGCTTGGCTGTTTCTTTTTTTTCAATTTTCATGAATGCTCTTTCGGTTGGTTAGGATTTATCGCCTTGAGGATCGTGGTTCTTTCTTAGTTTCAACAATTATTCTGTTCTAAATGAGATGGCCGCTTGGCGTAAGCGGCTCGCCTGATGCCAATTTGGCTAGCCTTGCCAGCCAGTGGGAGCAGCGACAAAGCGAGTGCCGCAAGCATGGTTTTGTTCGTAACGGTCCTTTCTGTTCGATATGTCCACCAACAAGGTTTTCACTTCGGGGTATTCTATGTGATGGGCCGGTCGCGAGTAATTGGGGGAATCCCCACCGGTGGACATCCAACGGTATTCGTACCGGCACTGGGGCATTAACGAATGAACCGGCAGGTTTGCTGGGGCCGGCCCAATCGAGTTGAATTCCCTATCCCGATTGGAGTGGCTGGCCGGGAATCGTTCGACCGATCGTTTTGCCAACAGGGCCTCAGACTCATGGCGTTTCTAATCGCGGGCCAGCGCCTCGATGGGGTCGAGTTGTGCAGCTTTTCTGGCCGGGAGGTAGCCAAAGATGATACCCGTTAGAAAGGCACACCCGAAGGCAATGAGGATGGGTGCAACCGTGAAAATCACACGCCAGCCGGCGAGCGCGGAGGTGGATAAACCGCCGCCAATGCCGACCGCGACACCCACCAGGCCGCCGATAAAGCAGACCATCACGGCCTCGGTAAGAAACTGAAACAATACGTCGAAGCTGCGCGCGCCAATGGCCATGCGGATGCCGATTTCGCGGGTCCGTTCGGTGACGGAGACCAGCATGATGTTCATCACGCCGATGCCGCCGACCACGAGCGAGATCACGGCAATGGCGGCCAGCAGATAAGTGAGCGTGTTTTGCGTTGCATTGGCCGTGGCGATGGTGTCGGCCATGTTCCGAATGTTGAAATCTTCCTTGCGATGGCGTTTCATCAGCAGCGTATGGAGAGCCGCCTGCGCCACGCTCATGTCCGCGCCCGGTTTGACTCTCACGACGAGCCCATTGAAATAGCGTTGTCCAAAGACGCGCGCACCGGCCGTGGTGTAGGGCAGCCAGACGGAGTTATCCATGTCGTCTCCCCGTGGCGTCAAGCCTTTGCTGCTCAAGACGCCAATGACCAGGAAAGGCGCGTTGCCAATCAGCACATACTGGCCCAGCGGAATCGTGTCATTGGGGAACAGGTTCTTCGCTGCGGTCTGGCCGAGCACGACGACCTGGGCATAGCGCTTGACGTGTTCGGCCGAGAAGAACACGCCGGACTGCGGCGGCCAATCATGCACCTGCGGAAAGTCTTCGCCGGTTCCGACCACGGTGACCGTCAAGTCCTGGTCGCCAAAGCGCAGCAGTGAAGACAACGAGGTTTCCGGGACCGCCAGGGCGACCCCCGGGACGCTGCGGATGGACGGCAGATCTTCAGGCAGGAAACTGGTCACCACTACGGCTGAGGCGCGCACGGCGGGTGGTCCGCGCATAATCGTCAACAGGTCGGTGCCCATGGCCTGGATGCGCTCGAGGACATCCTGCTTCGCGCCGTTGCCGATCGCCATCAGCGCGATCACCGAGGCGACGCCGATGATGATACCGAGCATGGTGAGCGCGGTTCGGAGCCGGTTGTGCAGCAGCGAACTCAACGCCATCTTCAAAGCCTCGCCCAGGACCGCCACACCCGGCTTGGCATCCTTTACGGTTTCGCCCGACTTCGCTTGGTTGCCGGCCTCCCCTTTCGGTTGCGACTCGTCGGAGGTGATACGCCCATCGGCAATGCGCACGAGACGGTGCGCGTAAGCGGCGATGTCGCTGTCGTGGGTGACCAAAATGATCGTGTGCCCTTGACCATGCAGGTTCTCCAGAATAGCCATGACCTCCTTGCCGCCCTGGCTATCCAGCGCGCCGGTAGGTTCATCGGCCAGAATCACCGGCCCACCGTTCATGAGCGCGCGGGCGATGCTAACGCGCTGTTGCTGGCCGCCGGACAGTTGGTTGGGATGGTGCTGCAGCCGGTCGCCCAGTCCAAGTTCTCGCAACAAGTCACTGGCATGCGCCTCTCGCTGGGTCTTCGCCAGGCCGCAGTACACGGCTGGAACTTCCGCGTTTTCGACGGCACTCAGGTCGGACATCAAGTTGTAGCGCTGGAAGATGAAGCCGAAGGTATCGCGCCGCAGTGCCGCCAGCGCATCGCCGTTGAGACTGGCAACTTCGACGCCGCGGATGGAATAGGCGCCACTCGACGGCTTGTCGAGACAGCCGATGATGTTCATGAGCGTTGATTTGCCCGAGCCAGAGGCGCCCATAATGGCGACGAATTCGCCGCTCTGAATCGACAGGCTTACTTCTTTGAGCACGGTCAGCGGCTGGCCGCCCGACGTATAAGTGCGGCTGACCGCCTTCAATTCGAGCAGTGGTGACGACATCAAGGGCCTTTCCGAGCGCTCAGCGCGCTGGTCGTGTTGCTCTTGGCCGTGATTTTCCCAATGACCACCTTTTCCTTCTCCTTGAGACCGTCCGTGACCTCCGCAGAGATCTCGCTTTTGATGCCGATCTTGATTGCGCGCAGCTCGACGGCGCCATCCGGTTTCAGCACCTGCACCTTGATTTCGGCGCCTTCGCCGGCATTGCCGATGGCGGCAGCCGGTATCAGCAAAACGCCCTTCGCCTGTGCCAACACGATGAAAACCTGGGCCGTCATCTGAATCTTCAGTTCGCGCTCCGGATTTGGAATATCAAACAGCACATCGAAGAAGACTACGTTGTTGATAAGTTCCGGGGTGGGGAGGACTTGCCTGATCTTGCCGTTCCAGCGCCGGGAATCGCCAAGGATAGTGAAATAGACGTCCTGGCCGGGCTTGACGCGGACAATGTCAGCTTCGGAGACTTGCGCCCAAACCGTCACAGTGCTGATGTCGGCAATCCGCAGGATATTCGGCGCCTGCTGGTTGGCGTTGAGGGTTTGGCCTTCCAGCAGGCTTATGGAAACGACTTCGCCCGCTATCGGCGCCGTGATTTTGGTATAACCCAGATTGGCTTTGGAGGTGTCAATCGCCGCCGCCGCTTGTTTCATTTGCGCCGCGAGCGAAGCGGCGTCGGCGAAAGCAACATCGTAGGCGGCCTTGGTGACGTCCCGATCGCTCGTGGAGATTAACCGGTCCGCAAAGAGTTCGTCGTTGCGAACTTCCTGAATTCTGGCAAGCACCAGTTGCGCCTGTTTCAGCGAGCCCTGTGCGGTCATGCTTTCGAGCGCGGCGTTGGCCGCGGTGAGCGCAGTGTCCGCCAGAACCGGATCAATTTCCGCGAGCAACTGGTTTGCTTTCACCTGATCGCCCCGACCGACCTTCAGCGATTTAAGCTTGCCGGAGGTCTGAGCGCCGACATCGACATAGTTGGTGGGCTGCACGATGCCGGCTGCCACCACCGTGCTTTCGACATCGCCGCGTTCGACGGCAGCGGTCGTATAGTTGATTTTGGCTTTACCAAACGCCCAATGATACCCGAACGCCCCTGCACCCGCGACAAGGAGCGCTCCAATCAGCCACAGGCGGCGCCGCCGCAGAAGGGCTCGCCATTTCAAGTGGCGCTCCCTCGAAGCCGTTGCCGGCTGATCATGTGCTGTCGGTGTGGTTTTGGCCACCAGGCTGATGTCTGCCGGTTCCGTTTTCACGATTTCCAGTTTTTTCTCTTCCAGCTAATGGAGGGCCAACCCAACGCTCGGGACGCTAACTTCTTTAATCCAGCCCATTAAAGCGCTTGAAATTGGTTTCGTTGCACAGGGGACCGCGTGCAAAGCCGTTGCAACTTGCACGGGAGCAACCGCCGCAACATGCACTTTGCAACATGGACGAGCGGCGTGAAGTGACTCCCGGAAAATCGTTCCCCTGCTCGTTTTGCGACCCGCTCCAGCCAGAATCGCCAGTTGGGTTGTTGCCGGCGGGTCACTTGCGGATGCCTTGCCTGGCGGGCAAATGAGGCTGGATGCTCGCGCTCGCAGGTTGTCGCGTTCGTGTGGCACGTTCCACGCTATAGAGCAGCCTGAGAACGTAATGGTGACTAATTCCCATTATTGTGCTTCTGCCGGTTCGCCGCGAACCGAACAAATTAAATCGAGATTCGAAATGAATACAAAAACCATCGGTGCAGTTATCCTGATCGCTGTAGGGGTCCTGGTGCTGGCTTACTCAGGTTTCACGTTCACCACTCCGGGAAAACCGGTCAACTTCCTTGGAATGCACTTTGAGACCACCGAAAGCCACTTTGTCCCGCCAGTCGTCGGAGCGCTCGCTCTGGTTGGCGGGATCGCGTTGCTGATTGTAAATCCCAAGCGGGCTTAATAAGCAGGTCGAAGCCGGTGCCGGCTGAAAAGCCCGCGGGATGATGGAGCGTCAACCGGCTAATTGAGTCGCACCGCCTGCTCGCCATCGAGGCGTTTGGATAAATCAATGGGATCGCCCACGGAAACTTCCCGCGGGTTCACCTGATACGCCCAGACTTCAAAATGGGTCAGATTGGCTTCGCAGTAGATCGTCGCAAACGCGCCATCGACGGCGTCCGCACCGTGTGCCACCTTTACGCGGCTGATGCGCGGAACGTTGTAGCGCGGGTCAAAGGTGAACCATTCCTGCCCCAGATAGGCCCGAATTGACTCCACGCAAAATTCATCAGCTAATTCGGAGGGAAGTTGTCCCGCGGGCAGACGCCTTCCTCGTTGGGTCGTTTCCAGTCGGCAAAGGTTTCCAAGCGTGAGTCCACTTCGCCCACAGCTTCGTATCCCAAATCGATGCCTCGGTTTTCTTTTGGGGTTGTTTCGACAAATCAGGCGGAAATAACGGAAAATGGGCTGGTCGTGGTCATTTCCCCGCCACCGGCTGTGGCGCGGCGAAGATTTTGCGCAAGGCCAGGTGGGTGGGGAGAAAGGCGACGAGCCACAGGGCGCCCAGCCACAGGATGACATAGAGGTTTTGGTTGACCCAGGTTTGCGGCTGCTGGTCGTTGAAACCGTAAACATAATTGAGGTTGACGGGGATGTTGGGGTTGGCCAGGTGGGCGCCAGCGGGCGGAGTAAAAAAGTAGCAGACGAACACCAACCCGGCGGCCAGGCCCGTCCAGACCGACAGCGCCCGTTGGTCGTAGCCCAGGCGGACGAGGAGCCAGATGAGAAGCAAGGGCAGCCAGCCGTGGAAAAGCGACAGGCCGCGCGTGAAAAGCGGAAGCCGAGGGTCGAGCATGTAACCAGTCAGGCCCAGAAAGTGAATCCCCAGAAGATTGCTGGCAAAGTCTGCGAGCCAGAGGCATTGCGGAAGCAGAATGCCGACGGAACACATGCTGATGAGCAGGGAGTTTTCCCGCCACATGCCCGCCACCGTGAGTATGAGCGCGGCATCGCAGAACCATAAAAAGTTGGTGGGCCCATAGGTGTGCAAATAAATCGGAACGAGGACGGTGAGGAACGCGGTGCCGGCTACTTTGGCGGCGAGTGGAATTTTGTGGTGTTGAGTTACGACCGGTTTGCCGGCGGTGACAGGGAGAGTGGCGGCGACGGCCGTGGAAGCTTCAGATTTCATGGACCGAACTTTTTCAGTGGCTCATTTAGATTTGGGAGGGGATGACCTCAAACCCTCGAGGGCTCCTAAAATCGCCTTCTGCACTGCGGGATGAGAAAGGTTCCCCAGGTGGCCGCCTCGCTCGAACACGGTTAACCGGTCTTCCGCCAAGGTTGACCTGAGCCACGCCAGGTCTTCGCCCGGGAGGAGAAAATCGTCCTGATTCACGATTAACCGGATGTCGGGATTGGCCTGGAGGCCGGCGGCATACGACCTCAAACTGGAAGCCTTCTCCAGGCTTTCCGGCGTGCTTAACTCAATGCCCCAGCTCCAATAATAGGGAATCAAAAACTTCTGAAGGTAATCCTGGTACGAGTACTGAAGGATTTCCCGATACACGGTTGCCCGCCGCAATTTGTCGAGCGGGTGTTCCAGGACTCCCCGGTTGTTTCGCTGCTGGCTGCTGTAAATCGCGTCTCGCAGGATAAGCTTGAAGGCCATTCCGATCAGGAACTTCGACTCGATGCCGCTGAAGGGCAATGACGTTTGGGGCGTCAGCGAGTTCTTGCTCAGGGCAGCGACCTTTAAGAATGTGTTTTCAATATTAGCGGCTCGTTCCACGGCGGGCCAGGCCAGAGGGGCCTGGAAATATTCGTCCAGCTTGGCAATGCCATAGAGCAACCGAACCGGTGAATTGATGGCGACGTAACGGTCAAATTTGAGCAACGGCGCTGTGTTGGTCGATTCGGTGGCGGCTATGAACAACGATTGGAAGGCTCCCATGGAGTAGCCCATCAGAGCTTTGAGACCCAGCCGTTCGGGATAGAGCTTTTCCAACCGGTGATTGATTGCGGTCAGGGCGACGTGCAAATCGTGAACATCGACCGGCATGTAGGCCGGCAGGTCCGCCGTGGCCGCGTGTTCCATGAACTCGAAGTTGAACGTGCTGCTGACGCACACGGCCGAGAAACCCTTTTTAAAGACCAACTCCGCCAAGGCCAGCGCCGGTGCCGCCAGCCGATGCGAGCCCAACCCGGGAAGGATATAGACGACCGGGGCTCTTCCCGGTTGCAGCCAGAACGTGAACTTCAACTTCCTGCCCGTGGCAGGAATCAATACCGACCGCGTCTTGCCCCGGCCCGGAAACTCGGGATCCTGGAACGTGAAAAAGACGGATTCGAGTGTTTCCAACGAGGCGGCGTCCGGTTTCCCTTTCACCTGGAAATCAGCCACCCGGTTTTGCCGCACGAAGGTCCAGGCATACTGAAGCTCGGAATAGGCATCCATTTCGGACTGAGCGACCCGGACATAATCATTCACGGTGTCGCTGAGGTTGTTATACAAGATGCCATAGGAGACGTAGGTGTAGGGACTGACGTAGGTTAACGGATTGGCCACGTCGAATGGGAAAGGAGCTATATAGGTCAGCGGGTTGGCGGCGGTGTCAGCGGCCAGGCCGAGGGTATCTCGCTCGTTGCTCGGTCCGAAGATTGGCAGCATCAGGTAACATCCCGGCTTCCAGCCCCATTGGCCGAAAGTCTGGCCAAAATCCGCGTCTGATCTCGGGATTTTCCATTTAGTCGCCGGGTCGATGAACCCAGCCACCCCGACCGTCGTGTTACAGCCAAACCGGTAGGTTTCATCGCGTGCCCCACTCCACTTTCCCTGCAGCAGATTGTTAATGAGCCGTCCAGGAAACGTGATGTTCCTGCCAAAATTCCCTATCCCCGTCCGGATCGGTTTGGCGACGATGAGCCGATAGACTTTGGCGGTCGGCTTGACCATCCCGGTCATGATCCCCTTATTGAGGGCATAAACACCACGATTGAATGGTTCGATTGGGTCGGGAACGGATTCAGGCAGAATGACCCGCTCCGCACCGGCCACGGGCGGGGCCGTTTCGCGAGTCGGTTCGGTTTGAACCGATGGCGAAGTTTGTGCCAGCGAGCTGGCAACCATGCTCCAGCCCAGCATGGTGGTTAGAGCAATGCGTCTCAAAGCGAAATTCGAGTTATCGGGGGGTTGGTTGTTGTTTGGCCCAAAGTAACACTTGTTACCCGGACTTGCGGCGGAAGCTCTCGCGGTCGTCCGCTTCGAGCCAGTCGAACGTGCTGTTCATCTGCGGATTCAGCCCGAGCTCGGAGCAGTTCTGAATGAAGCAAGCGCGTTTTTCCGGGTTTTTCATCAGGCTGCCGGCTTCCATTTCATCCGACCAGGTTTTGATTTCAGCTGGCGTTTTCGCCGTGCCATTAGACTGCTGCCAGGCGCCGACCTCTTCATAATTCGTCGAAGCTTGCACGGCGGTTTTAAATTGCTCGCCCGTGATGCCCTTGAAGTTGAAGAGCATGTTGTCCAGCGGACAATCGTAAAGATATTCGCCCAGCGTTCCCGCCTGGCTGGCGCGGCATTTGTCAATGGCACGGCTGGCGATGGCGAATCCGGCGAGGCGTTCGCGCGGACTGTGCGGGGCTTGTTTGGCCAAGTCTCGGGCGATGAAGGGAGTGTTCATAATGCTCTGTGTTTTATAAAGAGAGAATGCAGTGGGGGAGATCAATCGGCCGCACCCGCCTGAACCAGCTCGTGTGCGGGACTCTTTTCGACAGCTTCCTTGGTTAAATTAACTAACACCTTGGAGCCCTGATAATCGATCCGGTCAACCGTCCGCGTCGCGATCTGCACCTCTTTGCCGGAAAACCGGTGGCCGGTTTTGATGACCAGTTGGCAAAGCGCCCAGCTCTGCACGTCCATCATAAAATCGCAGATGTGGCCGATGGTCCCATCGCTTGCCTGGAGATGATAGCCGTTCACGGCTTGCGTGCTCCGCAGATGTGCATCGGCGCTTTCCGGCAAACGGCCACTCGCAGTGGGCGGTTCACCCGGCAGAGAGTTTGGTGGCAGCTCCAAAATCGGGAACCCACCCATCCCCCATAACCCGCTCCCTTCCCAATAGTAGGGCCAGCCATAATATCGGTAATACTCCTCTTCGTATTGGCGCGATACCGGCTTGTGCGTTTCAATCGAAGGGCTGTCTTCAATCTGTTTCCGGGTCAGGTTCACGCGCAGGCTTGTTCCGGCCGGGTCGAGGCTGCCGAAGATATGCGGAGAAAGGAGCACCTGCCGCCCCGGCAACCAGGTCCCCGTGTCCGCGACCACATAACGAACCGCCCAGTTCTGCTCGTCAAAATAGAAATCCTTCACCTGGCCGACTTCGCCATCCGACGCGCCAAGTCTGTCTCCGTACAACTGTTTGATGCTTTGTAACATAAGCCTGTGTTTCGTTAATCCTTGCGCGGATTCCCTGCCATGCCTCTCATAAGCTAGGGATATGCCGCTCGCTTCCTCCAGGTCCCCTTGCTGCTATTCAACAGGTTATGAGACTCCTGGGTTTAAAGGAGCTTCCTGCTCGTGCAACTTGCCACGTGCTGGCTCGGGCAACATTGCAATTTGCACGCGTGGTTCGCCTCGGTGCATACTCTTTCATGACCTCAACCTTCGCCCACGAGGCCTGGCATATTGGTTTTGCGGCGCTCGTGTTGCTGCTGGCAGTGGTGGCGTCCGGACACGCGGTTCTCCATAACCGGGATTCGCGGGCGGCCATCGCGTGGGTCGGTTTTGTCTGGCTGGTGCCCCTGGTGGGAGCGGTGTTGTATTTCATTTTTGGAGTGAACCGGCTTCGCCATAAAGCCGCGATGCTGCGGAGCAACCTCGAGCGCTACCGCGCCCAGGCGGCCGAGCCCGGATGTCCGCCCGAGGAACTGCCCCTCCATGTGCCGGGCCAAGCTGGGCACCTCGACCGGCTGGCGCGATTAGTTGGCGGTGTGGTGGACCGGCCGCTGCTGCCGGGGAATCGCCTCGAGCCGCTGCTCAACGGAGACGAGGCTTACCCCGCCATGCTGGAGGCGATTGGCCAGGCGCGCCAAACCATCTCCTTCATGACCTATATCTTCGACCGGGATGAAGTCGGCCTGGCTTTTGCAGCGGCATTAGGTGCGGCGGCCCGCCGGGGCGTGGAAGTGCGCGTGCTGATTGACGCGATGGGGATACGCTATTCGTGGCCCACGATTCATCGGACCTTGCGCGAGCAGGGTGTGAGGTATGCGCTGTTTCTGCCGTCGCTTGCATTGTGGCACCTGATGACGCTCAACATGCGCACGCACCGGAAGATTTTAGTGACGGACGGGCACCTGGGATTCACCGGCGGCATGAACATCCGGGTGGACCATTGTCTCCAGCGCCACTCACCGAAACCAGTCCAGGATATTCACTTCAGGGTGACGGGTCCGGTGGTGACCCAGTTGCAGGAAGTGTTTGCCGATGACTGGTTGTTCACGACCGGCGAGGCTTTGCGCGGGGATTCGTGGTTTCCCAAACTGGAAAAAGCCGGGCCGGTGCTCGCCCGGGGCGTGACCGATGGCCCGGATGAGAACTTCGAAAAACTGCGCTGGACGTTGTTGGGCGCGCTTTCAATCGCCCGACATTCAATCCGGATCGTGACTCCCTATTTTGTGCCGGACCCCGCCGTAGTCTCGGCCTTGAACCTGGCCGCCATGCGGGGGGCGCAGGTGGATATCATTTTGCCCTCACGGAGCAACCTCCCGTTTGTCCAATGGGCGTCCCGGGCGATGTGGCGGCAAGTGCTTGAGCATAAGTGCCGGATCTGGCTCACCCCGCCGCCCTTCGATCACTCGAAACTGATGCTCATCGATGGCGGTTGGGTGCTGCTTGGTTCGGCCAACTGGGATGCACGCAGCCTGCGCCTCAACTTCGAGTACAATCTGGAATGTTACGACGTGGACCTCGCCCGCCGGCTCGAGGAACTGGTGGAGACCAAGCGGAAAGCGGCCCATCTTGTAAGTCTTCAGGAAATCGATGACCGTCCCTTCGCCATTCGCCTGCGCGATGGCATCGCGGGTTTGCTGACCCCGTATCTCTAAGTTCTGCGGCTTAGAAAACCCCGAAGAAGGGCGGGGAAGCGGAACCATTCCGCCTCCTTGCCGACCCCGGGACTTTCTGCCCGTTAGCAGGCAGCACCTTCTTCGTGGGGATATGCCCGATTACCGTCAGTATCCGCGCTTCCGCCTCCTTGCCGTTGAGCGCCAGAATCGCGGCTTGGGCGCCCTGCGGTGTCGCCATTGTGACGATGGCGAAACCGCGCGGCTGGCCGTTTTCGCGCTCAACCTGGAGATTGACTTCGGCGACATTGCCGTGTGGAGAAAACAAATCCTGCAGCTTCCGTTCGGTCGTGCTGGCGGCGAGATTGGCGACGTGTAATTTGGTATTCATGATGTCTTATCCGAATGGCGTTGGACGGCACAGCCTGGCGTTCTCTACTCCGTGTAAAAAAGGGTGCAGAAAATGACAATGGAGGACTCTTCCGATCTCGGCATAGCATCCGGTTCGGCCGGTGAGACCAGGGTGCTCATGTGCGTCGCTATCAACCGTAGCTGGGGGCGTTCCACCAGAAAGCTGTTGAGTTTCTCCTCGAGGACGGTGGCAGGCGACTTGCCGGAGGGCAGTTTATGCAGAATAACTTCAAAGATTTTTGCTTTCATTGGCACTGCATTCTTGAGGGTGAAGTGGTGCATCAGGCTCAGGAGCTTCCGGCCCGCCCTCGCCTTCAAATCGGGTCAGGTCTTCCGGTTCGACCCGCGTCACCGCCGGGCGGTATCCCGGATGGGGGTGCGGCGCGCGCTCCGTTGCGCAAATCGCTGTGAGGCTTCGCACCGCTCCGGCGTAAGCCACCGGCACCTGCGTTCGGGTAACCGTTGAGGCAACTGCTTTCATGAGGTCGTCTTTCTCCTCGCGCTAATCGAGGGCCAACGTAACCGCCGGCGCTTCCGCTTCCCGGCTCCGTCGGCCTGCCATTAATCGGCATGGATCCGGACGTTTACTCCAGGTTCAGGATAGCTGCGATGTTCCGCCTCCTCGCGATATTCACCGTGACCGCGATATTCGCCATGCTCACGATACTCCCCGCCGCCGCCTCGATGTTCCGGAAAAATACAGCCGGTAGTGAGCAACGTGACAACGCTTATTAGCAGAAGGATCAATTTCATATGTTTTCTTGTTTGTGATTTCCGCCGAGGACTTCTCGTCGGGTTTAGTCAATCCTCTTTAGCTAACCCCATGCCGTTCGAGCCCGGTTTACCGCGTCATTGATAGTGAACCAGTTATCCACTTCCACCTCCGCGCACACCCTTTTCGCATCATGAGTTTTGCACTGATTGGCGCCTCGACCTTGCGTTCTGCACGGGATGCCGGAGAAATTCCGCCCAAGGGGATCGTTACTAAGCGGGCAAGTCAGTTGAAACCGCCGCTGCGCCCGGCCTTCGGAGCCGCAGCAACTTGAGGTTGTCGAAGATGCTGTTTGACTCGCTGGTGAGAAGTTCGCTGACGTGAGACATCGACGGAGCGCGCTCGCAAATGACTTTAATCGAAACCAGGATTGGGACCGACAGCAAAGCGCCGGGCACGCCCCAAAGCCAGGTCCAGAAGATTAACGAGACGAAAATGACGACCGGGTTCAGCGTGAAGCGGCGCCCCAGCAAGACGGGCGTAATGAAGTTGGCTTCCAACACGTGGAGGAGCAAATACCAGGCGGGTGGAAGCAGCCCCAGCCACAGCGTATTGAACGTGAGCAGGCCAACGATGGCCAGCACGGAGATTCCAGCCACAGGGCCGAAGTAGGGGACAAAATTCAACAGCGCGATCAACATGCCCCACATCGCCGCGTTAGGCACCCCCAGCCAGTAGAGCCCGCCCCCAACGATTGTGCCCAGGCCAAGGTTAATCAACGTAACCGAGAAGAGATAATTGGAAATTTGTTGCTGAATCTCGTGACTGATGTCCACCGCCCGCTTCTTGTCGCCCAGCGTCGGCATCACCCGAACCAGCTTTTGCAAAAACAAATCGCCCGAAGCCAGCAGCAGATAAAGCAAGACCAAGGTCTCGCCCAACCCGGCCAGGAAAGTGCCCGTCCAGCTAATGAAAGTGGGGACCCGGCTGGTCTGGAGTTCGACCGGGGTCGGTTTCTTTTGGTCGTCCTCCGGGGCTCCCAGGTTGTTGACCGCCGCGGCCGCCTGGTTGAAGCGCGCCACCCGCGGGAACAGTTTCTGGGCCTTCTGCCTTAACTCGGTCATGTGTTGGGGCGCTCCATTCATCCACGCCAGCGCCGGGTGGCCGAGCTGGATGAAACCAATCGCCGCACCGGCGACCAAAACCGAAAGCACCAGCGCCGCGGAGAGAGCCGGCGGAATATGGCATTGGGACAACCAGCGTATCAGTGGTTTAAGAGCCATTCCCCCCACACACGCCAGGAAGATCGGTAAGACAACCGGACGGGCGAAGTAAAGGAAGGCGACCACCCCGAGTACAACTAAACCGATTTGTGCCGGGGTCGCTTTGGCCGCCGGCGCCCTGTCTAACTCAGCAGGCGGCGCTTCGGTTGCGCCAAGGGCGCCTGCCCGCGCGGGCGCTAAGTCAGTCGAGTCGCCATTGGCCGTGCCCGCGTGGGTTGGTGTATCTGCTTCCATACTCAGGGTTAAAAGGGTTAAATGGGATAAAGGCGGAAAGTTCGTCTCTGCAAACGGATGAGAAATCAGCGGCAGGCGGAGAGAACTTCAGAAATAACTCTTTTCACCCTTTAACCCTTTAACTCTTTTAACCTAATTAACTCTTTTCAATCGCCATCGCGCCGGCCCAGCAGGTAGCCAATCACCGCACCGACACCAAAGGCGATGACCAGGGTTTGATATGGATTGTCGCGCACGAGCTGGTCCGCCGCTTTGGCGCCCTCGACCGCTTTGTCACGAACCCGGCCAAAAGCCTGCCTGCCGCTGTCCAACGCGGCGGCGAGACGCCGGCGGGCCTCGGCGACCTTGTCCCCCGCTACGTCGGCGGTGGCGGTCATCAAGGCGCGCGCATCTTCGGCCAGGGTTCCCATATCGTTTTCATTGGTCTGTTTATGTTTCTCACTCATAGTTTGTTCTTTCCCATTTGGTTTGATTGGTTGACTGCAAAATCCGCTGCCGGCGGCGTGCGATTTTTCTGACCCACCGGAGGCTTCCAGGACCGGGCTCATGCCGCGGAAGGGATTTCTATGTTTGTTCCGGCGGGCGCACCCCACTCCCGAGGGAGCGACCACGCTGTCGAGGGCCTGCCAAACTCTGCCGGATCGAATACCGCCCCCAAAACGCTTAAGGTCAGAATTTGCTCTGCCAGCAGGGCCAGCACGTGGGAGCCGTTATTGCTGCTATAGTCCCAGAACTGATACCTGTTCACGCCATCCCGGACCTCGCCGGCCGGGCCATAATCCACCGGAGCGCAGACTAAATCTATGACGCCGCTGTCGGCCTTGGAGTAGAACCGCAGGCAAACCTTTTTCTTCTCCTGGATGGCTCCAATAAACTGTTTGTGATTTGGTATCATAACCTGGGTGCGCTCGCGTTCATGAGTTCTCCCTTGTTTTGTAGCTAACCGAGGGCCAACCTGGCGCCCGGAAAGCTAACCTCTTCGCTTCACGCTGTTTAGACGGTTTTGAGACCACCTTTGGCGAACGGTGACCGACGGACAGCCATTGCGACTTGCACGACGGCTGACGCCTCACCATGCACTTTGCAAACCGGCCGGGAAATTGAACATCCTGATTGTTAAGCCCAAAGCTCTTCGGCAAGCCGGAAAAAAACTCAAAGGCTGAACTGCTCCGATCAACTGCACCACTACGTCGCGCTCTTCAGATTGCCCCCATTCAGGACTTAAGCTATAACGCAGACGTGTATCTGGCCGCTGATTGCCCGCCGGAGTTCGACTCGTTCAAGGAACGCCTCCTCGAGCTGGCCCAGATCCGCTCCGTCGCTGAACTCCTCCTCCGCGTCGTGACCCGTCTGGCCGAGCCTCCCTATGTCGCGCTGGCGCGCATCTGGCTCGTGGACAAGGGCGACCTCTGTTCCTCCTGCTGCATGCGGCCGGAGTGTCCGGATCAAACCTCATGCCTTCATCTGGTCGCCAGCGCAGGACAACCCCAAGCAGACCCAAAGGCGGATTGGTCGAGGCTCGACGACGAGTTCCAGCGCATTCCGCTGGGCGTTGGGAAAATCGGCCGCGTGGCCGCCACCGGCCAGGCCCTGGTGGTGAAAGACGTCGCGCGCGACCCGTCGCTGTTGTCCCCGCCGGACTGGGCGATCGCGGAAAACATTCACGGCTTCGACGCGCAGCCGATCCGACACAAAGACGAAGTGCTGGGCGTGCTGGGTCTGTTCACGCGCATTCCCATCCCCGAGCAGGGCCCGGCCTGGCTGCGCATTTTTGCCGATCACATTGCCGTGGCCTTCGTGAACGCGCGCGCCTTCGAAGAGAACGATCGGCTGCGCGCCCGGTTGGAGTTGGAAACCGCTTACCTCCGCGAAGAAGTCCGCGAAGCCAAGGCCCTGGGCGACATCATCGGCCAAAGTGCCAGCCTCAAGCAGTTGCAGCGGCAGATTGACATGGTAGCGCCCACTGACGCCACCGTGCTGATCCTGGGCGAATCGGGCACCGGCAAGGAACTGGTCGCCCGCGAAATCCACCAGCGCAGCCGCCGCAGCCAGCAGCCGCTCATCCGCGTCAATTGCGCCTCGGTCCCGCGCGAGCTTTACGAGAGCGAATTCTTCGGCCACGCCAAAGGCGCGTTCACCGGCGCGATCAAGGACCGCGCGGGCCGATTCGAGGCGGCCGACGGCGGCACGCTGTTCCTCGACGAGGTGGGCGAAATCCCGCCCGAGTTGCAGAGTAAACTCCTGCGCGTGCTGCAGGAAAAACAATACGAGCGCGTCGGCGAGGAAACCACCCGCACCGTCAATGTCCGCATCCTCGCGGCCAGCAATCGCGATCTGAAGGCGGAGGTGGCGGGGGGCCGGTTCCGGCGGGACCTCTATTACCGGCTCAACGTCTTCGCCATCGAGGTCGCCCCGTTGCGGCAGCACAAAGACGACATCCCGCTGTTGGCTGCGCATTTCATCGAGCAAGCTGCCCGGCGGCTCAAGGTGCCACTCCCCAAACTCACCCAGGCCCACCTCCTCCAGTTGGGCAGCTACGACTGGCCCGGCAACGTGCGTGAGATGCAAAACCTCATCGAGCGCGCGCTCATCCTCGCGCAAAAAGGCCCGCTCCGATTCGACCTGCCGCCCGCCCAGGGCGAGGCGCCGATGCCTGATCCCGGGCAAGGCGCGGAAGCAACCGGTTCAGAGGCGCAGATTCTCACGGACCCCGAGTTCCGCCGGCGCGAGCGCGCCAACATCGTGGCTGCGCTCAGCAAATGCGGATGGCGAATTCACGGTCCGGGCGGCGCCGCGGAGTTGCTCAGAATCAACCCTAGCACGTTGGTTTCTCGCATCAGGAAGCTGGGACTGCAAAAGTCCGCGTCAGGACCGTAGCCGCCGACGCTACGGAGGCGGATTCCCTGCTACCAGGGAAGGTCCGGTTTCGAGCTTTCGTTGTGAGAATTCACGATTTGTGAGCTCTCACAACCGGCCGGGCGAGCACGGGCAATACGCATCCGCTTGACTGTCATGGGCTTCACGCCCGCCGCCCGGTTGGCACCCAAAATGAGGAGGCATTATGGGCGCGGTCTGCTCAAGAGCCGCAATGCAGAGAAACCGAAATCAAAAACTGAGATTATTATGTCACCCCTCAACTCGTGTTCAAACGCCCCTGGCTGGAAGTCCAGCACATGAAAACCGATGGCCAGTTTTTCCTGGATCGCCTCGCCGGTTCCTCCGCCGCAGGCTTCAAGCTGCGTTTCTCAAAGATTTCGACCCGCTTGGGCCTTGGCGTTTCTCTCCGTGGAAGCGAACTGAGTTTGCTTTACAAAGCGGCGTTTTATGCTGCTCTGTGCAACATCGCTTTTAATGGTCTGGGTGGATGTGGAGGACAGATCAAGCCGGGTCGAGAAGCAAATCGGATAAATCTGGAAAGGAAGTTTATGGTGTCCTGCGGGAAATTGTGGACTTGTCAGGGATGGCGCGCTCTCCCTGCGACGCAGAAGGAATCCATTCGTAACATTTTCCTGAATATTTTTGTGACCGCAGACAACTTGGCCCGCTGAACCTCATCGACCACTCTCGCGACGGCTGCCAACCCCTGCTCCAGACTTCGAGTTTTCATGGCGAGAATTCACGATTCGTGAACTCTCAACAGCAATCGGGCGAGCCGAAGAAAGCCGCATCCACCTGACTATCATGCGCTTTACGCCCGGCGCCCGGTTGGCACGCAAGATGTTAAAGGACTGGTAGGCACAATTTGTTCAGCAGCAATGCGGACAGACCGAACTCACACCGTCATCATGTCACGTTCTCTAAAATCTTTCGCCGACCTGTCTTTGAAAGTGGTTGCCGTCCGCACCGCCGACGATAGTGGTTTCGGGTTCGAGTTCCCCGCCTCGTTACCCCAATCAACACCCTCCGCCCTGACTACTCCTCTTGAGCAGCCCGCGGAAAGCCGCCGGGATCCGCTTGCGGAGTATCGAGGATGGTATCATGGAGGATTAAACGAATGACTTTCGGACGCGCCTGTCGGGGGCAAATTGCTCAGTTACAGACGCTGCCCGGCAAGCTGGGGCCAGGTCACCAAAACCGCAATTGAATAGAGTAATACTATGACCGTTTTCACAATCATCGCTCTGGGTTGCATCGTTGCAATGGCTTGGTTCTGGCTCAGAAAGCCGGCCTTAAAGCGTGCGCCAGCTCGTATCTGGCCCCCATCTCCAGGCAAGATGGGCCCCAAGCGCAGGTTCATCGTGCCCTTTTAAGATGACCGTCGCTCTCGAACCGTTGGCGGGCAGGCGCGAGGGCACAAAAAACACACCCGAGGTCTCTTGCTCGAGCCTGGGGGGCAGCGAAAAGTTCCAGCGGCCTTTCCGCTCCGGACCTCAGCCACCCCCTCCGACAACTCAAGCCGTAAACAAGAATGAAAATAGAACGAAAAAACATGCAAACAACCTCATCGCAAACCAAAAAGTCCCCTGGCAGTCCGACTCAGTTCACCTTCCAGGCCCCGACAACCCGACAAGTCTCGTTAGCCGGCGACTTCAACAACTGGGACACCAACGCCGCGCCAATGCAGAAAGGTCCTGACGACGTCTGGAGGCTCAGTGTGGCTCTCCGACCGGGTCGTTACGAATACCGGTTCTATGCCGACGGAGTGTGGCGGGACGATCCCGCCGCCCAACAAAGAGCCGCTAATGCTTTGGGCACGGAGAATTGCGTGAGAATCGTCGCAGCCTGATCGGCTCTCTTGTCCCGAGCTGCGCTGTCACGCAACGCACTCCAGCCACAAAACCAACATCAAATTAACCCCCGCAAGTGCGGGCTGATTCAACGGATAAGCAAAAAACCAAAGAAATATCAAACTATGACACTGAACGTTAGACCCATCGGCGACCGAATCCTCGTGGAAGCTGTCCAGGAAAAGGAACTTAAAAAGGGCGGAATTATTATTCCCGACACCGCCAAGGAAAAACCCATGGAGAGCCGGATCGTGGCCCTCGGCACCGGGAAAACGGATGACAACGGCAAGAAGGTTCCGTTTGAAATGAAGAAAGGCGACCGCGTGCTCGTGACCAAATACGGCGGCACGGAAATCAAGCTCGAGGGCAAGGAATTCAAGATCCTCAATTCCGAGGATATCCTGGCCGTCCTCGAATAACCATCATCTCCGAACGGTTTCGGGGTCAACTATCAACAATTCACTATCTAAATATTATGGCTGCAAAACAATTACTCTTCGACGAGAACGCTCGTCAAACGCTGCTCAAAGGAGTCTCCAAACTGGCCAGGGCCGTCGCCACGACGCTCGGACCCAAAGGCCGCAACGTCGTGCTCGACAAGAAATATGGCTCCCCGACGGTGACCAAAGACGGTGTCACGGTCGCCAAGGAAATCGAACTGGAAGACCCGTGTGAAAATATGGGCGCCCAAATGGTCCGCGAAGTCGCCAGCAAGACCAGCGACGACGCCGGCGACGGCACTACCACCGCCACTATCCTGGCGGAGGCGATGTTCCGCGAAGGGCTGAAGTACGTCACCTCCGGCGCCAACCCCATCGGCATCCAACGCGGCATCAATAAGGCCGTCGCCGCCGCCGTCGAGCACCTCGACAAGATCGCCAAGAAGGTGAAGGACAAAGAGGAAATCAAACAGGTCGCCACCGTTTCCGCTAACTGGGACACCACCATTGGCGAGATCATCGCCGACGCCATGGACAAGGTCGGCAAGGACGGCACCATCACGGTTGAGGAAGCGAAGACCATCGAGACCGCGCTCGAGGTGGTCGAAGGCATGCAGTTCGACAAGGGTTATCTGTCGCCCTACTTCGTCACCGATGCCGAGAGGATGGAGGTCCGTCTCGACGATTGCTATGTTCTCAATTACGAGAAGAAGATCAGCAGCCTCAAAGACCTGCTGCCGCTGCTCGAAAAGGTGGCCAAAGTCGCCAAACCGCTCTTGATCATCGCCGAAGATGTCGAAGGCGAAGCCCTCGCCACTCTGGTGGTGAACAAACTCCGCGGCACTCTCAATGTGTGCGCCGTCAAAGCCCCTGGCTTTGGTGACCGCCGCAAGGCCCTGTGCGAAGACATCGCTGTCCTCACCGGCGGCAAATTCATCAGCGAAGACCTCGGCATCAAGCTGGAGAACCTCACTCTGGAAGAACTCGGCCGCGTCAAGCACGTCACGGTGGACAGGGAAAACACCACCATCGTCGAAGGCCACGGCAAGAGCTCCGAAATCCAAGGCCGCGTGAACCAGATTCGCCGGCAGATCGAAGAGACCACGTCCGATTACGACAAAGAGAAGCTGCAGGAACGCCTGGCCAAGCTCGCGGGGGGTGTGGCGATCATCAACGTCGGGGCGGCCACCGAGACCGAGATGAAAGAAAAGAAAGCCCGCGTCGAAGATGCGCTGCACGCGACGCGCGCGGCCGTTGAAGAAGGCATCGTGCCGGGCGGTGGCGTCGCGCTGTTGCGTTGCCTGGCAGCGATGGATACCGTCAACCCGGAGACCGAGGACGAGCGCATCGGCGTCGAGATCGTCAAACGCGCCGTCGAGTATCCCACGCGCGTATTGGCCGATAATGCCGGTGCGGAAGGCTCGGTAGTGGTGCAGGAAGTCAAGAAGCGCAGAGGCAACGAGGGCTACAACGTCTCGACCGGCGTCTATGAAGACCTGGTCAAAGCGGGCGTGGTTGATCCGAAGAAGGTCACGCGCGCCGCGCTGCAGAATGCCGCCTCGATTGCTGGCTTGTTGCTGACAACCGAATGCCTGGTTACCGAGATCCCGAAGGATGAAAAATCCGGTTCAGCCCCTGGCGGCCAGGGCGGTATGGGTGGCATGGGTGGCATGGATTATTGAGCAGGCCGGAAGGAACTGCGAACCGCGAGCGAGGTTGGCGGGTGCCAGCCTCGCTTTCCTGCCAGCTCAACCGTGGCCGTATCTGCCGAAAAATGCACAGTTAATTCGAGCAAGCAGTATTTGCCAAAGAGCACGCTTATGAAAACGTACGCTATCCATTGGAAATCCAGCGTCACCGGAAGTATCGGAACCGGGACGAAGCGCTTCGAGAAGGAAGAGGCTGAGCGCCTGGCGACAGAGTTGAACGAGAAGTACCCGGACATCGATCATGATGCAGTAATCCCTGTGCCCCCCTCTCCCCAGCCCGCAGTCGCCGAGGCGGCTTAGGCGTGGCGCGGTTCGATTCCCTTTTATTAGGCTTGTCACGAAGGAACAGCTCCGCTTGCCAGCGCGAACCTGCCATGCCATTCTTCCTTCCGCATGAAAGCCACCAAGTCCGAAGCGCGCCGCGTCAATCCGCATCCAGCCTCACCTCGCGTTTTCTCCGCCAGGGTTCTCGACGGTCCCGACCGCGCTCCCAGCCGCGCGATGCTCTACCCCGTCGGTTTTAAGCCCGAAGATTTCTCCAAACCCATCGTCGGCATTGCTTCCACCTGGAGCATGGTCACGCCCTGCAACATGCACATCGACCAACTCGCCCGCGAGGCGGAAGGCGGAGTCAATGCCGCGGGCGGCAAAGCCATCATCTTCGATACCATTACCATATCGGACGGCATCTCGATGGGCACCGAAGGAATGAAGTATTCCCTGGTGTCCCGCGAAGTGATTGCTGACTCAATCGAAACCGTCGTCGGCTGCCAGGGCATGGACGGATTTGTCGCGCTCGGCGGTTGCGACAAAAACATGCCCGGCTCGCTCATCGCCATGGCCCGACTCAACCGGCCGGCGGTGTTCGTTTACGGCGGAACGATTTTGCCCGGGTGCATCACCGGCGATCCCCGGAATTTCGACATCGTCTCTGTGTTCGAAGCCGTGGGCGCACACGCCAACAAACGCATCGACGATGCAGAGCTTCAAGCCATTGAATCGTGCGCGATTCCGGGTCCCGGCTCCTGCGGCGGCATGTACACAGCGAATACCATGGCCAGCGCCATCGAAGCGCTCGGCATGAGTCTGCCGAACAGTTCGGCGCAAAATGCGATTTCCGAAGCGAAGAAAGAAGACTGCCGGCGCGCGGGCGCCGC
Organism: Binatia bacterium; assembly: GCA_035566895.1. Lineage (GTDB taxonomy): Bacteria > Verrucomicrobiota > Verrucomicrobiia > Limisphaerales > UBA8199 > DATMQA01. The sequence goes on from DATMQA010000227.1 coordinate 69,293, forward strand.
CGTGGTCGAGATGCTCAAGCAGGGCATTCGTCCGCTCGACATCATGACCAGGAAGGCCTTTGAAAATGCCATTACGGTGGTGATTGCGCTCGGTGGTTCGACCAATGCCGTGCTGCATCTGTTGGCGATTGCTAATGCCAGCAAGGTGAAGCTCGTGCTCGACGACTTCACCCGGATCGGCAAACGCGTGCCCGTCCTTGCCGATCTGAAACCCAGCGGCAAACATCTCATGTCCGAACTCGTCGCCATCGGCGGCATCCGGCCCCTGATGAAGATGCTCCTCGACGCCGGCCTGCTGCACCCCGATTGCCTCACCGTCACCGGCCAAACCCTGGCCGAGACGCTCGCTGAAGTGAAACCGTATCCCGCCGGACAGACCATCATTCATCCGCTCGACCAGCCGATCAAGAAAGACAGCCATCTGGTGATTCTCTACGGTAACCTGGCGCCCGGAGGTGCGGTCGCCAAAATCACCGGTAAAGAAGGTTTGCGCTTCACCGGCAAGGCGCGCGTGTTCAATTCCGAAGAGGCCGCCCTCGCGA